>DLAL01000085.1:55825-123228 GCA_002493945.1 Porphyromonadaceae bacterium UBA7048
TGACGACGGGTAATTTTTTTTTATGCCCATACGTCAGGACGTCCCGGACCCCGTTTTACTGATGCTGAGAATGTCAAAGCTAAATGCCCATAGTTCGCAGACCATCGACTTCATGCGGTTCCCTCTCATGGTGGGAATCGTGATGATTCACTGCCATATCGGAGCTGACAGTCTGCCCGTAGGCTCGTATGTCGTTGACCTACTCAACGGAGGCTTCTGCCGCGCTTGCGTCCCGCTTTTCTTCATCATATCGGGTTACCTCTTCTTCCGCAAAGGCACTTTCGACAGAACGACGTATATCTCGCAACTGCGCAAACGAGTCAGGTCAGTCCTTTTACCATATCTCCTTTGGAATATCCTCGCACTCATATGGTACGTGATACTGTCACGAGGTGCCATAGTGTCAAAAATTCCGACCGACAACACATTCGGATTCCTCCAATACGTCTTTTGGGACCAGCTCGGTGCACCGTGCACGTTTTACTACGAACCGCCAACCACACCTGTGGACTACCCGCTCTGGTATCTGCGCGACCTGATTGTGATGAGCATCATATCGCCGCTGTTCTACGTCCTGCTGAAAGGGCGAAAAGGCATATGGGTGCTCGGCGCACTCCTCGTGTGCTTCGTGGCAGGTCTCGGACCGCACATTTCGGGGCTCGGGCCGGTGGCCATTGTGTTCTTCGGCTTTGGCGCATATTCCGGGATTCACGGTCTCGACCCGGTCGAAGCCTGCGGACGGCCGACTGTCTTCCGCGCGGCGGCAGCCACCGCCATATGGACAGCACTGTGCGTGGCATCAGTCAGCGGTCCCTCTGCTTTCATCCGTGAGCGCTGCATCGGACTCGGCATATTGTGCGGTGTCTATGCCCTCACCTGCTGGGCATCATACATGACTGACCGCCGTGCGCGGATTCACGCACTTCTGACATCGAGCACTTTTTTCGTCTTCGGATTCCACAGTCTGGTCATAGGTCCGTGGCGCTCGATTCTGTCAAAGGTCATCATTCCCGATACCTCAGTCGGCATGATACTCCTCTACTTCAGCCTCTCGGCCACAGTCACCGCCTTCTGCGTCGCCTCGTATTGGCTTCTGAGCCGCATCTGTCCGCCGATTGCGAAAGCGCTCACGGGCGGACGGTGACAGAAAATACGAGGCCCGGCGGATGGTGTCCGTCGGGCCTCGGTTGACTTATTTCCTGTATTGCGGCAGGAGTGGTACGGGGAATTTCGAGAATAGGGTCTGAGCGGCTTCGGCGATGCCTTTCAGGTCGCGGAACTGCGACTCGCCGTTCTGGAGGATGGTGGCCACCGACGACGAATAGAGCGGCACCTTCGTGTCTATGTTGACCATATCCATGGTCAGGACGCCTTCCTTGTAGATGCCGGTGATGACCTGCGCATTGCTGTAGTAACCCGGCCAGTAGTTATAGCGCGGATACATGAAGCAGGGGTAGCAGCCGTTGTAGAACGGGCCTGGGACGGGCGCCCACGCTCCGGGGCCATAAGCATCAATAAGCGGCTCGGTGGCTATCTCCTTGTGGACGGTCAGGCCGATATTGATGAGCAACGGCGAAGCAGGGTCCTCGGTGAAACCTCGTTCGACCATTTGCTCGCGGATGGCGGCGGCGATGTTGTAGTAGGTGACCATCTGCATGCCGGGCGGAAGATTGCCGTCGGCAGGAGTAACGATACGGAACGTATGGTAGTCGGAGAGGTCGGCATTATTGTAAGTCTCGCTGTTGACAAGCGAGAACGGGCTGCAGGCACAGAGGAGAAGACCTGCGAAGAGGATTGCGAAGAATTTTTTCATAAACGAAGCGTTGAAAGTGTACACAATATATACACTTCCAACGCTTTGCGTCGTTGTTTGGTTCGCCGTGGGCGCCGAGGGTCAGTCGCCGACCTTCACGAGTTCCACACGGTCAAGCAGAGCATGATTGGTGCGGATATTCATATTGGTATTCTCGGGACGGAAGTCGATGGTGACAGTGTGGCTGCCGGCCTTGAGCGGAACGAGGACGGAGTTGCTCATGCCCCAGTCATCCCAGTTGTTCACGCCGCGATGAGGGAACACCATGATGCCCTGACGCTGACCGTCGACCGATACGGTGCGGATGGCACATTTGTTCTCAGTGTTGACAGGGCCGTTGCCATTGGCATAGCGGACCGAGAGGGCATAGGTGCCGTCAGCGGGCACGGTGACGGGGATGGAAAGGGGTGCGGTCTTCTGATCAATCTCCACAAAACCCGTGCCGGTGTAGCCTTCGACCGGCGCAGCAGGCGTATTGTAAATCTCGGCCGAAGCGATGGCAGTGCTTTCGCCGGGCAGCTGGGCGATGATGGACTTGCGTGAGCTGCGCGGCTCGGATGCGAAACTCTCGACTCCGTCAGCCGAGACGCCAACCACCTGATAGTCGCCCGGGACAGACACATCGAATGAGGTCTGACGGGTCTCGGCCACGACCTTGCCGTCGCGCAGGATGCGGTAGGAACCGATGTACTCGATAGGATTCCACTGCAGCCGTCCGTCGGCAATCCACGTAACGGGAGTCAGAGGTGCCTTGACGTTGGGCGTACGGTTGACCTTGAGAGGCGCTATTTCGTTGTCGGCCATCGTGATGACTATGGTGTTGTCGCCCTTGATGTTGGCCGGGATGAAGGCGTCTTTGCGCTCCTTGCCGTTGAGCGTGAACGACCTGATGCGGTCGCCGTAGCCGCGGACGGTGATGGAGAGGGTCGCATTGCGGTACTTGAAGTTGTCAAGTGTGCGCTCGGCGGCGAGGGCTTTGGGAACGAAGGGAGCGAAGCGGAGACCGTCACGCTCGAAGTTTATGCCGAAGAGTATGCGGTTGGTCACGGCGATGTTTCCGGCCAGACACCAGAGCATGTTCGACGAATTGAGCTCGGTGGCGATGTCGCCGTTGTCGAGGTTGAAATTCTCCTTGTTCGTGGTGAATAGCGCGGCCGGACGGAATATCGAGCCTATCGCCTCGAGCGTGCCCTGCTCATTGCCGGCCTTTGCATTGGCGATGGCCCAGTATGCGGCCACCCAGGGCCAGAGGGCATTGTTATGGTAGGCAGGCATATCGGCTATCTGCGGAAAGAATATCGCAGCTCCGAATGGCGTGGTGGGATTGCACTCGGTGATGGTGCGTGCGCGGTCGGCGTCGGCCACATCGTAGATGATGGCAAGAGCTTCGCCGAGGGTCTCGGCGCGCGGATTGAGGACGGGGAAATTGCGTCCGTAGTTGTACATGGCGTAGTAGCCCTTGTCGTCGAGCCAGAGATTCTTATTGATGGCATCGGCGACGGCCTGGGCACGGGCGGTGTACTCCTCGGCTTCCTTCTTATGACCGAGCTCGCGTGCTATCTCGGCGAGTGTGCGGAGCGCCTGGGAGTGCACGACCGATGTTCCGAGAGCCTCGGAGTTATAGATATCGGCCATATTCATCCACTTGGGATAGCTCTGCTCGCGCCAGTCGATGAACGATGTCTCGCCCTTGACCAGTCCCGAGCCGGACACTACCGTCAGGGCATCGTCATCGAGCGACTTCTTAATGACGGGATAGATATATTCGAGCCACTTGCGGTCGCCGGTGGCCTTGTAGACCTCGTATGCGGCCACGGTCCATATCTCGCGGTCGGAGCTGACGGGCCATGCGCCGCCGCTGCCGGTGTCCTGGATGATGACGCCGTTGGGGTTCACTTTCTTCATCAGCGATATGCGCGAGGCCTCGGGCTGAAGATATGACATCGAGAGGATGATGGAGTACGAGACGTCGCGGGTCCACACGCCGGCCCACTCCTTGCCGGTGCGGAGAGTGGTGTCGGGTTCGACGGCATTGACCATCTCGTCAAGACCCATGTTGTAGATGGCCTGATGGAGCCTGTTGGGCGTGGAGAGACGGGGATAGGAGCTGAGGTCATTCTTGAGCTTCCACGTATGCGAGATAGGGAAGCCGAAACCGGGCTGGGCGTAATAGTTCGACACTATTTCGGTAGCCGACGGAGCTGTGGCGAAGAATTCGCCCTGTGTGATGGTGTCGCCGTGCCAGCGGTATGCATCGGTGGCGACGATGTCGGTGACAGGCGCGGCTCCGGCCTGTAAAGCCGAAGCTGCCGCAGCGAGTAGAAGACAAACGGATGTTTTCATTGCAAGTGCTATAATGGTGATATTGATTTTTCTATCAGTTAATGAGTTCGAGTCGTATATACTGCCGGGTGCCCGGTCCGAGGGCGAAACGAGCCGAATTGCGCAGACCGGGAATCCACACGGGTTCGTCATCGCACGTAAGCAGCCACGCGGCGCGTTTCTGCGCGGCTGAATAGCGGCCTCCGGCGAAAAGGTCGCTGACCAGCTTCGACTTCACGGCGCCGAAGGGCACCATGCGGTCGCCGCGGCGGTAGTGACGGAGCTGCCAGCGGTGGGACTCATCGAGCACCGAAGCATCGAAGAACGCCGAGCGGGCGCCCGAGCGCTCAGGCCGGAAGTCGGTTATGGCATGACGGCTCACGGCTATGCGGACCGGCACTGTGATGTCATGCCGGAGATTCACCTCGAAGGTGTCGCTCTCGGTGATGTTCAGACGCGAGGCGTCGGAGATGTCGATGACACCGTGACTGAGTTCGGCCACAATCCGGCCGTCGGTCGACTGAAACGTAGCGCCGGAACGGGCGGCGCCGTCTATCATGTCGCACACCTGCGTATATGTGAAGCTGAGTGGACGGAGGAACTCGAAGAGCAGCGTGCGAGCCTCGGGCTCGGACTGCACAAGTTCGAGCAGCCGCAGACGCGAATCTCCGTCGAAGTATGCCTTGCGCTTAGCCGCCACGGCCTCGTCGTATATGGCCGCGGCGCTCTCGAGATTCGCCACCGAACGGAGAATCGCATCGACCGCCCCGGGGAAGGCGGCGTCAAGAGCCGGGAGGATGCCGTTGCGCAGGCGGTTGCGGCGGTGAGCGTCGGATGCGTTGCTGCTGTCGGTGATGAAAGTGATACCCTGTGCTGACAGATATTCCTCTATCTCGGCCCGCGTGAAAGGCAGAAGGGGACGGACGACAGAGCCGCTGCGCGGACGCATCGACGTCAGCCCGGCTATGCCTGCGCCGCGCATGAGATTGAGCATGAAGGTCTCGGCTCGGTCCTCGCGGTGATGTCCCACGGCCACGGCCTGGGCGCAGTCGCGGTCGAGCAGATCGGCAAACCATGCGTAGCGCAGCTCGCGGCACGCCATCTCGACCGACTCGCCGGGATACGCGCGCCTGCGGGCGTCGACATCGAAGTCGCGCACATAGAGGTCAGTGTCGAGCGTGCGGCATATGTCGCGGCAGTGGAGCATGTCGCGCCGCGACTCCTCGCCCCGGAGGTGAAAGTTGCAGTGCGCCGCGCGGCAGTCGTAGCCGAGACGGAGCAGCACGGCCAGGAGCGCAACCGAGTCGGCACCGCCGCTGAGAGCCACCACTACGGGGGCCTGGCGGTGCAGGAGGCTGTGCGCGGCTATATATGCGGCGGCGCGGCTTTCGAAGTCGGCTGTAGTCACTCTGCGTCAGTATCGGTCAGACTGTCCGCCTCCTTGAGCCACAGCGCCGATGAGGCGTCGGAGGGCATGCGCCAGTCGCCACGGGGCGAAAGGCAGACACTGCCCACCTTCGGGCCGTCGGGCAGACATGAGCGTTTGAACTGCTGGTTGAAGAAGCGCCGGAAGAAGGTGGAGAGCCACTTCGCGATGACGGCATCGGAGTAAGCGCCGTCGAAAGCCTTGCGCGCAAGCACGAAGATGCGGCGAGGCGAAAATCCGTAGCGGAGCGTATAGTACAGAAAGAAGTCGTGCAGCTCGTACGGGCCCACGAGGTCTTCGGTCTTCTGCTTTATGGTTCCGTCAGGCTCGGCCGGTATGAGTTCGGGACTGATGGGGGTGTCGACGATGTCGAGGAGGGCGCGCTTCTCGTCGGGGTCGGAGGTCTGCGAGGCAAAGTACTTGGTGAGATGGCGCACGAGCGTCTTGGGGACACCGGCGTTGACGCCGTACATCGACATATGGTCGCCGTTATATGTGGCCCAGCCGAGAGCCAGCTCTGAGAGGTCGCCCGTGCCGAGCACCATGCCGCCCGACTGGTTGGCTATGTCCATGAGCAGGAGCGTGCGCTGACGCGCCTGACTGTTCTCGTACGTGACGTCGTGGACCGACGGGTCGTGGCCGATATCCTGAAAATGGAGGTTTACGGCCGGAACGATGGATATCTCTCGCATGGCTACGCCGAGGGCCTTCATGAGCGTGACGGCGTTGTCGTGCGTACGGTCGGTCGTGCCGAATCCCGGCATAGTCACGCCGACGATGCCGCTGCGGTCGAGCTGCAGACGGTCGAACGCACGGGTGGCCACAAGGAGCGCCAGCGTGGAGTCAAGGCCGCCGGAGATGCCGATGACCAGACACTTGCATCCCGTTGCCGACAGACGCTGCGCCAGGCCGGCCACCTGTATGTTGATGATTTCCTCGCAGCGCTCCTGAAGGTCGCTGTCGCCCGAGGGGACGAAGGGATGAGGGTCGACGCTGCGCATCAGACCGTCGGTCTGAGGGCGACGGTCCTCGCCGCCGTGTACCGGCGAGACGAAGACTTCCGCCTCGCAGCGGCGCGCCGAGTCGGCAAACGAGCCATTGTGGATGCGGTCGCGGCGTATGGCCTCTACGTCGACGTCGGCCACCGTCAGCTGATTGCCTGACTGCCAGCGGCGGTTGCAGGCAAGCATACGGCCGTTCTCGGCCACGAAAAGTTTGCCGTCGAACACAAGGTCGGTCGACGACTCGCCGAATCCGGCCGACGCATAGGCGTAGGCGCAGATGCAGCGTGCCGACTGGCTCCCGACAAGCGACTTGAGATAAGCGTACTTGCCGATGATGTCATCACTGGCCGACAGATTGAGGATGAGCTCGGCGCCGCCGAGAGCGAGCGCCGTACTCGGCGGACACGGCGTCCAGAGGTCCTCACAGATTTCGACACCGACCTTGACACCGTTGAAGTCGAATATCTGATTCTGACCGAAGGGGATATCCCAGTCCTCGAATCCGCTCACAGTCTCGACATCTGCCGGAGCCGGAGCGAACCAGCGCTTCTCGTAGAACTCGTTGTAGTTCGGAATGAACGTCTTCGGGACTATGCCCTGCACGGCACCTCCGGCGCATATAAAGGCGCAGTTGTACAGCGCCCCGGCCGACACGAAGGGAGCACCGACAGCCACAAACATTCCGCCGCAGCGGGCGGTGTGCGCAGCAATCCCGAGCACAGCCTGCCGCGCGGCGTCAAGCAGTGTCGATGAGTGGAAGAGGTCGGCGCAGGTGTAGGCCGTCACGCACATTTCCGGGAAAACGAGCACGTCGGCGCCCCGGGCATAAGCGCGGTCGATAAGTTCGATGATATTGCGGGTATTGGCATCTACGTCGGCCACCCTTACAGCCGGCGAAGCGCATGCTACCCTGAGAAATCCGTCGGTCATAATAGTTTAAAAACAATTAAGGCAGGTACGCCTTGAGTCAAGCAACAAGGAGTCCTGCCATTTTATGTTTGAACTGAAAAAGGTACGTCCTGATTTATTTGAGAGCGTCTTTAACAGCGTCGTTGGGCACCATCTGTTCCTGGAAGGTATAAGCACCGGTCTTGGGAGATTTCACCATACGGATAACCTTGCTGTAGGTGCGGCCTTCGCCTTTCTGGAGGCTTGCTACGGTTTTCTTTGCCATATCTGGAGATTATTTAATTTCTTTGTGAATGGTCATGCGCTTAAGAATGGGGTTGTATTTCTTAAGTTCGAGACGTTCGGTAGTGTTCTTGCGGTTCTTGGTGGTGATATAGCGGCTTGTGCCGGGCATGCCGCTGGCTTTATGTTCGGTACATTCGAGAATCACCTGTACGCGGTTGCCTTTTGCTTTCTTTGCCATTGTTTCGTCTGATTAAATGCGTGGGAGGGAATTAGAAACCAACGGGTTTGATGTCCGATGCCTGGAGGAAACCCTTTTCGTATGCCTGCGTCATAGCAGCGTTGAGGCCGAGCTTGTTGATTGTGCGGAGGCCGGCTGCCGAGATAGTGAGAGAAATCCACATATCCTGTTCTACCCAGTAGAACTTCTTAGTGAAGAGGTTGACGTTGAATTTGCGTTTGGTACGGCGCTTCGAGTGCGAAACGTTATTACCCACCATCGCTTTTTTGCCGGTGATTTGACAAATCTTTGACATGGCTTTTACTGGTTTATCGTTCTTATATATACTTCTTTATTAAACAGGAATCAGTGGCCGGCATCACAGTTCTCATATCACGACAGGGTGCATCTTTCCCTACGCTTTTAAGGATGTGCCACAATTCAGCGTGCAAAGTAACGAAATTTTTTTGACATGACAAAATATTTTCGCACCTTTTTAGGATAAAAATCAGTGTTAACGGTCTATGGGGCAATATCTGCCGACGGAGACTGCCGAGATTGTGCGGCCGCGCCATTCGATTGTCTCGTCATGCGAGCCTGTGACGATGACAAGATTGTCACACCGGAGTTCGCCGGCAGCTTCGGCGAGGGCGTCAAGTTCACGCTTACGTGTCTTGGGCGATGACATATCGTAGCACACCTGTACGAGCTGCTCGACTTTCACACCATTGCGCGTGACGAAATCAATCTCCCTGTCATTGCGAGTGCGGTAGTAGAAAAGAGTTTTGCCGGGCGTATAACCGCGGCGCATGAGTTCGACAAAAATCTGATTCTCAAGAAGCCGTCCGAGGTTCTCGCTGAGATTGAACGCGGCCCCCTGCACGAACCCGTTGTCAACCACATAAACCTTTTTAGGAGCTTTAGCCATCAGTTTCAGCTTATTGTTGAACCGGGGCAGGTAGAAGAACAGATACGGTTCGCTGAGATAGCCGCAGAATTTCTTTGTTGTCGCCACGCTCGACAGACCAAGGTCTCCGGCCAGGTCATTGACCGAGACGGGATTGCAGAAATCCGAAAGCAGGTATGACGCGAGATTATACAAATCCGACGTATTCCTGACTTTATGACGCCGCGCGACGTCTTTCAGAAGTATCGAATCAAAGAGTGTGGACAGATAGTTCCTGGTGATGCTCCTCGACCGGATGGTCTCCGGATAGCCGCCATTGCGCATATAGTCGTCAGTCAGGGCTTCGGTCCGGGCTGCCTCCTCTTCACGGTCACTGCCGGCATTGCGCCAGCACAAAGTCTCTCCGAGACTGAACGGCAGCATCTCTATCTGAAGGTAGCGCCCGGTGAGCACCGTGGCCATCTCACTGCTGAGCATACGGGCGTTGCTCCCGGTGATGACAAGATTCTTTCCGCGGCGATACAGCTTGCTCACCCACAGGTCCCATTCCGGAAGATTCTGTATTTCGTCAAGCAGCATATATTCATACCCGGGATAGACCTCGTCGAGAGTAGCCATGACGAGGTCTTCATTCCACTTTTCGAGCAACTCGCTGTCATCAAAATTCAGATAGGCGAAGTTCTTTCCCTGCAGCATCAGAAGAGCGAACACCGACTTGCCTACCCTTCGCGGTCCGGTGATAAGTTTGATGAGAGGATTGCACAGCAGCGAGTCCGCGTCATATCTCGTATGCCGCTGCTGATAGGAGTGTCCCATGAGTTCATCGCGCTCGGCCCGCTGGTTGAAGATAGTCGTTTTCATTTTTTCAGTCTCTGTTCAGAGTACAAATATAGCGGTTTTTATTCAATAAAAACACTGTATTGAATAAAATCGGTACTTTTTTATTCAATACAGCGTGTGAAATGAATATTTTCGGGCTTTCAGCGGACGTAGGGATTGGCCGCTTTCTCGCGTGCCACGGTCGTGCCCGGGCCGTGGCCGGGGAGCAGCTGAGTGTCGTCGGGAAGGGTGAGGACTTTGGCGCGCAGGGCCGCCACGAGCTGTGCGTGGTTGCCGCCGGGAAGGTCAGTGCGGCCTATCGAGCCGCTGAATATCGAGTCGCCCGTGAAGGCGAAGCTGCCTTCGGCGCAATACAGGACTATGCCGCCGGGCGAATGGCCGGGCACACTGATGACGCGGAGATGGCAGTTGCTGTCGAGCGTCACCGTATCGCCGTCACGGAGGGGCACGTCGATGACGACGGGCGACGGCTCGGCGTCAAGCGGCATCCCGAACATGCGCGCTTGCTGTGCCACGGCGTCGCCAAGGGGCTTCTCAGCAAGGTCGGCGGCAAGCGTCACACCGTAGCGGCTGCGCACCCAGTCGGCGCCTATGCAGTGGTCGACGTGCAGATGCGTATTGACTATCTGACGGATTTTCAGATGATTGTCCGTGACGAATCGGTCGAAGAGCTGCTGCTCGGCCACGGTGACCATGCCGGGGTCGACAACGAGTGCGTCGAGCGTGTCCGTGTCATAGAGGAGATAGGTGTTCTCACCGAAGTCATTGAATGCGAAAACTCTGATTTTCAACATATCGCTTAAACAGTTTATCTTTTAACAAACGGTACGTATACCACCTTCTTGGTGTCGAAGAACGGTTCGCTGAAGAAATCCGTGACCGGAATCTCCACCACGGGACGGCGCACGGCGGCTATCTCTTCGGTCAGGTCGCCCCCTTTGAGGCATACGAGTCCCGGGCCGTAGCGGTTAGGCCGCGGAGATGCGGTGTCGATATTGCGGCTGCAAGCCTTGACGAGTCCGTCAAGAGGCATGACGGCGCGGCTCACCACATAGTCAAAGCGCGCGTGGCACTCGCCCGAGTCGCCGTGCTGGAAAGTCACGTTGGTGAGTCCGACGGCTTCGGCGATGCTCTGCGCCACCTTTATCTTCTTGCCGATACGGTCAATGAGATGGAATCGGCACTGAGGATACATGATGGCCAGCGGTATGCCGGGGAATCCGCCTCCGCATCCGAGGTCCATCAGCGAGGTGCCGTCGGCAAGCGGCCCGAAGAACGCCGCCAGAGCCAGCGAGTGGAGCACGTGGCGGCAGTAGATGTTGTCGGTGTCGGCGCGCGATATGACGTTGATCTTCGCGTTCCAGTCGCGGTAGAGGTCGCCGAGAGCGGCAAAAGCCTCACGGGCCTGCGGCTCAAGACTGTCGAAATATCGGGTGACCAGGTCAACGCTGTCGGTGTTACGTTCCATATGTGTGAAAACAAACGATGGCTGAATATGTTGAGATAATATATGAGAATGCAAAAGTACGGAATTTTACTTGCCATATCAAATAAAACGCCTTACTTTGCAGATTGAAATATCAGCGAAATGATACAATTAGGAAAAATACAGAATATGGAGATACGCCGTATAGTCGATTTCGGCGCATATCTCTCGGCCCCCGGCGACGAGGCCGAAATTCTCATGCCCGGCCGCTATCTGCCTGACAATCCGCAGGTAGGCGACACCATCGAGGCATTCGTGTACAACGACTCCGAGGACCGTCCGGTGGCGACGACCGAGCGACCCTTCGCCACGGTGGGCGACTTCGCCTTCCTCGAGGTGAGCGACGTCAACAGCGTCGGCGCATTCCTCGACTGGGGCATACCCGGCAAGGGACTGCTCGTGCCCTTCGCCGAGCAGAAGGTGCGCATGCGCCGCGGCATGGTCTACCTTGTATATGTATACGTCGACGACGCCACACACCGCATAGCCGCCACGAGCAAAATCGACAAATACCTCGGCAACGCATATCCCGACTACCGCGTGGGGCAGCCCGTGAGCGCGCTCGTCATAGAGCACACGCCCATCGGCTATAAGGTCATCGTGGACAACCGCCACCGCGGAATGATATACAGCAACGAGCTGCACCGGCCCATCGAAATTGAGGAGACCGTCACGGCATTCGTCAAGCAGGTGCGCCCCGACGGCAAGATTGACCTCACCGTCAACGACAAGGCCGTGAAGCGGCAGACGCAGGTGAGCGACCTCATACTCGAATATCTGGCCGACCCGGCCTCGGCACCGCTCACCGAGAAGCTCTCCCCCGAAGCCGTGGAGATGCTCTTCGCATGCTCGAAGAAAGACTTCAAAAAAGCCGTCGGGCACCTCTACCGTGACAGAAAGATAGAGATAGCACCCGACGGCGTGATATCGGCGGTCAGCCCGAAGTAAGCCGGCCGGAAGAGGGACTGTGCCCTACTCTACCGTGACCGACTTGGCCAGGTTGCGCGGCATGTCTACATTGCAGCCCTTCTTGATGGCCACGTGATAGGCCAGCAACTGAAGGGGAATAGACACGATGATAGGCGAGATCACCTCCGGCACCTCGGGAATCTCGAGGATGTGGTCGGCGATTTCGGCTATGGACGTGTCGCCCTTGGTGACGATGGCTATGACCGAACCGCCGCGGGCCTTGACCTGCTGGATGTTGGAGATGATTTTCTCGTGCATCTCGTCGTTGGGAGCGATCACCACGGTGGGCAGTTCCCGGTCGATGAGCGCGATAGGACCGTGCTTCATCTCGGCGGCAGGATAGCCTTCGGCATGGATGTAGCTGATTTCCTTGAGTTTGAGAGCACCTTCGAGAGCGCTGGGGAAGTTGTAGCCGCGACCGAGATAGAGGAAGTTGTGCACGTAGGTGTATGTGCTCGACAGCTTCTCTATCTTGTCGTTGAGCTTCAGCGTCTGCCTGATAAGGGCCGGAAGATTGCGCAGCGCGTCAGTGACGGCGGTCTGTGTGGCAGGGTCGATGGTGCCTTTGAGCGAACCGATGGCCACGGCGAGCATGGTGAGCACAGTGACCTGACCCGTAAATGCTTTGGTCGATGCCACGCCTATCTCCGGACCCACATGGATGTAGGTGCCCGAATCGGTGGCGCGGGCTATGGACGACCCGACGACGTTGCACACACCGTAGACGAAGGCTCCGCAGCGGCGCGCCATCTGTATGGCGGCAAGAGTGTCGGCGGTCTCGCCTGACTGCGAGATGGCTATGACTATGTCATGCTCGTCAAGTATAGGATTGCTGTACCGGAACTCGCTGGCATACTCCACAGTCACGGGAATACGGGCTATCTCCTGAATCAGACGCTTGCCTATGAGTCCGGCATGCCATGATGTGCCGCATGCCACGATGATGATGCGGTGCGCGTTAAGGAATTTATCCTTGTTCTCTATCACTCCCGAGAGAGTCACCTCCGGGCCGCGTGATGCGATGCGGCCGCGGATACAGTCGTGTATCGTGGAGGGCTGCTCGTTGATTTCCTTGAGCATGAAGTGGGGATAGCCGCCCTTCTCGAGCTGCGACACCGACATGCGCAGGGTCTTGATGTCAATCTGGCCGGGACGATTGTCGGCGGTGATAATCTGAAGGGGTTCGCCGCGGCGGATGATGGCTATCTCGTCATCGTTGAGATACACCACCTTGTTGGTATACTCGATGATAGGCGTGGCGTCGGAAGCGAGGAAAGTCTCGCCCTCGCCCACACCGATGACCAGAGGCGAGCTCTTGCGCGCGCCGATGACCGTGTCAGGCTCGTCGGTGTCAATCACGGCTATGGCATAAGCGCCGACCACTTCCTTGAGCGCTTCGCGGACAGCCTCGACCAGCGTACAGCCGTTGGTCTCCTTGACGTATTCGATGAGCTGCACGAGCACTTCCGTGTCGGTCTCGCTCTGAAAGGTGCAGCCGTTCATCTCGAGGGCCTCCTTGAGCACCCCGTAATTCTCTATCGTACCGTTGTGTACCAGCGCAATCTTGCCGCTGCGGCTGAAGTGGGGATGGGCGTTGATGTCGTTAGGCTCGCCGTGCGTTGCCCAGCGTGTATGGGCTATGCCTATGCTGCCGGCTATGTCCTTTGACTGGCAGAAGCGTTCGAGGTCGTCGACCTTGCCGCGTGTCTTGTAGACGTTGAGCTTCGCGTCGTCGGTCAGCAGAGCCACCCCGGCACTGTCATAACCGCGATATTCAAGACGATGCAGACCCTTGACAAGTATCTCATAGGCAGGACGAACGCCTATGTATCCTACAATTCCACACATAAATCTAAATGTCTTTTTTTCTTAATTTTACCTTTTGAAACCACCCGGAAGGGAAATGAGCCACCGGGCCAATAAATCGGGAATAATCTTGCAAACGTGTAAATTTCGGTGCAAAATTAGTAAAAATCAGAAAAACGACAAGGGGAGTGTATAAGAAAATGTGCTGTCGAAAACTCCTCGAAATTATACCACATCGGGTATATAAATATGTAAAGACCGCAAAACTATACCCCCTCGGGTATAATCTTGCGGTCATCATATATAATCGGGTCACTCCGCCACGACCTTTGCCGATACACGGCGGCCGTCGGCGAGGGTGGCGCGGCACAGGAAGAGGCCGGCTGAAGGGAGGCGCAGTTCTGCGGCAGCCGACGAGGCCACGAGCGTGCCTACGGCGGTGTATGCCTCAAGTCCCACGACGGGCGTCAGGGAGTCCACCGAGAGGGTGCGGCCCGTCTGACGGAAGCTGACAGCGTCCTCAGCCACGGCTGTGGCAACTCCTGCACCTGACGGTCCGAAGGCGAGAGGGAGCCAGGTGACGGAAGAGCGGTTTTCAGCCCCAGGAACTTGCTCCACAAGTGTGGAGCCTGTACGGCGGTCGCGGATCTCCACGGTGCAGCGGACCGTACGGTCGAGCGGTGCCGACTCCAGGCCGAAAGCCGACCAGGGGATGATGCCGTCGATGCGGTACGAACCATCGGCGCATACGACCGTTTCAGTCAGGCCTTCGGGCACTTCGGCACTGCTCCACGCGCGGCCGCTGCCGCGGGCGAAAGCTACCGAGCCGTCCACATCGAAGAAGATGCGGTAGCGGCCTTCCGACGGTTTCGTGTCAGGAGTGCCGGTGGGGTCGAGATAGACGTAGACGCCGTCGTTGTCGGTCTTCGTATCGAAAATCTCGCCGTCGGTGACATCGGCTGCGAGGTACAGTCCGTCGGCATCGTAGGTGAAGCCCACCTCGGCGCGGTTCCTGGTCTTGGAGAAGCCCATGACAAGAGGCGCGGCAGCATCAGTGCCGACATAAGGCACGTCGATGGCATTGACGGCACAGCCCTTCATCAGAGTGATGGCATTGCCCTGCGAGGGCGAGCCTATTGAAGCAATGGCGAACACGTCGTCGCCGAAGCCGACGTTGATTGAGTTCCACAGCGCGTGGCTGTCAGCAGGGATGTCGAAGGGCGCGCTCACCTGAGTGAAGTTGCGCGCATCGCGGTCGCCCACGGCCACGTACATGCCGAAGCGCGATTCGGGCGAACCCTTGCGGTCGAAGTGGTCGCCCTGCCACGACGCGATGGTCTCGCCCGTGCGGAGACGGCGGATGTAGGGAGCGGCGGAGATGTACTGACGGTTGTCAGAGTCGCCCTCGGCGAAGATGGCGCTCCGTCGGGCCGACTCGGCGTAGACTGGACACGAGCGCCAGGCGCGGTCCACGTCGCAGCGCACTGTCGAGGCCATGAATCCGCGCGGAAAACCGTTGTCCTCTATGATGACCACGATCTCGCCGGCATCGGTGATGATGGCCGAAGGCATGCCGTCGCGGTGTCCGGCACGGTAGCTGACGCACTCGGGCGCCGACCACGTGCGGCCCTTGTCGGTGGAGCGCAGGAGCGATATCTGCTGGTCGCCGCTGTCGGGATAGGGATATTCGTTGGCGAAGTAGAGGTGCACCTCGCCGTCGGGAAGCTCGAGGAACGACGGTTCCCAGCAGCCTTCCGACCACAGATGCGAGGCGTCGAAGGCATGGACCGGCTCGGACCACGTCTCGCCCCCGTCGGTGGAGTACAGTGTACGGATGCCGAAACGGCGCTCCTCGCTGTAAGGCGACGACGGACGGGGATTGAATCCGGCCAGTATCGTGCCGTCGGAGAGCTGTATCACGTCAGGGACGGCATAAGGCAGCCGGTCCTCGCCACGGGCTATGAGGCGCGGCTTGGTCCACGTGGCGCCGTTGTCGGAGCTGAATATCACTCCTATGCCGCCCGGTATCTCGGCTATGGCCAGAAGCCGGCCGTCCTGCAGGGGGATAAGGCGCGAATAGTTTCCGGAAGGAAAGATGACTTGCCGCGAGGCGACATCCCACATGATGCGGCTGGCGGCGTCAGGCACCTGCTGTGCCGCACCGGGAAGAGCCGGTGCGGACAGTGCAAGTGCTGCAAACAAGGATTTAACAAATATATTCATAAAGAGGATTTTATTTTATGGTCACAGTCTGCCTGCGGCTGCGCGGAGCCGAAGGCACTTCGATGATGATGCAGCGTGCGGCGGCATCGTAGAAAGGAGTCACGGCGCGGCCGTCGACAGTCACCTGCGAGGGTGCGTCGGCGTTGTACACCCTCAGAGTGTACGACCGCGTGGGCGACATGCCGGCATAGGTGCCGCGTACGGGCGAGAGGATGATTGTGGTCTTGCCCTTGGAGTACTTCTGCGAGAAGGCCGTGCGAGCGAACTCGGTGGCATAGTCTGCATTGTCGCCGGCGTCCTCGTAGAGGTCGAACTCACCGTCGGCTCCTGCCACGACATTGAGCACCATGCGCTCGGGGCGGTCGGTGGTGCTTGTGACAGAAGCGGGATTCATCGGGATGATGGCGCCCTTGCGGAAGAAGTAGGGATACTGGTCGAGTGTATAGTCGAGCGTCATGGCACGGCCGCCGTCGATGATGCGGTTGTGTGCAGGCGACCACCACTGGCCTTCGGGAAGCCAGAGTTCGCGCGAGCTGACGCCGTCGACGGATGGAGCGCCGATAGGAGCCACGAGAATATCGTCGCCGAAGTAGTACTGGTTGCGGCGCTCGTAGGCCTCGTCGGTCTCGGGATGCTCGTAGTAAAGCGGACGGCAGATGCCAATGCCGGTGTCATAGGTCTTGCGCGCCATGGTGTAGAGATAGGGGAAGAGGGCGTAGCGGAGGTCGATGGCATCGTTGATGGTGCCGAAGTTGTCGTACTTCCATATGCGGCGCTCGATGCGCGGGTCAGCGGTGGCATGAGTGCGGAAGATGGGGGTGAACACGCCGAACTGCACCCAGCGTGCCAGCAGCTCGGGATCGTTGGGCTCGTGCTCGCGCACCATGTGGCCGCCCAGGTCATGGCCCCAGTAGCCGTAGCCGACGTTCGACGCCGTCGACGTGAAGTAAGGCTCGGCCTCGAGGGTCTCGTAGTTGATGTACGTATCGCCCGAGAAGCCTATCTGATAGCGGTGGCTGCCCAGTCCGCCCCAGCGGTGGAAGATGACGGGACGGCGGTCGGGACGGATCTGCTTCATGTCGTTGAAGAACACATGGTTGCACCACATGGTCTCGCCCAGACCGGGCACCTGGCGGTTGAGCATCCACTGCTGCCAGTCGAGCCACCAGAAGTCGACACCGCGGCGCTCGGTGGGACGGATGAAGCGGTTGAAGAACACGCGTGCGAACACCGAGTCATTGAGATTCCACTCCACGGTCTTCTTCGATGCCGGGTCTATGCCCATGTCGCGCGCCACGTCAGCGTATATTTCCTCGTCGGCGCGGACGCCGTCGGCAGGATGGAGATTGAGAGCCGTGCGCAGACCCTGACTGTGCATGTAGCCGAGCAGGCTGTCAGGGTCGGCGATGAGATTGCGGTTCCAGGTCCAGCCCGTCCAGCCGCCGCGGCCTCCGGAGTTCTTCTCCGAGCCGTTGTAGTGCCAGTCCATGTCGAGAATCATGACGTCGGTCTTGATGTCGTGCTTCTTGAGCTCCTCGATGATGTCGCAGAAGTCCTTCGACGAGTACTCCTGATACTTGCTGTACCAGTAGCCGAAGATGTAGTCAGGCGGCAGAGGGATGTCGCCGGCGATGCGGGTGAAGTCCTTCACGGCGCGCTTGTAGTCGTGGCCGTAGCCCATGAAGTAGAGATCGATGGCGTCGGCATCGGCACGGGGAGCGACCCAGTCGAAGCCGCCGTCGCGAGGCTCGAGGGCGAGCGACGAGGAGCCGTCGGCACGCTTGAACGAGGGCGAATCGTCGATGACGGCCCAGCCCGAGCGCGACACCACGCCGTCCTCGAGTCTGGTCAGGTAGTCGTAGCCGTTGTTGCCGTCGAGGGTGCGGTATGTGCCCTTGAGGTTCTGAGAATCCTTCAGACCGGGATACCACTCGACAGGCTCGCCGTTGAGCTTCATGGTGACGGTGAGGTTCTCGCGGCTGTCAGGACGGGTGCCCTTGCGGTACTTCAGCGCGAGGCGGTCGGTGGTGATGTCGATGTAGCCGTTCCTGTCCTTGACAGAGTATCGCGGCACGGGGAGCTCGCGGTTCACCACCGAGAATGTGGCACGGTCCTCGAACTGTCCCGAGGGAGCGTACTCGATGCGGATCATCTCGGGTGTCAGTACGGTGAAGCGGGTATTTCCGTCGGTCACCACAGCTTTGGGATCGGCTTTCGGATTGAGAGCACCGGCGCTCAGGGCAAGCGCCCCGAGCACAAGTGCGAGAGTTTTGCGTAGCATATGTGATAAGGTTTGGTTAGATTATCCATCAGGAGGAAGTCATGCCGCCGTGCGCTGGGCGGACACAAGATCCGGAAAGCCCTTGCCGGCACCGATGATCCACTTGCTGCCCGGCACGTAGGAGATGACCTTGGCCGTGAGGAAGCAGCAGACGAAGGTGACGACTGCAATCAGAGGTATGGCTCCGGCGACAGGTACCTGAAGGTCGACCTTTATGACCGACACCCAGTAGCCGAGCCAGAAGATGTGCATCAGATACATGCCGTAGCTGAGCTTCGACGTCTCGGTGATGACGGGGTTGGCGGCAGACTCGCCGATGCAGGAGAACACCAGGAAGCATCCGGCCGTGAGCACGAGGCAGTTCAGGGTGCAGAACGACCAGCCTATCTCAAGCTCGGGCGTGGGCTGGATGGTGCCGACCTCCACCTGGACGTAGAACGACAGGATGGTGGCTGCGGCTCCTATGAGCATGGCCGGAAGACCTACGGCCAGACGGCGCGCGCGGCTCCATGTGAGGTGCACGCGGATGTAATGGGCGAGCACTACGTAGCCGAGATAGCCCGAGAAGTACCACAGCATGTGATATTCATTCCAGAAGCACTGGCCCCACACCTCGCCGAACCAGCGGGCCATGAAGGGCATGCAGGTCGACAGGGCGAAGACGGCGATGAAGAAAAGCTCCTCACGCGGCTTGGCCTTGCGCAGCCAGGGCGATATCATGGGGATGAACATATAGATGCTGATGAGCGGATACATGAACCACAGATGGCCGGCCAGCGTGGGGAAGTTGAGCAGGATGCGGCTCAGGTCGGTGAGGGATGTCTCGGCGTCGATCTGTCCCCAGAGCATAGGCAGCGTGCTGTAAAGCACCATGAACACGAACATGGGAGGCAGGATGCGCAGGGCGCGCTTGCGGTAGAAGGTCCACATGGACTCGGTCTCCTTCATCGGCACGAGCAGATAGGCCGACACGATGATGAACAGAGGCACGGACATGCGGGAGAAGCCGTCGTAGATCGACACCCACAGGCGGTCGGCCTCGCTCGCGAGGAGCGACCGGGGGCCGGCCATGTCAGTCGAGCCGGGCGCTCCGTAGAAGTTTTCGCTGGCGTGCACGAGTATCACCAGGAAGCAGGCGAACACGCGCACATAGTCTAAGAATACGATTCGTTTCATATCAAATTCGGTTCCACACCGGTTCGACCCGGCTTATTTCAAGATTCTTAAATGTGAGGCGGTTGCCGCGGATGTAGAAGGAGTCCTGACCGGGACGGCGCTCGCGGCCGAACGAGTAGCTGAAGAGGCCGCCTTCGACAAAGACCTCGGCCGATGCGCGGTCGACGAAGATGTCCACCGTCAGCTCCATGCTCGTGGGGTCGTCGGGCGAATACGGCATGCCGTTGAGCATGTTGCCGTTCATGTCGTAGTCCACCAGACGCGCTCCGCCCAGGCTGATGACGGCGTCGGTGGCATGCGAGAGAGCTATGGTGGCCCTGATGCGGAGACCGTCGGGATTGTCGAACTGACGGAGGGTGCGCAGCGCTTCGTCCTGACTGAGATTCTGCCACGAGCCCAGAGGCATACAGAGGCTCTCCACCTCACGCACGGGCACCGAGACGAGGCGCACGCCGTCCTTGGTGGTGCGGAGCGACAGTTCCGTAGGCAGCAGCATCTGGCCGTGGAAGGGCATGCCGGGATGGTCGATGCGGCTCCAGCCTATCTGTATGCGGCGGCCGTCGGAAGCCGGGATGTTGTTGAATGTCTGTGCGGCATAGACAGAGCCTGCGCTGTAGCGGTGCTTGCCCGATACAGGGCTGAACACGGCGCCGTCGAAGTGGCCGAGCATATAGGTGCCCGAGGCTCCGTACATGACCCACAGAGTGTTCGACGGGTCGCCGTCGACGGGCAGCTCAAAGAGCTCGGGGCACTCCCAGAAGCCGGTTACGTGGCTCTTGCGCTCCCAGGTGCGGAGGTCGGAAGAGTTGAAGATGGAGTGACCGTCGCGCTCGTTGAGCACCATGACGTAGCGGCCGTCCGAGTAGCGGAACACCTTGGGGTCGCGCGTGTCGCGCGAGTTCCACTCCTCCTTGCTGTCGATGAGCGGATTGGCCTTATACTTGGTGAAGGTGCGTCCGTTGTCGAGACTGTAGGCCATGCACTGGATCTGACGCTCGCCCGTCTCGCAGGTGTAGTAGGCGAGCATGGCCGGACGGCCCTTGCGGTTGAATCCGGCGAGATTGTCGGTGTCGATGATGGCCGAGCCCGAGAACATGGTTCCGGTCTTGTCGGGGAATAGCGCGTCATCGAGTTCCTCCCAGTGCAGGAGGTCCGGGCTGACGGCATGTCCCCAGTGCATGTTCTCCCACTCGCGCTCGTAGGGATTGTGCTGGTAGAAGAGGTGATACTCGCCGTCGTGCCATATCAGGCCGTTGGGGTCGTTGATCCAGCCGCGAGCCGTGGTGAAGTGATACTGCGGACGGAGTGCCTCGGCATAGAGCGATGACGCGCCCACGATGGTATCGGCCACATATGCGGCGCCAAGGGCAGCCTCGGATATGTCACCTGAGACGGTGAGTTTCTTGCCTTTCAGGCGCGAGAGGTCCTTGAACACCCAGTAGTCGGGCTTGCCGTCGGTGAGGCGCACCACGAAAGGCATAGGGTCCATGCCGTCGGCCTCCATCATGAGCCTCACGCGCGGTGCGGAGTGCGACACGGGGATATTGAGATAGCGTCCCTTGACGGGAATGGTGCGCTCGGCCGCCGGCGACGGGATAGCGAGAAGTGTCAGAAGGGGCAATACGATGAATCGCTTCATGGTCGGATTATTTCTGCAGGTGTTTCTTGCCGTCGCGGATGTAGACGGTGTTCGGTGCCGGAGTGCCATCCACGGGGAGACCCTGCAGAGTATATGCGCGCGAGTCAGCCGAAGGAGCGGCCGTCACTGCGGAGACTCCGGCCTGAGCGGCAGCGGCGCGGCGCACGGCAAGACGGGCATACTCCGACGCGAACGCGAACTGGTGGAAGGGCTTGGTGACGGTCTCCTCGCCCCAGCCGTCAAGCAGATGTATGGGCAGGAAGCCGTCGCGGTTGTGGTTGTCATAGGCATAGTCGAGGAAGTACTCGGTGCTGTCGAGGATGATACCGGCCCTGGAACTGTCGCAGTACGGCTCTGCGTCGGCTATGCCGCGGACGAGCACGTCGTTGAACCACGTGTTGAAGCCCGACGTGGCCACATCATCAGTAATCAGCTCATATGCCTTGTGCTTGCGCTGGTAGCGTGCGAACTTGTTGAACGAACCATTGACCGACGCCGAAATGTCGTCGCGGTACCGTTCGTCGCCGCTGACGGCGTAGAGCTCGGCAGCACCGGCTATCATAGTGCCCGTATTGTAGCTGAAGAAAGTGCCGGTGCGTCCGCCGCAGTCGATGTGGACGCGATAGCCGTTCTCGACACGGATGGTATTGTCGGCGCCCTTCATGTCGTAGTAGACGCCGTCGGCGCTGTACAGGTTCTCTTTCTGCCAGTCGTATATCCTGGCGGCGAAGTCGAGATACAGCTCCGAGCGCAGACGCATCTCGGACACGACAGCGTTCGAGGCGTCGCGGTAGCGGTATTCGACCTCCTCGTCGCGCTCCCGGCATATCTGCGAGAGCCATACCAGCGGCTGGATGGCAGGGGCATTGCTGCATGCGTGCTTGGAGTTGTAGCCCGGACCCCATGTGATGCCGCCGTACTCCTTGCCGTCGGCGTCGCGCCAGCAGTCCCATCCGTCGATGATGTAGTCGGCCAGATGTATGGCCGTCTCGAGATACTCCTCCTTGTCGGTGAGGCGGTAGGCGCGGATGAGTTCGCGGCAGAGCCACATCTGGTCGTCGTAGACGTTCTCGATACCCTGCACGTTGGCAGTGAAGCGCGTGGACGAGCGGTGCACGGCATAGGGTTCCCACTGTCCGCCGGAAGTGGCGTAGGACGACAGGGTGAGCTTGCCGCGGTAGTAGTCGAGATTGTAGACGAGACGGTCAAGACGCTCCACGTAGTCGTCATGCCTTGCTTCATATAGCTCCGGTGCGATACTGCGCGTGGCCTCGAGAGCCTCGAGTATCGAGCAGTGCGCCTCGATGGCGGCAGTGTAGGGCCATACGTCGCAGGTGCCTGCCTGATGTTGTGTGGAGGTGTCGTAGGTGTCGGCCAGACGGCTGTTGACAGCGCGGCCCGAATAAGCCCCGTCATACGAGGCGTCGGCGATGGCCATGGCACGCTCGAGGTCGGACACCGCCCGGGCTGCGTCGCCGCTGTCGGCAGCGAAGACTGCCGCAGCACTTCCAAGTATCAGAAAAGGTATTGCGAATTTTTTCATAACGTATGCAAAGGTACGAAAAAAAAGCGGAGAGCCGCACGTCATGACGGTATGCTGTCACCCTGCAAGACTCTCCGCGATATAATTACAGATTTAGAAAATTATCTGATCCTCCTCGGGCATCTGAGTGTTGAGTTTACGTTCCATAGTCATGGTGCCCACTACATTGTAGTCGATGGTCGAACCGGGAGCCGAACGGTAGTCGGTGAAGGTATAGTCGACGTCGTTGATGATGAGTGTGCGGCGCATGATGTAGGTCTGCACTTCGTCAGGAGCCTCGATGATGGTGTACGTAGCGGTCTTGTTCTGCACGAAGTTCATCTCAGGATTGTCGCACGAGAGTGTGACAGTGCCGCGCATGCCGCCCTCCTCGTAGGGAGTGAAGGTGGCGTACACCTTGAACGACTTGCGGAGAAGGCTGCGCTCGTTGAACGTGCCGGCATAGAAGAACACCGTGTTCTGGTCCACCACGTATGTCTGCACGGTGGTCATGGCGCCGGGTTCGTTGTCGACCACGCCGCCCGATACGATGTAGAACTTCATGTTCGAAGCCTCGAACACACCGGAGAAATCGGTGTAGGGAAGGACTCGGAGCATGGCCGTAGCGTAGTTCTTGCGCGGATGGCGGAGATAGTTGTCGCTCTCGGCCACCTTCAGGGGAAGGACATAGCGGTCAGAGAGGTCGATGCCGTTGAAGTCGAAGCGGATGTTCAGGAGAGCCTGGCTGTCGCCCTTGCGGACGGTGACGGTCTCGGGATATGAAGCGTATGCCGACATGTCCTGATACCAGAGCTCCTTGCGGTTGTCGCTGAAGCGCTCGCGGTTGAGGGTCTCAAGCGTATCCGAGGGGACGATGCGCACCTCGATGTCGCCGGGAGTGACGGTGGTGCCGCTGACCATGACGGGGAGCTTGTACTCCGACAGACCTGTGCCTCCGAACTTGGGATTGCCGTCGGCGTCGACACGCGTGAAGGGGACGTACACCGTGGTGACACCCACGCTGGATCCTTCGGTGTCAAGGGGAGCCTTGAAGCTGATATAGTGCTCGTACTGCTCGTCGTCGGTGATTTCGGTGCACGATGCCGCGAGCATCATGGCGGCGCAGCCGGTGAGCAGATATTTCGATATTATATTGTACTTGCGCATTGTAGTTTTCCTTTGATAATTAGACATCAGTCATTAGTCGTTGTACTGCCAGCCGGGGTTCTGGACAAGGTTGTGGTTGCGCTTGAGCTCATTCTTGGAGATGGGCCAGAAGTACATCTTGTCGGAGAATACGGTGGGGAGGCTGTAGACGGGGACGATGCGCTGGAATTCGTCCTGCTGACGGTTGGTCATCATGACGTTGCAGCCGTATACGGGCTTGGATTCCTCAACGGGGGCGTCCATCCAGCGGCGGAGGTCATAGTAACGCTTGCCTTCGCCGAGAAGCTCGATCATGCGTTCGCGCTTGATCTTGGCGCGGAGCACCGACTGGCTGGCATACTCGGCCTGAGTGTAGTCGGGAAGACCGGCACGGCAGCGTACGGGACGGATACCGCGCTTGATTTCGTTGACGTCACGGCTGACAGAGTAGGTCTTGGAGCCGTCCCACGAAGGCACGCTGTAGGTCGAAGTGAGCTCGTTGAGAGCTTCGGCGTACATCAGGAGAATGTCGGCATAGCGGATGGCGGGCTCCCACTTCTTGACGATATTGTCGTAGTCCTCGCCGTTGCGGTTGGTGCGGTAGTCGTTGGGGTGAACCCATTTCTTGCAGCCGATGCCTGTGCGGAGGTAGTAGGGGTTGTTGGTGTAGCCGTTGTTCAGAGCCGTGGTAGAACCATCGGACGACGATGTGGTCGTGCCGCGCCAGTAGAATATCTGCATGTAGTTGTTGGAGTGCAGAGGATTGGCGTCCCACCAGTACGAGCCGTTGAAAGCCACGGACGCATAGAAGCGCGGTTCGCGGTCGGCATACTGCATCGACACGCCGGGGCCGAGGGGCGGGAACTTGGTGTAGGCATTCTCACCGCGGCTGGTGGTCCAGCCCTGCGGACGCTCGCTGCCGTCGCCGCCGTTCATCTCGCTGTCCTTGCCGGGCACGTCCTCGCCGGCGCTGGTGTAGAATGCGTCGACCATCTTCTGCGTCAGGCCGTGGCAGTTGAAGCCGTTGAGTGTGGTGGGCAGCTCGTGCGATACGAAACCGCAGATGTTGCGGTGGTCTTTGCTGGCGGCATTGTAGCCGCGGCTGAAGATAATCTCAGAGTTGTCGAGGTTGGCCACGCCGTTGAAGAAGTCGCGGTACGACAGATAGGGGTCGATATCGGCGTATCCTTCGGGCCAGTTCTTCTCGGAGAAGTCGCCGTCCTGATAGGGAGTGATGGTCTTGGGATAGCCGGTGCGGCGGTTGTCCACGGTGTTGACACCGACATGATAGAGCTCGTAGTTGGCCTCGCACTCGATGACGTCGCGGCAGGCGGCTGCGGCGCGCGCCCACTTGGATTCGTCATAGGTCAGCGAGAGGAGCTGGGTGCCGTCGCGGTTCACCAGAGTCTTAGCGAAGGCGTCCGAGACTGACGAGGGATGTTCGCCGTTGGCGAGCTGGCCGTTGGCCAGGGGGCTGGCGGCATAGAGGTAAGCCAGTGCACGGGTGGCCAGAGCGGCACCCTTGGTAGGACGCACGATGTTCTCCATGCTGGTGTTGCCCTGGAAGCGGCTCCATGACTGGAGTTCGTCACAGGCCCTGAGCATCTCGGAAGAGATGAATTCGGCCACTTCCTCGTAAGAGCTGCGTGCATAGGCGAGATCTTCGTAGTCAAGCATGTAGTCAGCGCCTTCGTCAGGCATGATAGGCACAGGACCGTACTTGCGGAGGAGGAGCCAGTAGTAGTATGCGCGGACGAAACGTGCCTGACCCTTCATGTCGAGGATTTCCTCACGGGTGAGTTTGTCGTTGCGGTCCACATTGTGGATGAATACAGAAGCCTGGAAGATGCCCTTGTAGGCATTGGACCATGCGGTGGAACCCCACTCTTCATCGTAGTCGCCCTGCTTGAAGGAGGCGTACGAGTCGGTCGAGCTGAACGACTGGTAGGTGTTGTCGCGGTCGCCGTAGTACATGTCGTCGGCAAAGCAGTGCACGCCCACGGCGTTCTGTTCCTTGGTGACGCAGTCAGCAAGGTCGTCCTTGAGGAATACGAACGACTGGGTGAGCCAGTTGTGGGTCTGGCTGATGTCGGTGAATACCGATTCGAGCGTACGGCGGTCGTCGAAGTACTTGTCTGCGTCGAGGGTATCCTCACACGAAGGGAGGAAAGCGGCAAGGGCGAGCACCGGTATCGTTATATATTTTTTCATGATGGAGTGTCAGGAATTAAAGGTTGATTTGAAGGCCTGCGGTGATGGACTTGGTCAGAGGATATGCCTCGCCGTTATTGCTGCCCACTTCGGGATCCCAGAGCTTGAAACTGGACCATGTGCAGAGGTTGGAGCCCTGTACGAAGAAACGTACGTTCTGGAGCTTGATGCGGCTGGTGAGCGATGCAGGGAGTGTGTAGCCCACCTCAAGATTCTTCAGACGGATGTAGCTCATGTCGCGGAGCCAGTAGGTACTGTTGCGGTAGTTGTTGTGCGAAGCCATGTTCTCGCAGAGCACCAGACGGGGGAACGATGCTCCGGGGTCCTCGTTGGCGGCGATGCCGAGCTGGGCTGCCGTCTCGGAGTCGATCCAGCGGTCGTCGACCAGGTCGGCGAGCACCTGACCGTAGCGGTCCTGGGAGAATGCCCATACGGTCTTGCCCTGTATCTGGGTGTCGGACTTGCCTGCGCCCTGGAAGTGGACGTTGAAGTCGAAGCCGCGCCACTGCACCGAAGCACCGATACCGTAGATGAGGCTGGGAGTGGTGGTGGTGCCGATGGCCACGATGTCGCCGTCGTCTACCACGCCGTCGCCGTTAACGTCCTTGTACTTGATGTCGCCGGGCTGCACGTCGCCGAACATCTGCTTGGGATGGTTGCGGATATCCTCGTAGTCGGCGAAGAGACCTTCGGCGATGAGGCCGCGGTTCTGGTTCACACGGTAGCCTTTCTGCTGCTGGTAGGGATAGATGGTGTTCTCGACGTCGTAGTCAAGGATGGTGTTGCGGGCATAGGTCATGTTGCCGCGGACGGTGACGCTCCAGTCATCGTTGAAGCGCTTCTCGTAGCGGAAGAAACCGTCGATACCTTCCGACTTGACAGCACCCACGTTGCCCCAGGGCGACTGCTCCAGACCGAGGATGGCCGGCAGATAGTTACGCGACATGTAGATGCCCGTACGTTTCTCGTGGAAGTAGTCCACAGTGAGCGAGAAGGCGTTATGGAAGAGGGTGATGTCGAGACCGACGTCCTGCTTGGTGGCCACTTCCCATGTCACGTCGGTCGATGCGAGCGACGAATAGTGGAGACCGCGGATGTACTCGCCGCGGGTGGGCGTGCCGAGCGTACCGAAGTTGTAGACGTTGTCGCCGGTGTAGTCGAGGGTGTAGAGGTAGGGGAAGCGGACGTTGCCCATGTTGTCGTTACCTACCTTACCGTAGGAGTAACGGATCTTGAACACGTCGAGCCATGTGAGGTCCTGGAAGGGTTTCTCGCGTGCGATGTTCCATGCGACGGAGCCTGCGGGGAAGAAACCGAAGCGGTGGTGGTCGGCGAAGTTCTCCGAACCGTTGTAACCGAAGTTGAGGTCAAGGAAGTACTTGCTGTCGTAGTTGTACGAGAGCTGACCTGCCAGAGCCATGTTCTTGCGTGCCACACCGTTCTTGATGTCGTCGCCGATGTTCTGGGTCTGGATGTTGTTGTCGTAGGTGTACTTGACGGTGGCGCCGACGTTGTTCTTGCCGAAGTCACGGTTGTAGCTCAGCATGAGGTCGAGGAAGATGCGGCGCGAACCGTTGTTGCCCGAGCTCTGGGTCATGTCGGCCTTGTCGCCGATGCGGTCGAAAATAATCTCGCCGGTGTCCTTGTTGCGGCCGTTGGCATACCAGCGTTCGGGCATCTGGTCGTGCGAGATGTAGTTGTAGTTGTACGTGTCATAGCCGAAGCGTCCCACGAAGCGGAGACCCTGGGTGACGAAGCGGAGATCCTGCTCGAGAGCGACGTTGGTCTGCAGGTTATTGTTCCACTCCTGGCGGTAGCCGGTCTGGGTGGTCATGACCCAGGGGTTGGTGCGGTAGACGTCGCGGCCCATGTTGATCATGGGGACGTAGCCGTTGGAGTACATGATAGGCGTCAGGATGGCGTTGTAGCCGAAGAGGGAGTTCCAGGTGTAGTCGTCGCCCATACCGGGAGAGTTACGCATGGAGAGGTCGCCCGAGGTGCCGAGACGGAGAAGAGTGGTCTTGGTGAGGTCGATATCGAGGTTCAGACGGTAGTTCCAGCGGTTGTAGTTGGCATTGGTGTCGTACTTGTCGCGGAGCGTGGAGTCTGTCTTATACATACCTTCGTCGGTGACGTACGATATGGAAGCGTAGTAGCGCGCCGTGCTGCCGCCGCCGCTGATATTGACGTTGGCGCGGTAGCTCATGGCGCCGTCCTTGAGGATAAGGTCCTTCCAGTTGACGTCAGGATAGAGGTCGGGGTCAAGGCCGTTGGAGAAGAGCTCGAGCTCGGTGGGAGTGTAGTAGAGGCCCTTGCTGCGGGTGACGTAGGCTTCGTTCAGGAGCGAGGCGTAGGTGACGCCGTCGACGAACTCGGGAGTCTTCGTGCGGGTGTTGTAGGAGGTCTCGAACTTGGCGTTCACCTTGACTTTGCCTTCCTTACCGCGCTTGGTGGTGATGAGGACTACGCCGTTGGCGCCCTTCGAACCGTAGATGGCCGTTGCCGAGGCGTCCTTGAGGACGGTGAATGACTCGATATCCTCGATGTTGAGGTCGTCGATGCTCTCGCGCTCGAAGCCGTCGACCAGGATGTAGGCCGATGCGCCGGCGCCGAAGGTGGAGATACCGCGGATCCAGAATTCCGACTTGTTCTTGCCGGGCTGACCGGAGGTCTGACGGGCGATGACGCCGGCCACGTTACCGGCCAGGGAGTTCGAGAGGTTCGAGGTGCTGTAGTGCTTCATGTCGGTGACGTCGACAGTGGTGACGGCACCGGTCACGGTGATTTTCTTACGGGCACCCATACCGGTGACGACCACTTCGTTGAGGGCATTGGAGGTAGGCTCCATGCGGATGATGTTGTCGTCGAGGCTGAGCGTGCGCACGGGCATCTCGAGGTCCTGCATGCCTATGTAGGAGAAGACAAGGGTATTGTCCTTGGAGGGCACGTCGATGCGGAAGTTACCGTCGATGTCGGTGACCACGCCGATATTGGCTCCTTTGACCACTACCGAGACACCGATGAGGGGCTCCTGGTCTTCGGTGCTTATCACCGTGCCTTTATATATTCTTGCCGAAGCAAGCGTCGATGTCAGCATCGCAGCTGTCATCAGCACTGTTATTCGTTCTTTCATTGGTCTTTAGATAAGTTCCGGGTTATTCGTTAGGTTCGTCAGTAGAGGGAGTGTCTTCCTCGGCGGGAGGAGTGATGGTCTGGTCTTCGGATTCCTCGCCGATGGTGCGGATGCGACGGTTGTTGTGGTCAAGCACATAGAACATGTCGCGGCCCTCGTCGTAGGCTATGCCGGTGACGTCGCGGAAACGTGCTACCGAGCGGAGGTCGCCGTCTTCGGTGCCCCAGATGTTGCCGTTGGTCGAGGGAGCGCGGCCGGCGTATGTGCGGACGAGTCCGTCGGGAGTGATGCGGCGCACGCAGAAGTTGAGGACGTCGGCGAAGTAGTAGTCATAGACGTCGGCGCGTCCTTCGGCCTCATACTCGGGGTTCTTCACGAACACGCCCTGATAGGGACGGTGGAGACGTGCGCTTGTGCCCACAGCGTCGACCCAGTCCTCGGCACCATTGGCGCCTGCCACGGTGTAGGGAGTGGTGAACTCTTTCTTCTTCCAGTCATAGTCGGTGCGGAGGATGAACGAGCGGTTGATGACGGTGATGTATGCGTAGTCGCCCGAAGGATGGATGACGATCTGGAACTCATACGAGGGGTCCATGATGCGGAAGAGCTCGCGGAAAGCGCCTGACTCGAAAGTGCCTTTCCACGGCTCGGTCTCCTCGTCGGGGTCTTCCGAAGGCTCGAAAGTCTTGAAGTAGTCATTGAGGTCAAGACGGAAGAGCTGGCCGTTCTCGTAGCTGTTGAAGTATACCTCGCCGTTGACAGGGTGGATAGCCACGGTGTTGCACTGCTTGTAGAGGGCGAGCTGCTGAGTGTTCGAGGCGTCGCTGAAGGTGCCGTCGCTGTTGCGCTTTACGATCCAGAGGCTCGGAGAGTCGTAGTTGCGGTCGGCGCGGTCGGAAGCCACGAGCATGTACTGTCCGTCGTTGGTGAAAGCAATCTGGCGGAGACGCTGGCTCTGGAACTTGTTGGCCGACATCAGACGGGTCGACTCGCGCTTCTCGAGGTCGAGCTGACCGATGAAGCCTTCGCCGCGGTCATAAGTGACGTAGAGACGGTTGGGATAGAGGGGGTCGAAAGCGAGGGTGCCTTCGGCGTTAAAACCGGCGGCCACGTCGAATGAGCCCCAGACTTCGCCCTGGGTGTCGTTCTCATTCTGATAGCCGACGAGAGTACCCACGACTTTCTTGCGAAGGTACTCGAATTTCTTTTCGCTCACGGCCGAGCGGCTGTTGCCGAGTTCGTCCGTGACGGTAATCTCGACTTCGCCGGAGAAAGCGCCCGAGGGCACGTATGCGTAGAGTTTGTCTGACATCACGCTCACGATGACGGCCTGCTTACCGCCGATTTTGAGTGTGACAAAATTCTTGTCGACACCGAAGTTGGAGCCTTTGACTATAATCTGCTCCTGATAGCCGCCGCTCTCGGGCGTGAATCCCGTGATGGTCACTTCCTGTGCCGGGTTGAAAGGCTCTGTCGCTGTCGGGACTGTGTCGTCGTCGCTGCATGCAGTGAAGGCTGCACCGAAAGCAAGCATGGCGATACCCAGCAGACAGGTTTTCAGGTTTGATTGTAAGGACTTGAATTTCATATTATTAGGATTATTGAATTTGTTTGCTCTGTCTCTGATTGCCTTTGTGCGACCCGTCCCGGCACTGAGGCCGGGAGCGGGTGCAAAGACAAATTCTAACCTAAACCAAATTATTACCTGTCAGTCAATCATCCTATTGAGAGGAAGACTGTTGTTCAATATGAGAAAAACTACTGATTATTTCTTGTTATTCTTCCTGGGGTTCTTTACCGCCTGATCGAATCCGGCCACACGGGCGGCGAACACGGGCATCCAGTGACCGCCGATGACCGAGCGGGCCATGAAGCCGGTCTTGCGTGCGGTGACGGTGTCGTACCAGTCGGAGATGGGCACGCGGGTCTCGGTGTTGTGCACGTACTGATAGAGGGGATCGATGAACTTCTCAAGCGACTTGCGGTCGGGCGACATGGCTGCGGTCCACATGATCCAGTCGCTCTTGGTGTAGTCCTTGCGGCTGTCAAGGGGCAGACCGTACTTGTTCTGCTTCTTGAGATAGTAGTTAACTTCGGTGAGCATGGCGTTGTTGGGGAAGAGGCCGGTGTTCCACAGCTTGTCCCATACCATGTTGTACTTCTGCGACCAGGTGTTCTCTCGGTCGAAGGCGAGGCGGTAGTGGAGGTCGCCCTTGCTGCCTTCGCGTGCGGTGGCTTCCCATGTGATGGCCATTTCACGGGCCTTGTCATTGTACTTCCTGGCAGTGGCCTCATCGCCGCGGAGAGCAGCGAGCTCGGCGAAGCCCTGGATACCCATGATGGCCTTGACGGAGAGGTTGGCGTTGTGAGCCCAGTGGCCGGCGAAGTCGTCGGTGCAGAGCTGGTTGGCGGGATCCTGTCCGTGTTCCGCCAGATAGTCGGCCCAGGTGTTGAGGATGTCCCAGTAGGGTTCGGCGTATGATGCGTTGCCGTCGAGCTTGCAGACCTGAGCTATGAGGGTGAGCATGTTGCCGGCTTCCTCAAGGGGCATGTCACCGCCGTAAACCTGACCGTTGGCGATAGGATACTGGCCGAGGTCGTGTGCGGCGAAGGGCTTGGTCCAGCGGCCCGAAGCGGAGTAGTCGAGGATGGAGGTCATCATGGCCTTCTGGAGCTCGGGGTTGTAGCAGAGGAAGAGGGGTGCTTCGGGATAGGTGAGGTCGACGGTGTTCACGCAGCCGTTGGAGTCGTTCTCCTTGGAGAAGAAGAGGAGCTTGCCCTCGTCGTCGCGGAAGAGCTTGTGGGCGGCGATGACGTGGCGGTACGAACCGGCCAGAAGCTCGGCGTACTTGGTGCCGCCTACTTCAAAAGCGTCGTCGTAGATGCGGCGGTCAAGTTCCTGACAGCGCTTCATGATGGAAGCGTACGAGCCCGAGAGACGGTCGAACATGTCGAAGATGGTCACGGCGCCGTTGTGTGCCCAGTAGCCCTTGTAGCGCTTGAACATATACTCGATATCGTAGATTTCGTCGTAGCCGAGCATGGTGTAGCTGGCAGCCTTGGCGGTGCGGCCGAAGTCATGCACGTATGCCAGGGTTGGACGCTCGTCCTTGCGGCGTGTCACGATCTCGGTGACCTTCTCCGAGGGGAGCTTGCCGGTGCTGTAGAACGCTTTCTTGATGGAGGAGTCCTCGCCTATGGCCACGTCGCCGTTGAAGGCCGGCATGTAGAAGTAACCCCAGTCGATGCAGATGTGGTCGCCCTTCTTGGCCAGGATAGGCTGCTCTACGGTGCCGGTAGCGATGTAGCGCTTGCCGTTGTGCTCCTCGATGGTGGTGCGGGTGGCCTGGTGAGCCTTGTTCTGGGCAATCAGGGGCGATGCCGTGAGCATGAGCTGCACGTCGTGGGGCTGACCGTCGGTGGAGGTCACCTGATAGGAGATATAGTTGATGGGCGACGAGAGGAGGTCATAGTCGTCGATAATCATAGGAGCGGTGAAGACCACTTTGAGGTCGACGGGACCGCAGCCGAAGTCATAGTAGGTGGAAGTGGCCATGACGTCAACGCTGTTCTGCACGGCGTTGGCCACGTGGCTGTTGTCGAGGCCGATGTTGCGGAAGATGCCGAAGTCGGTGTATGCGCCGCCGGCGTTGTTGTGGCAGTGAGCGGCGATGACGTTGCGGCCCGGGCGGAGAGCCTTCTTCATATTCTCGTCGAGCTCCACGCGGATGTTCTCGCGTGCGGTGGCGGGACCGCGGTCGATGAGAGTGCCGTTGATGTAAATCTCGAAGTTGTCGTCGTGCGAATATACAAGGAAGAGGTCACTTGCGATGTCTTCCTTGGAGAGGTCGACTGTGCGGCGCACGTAGATATCGCTGTTCTCCTCGCGCCAGGGAGTATTGATGAAGCTGCCGCCGTCGGAGCCGAAAGCGCCGCGGGCCGCAGTCCATGCGGCGTCATTGAAGTCAGGCTTTTCCCATCCTTTGCCGGGATTCTGACGTGTGTAGCGTCCTTCCCAGGCTACTTCGTCGGCCATGGGGACAACGCTCTTCAGCACGGAGTTCTTCACGCCCATGAAACGGTAGCTCTTACCGTCGACGCGGAGGATACCTTCGAGGGGTTTCTCCTCATTTGTCCAGTGACGGGGAGTGCCGTCGGTGAGACGGTCATAGGGCGACCATATAGAGAAGTACGGGTCGGACACCACCAGAGGCACCGAAGGGAGACGGAGGTCGGTCGACCGGTAGGGCTTGAACATATCGTCGGTCTGAGCGGATGCCGAGAGGCATAGGGCGCAGAGGACGGCAGACTGTACCAGTTTCTTCATACTTTTTTTCGGGATTGATTCGGATATGATAAAAGGTTCGTTTTTCTGTCGCGAAATTACGAAAAAGCGACGCCCCCTGATGCAAAAGGCTGTTCAAATATGATAAATTTCCGGTCATGACAGGTATGTATCAGCCGATTACCCGGTAGAGTCACTGATTGACCTGAAATTTGCACATTAGGTTTCTTTTGCGTAACTTTGCACCAAATCTCACGCCATGTACACAATCCCGCTCAGATATATCACATTCATCGCCTTGCTCGTCGTGACCCTCGCTTGCTCGACTGAAGAGGCCGGCACCGAAGGACACATAATCCTGAAACACGAAGCCTACCCTGCCGTGGCAGAGCACGAAGGCAGATTCTATCTGGTGACCCAGACGGAAGGACTCGACACAGCACGCATCCATTATGCCACCGATATCAATGGATTCGGAAACGACACCACAGGCGGCGCCATTTTCACCCTCACCGACAGAGGCCTGCACAATATGTACTCGCCCGAGCTGCACCGCATCGACGGAAAGTGGTACATGTACTTCGAGGCCGACACCAACGGCAACACCGACTACCATCAGCTCTACGCATTCGAGAACGCCTCCGACGACCCTCGTCAGGGACGGTGGACTGCCCACGGACCAATCATCACCATCGACGAATGGAACTGGGCCATACATCCCACTGTATTCGAGCGCGACGGCGAGCTATACATGCTCTGGTCGGGCTGGGAGAAGCGCCGCATAGAGGCTGAGACTCAGTGCATATTCATAGCGCGCATGGCCAATCCCTGGACGCTGGACTCTAAGCGCGTCAAGCTATCCGAGCCTATATATGAATGGGAACGCCAGTGGATAAACCCCGACGGTACACGCTCGGCATACCCTATATATGTGAATGAGAATCCGCAGGTGATGATATCGCCTGACAACCGCAACATCGTTGTGTGCTACTCCGCCAGCGGCATATGGACGGTCTACTCTACCGTGGGCATGCTCTACGCGCCCTACGGCAGCGACCTGCTCAATCCGAAGTCCTGGACCAAACTGTCGGAGCCGCAGTTCCTCACGGCCGACGGAGCGCAGTACTTCGGAGCATCGAACATATCCTACATCCGCGACCACAAGGACAACCGCGACTGGCTGTTCTACCAGATGAAGTACTACGACAACAACTGGATGCGCAAGGTCGTGGCCCTCAAGGAAATCAAGTGGAATGAAAAAGGCCTTCCGGAATTCGGAAAGCCTTGAAGCGGAAGGACATGTGACCGCGCATCAACTCTATGCCGAGTAGTCCTTGGGGAGGCAGCCGTACTTGGCCTTGAAGCACTTGGCGAAGTATGAGCCCGAGGTGAAGCCCGTCTTCAGCGCAACCTCGGTGACACGCTCGCCGTCGCGGAGCAGCTGCGCGGCATACTCCAGACGGAAATTCTTCAGATAATCGGCCGGACTCAGTCCGGTGACGGCCTTCAGCTTGCGGTAGAAGCTGGAGCGGCTCATGTTGAGCTGCTGTGCCAGCACGTCGATGGAGAACTCCTCGTCGGCCACGTTGAGGCGGATATTGTCGTTGAGCGTCTGGAGGAATTCGGCGTCGACACGGTTCAGCAGCGGCTCCATATCGCTTTCGGAGCCTGAGATGCCCGAACTCTGCAGCTTCTCGATTATGGACTTGCGTATACGGCGCAGATTGGCTATCTGCAGACGCAGCTGCTTGATGGTGAACGGCTTCTCGATGTAGATGTCGACACCGCTCTCGAGGCCCTCGACCTTCGACTCGCCGTCGGTCTTGGCAGTGAGCATGATGAAGGGGATGTGCGAGAAGCGGACATTCGACTTGACACGCCGAGCCAGCTCGCCGCCGTCGACTTTCGGCATCATATAGTCGCTGATTATCAGGTCGATGTCGTCGTTCTGCATCAGCACGTCGAAGGCTTCCTGACCGTCGGCCGCCGTAAGGACGCGGTAGTACTCAGAGAGCGAGTCGGACACCTGCGAGAGCAGTTCCTTGTTGTCGTCCACCAGCAGGACGGTGTACTCCTGGCGCGGCGGCTCGGAAGCGGCATCCTCTTCGGCCGGCTTCTCGGCGACAGGGACAGGGTCGGCCTTGACGGCCTTGACCGGAAGAGTGAGGACGAACACTGCTCCGCCGCCCTGGTTCTCCTCAACGCGGATGGAGCCGCCGTGGGCTTCGGCGATGAGCTTGGCATAGGCCAGTCCGAGTCCGGTACCGAGCGAGGCCGTATAGTCGCCCGATATCTGATAGTAGGTCTCGAAGACCTTCTCGCGCTCGGCCACGGGCACACCGGGACCGTCGTCGCTGATGGACAGGTCGATGAGATTGTCGCCGTCGGCCACGGTCAGACTCACCTCTATGGTCTTGCGCGAGTACTTGACGGCATTGCCGAGAAGATTCATCACCACACGGTCGAACTTCTGAAGGTCGATCCTGGCATATACCGGATTGTCAGGCAGCCTGAGCACCAGCTGCTTGCCCACCGACTCAAGCGGCTCCTTGAAGCGGCGCACAATCTCGCCGATGAGCCCTGTGGCTCGTAGGAGCTGCGGACGAGCTTCACTTCGTCGCCGTTGTCGGCCTTGCGGAAGTCCAGGAGCTGATTGATGATGCCGAGCAGGTAGTTGACATTGCGGTGCATCGACGCCACATTGCGGCGCAGCTCGGCTCCTGAAGTGCTGCCGCCCTTCTCAAGGGTATCGGTCATCTTCTCCAGAGGCAGGTTGATGAGCGTCAGAGGGGTACGGATTTCGTGGACGAGATTGATGAAGAATCGGGTCTTCTCCTCGAAAGTCTCGCGCTCCTTCTGCATGCGCATGTCACTGATACGCTGGCGGTAATAGCGGTTGAGCTGACGCTTCGACACGAGCGCGGCCACCACAATGAGGACGAGCAGCCCCACGCAGTAGGCCACATAGGCCGCAGTGGTGCGGTACCACGGGGGGAGAACCACGATGGGAAGGGAATACTCGAAGGCGTCGTTGCCGAACTTGGAGCGCACATGGAAGGTGTAGCTGCCCGGCGCGACGTTCGTGTAGCTTATCGACGGGCCGATGCCGTTCATGCGAGTCTTGTCGACTCCCTCGAGGATGTAGTCATAGCGGAGATTTGACATCTTGGCGCCGTGGAGAGCCGAGAGATGAAGCGTGAAGGTATTGTCAGTGTATGGAAGGCGTATCTCGTCGCGCGTGTAGAGCGGCACGTCAAGACCGAGGCGGCGCAACTCCTCGTCGCTGTTATCCAGATACGGGAAGTCGAGCGACTGCACGAACACCTTAGGAGCCGTAAGCCCCGTACGCAACTCTCGCGGCGTGAATACTTTCAGACCCGTGTCCGATCCGAAATATATCCGTCCGTCGGGCATCATTCCGACAGCCTCGCAGGGCTGGTTGCGGAGTTTCTGAATGGGATAGTAGAAGTAGCTCACCTCCCGGGAGGGCGATATCTTGACAAGGTCGCCGTCGGCAGTGCCTATCCACATGTTGCCGTCGAGGTCCTCCTGATGAAACAGCACACGGTTGAGATGACCGAACTCGATGTTGAAGCGCGTGAAGTCAGGGGCATCCTCTTCCATATAGAAGAGATGGTTGTCGGCTGTGACGGCCCACACCACACCGTGGCTGTCGCAGAAAAGCGACGTCACCGGAGTGCGGCCTATGGCCTGCGACTGGAACACCATGAAACTCCGGTCATTATCCTTTCGGCGATGGAGCGAATTGTCGGCCGACGCTATCCACAGCACATGCCGGCGGTCCTCGCAGATGGCATTGATCTGACTGTGGCTGGCGAACTCGGCCATGGTGACGAAGTCATTGTGCTCGGGCACATAGCGGCAGAAACCCCAGCTTGTGCGCACGTATATCTCGCCGGCACTGGTGCGGAACACCTCGTCGATACTGTTGCTTATCAGAGGATTGGGAGAGTCTGAATCGTAGGTGAAATGATTCAGGGCGCCCGTAGGCTTATAGAAGAGAAAGAGACCGTTGTGGCTCGTGCCCACCCACAGACTGTCGCCCGAGATACAGATGGTGCTCACATCGCAGCCTTCGGCCACGGGCTGTCCGCAGTCGGCGAACGACTCCTCGGCTGCATCGAACACCTTCAGGCCGTCCTTCGTTCCGGCCAGCAGACGGCCGCCGCCGCAGAGAGCCAGCGCATTGACACGGTCTGACTTGCCTTCGCGCGCCGGCAGGGGGATGAAACGCGTGCCGCTGCGCACATTGGCCAGATAGCAGATGCCGCCGTCGGGAGTGGTGATGATGATGTCAGAATCGGCATCGGGCGACAGCGAGCTGATGCGCTCCTCGGGGAGCATGCCGTCGTCGTCGCCGTAGACGGGGGAGAGATTGGTGAAGGTGTGTGAGTCGGCCGAGTACTGGTACAGGCCGTTGTCGGTGGCAAGCAGCACGTCATGGTCCTCGAGCGCCAGGAGGCTGTTGACGCTCACGCGCGGCGTGATTTTGAAAGCCGGAGAGATGAACTTCTGAGTATCAATCGAGTAGATAAACAGTTCGGAATTGCCCGATATGTATATGCGGCGCCCGGCCGACGCCATGTGCAGTATGGTCTTGTCGTACTCGAATCCGGGGATGACGTGCTCCTCGATGAAGTCGCCGGCCTGGTTGAAGACCTGCATCTTGCCCTCGAGAGTGACGGTGTACATGCGGCCGTCGTCGCCCAGGGCGAGGTCGGAGTAGAAGGCCGAGTAGCGGCTGTTCTGCACCAGGGTGCTGTCGGTGCTGTTGAACACGAAGAGGCCCTGTCCGAGAGTGATGATCCATATGCGGCCGCCTCCCGAATCGAGGATGCGCTGAACCGGCGCCGACACGTTGACGCGATACTTGGTGCGGCAGGGAAAGTCGTAGACATGGTTGGCGTGGCGGTCGAATACTTTCAGACCCGTCTGCGAGCCGAACCATATGTTGTCGCCGTACTCGTACAGTGTGCTTATGCTCTGGCCGGTGGTGCCGTTAAAGGTGCCTGACTGGAGGGAATTGACCGAACGGCCTTTGCCGTCGTAGCAGCTAAGGCCCGTGCGCGTGCCCACCCACATGAATCCGTAGCTGTCGCGGAGGGCGCATACGTTCTGCTTGCCGACGCCGAAGCGGGCCTGCACAATCTCGCGGCGCATCCCGGCGGCGGAGGCTCCCGTGACGGCGAAGAGCAATATGTTGACAAACAAGAGAATACTTATGGCAGTGTGACGTGGCATAGCATCAGACTTGAAGGATGATTGTGTGTGTAAAGTTACTAATTACGGGTGAGTTATGCAAATTTCACGGGTAATTTTTCGCGTCTTCCGGGCAGAAAAAAGAGGGACACCCTGACGGATGCCCCTCTCTCGTAATGATATGGTGCGTATGTATGTTATCAGCGAACGATGAACTTGCGGCCGTTGCGGATGTAGAGGCCGGGAGCCGATGCGTCGCGAACTTCGATACCCTGGAGGTTGAAGATGCGGTTGTCGGCGGCGCGTTCGGCGGGAGCTACAACGGAGATATTCTCAACGCCCGAAGCGATTTCGTCGCGTACGGCGTCGACGGTGGTGTCGGTGCCGTAGTACTTGAGGCGGAAGTTGTCGACAACTACCCAGTCCTCAGCCGAGCCGGGCACATCCTTGGCAACACCGATAGTAGCGTCGCCGCCTTCGTGCTCAACCACGAGAGTGGTCTTGTAGAGACCGTTCTTGAAGTATACGGTGGCCTCGGGAACGTTGTAGGGATAGATGTAGGTGACGGGCTCTTCGCCGACAGACTTGGCTTCACGGCCTTCGCCGGGCACCTTGCCGTTCTCGGTCACGATGTTGGGAAGGAGTTCCTCACCGTCATTGAAGTAGATGAGCGCGTTCTGGGACTGCTCGAGGTCGGGCTGGCCGTAGAGATTCTCGCCTTCTTCATCGGTGGCGAGGATGGTCTGGTGGCAGCCGTTGCGGTAGAAGCCCTGCACGGTGAGTGCGTACACACCTGCGGGAAGACCTTCTACAATCTGCGACATGTCGGCGCTTGCGGTATTCCAGGATTCGGCGGCGAAGTCGTTGTAGTTCTGGCCGTAGCTCCATACGTCGAAGTTCTGGGGCTGCCATACGCCCTTGGCGTCTTCACGCTGGTTGAAGTTCGGAGACTTGATGTAGTAGGTTGCGTCGGCGGGATTCTTCAGACCGGCTTCCTCGAGGAGGGCGTCACGTTCTGCGCGGGTGACGAGCTTCCACTGTGCATTGGGGTCGCTGAGGTCGGTGTTGTGGCTTTCGGTGCATACGTTGGTCTCGTCGTTGCGGCCCTGGTCGGTCGAACCGTAGGGGTTCCAGATCCAGTGCACGTCAGGATAGTCGTTCTGAGCGATGTTGTAGACATTTTCCTTGCCTTCTACGGGTACGAAGAGCCATGCGCCTGCCTTGCCGGAGTCCATGTAGCCGCGGTAGCCGATGTAGTGTTTGTCCGGACCGTTGTAGAGACCGGTTTCGAGGTGGAAGGCGAGTTCGGAGCTGTCGTCAGGCTCAAGAGTCAGAAGGACACCGGGCATGCCGAGAGCGGCGTGTGCGCCCCAGTCAGAGCCACCGCAGAGGAACTGCTTGCGGCCTACGTTGTAGAGATAGAACTGGCCTGCGGTGGGAACGTTGCCCTTGAATACGTCCTCCTGCTTGTCGGCAGCTGCATAGCGGCGGGTGTAGCGGAGTTCGGTGAGAGCGTCGTTGACACCGTTGCGGGTGATGGCAGCGGCGAGCATTTCGTCAGCCTTGGTGGTGTCGAGACCCATCTTGGTGACGATTTCCTTGGTGGCGTTGTAGGTGTTGATGAGGTCGGTGGCACCGCTCATTTCACGCACGAGGTCCTTCATGGCGAAGATCTTCATGCGGATGTCGTTGGCGCTGTTGCCTGCGAGAACTTCCTCAGCCTCAGCCACAGCGGCTGCGATACCGGGAGTCTGGGCAAGAGTCTTGGCCTGCTCGATGAGGGCCGAGAGCTGGGTCTTGATACCCGAGTAGTCGGCAGCGGTGACGTCGGAGCTTACATAGCGGAGCTGTACGCCGCCGTACACGAGCCAGTCGCGGTGGTCGGCTTCGTCCTTCATGATGCCCACGGTGAGTGTGCCGTCGGTCACGACGCAGCGGATCCATTCGTTCACGTAGTCACCTGCGACGAAAGCGCGGGCAGCGGCCTCGCAGCTGTTGGGAACCCAGAGGTCGGCGGGCTCTACATAGTAGTAGTTGGCGGTCTCGGCGTTCTTGCCGTACTTGGAGATAGGCATGATGGTGCCTTCGGCCTCGCCGGCGAAGTACTTGGCGCGGAGCACCTCGGTGCCGTCGGCCATGCGCTGCTGGAGTTCGGCGCTTTCTACTTCGGTGTCACGGTAGTAGCCGGTGACGGTGAATTCGTACGTACCGTTGGGGATGTCCTTGAGGGTCACGTAGTGACGGTAATTGGTGGCACGGTGCCATGCTTCCATCACCTGACGCGAGGGGAATACCTGGTCGTTCCATGCGCCTATGCCGGAGCCGTCGGAGTTGAAGGTCTTGATCCACTGGCGGTCACGGTAGTTGTTGCGTCCCATGTCGCTCCAGGGAATGAGCCATGTGGCGGACTGAACGCCGTTTGCAGCGGCGGCCACCATCTTCTCGATGCGTTCTGCACGGGTCACGAACTGCCATGTCGTGGCACCTGCGTCGGGCATGTCGGAGAGCTGTCCTTCGGCAGAGCCGAGGAGGTAGTTGTCGCCTTCAGCGAGGCCGTCGCCCTCAAGGGCCTGGATGTGGTAGGCGTTCGACACACCGTCGACCGTAGCGGGGATGATACCCCATACCGAGCGGTTGTTGGTGTCGAGGTAGAAGCGGTCCTTGCCGGCCGAAAGGTTACCGTTGCCGGTAAGTTTGGTATTGAAGGTATATCCGTTCTCTATGCCTTCGACGGGAGTGATGTCTACGTCAAGGCCGTATTCACCGAGTTTGCCGCAGGTAGTCCAGTCTTCGATGGTCTGGCCGAAGTTGTTCTGGAGCCACTTGCCGCTTTCCACCTGGTACAGCCAGTAGTCTGTGCCTGACGCGAACGGACCGGCCGCACCCTGATAGGGCGAGGCTGCCTGCATAGCCATGGTCGAAACGAGGCCAAGGCCGAGAAGTAAAGTTCTTTGTTTCATAAAAAACAGTTTTGGATAATATTTAAGGTTCTCGATTTTTCAGGTCTGAGAGGGGTTTCCGTTTTTCACCTGCAAAGGTAGAATGTATCTGTCTGCGGCATCGAAAATAGCTGTTCAATAAATGAAAAATCCACGTCAAAAGTGCGATAAAGGCTTGTTTTACAGATTCAAGAGCTGACGTTGACCTGATTTTGCGTATCTTTGACCGAGAGGTCTCGGACACTCAGAAACATGGTGGCTAACTTTGCATCGGAAATACCTCAACAACTAATCAATCATGAAACAATTCGGACGATTCTTCGCCGGCCTTGCTCTGGCGGCATCGGTAGCGGTGCCGGCTCTCGGGCAAAGCGCCGAGGACTTCACCCCCTACAAGAAAAACGACCTGAGGCTCCCCTCCGTGCCTCTGCTTGTCAATGACCCGTTCTTCTCAATCTGGTCGAACTACGACACGCTCAACGGCGGCCCCACCCGCCACTGGAGCGAGCGCGAGAAGGCCATCAACGGCCTGCTCCGTGTCGACGGCGTGACATACCGCTTCATGGGCACGCCCAACCAGTACTACCTCGACCCTATCGCCGCGCTGGCATCTGAAGGCACCGGATGGAAAGGTCGCGTGCACCACAGCCGCCTGACGGGCACTGACTGGACGCAGCCCTCGTTCGACGACTCGTCGTGGACAGTCGAGGACGCCGCCTGGGGCACCCCGGGCGAATATCCTTCGGTGGCCAACGAATGGAAAGGCGAGAACACCGATATATATGTGCGCCGCAGCGTCAGCCTCACCGCCGACGACCTGAAGAAAGAACTGTGGCTGAAATACTCGCATGACGACGTTTTCGAGCTGTACATCAACGGCACCAAGGTCGTCGGCACCGGCGAGACATGGGTCACCGGAGTGGAGAAGTCGCTCAAGGACTCGCAGAGCAAGCTCTTCAAGGAAGGCGAGAACATCATAGCCGCTCACTGCCACAACACCACCGGCGGAGCTTACATCGACTTCGGCATCTACGCCAACAAGGGCTACGGCGCCGACACCGAGCAGGCAAAGCAGAACTCTGTGGACGTCATGGCAACGTCGTCGTACTACAACTTCACCTGCGGACCCGTGGACCTCGACCTGGTGTTCACGGCTCCCCTGCTCATCGACGACTTCGACCTGCTCTCGACTCCTATCAACTATGTGTCATATCAGGTGAAGTCGAACGACGGCAAGAAGCACGACGTGCAGTTCTATCTGGCCACCAGCGCCGAGATGACCGTCAATGAGAACAACCAGCCCACCATATCGGAGACCGTCACCGTCGACGGCATCGAGTACCTCAAGGCCGGCGCCGAAGAGCAGAACATCCTCGGACGCTCGGGCGACATGATAGCCATCGACTGGGGATATCTCTACATCCCGGCTGTCAACAACGGCACCGTGTCCGTGGCATCGTGCCTTGACATGGAGAGCACATTCGCCGAAACCGGCAAGCTCGCCCCGTCGTCGAAGACACCCGTGCGAAGCAACTTCCGCGGAGCCATGCCCGCCCTGGCATACATGAAGGACCTCGGAAGCACCAAGGAAGCACGCAGCTTCATGCTCATCGGCTACGACGAAATCTACGACATGCAGTACATGCACAAGAACTACAAGGCATACTATGCGCGCAACGGCAAGACCATCTTCAAGGCATTCAAGGAGTTCCGCGACGACTACAGCTCCATCATGCAGCGCTGCCGCGACCTCGACAAGCGCATCTACGACGACGGCCTGGCTGCAGGCAACGTGAAGTACGCCGAGATGCTCGCCGGCAACTACCGCCTCGTCATGGCCGCCCACAAGCTCTTCCAGGATGATTCGGGCAAGGCTCTCTACTTCTCGAAGGAGAACAAGTCGAACGGCTGCGTGAACACCGTCGACCTCACCTATCCCGAGTGCCCGCTCTATCTGGTCTACAACCCCGAGCTGCAGAAGGGCATGATCCTCAGTATCCTCGACTACGCCCTCAGCGACGAACGCAAGGGCAAGAACTGCGCTGCCCACGACCTTGGCCAGTATCCTCTGGCAAACGGTCAGGTGTACGGCGACTCGATGCCTCTTGAGGAATCGGCCAACATCATCATCCTGGCCAACGCCATATGCCGCATCACCGGCGACGGCGAGTGGCTCAAGCCCTACCGCAACGTCCTCAAGACATGGGCAGACTACTGCTACCGCGAAGGCCAGAACCCCGGCAACCAGCTCTGCACCGACGACTTCAAAGGCCCGAGCGAACAGAACACCAACCTCTCGATCAAGGCCATCAACGCCGTGGCAGCATATGCCGAACTCGTGCCCTACATAGGCGGCAACAGCCGCGACATAGAGCGCTTCCGCAAGTACGCCGCCGACATGGCACTCCTCTGGGAGGCCGACGCACGCGACGGCGACCACTACCGCATGGAGTTCCACCGTCCCGGCACATGGAGCCAGAAGTACAATCTCGTGTGGGACCGTCTGTGGGGCTACAACAACTTCCCGGCCGAAGTAGCCGAACGCGAAGTGGCCTTCTACCTCACCCATCAGCAGCGCTACGGCCTGCCCCTTGACAGCCGCGACCTGCAGACCAAGCTCGACTGGATTCTCTGGACCGCCTGCCTCGCCGACGACACCGACACCTTCCTGCAGTTCTCCGACCTGGCATACAAGTACATCGACGAGACCACCAGCCGCATACCTCTGAGCGACTACTTCTTCTCCGACAACGGCCGCTCGTGCAACTTCAGCGCACGCTCTGTCATCGGCGGCCTGTGGATGAAGGTCCTCAAGGACAAAATCCAGCCTAAAGCTCCCGAAACATTTTCATGGTCGCCCAAGGGCAACCATATCAAGACCCGCTGGGCAGCCCAGGTAGACCCTGACAACGTGCTGGCCGAATATCCCCGTCCGCTGATGCAGCGCGCCGACTGGCTCAACCTCAACGGCCTGTGGGACTACGCCATCACCGACCAGAACGGCAGTCCTGCCGCCGAGGACTTCTCAGGAGAAAAGATACTCGTCCCTTTCGCTATTGAGTCGAGCCTCTCGGGAGTGATGAAGCCTCTCGAACCGGGCAAGGCTCTCTGGTACCGCCGCGAAGTGTCCGTTCCGCAGAACTGGGACGGAAGCCGCATCATCCTCAACTTCGGAGCTGTAGACTATCAGGCCTCCGTATACGTCGGCGGTATCGGAGGCCGCTACATGGTGGCCACACACACCGGCGGACACTCGTCATTCTCGGCAGACATCACCAATAAGGTAAAGGACGGCAAGGCCACGATATACGTCAAGGTCATCGACAACACCGACGAACGCGCACAGCCCGTGGGCAAGCAGCGCCGCTACCCCAACGGCGGAGGCGACATCTTCTACACCGCCACCTCCGGCATATGGCAGACAGTATGGATGGAACCGGTCGACAAGTCGGCCGCCATCGCCGACATCCGCACCACCCCTGACGTGGACAACGCGACCATGAAGTTCGACATCACCCTCGACGGCACGCCCAAAGGCGACCTGACGGTGACCGTCCTCGACGGCGGCAACGTCGTTGCCACCAAAACCGTACCGGCAGCCAAGAGCAACGAACTCAGCGTGAGCATAGCCGCACCCAAGCTGTGGTTCCCGGCTTCGCCCTTCCTCTACGACGTCGAAGTGACTCTTGCCAACGGCGAAGACGTCCTCGACTCGGTCACCAGCTACGCAGCCATGCGCAAGATATCATACCGCAAGACCGACGACGGCTACTGGCGCCTCCAGCTCAACAATGAAGACCTCTTCCACTACGGACTGCTCGACCAGGGCTACTGGCCCGACGGCCTGATGACAGCACCCACCGACGAGGCTCTCGCATACGACATCGTCAAGACCCGCGACTGGGGCTTCAACATGATACGCAAGCACATGAAGGTCGAACCCGCCCGCTGGTACTATCACTGCGACCGTCTGGGCGTCCTCGTATGGCAGGACATGCCGGCATCCTACCGCTCGGACGAAGGCTGGGTGACTGACCGCTGGCACGACGAGCACAACTGCTCGCAGGACCCCACTCTGGAGAAGAACTACAAGGAAGAGTGGAAGGAAATCATCGGACAGCTCTACTCGCATCCCTCCATCGTGGTGTGGACTCCCTTCAACGAATCATGGGGCCAGTTCAAGACCGCAGAAATCGTAGACTACACCCTCTCGCTTGACAACACCCGTCTGGTGAACCCTGCCAGCGGCGGCAACCACTATAAGCTCGGCGAAGGCACATTCGTCGACCAGCACACCTACAACCAGCCCATCAACGTCATCGAGGCCATCTGCGACCCCGCCCGTCCCTTCGCACTGGGCGAATACGGCGGCCTGGGACGCAACATGCCCGGCAACCGCTGGTTCGAGCGAAACTCGCAGACCTACAATACCTACACGAGCGAGATGGCCATGACCGACGCTTTCGTGCGCCTCGCCAACCAGCTCGTCGACCTGGCCAACGGCTACGAGAACGACGGCAAGAAAATCAACTACTGCGCAGCCGTCTACACACAGACCACCGACGTCGAGACCGAAGTGAACGGTGTCATGACCTACGACCGCGAGGTAGTGAAGTTCAATGAGCCGCGTCTCTTCGACGCCGTCAGCCGCCTCGCCGGAGTCTACGGCACACCCTCGGGCGTGGAGAACATCGCCGTCGAAAACCCCGTGGCCAAAGGCGACACCCTCTACTTCACACCCTCGGGCATACAGCTGGCTCATCCGGCTCACGGCCTCAACATCGTAAAAGAAGCCGACGGCACGGTATCGAAGGTATTCATCCGTTAAAAAAATCTGTGTATCTTTGCACCCGGGATCCAATCCGTCCCGACTCCGCACCATGAAAGTAAACAGAACATTTATCACATTCATCACCATCCTTATGGCTCTCTGCGCTTCGGCGCAGAGCCATAAGGATGCTTCTGTATCTCAGGCCGACGTATGGAAGGCATATGAGGCGTTCAACAAGGTCTATCTCGATACAGACAAGTACATCTACAAGAACACCGACCGCGACCGCGCGGCACTCTCGCGCTCCGAAGGCGCCGCCGCCATATGGTGCCAGCCCATGTATGTGGACATGGCCATCAACGCGCGCGACCTGGCTGACGCACAGGGCGACAAGAAGCGCCGCGAGCGCTACGACCGACTGCTCCGCAACGTCATCGACGGCAACATAGCACACTACGCCGGATTCGACTTCGACGACGCCAACGAGAACACCGGATGGTTCATATACGACGACATCCAGTGGTGGACCATCACGCTGGCACGCGCCTACAAGGCCACAGGCGCCCCCCGCCTGCTCGACCTCTCGGCACGAAGCTATGCCCGCGTGTGGTACGGCTCGCCCCGCGTAGGCGACACCGGCTCGTACGCCGACCCTGCCAAAGGTCTCAAGGGCGGCATGTTCTGGCAGTGGCAGCCCCTGCACGCGCCGCGCCGCAACGAAGCCGACCACGGCAAGATGTCGTGCATCAACTTCCCCACCGTCGTGGCTGCCATGCTCCTCTACGACGCCATGCCCGACTCCGTGCAGCCCGACCCGGCTCCCGAGCGCTGGACCAACGGCTTCGGCAGCTTCGAGCGTCCCTCGCACGAGACCAAGGCGCGCTATCTGGAGATGGCCAAGGAAATCTACGACTGGGCCGAGGCCAACCTCGTGGACATGAACACCGGCCGCGTGTGGGACAGCAGCCACGGCGGACGTCCCGGCGGTCATCCGCTCATCTACAATCAGGGCACCTACATCGGTGCCTCCGCCCTGCTCTACCTCGCCACAGGCGAGCAGCGCTACCTCGACAGCGCCTGCCGCGCCGCCGACTTCTGCATCAACGACATGTCGGCCGAGCACGGCATGCTTCCCTGGGCCCGCAATCCGCGCAATCCCTACGACCAGGGCAGTCTCGAGCAGGGAGTCTATCCGGCCATATGGGCTGAATACATGAAGATACTCATCCGCGACTGCGGCATGACCAAGTACATGCCCTTCCTGGAGCACAACATCGCACAGGGCTGGGCAAACCGCGACCGCAAGCGCAACATCTGCGACGGCGAGTCGTGGAAAGCCACCGACAACTCGAACGTCATCGGCAGCTACGCCGCCTCCTCCGTGCCCGCCCTCATGCTCGTAACCTTCCAACTCAAAAACTAACCGATAATGAAACTATTCCGCTACATAGCCCCCGTTCTCGCCCTGGCAGCGTCGGCTCTGACGGCCACGGCTCAGACTCCGGTCGACTACGTCAACACCCTGATGGGCTCGCAGTCGAAGCACTCGCTCTCGAACGGCAACACCTACCCGGCCATAGCCATGCCCTGGGGCATGAACTTCTGGACGCCCCAGACCGGCAAGATGGGCGACGGATGGGCATACACCTACGACGCCGACAAAATCCGCGGCTTCAAGCAGACCCATCAGCCCAGCCCGTGGATGAACGACTACGCGCAGTTCGCCATCATGCCCGTGACGGGCACTGCCGTATTCGACGAAGACCGCCGTGCCAGCTGGTTCTCGCACAAGGCTGAGAAAGCCACGCCCTACTACTACCGCACATATCTGGCAGACTTCGACATCGTCACAGAAATCGTCCCCACCGACCGTGCTGCCCTCTTCCGCTTCACCTTCCCCGAGGCTGACAGCTCATTCGTCGTAGTCGACCCCTTCGATGCCGGCTCGCACGTGCGCATCATCCCCGAAGAGCGCAAAATCGTAGGCTACACCACCAAGAACTCCGGCGGTGTGCCCGACAACTTCCGCAACTACTTCGTCATCACATTCGACCGTCCCTTCACCTACACGGCAGCCGTCGAGGACGGCACCATCCGCAAGGGCTCGCTTGAAGCCACGGCCAACCACGCCGGCGGCATCATAGGATTCAGCACGCGCCGCGGCGACGTGGTGCATGCCCGTGTGGCATCGTCCTTCATCAGCCCCGAACAGGCCGAACTGAACCTCGGCGAACTCGGCAACGACTCTTTCGAGTCGCTCAAGGCCAAGGGCCGCGACCGCTGGAACGAGGTGCTCGGACGCATCGAGGTGAAGGACGACAATCTCGACGGACTCCGCACATTCTACTCCTGCCTCTACCGCTCGGTGCTCTTCCCCCGTGCCTTCCACGAGATAAGCGCCGACGGCAAGGTGATGCACTACAGCCCCTACAACGGCAAGGTGCTCCCCGGCTACATGTACACCGACACGGGCTTCTGGGACACGTTCCGCAGCCTCTTCCCCCTGGTCAACCTGCTCTACCCCTCCGAGGCAGTCAAGATGCAGGAAGGCCTCGTGAACGCCTATAACGAAAGCGGCTTCCTCCCCGAGTGGGCCAGCCCCGGCCACCGCGACTGCATGATCGGCAACAACTCGGCATCGGTCGTGGCCGACGCATGGATCAAGGGTCTGCGCGGCTATGACGCCGAAAAACTCTGGGAAGCCGTCACACACGGCGCCAACGACTGGCTGCCGCGCTCGGCAAGCGGCCGCCGCGGCCACGAGTATTACAACAAGCTCGGCTACGTGCCCTACAACGTCGGCATCAAGGAGAACGCCGCACGCACGCTCGAATACGCCTACAACGACTGGTGCATCTACAGCTTCGGCAAGGCTCTGGGCAAATCCAAGAAAGAACTCGAGCCCTACGCAAAGCGCGCCATGAACTATGCCAACGTATTCGACCCGTCGACCAACCTCATGCGGGGCCGCAACGAGGACGGCACCTTCCAGGCTCCCTTCAGTCCCCTCAAGTGGGGCGACGCCTTCACCGAAGGCAACTCCTGGCACTACACATGGTCGGTATTCCATGACCCCGCCGGCCTGATTAAACTCATGGGCGGCCGCGACACCTTCAACGCCATGCTCGACTCCGTCATGAACGTACCGCCACACTTCGACGAGAGCTACTACGGCGGCGTCATCCACGAGATACGCGAGATGCAGATCGTGAACATGGGCAACTACGCTCACGGCAACCAGCCCATCCAGCACATGCTCTACCTCTACAACTACTCCGGCCAGCCCTGGAAGACGCAGGGCAACGTGCGCCGCGTGATGGACGCCCTCTACCTCCCCACCCCCGACGGTTACTGCGGCGACGAGGACAACGGCCAGACTTCAGCCTGGTACGTATTCTCGGCCATGGGATTCTACCCCGTATGCCCGGCCACCGACCAGTACATCCTCGGCTCGCCTTACTTCAAGGAGATGAATGTCAAGCTCGAGAACGGCAAGACCCTCACCATCGCAGCTCCCGACAACAGCTCCGACACCCCCTACGTGGCAGCCATGAGCGTCAACGGCAAGAAGCATGACCGCAACTACCTGACCCACAAGCAGCTCACCGACGGCGGACGCATCGACTACCGCATGTCGGCCACGCCCGACACTTCGCGCGGAACGAAGGAAGCAGCCTTCCCCTACTCCTTCTCCACTGCCAAGTAACGGTAAATGACACAATTGTAATGCTTAGCGACAATCGCCCCCTCGGGGCGATTTGTCGCTAAGCCGTACCGACTTGTGCGTTTTCCGTACCTTTTCCATCACTTATTCTGTCTACCTTTGCGTAGCAAAACGTCAAAAAAGTAAACCTTAATGAACAATCTGATGAAATACAGTGCTCTGGCAGCCCTCGCACTGGCCTTCATGCTCCCGGCTCAGGCCGAGGCCAAGGAGTGTCCGGCCGATGCCATCACTTCCGTATGCAGGCGTCCGGCCGAGAAGCAGCGTCTCTTCAAGTCGAAAGCCGTGGAGAAAGAAATCAAGCGTGTGTCCAAGATGCTGAAGAACAAAAAGCTCGCATGGATGTTCACCAACTGCTTCCCCAACACCCTCGACACCACCGTGCACTTCCGCCGCAGCGACGACGGCACGCCCGACACATTCGTCTACACGGGCGACATCCACGCCATGTGGCTCCGCGACTCGGGCGCTCAGGTATGGCCCTACGTACAGCTGGCCAACGACGACAAGGAGCTCCGCGAGATGCTCGCCGGCGTGATACTCCGCCAGTTCAAGTGCATCAACATCGACCCCTATGCCAACGCCTTCAACGACGGCGCCACCGGCGGCGAGTGGATGACCGACCTCACCGACATGAAGCCCGAGCTCCACGAGCGCAAGTGGGAGATCGACTCGCTCTGCTATCCCATCCGCCTGGCCTACCAGTACTGGCTCGTCACGGGCGACGCATCGATATTCGGCGACGAATGGCTGCAGGCCGTCACCAAAGTGCTCGCCACATTCAAGACCCAGCAGCGCAAGGACGGCGTGGGCTCATACAAGTTCCAGCGCAAGACCGAGCGCGCCCTCGACACCATGACCAACGACGGTCTGGGCAACCCCGTCAAGCCCGTCGGACTGATTGCGTCGGCATTCCGTCCATCGGACGACGCCACGACATTCCAGTTCCTGGTGCCGTCGAACTTCTTCGCCGTGAGCAGCCTCCGTCAGGCCGCCGAAATCCTTGAGAAAGTCAACGACAAGGCCGACACCGCACGCGAGTGCACACAGCTCGCCGCCGAAGTAGAGCAGGCACTGAAGGACTACGCCGTGGTGGATCATCCCAAGTACGGCAAAATCTACGCCTTCGAGGTTGACGGCTTCGGCAACGCCCTCCTGATGGACGATGCCAACGTGCCCAGCCTTCTGGCCATGCCCTATCTGGGCAACGTCGACGTCAACGACCCCATCTATCAGAACACGCGCCGCTTCGTATGGAGCGAGGACAATCCCTACTTCTTCCGCGGCGAAGCCGGCGAAGGCATCGGCGGCCCCCACATCGGCTACGACATGGTGTGGCCCATGAGCATCATGATGAAGGCCTTCACGTCGACCGACGACGCCGAAATCAAGCAGTGCATCGAAAGCCTCATGGCCACCGACGCCGACACGGGCTTCATGCACGAATCGTTCCACAAGGACAATCCCTCGAAGTACACCCGCGACTGGTTCGCCTGGCAGAACACCCTCTTCGGCGAACTCATCCTCAAGCTCGTCAACGAAGGCAAGCTGGACCTCCTGAACAGCATTTGATACCTTTACTTAGATAGTGACATCCCCCCGTGCCGACCCCGGTCCGGGGGGATGTTTCTTATTCGTTATGCCGACGGACCGCCTCGCCTCCTACATTCCGCCGAGCACTTCGAAGAAGCGGTGGCGGTAGCTGTCGCTGACAGGGATGCAGCGGCCGGCGAGGATGATGTTGTTGCGCTCCACCAGGCGCACCTTGTCCATATTGACGATGAAGGAGCGGTGGACGCGCACGAATCCGGGCTGCGGAAGCGACTCCTCGAGCGACTTCATGCTCATCAGCGTCATCACAGGGCGGGTGTCGGGACCGCCGTCGAGGTATATCTTCACATAGTCCTTCAGGCCCTCGACATAGACGATGTCGGCCACGGGGATGCGCAGCAGGCGATACTCGCTCTTCACCAGGATATACTTCGAGGAGTCGGCGGCAGGAGCCGGTGCCGTGGTGTCGGCAGGGCGCGGCCCGGCGGAGCTGAGGGCACGCGTGGCGGCCTCGAGGAACTCGTCATAGCTGACGGGCTTGAGCAGATAGTCGAGGGCATTGACGCGGAATCCCTCCACGGCATGGTCGGCATAGGCCGTGGTGAACACCACCCTGACGCCCTGCGGCACAAGGCGCGCCAGCTGCATGCCCGACAGACGGGGCATGTGTATGTCAAGGAATATCAGGTCGACCGATGCGTCGGAGCGGCTCACCTCGGCCAGGGCCGCCTCGGCGCTGTGCACCTCGGCTACGAGTTCGAGAAACGGCGTCCGCTCCACGTAGGTGCTTATGAGTTTGGCGGCAAGCGGCTCGTCGTCCACCACCAGGCAGCGCAGGACATTCATATCGTGTCGGTTTTATCTGATTGGCAAGGAATATCGGGAAGGACGTCGGCATCGCCTGCGCCGAGAGGTATCTGCAGGCAGGCGCGGTATATGTCGCCCCTGACGGAAATCTTCAGCGAGGCTTTTCCGCCATAGATGAGCTGGAGACGGCGCCGCAGGTTGGCCAGTCCGATGCCTCCCGACGTACGCTCGGCAGTATCGGTGCGCGGCACGAAGGAGTTGACCGTGCGGCAGACGACGGTCCGCGAGCCGGCATCCACCTTCAGCGACACCGACACGGGAGTATTGTCGGGAGCCGACGTGCCGTATTTGAAGGCATTCTCCACCAGGGGGATGAAAAGCAGAGGGGGAATCTCGGTGTCGGCATATCCGTCAAGGTCGATGTCGACCTCCACAGGACGGTCGGCCAGCCGCAGCCGCATGAGCGACACATAGTCGCTGATAAAGTCGGCCTCACGCCGCAGGCTCACGCTGCGCACATCCTCGTATAGCATGTATCTGAGCAGGGCCGAGAGCCTGTGCACGGCCTTCTTGGCGTCGTCGGGACTGATGTCGACCAGCGCGTAGATGGTGTTGAGCGTATTGAAGAGGAAGTGGGGGTTCAGCTGGCTCTTGAGACCGGCCAGCTCTGTGGCGCGCTGTGCGTCGGCAAGACTCCGGTTGCGCTCCTCGATGTCCTTCCACTTCGCCGACAGCCTCAGCGCCACGGCCAGACCTATGGTGAGGATAAGCATCACGGCGTCGCGGAAGACGAAGGACGTGAACTTGAGCATGTCGGCCCACTCCGACGACGGACGCCGGTGAGGCCGCCCGGGAGTGGCGAAGAACTTCGACACGAAGTACGACACCACCAGTCCGACCACTATGATGAGCAGATTGAGCAGGATGAAGTAGAGTATGCGCCGGCGCCCGTTGGGGCGGCCGAGGGTGCGGTCCACTATCAGGAAGTAGTTGAGATAGAAGGCCGCGATGTAGATGAGGGTCTTCACATAGAAGCCGGGATAGAACACGAATCCGGCACGGTGCGGCCGTGCTATGGCGAGCATCACCTCCGGAAGGACGAAGAGGATGATCAGGCACAGCAGATGCGCCAGGGGCACGAGCCACTGCCGCGAATGAGACTGGGAGGATTCCATTGCTTTCATACCGGAAGCAAAGTTAGTGATTTTGCGGGCGCCTGTCAAATAATTATCTACCGGCGCCCCTGATTTGTCGACAAAAAGCACGAACAAATCAACCGTGCCGGACGTATTAAACATATCACTAAATGTCATGATTAAGTAACTCGCAAAAATTAGCTGCGAATGGAATTTGAAGGATTTTGGATTGATTTTCGTCTGAGGAAGATGGCTTGTAGCGAGCTACAAGCCTGATGACGAGGGCGGAAAGCAGCCAAAAGACAAGAATTACATCGCAGCAATCTACGGAAGTTACTTTTTAATTTAATATAAACTAATTTTTAAGAGTTACTTATGAGATTCCGATATATACTTCTTACAATATTGACCGCTCTCTGTGCCGCCACGGCCGCCGCCCAGACCACCGCAAGCACCTTCGGCGTGCGTGCCGACATGGAGCTGACTTTCCCTTCGGGAGGCCACGACTACTATCAGACCGGCGCCGGACTGGTCATCGGTCCGGTAGCGCGCATACCGCTGTCGTCGAAATTCAGCATCGAGCCGGGGGTGATGTTCAACTATACGGCGCTGTCTGCTCAGAACCTCGTGTCATTCAACGACGATTACTACTACGACTCGGCGGCCAATCTATACGGCATCCGTGTGCCGCTCTTAGTGTCGTACACCCGCGCAATCTCGGGAAACGCCGACTTCAGCGTGGCCACAGGTCCGCAGTTCAACATCAACATCTCCGCGCGCCAGCGTCTGCAGCCCAACTTCGACGCACCCGTGCCCGAACCGCGGCGCACCATCGACCTTTTCAATCACGGCTGGAAACGATTCGACGCGCAGTGGAATCTGCGTCTGTCTGTGACCTTCGCCAGGCAGTACTATCTCGGCATCACCACCGGAGTGGCATTCACTCCCCTGGCCAAGTTCGGCGACAAGGACAAAAAAATCAGAATCTACCGCAACACTGTCGCTCTGAGTCTGGGCTACAATTTTTAATGCAGTTCTAATAGCCCAAGTTAAATAACGATATTGTTAGTTAAATTAAGTTAAACGGGGGGGTGTTTTTGCATAGCATCCAAATAAATCTTAACTTTACGGCCGATTCAACCAACTATGTGTCTCTATAACCCGTAATATCGGCAAAATATTGACACACGGATTAACTAACCATTATAATTTTTTAATAAAAACCGAACCAATCATTATAACCAGGCCGAAGACGTTTTTATAAGCCTGTATTTCTCTCTCTTGAGATTCTCCACAAGCCTACCCTAACGACTTCAATAGCCCGGACTACATTATTCCAACGGCTATGGAAACAAGGAAACGCGAATATCCTCCCGGTGTCGGAGTGCATTTACTATGCAGGACGGCATGTGTATGCGCAGTCATGCTCATGGGTTCCGCATCCTGCTCATCGGACCACGGCGCACCCGACGGGCCGGAAGCCCGGCAGGCCACACTGACCGTGCGGCTGTCGGTGTCGTCGTCCTCACGGGCCGTAGGCGACTATATCCCCGAGCTCCCCGGCGTGAACCATGAAAACGACATCGACAACATCTTCCTGTGGTTCTACCGCGACTCTCCGGCAGGTCCCAACGGCGAGGCCGACGTCATCTACTCCACCCTCGTGGACAGCTATCAGATTATCTCCACGTCGTCGGGCGAACGGCAGTTCACCATCGGGCTCACAGGCTATAAGCCGGCCCAGGGCGACCGCATAATCGCCGTGGCCAACATGGGCGACATGAGCCGTCTCACATCTCTCAAAGCCATCCGCGAAGCTGTCTCGCCGGCCACATGGACAGGGTCGGGCGCCGATGCCGGAGGATTCGCCATGGCATCGGCACGCTTCGACGACGGCATCGTGACGGCTCCTGCCGGCGACAATCCCGAGACTCCGTTCACGGCATCGATGTCAATCGAGCGTCTGGCCGCACGCATCGACCTGCGGTTCACGGCATCGAACATAGAGCCGGGCAGCGGCCTGTGCTACACGGCCATAATGCCCGGCGCGAAGAAGGACCTCGTGCATCTGACACATGTCGTGCCCACCAACGTGATGCAGCCACCGACCTATGTGCTGAAGCACACCACGGCCGATGCCGCCGACGGATGCTTCGACCGCACGAGTGTCTGCGGCTACGAACTGGTCAACGACATCTCGGGCGTCCCCGTCAACTATGTGGTCGAGCCCAATACGGCAACGAAAGGCGACGCCTCCGACCTGACGGCACTCTACGGCAGCACACGCGCAGACGTCATCGACGCCACGGCATTCGGCAGTCAGTACGGTCTTGCCGGACTCCTGGATGACGACCGCCTGCTGCTCAAGGAAGGCAACGACCGCGCGCTGATACTGAGCTACGCCAACGAGAACACCCACCACATGGACATGGCCGATTCGCGCTTCGTCTCCGGACTGATGCTACGGGCCGAGTATGAGCCTGCCGTGCTGTCCAATCCCGACGGGACAACGGCGCCCTATGTGCGTGGCAGCGACTTCTACCGTCTGCGTCCTCTCGACGAAGTGACCAGACCGCTCTACTTCGCCTCGCAGGCCGATGCCGAGACATACCGGCAGAATCAGAACCTCGGGCCATGCACCATCGACTACTATGCAGGAGGCGTGTGCTACTATCCCGTGTGGATACGCCACCGCGTCATCACGCAGTCGGGCGCCGAGACTCGCTTCCCTATGGAATTCGGCATCGTGCGCAACCACGTCTACCGTGTCGAGTTCACTTTCTCAGGCCCGGGCTATCCCGAACCGAGCCTGATAGAGCCTGAAAACATACAGGCCGTCATCTACGTGCGTCCCTGGTCATTCCGCCGCCTCGACGAAACCATCATGTAAAAGGACTTTTCCCGACCGTCAGCGGTCCTATACTTCTTTCATCGTTCATCCATATCCGTCTTTCCCTTATAATATCATCCAAGTGAAAACGCATCATACCCTTCTTCCTCTCATTGCCTTAGCCATACTTGCGCTCGCATTGCCGTGCTGCCGTGCGGACAGCGACCCGACCGAACCGGCCGCTCCCGTCAGCACGCGGTTCGCCATATCGAGCCGGGCTCAGGAATCCGTAGCCGACAACGAACTCATCCACGACTACACGGTGACATTCGTCAACAACGTATCGACAGTCTGCGCCGTGGTCGAGCGCGACGAAAGCGCCGCAGGCTTCGAGCACGATGAATTCGATGTCGAGCTCAACCCCGGATACTACACCGTCTACGCCTATGCCAACCGCAGCGCACTTCCCGAAAATATCCGCACGGCCTTAGGCTCTCTCTCGGAGGGTGCGCCGCTGCCCGAAGGCTTCGCCGACCTCACGGCCGACTTCCCTGCCTATGCCGGCGCCGGCAGCCTCATACCCATGAGCGGAGTGATGAACGGCGTCGAGATATCTTCCCGTCCGGGCGTGAACACATCCATCGAGCTAATCCGCATGCTGGCCCGCGTGGAGTTCGAGTTCAGCAACGCCTCGGCCGACCCTATTGAAGTGACGGGAGTGACTTTCGGCCCCGTCTACTCAGGCGACGTCACGGCGCTCCCGGTGTTCGACAACAACTCGCGCGACATAGCCCGGCCGGTCATCCTCGACGGCAGCCTCGCCTCGACGGTCGAGCACGACGTGGACGTCCGGCTGACCGGAGAGCAGCGCACGCTGGCCTCGCACTTCTACATACGCGAGAGCGTGGCAGACAGCCATCCTACGGGACAGTTCACATTCGCCGTCAAGGTGCAGCGCAACGGCCGCGAGGAAGAGGATCTCTACGCGCTCGCGCCCGACATCAGCGCCATCCGCCGCAACGACTACATACAGATACCCGTCATTCTGACAGACTACTCGCTGGACGTCGACACAGAGTTCTATCCGCCCATAGGGGGGTATCCGGCCGTGGTGGTCGAGCAGAACAACAACGAGTACTACATCCGCTTCGGCTCTTCGGGCAAATTCACCATAATTCCGAAGGTGAGACGGTCGGCCGACGGCAGTACTGTCGCACCGGCCTACCTTGATGTCGAAGTCGACAAAGTCACCGACACATCCGGCATCCTCGAAGGCGACGATGGCCAAAAACTCAAAGTACAGTCCGGCGAACTGCTCGGAACCCTTGCCTCGGGCCCGTCCCGGGGCACTGCCGTCGTTAATCTCGGCATCACCGTGACGGAGCCTGACCGTCCCGCGTCACGGACATTCAGACGAAACTTTCATATAGTACGCGACTAACCCCCGACATGCACCTATGACAAGGCACCACATTCTTCCGGCACTGCTGTTTCTGTCGGCTCTGTTCCCGGCAGTGACGGCACGGGCCGAACGCTCATTTCTCATCAACGACCCGTCGCAATTCAGCTGCTCCGGGTCGCAACCCTCCCCCGAGGTGTTCCGCAGCCTCATCGACGGAGAGAGAAACACATCGTGGAACTCCTCATCAAGCCAACCCTCAGGCGAACACTATCTCGAAGTCGACCTGGGCCGTCCTCTCGACCTCGCGGCCGACGAGGACCTCGTCGTCTATATGCGCCGCGCCGATTCGGCCTCCGAAGCCCCCACCACACTGCGCATGGAAGGCTCGGCCGACGGCTTCGCGTGGACGACGTTCGCCCACGCATACTTCGTGTACCGAGGTCCGATGACCGAAGAGTACTCGGCGCGCATCCGCACCGACGAGCCGTACCGCTACCTCAGATTCACCGTCACGGCCAACAACTCACGCACCTACTACGGCGCCACCGAGCACCGTACTATGAGCATGGCAGAATTCAACATCATCCGTCTGAGACGCACCGACGACTACTCACCCTCGCGCGTCGACCGCTTCCGACTGAAGACCGACTATGTGCGAGACTTCGAGAACTATACATTCAAGTATTCGCAGGGCTTCCCCGAAGAGCATAACCGATGGATAGGGCTCACATCGTGGTTCGACACGGTCAACAAAGGCAAGTGGAACGCCGACGGCAACTGGACGGCCGACCCCGAGTACTGGGCATCCTCAAAAATAAAAATGCCGAGCTTCACCATGCTCGACAGCAGCACTGACCCGCTCATCAAGGAAGGCAAGCGCCAGGCTTCGCACGTGACCGAGCACATCCTGTACGCCGTGCCCGGCGACGCCATCGCGCTCTATCCCTACTACGACCTGCCAGGCACGACGGCATACAACGAGCGGTTCTCGCACTGGTACGACTACACCACCGGCGGCGACAACCCCTATCTCGACTTCCTCATCGACCCGTCGCTCATAGCACCGGTGAAAGGCGCCGGATTCGTTGGCGGCACCGACACCCACAGCTACCGCCCCAACACGGTCTACATCACCGATGCGGCGAGCTTCAACCGCTTCGCCGAACGCGTCAACGCCGGCGAGACCGGGCTCAATGCCGTCATGATCAACGGATTCAACTTCGGCAAGGAACAGGCTACGATGATCGGCACGGCCGAGAATCCTTACCGCGGCACATTCGACGGGCGCGGAAATATGCTGGACGGCGTGAATCTCGACTATCCAGCCGAGGACGCCGTGGGCATATTCCGCTATGTCGCAGGCGACGCCACCATCAAGAACCTCCAGCTGAGCGTCACCATAAACATCACGGGCAAGAGCTTCGTCGGACTTATCGGCGTCTACAAGGACGCGTCGGCCGACAATACCCTCACCGTCGAGAACTGCTCGGGCGACCCCAACATCTACGCGCACGGCATCAACGCCGCCGGCATCCTCGGCTCGAACTGGAACGCGGGCGCCGTCATCATCCGCAACTGCGGCTTCATGGGCAAGCTCACCTGTCTCGGACAGGGCGATACGGGCACAAGCGAGGCCGGTCTGATCTCCGGCTGGCTCGGCAGCAACGCGCGCACTACGGTCGAGAACTGCGTGGCACGGCCCAAGGAAGACGCCAACGCTCCTACGACGGGCTACGATGTGCCCTACGGATGGGCCAACGGCAATGAGATGCTCTACCGCTCGTCGGAGAATTCGGCCAAGGGAGTGAACAACTACATAGCCGCCTCGCAGAATCCGGGCAGCAGCCAGGGCACATGGGTCACCACCGACGACGGTTACGTGATATCGGGCGACTTCATCAAGCGCCTCGGCGGAGGCTGGATTGGCCACGCGTGGGGTTATCCGCGTCCGTGCGGATTCACCCAGCACGCGCTGCGCTACTACGGCACGGTGGCCACGTTCTTCATGCCGCGCGACGTCTACGCTCCCGATGGCATCATGCAGACCTTCCCCGATGGCGTAGAAGAATACGTCATAGCCGCCGACTTCGCACAGCACGTGGCCGACGACAAGTACTACTACGACCAGCAGCTCTACAAGCACAACTTCGAGGACGGCACCATCTACGAACCCATCATCAACTCACGCCATATCTTCCGCATACGCGACGGCAAGAAGTTCGCCGACGACAATATGTCGACCCTCGAGAAGAACCGCGCCTACATCCGCGCCAACCGACGCTACGTGTCGGCACGCGCAGACGCCGACTTCCAGATACGCTTCGACTCCCCCGTGCCCAAGGAAGGCACCACGCGCTCGAAGTGGTACTACAAAATCTCCGACATGGACTACCGGCGTATCTGCTCGATGGCCATCTACGTGTACGACGCCTCTACCGAGGAGCTCATCAGCACGGACAACTCCATATTCTACCCCGACATGGCATTCGGCGGACAGGGGTCGCGCGAGATAGACTATGTAAACTACAATGCCTGCGGAGGAGGAGGCTCGTACTACCGCGTGCTCAAGTGCGATTCAGCAAATGCCGTCGCCGGCAAACGGTATATAGTCCGTCTGATAGCCAAGGACATCAACGGTAATATCATCAAGCTCCCTGACGGCAGCGGACAGGACCTGTGGGTGCAGGAGCTGCACATCAACTTCTTCAGCGAGGACAACGCCTCGCTGCTGACCTCGGAGCAGCTCGAGGACGACAAGTACCGCAGACGCCGTCCGGCACAGCTCACCGAGCGATTCGGCGAGCCCAAGGATAAAATCGACTACGACGAGTTCAATGACCTGCTCGATCCGGAGAAAGTCAAGGACTTCCGCGACTACATGGTGTCCTTAAAGAACAATCCCCTCGATATGCCTCCAGGCACGACGTCGTACTACTTCCGATGGCCGCTGCCTCACAACGACGTGACGTACTCCTTCGGTTATGACGCTCGCTACGACTACAACAACTACACCGTGTCGAACAGCGCCTGGGCCACCATCTACAATGGCGCGTCGAAGGAGCGTTTCGACCGACTCTACTACGACACCGGCGGCAAGCAGCAGGGATTCTTCTACTACATAAACGCCGCCTCCGACCCCGGCAATATGGCATATCTGAAGCTCGACGAATTCTGCGCCGGCTCGACGCTATACGTCTCGGCATGGATGCAGGAGTTCTCCAGCGCACCGGAAGTGGCCAACCTCGCCATCAACTTCATGGCCGTGATGAAGGACGGGGAGCGACGCCCCATCCACACCTTCGTCACCGGCTACGTGCCCGTGCCAGGCAAGTGGTATCAGGCATACTATTCATTCGTGCCCGACATCACCGATATCGACACACAGCAGGTAGAGCACTACGAGATTGTGCTCGAGAACAACTGCACGAGCTCCAATGGCGCCGACTATGCCATCGACGACATCCGCGTCTATGTGGTCAGCCCCGTGGTGTACGCCAATCAGATAACCACTGTCTGCCGCGACAGCGATGCCGCCGACGTGAAGGTGAACATGCCCTTCGAGACTCTGCTCCAGAGCCTCGGACGCGAGGAGAACACCGACGCCGCATCGGCTGAAGAGATTGACCTCTACTACACATTCCTTGACAAGGATATATACGACGCCGGAGCCGTAGAGAATCCCGAGAAGGCATTCTACGACGCCGTGGTCCACTTCCCCTACCGCGGCGACGACTCCAGGCGCGATTTCGGCAGGATTACCGTCAGGGACTGCTTCCTGGCCAATCCCGAATATGACCCGAAGGACTTCACCGGAAGCATGGCTTTCCGCGACAATGACGGCGGAGAGCGACTGATCACATTCAACACCCGGCCGTCAGGTCAGGCGGTGAAGACCGGCAAGGAATTCTACATAGCTCTGTACACTCCGGCCGAAGGCGTTGTCATCGACCCTGACAGGGGCCCGGGCTACGAGCTCTTCCGCATCGACGACCCGTGCTCCAAGAAGTGCACGCTCCGCATCGAGGCGTCAGGCGTCATCAAGGTCGACGGCAGCGTGGTATACCCGGGCGACCCAGTGGTCGTATGCGAGAATCAGGCTCCCGTAATACAGGTCGACCTTCAGGGGCAGACCGCCGAAGGCGAGGACATAGAGATAGTGGAGCACAACGCCGTGTTCGACTGGTTCGACGGCCCGTACGAAGAATTCAGCAATATCGTCTCGGAGCAGGGCTTCACGCTCCACGAGGCGCTCATCAACATGCGCACGCTCAATCCGCGAGAGGCCGATATTGACCGCATGAAGACCGACGGCTTGTTCACAGAGGAGCAGCGCGAGTTCGTCCGCTCGTTTGTCCTTCCCTCGGACGAAAACGGCGAGACAGCGCCCCGTCTGCATCTGAGCGGCACGAGCTACGTATTCCCGCCCGTCAGGATTCCCGAAGGCGAGGAGGAAGGCAGTGCCTACGTGCTGGCCATTCCGGCAGACTATCACATAGGCGACAAGTGGCTCATCTGCACCCAGCCTACGGAGGTGCGCATCACCGTGCGCCATCAGGCACCGCAGATGTGGCACGGCGTGTCCGAAGGCATCCCCTATCCCGAAGGCCTAATCGACGTGCCGCTGCGCGCAGGTCTGCGCCAGCTGCGCAGTGTCAGCGCTGAGGCAGGGGCGTCGCCGCAGCGTATGCTCGAGGTGCCCGTGCGCCGCATCATGCCCGTGACGCCCGAAGTGACTGCCATGCGTCCGGGTTCCGACAGGCTGATATATCTGGTCGAGAGCGATGACCCGGCGTACCACAACATCCAGGGCGGCACGGCTACCCAGGGTCCGCTTCTTGCTGCCGGACAGATCGACGACATCATAGCCGACAAATCGACGCCGGCGCTCAACATGCTCAAGATGAACTTCTTCAGCGACTTCGCCTTCCGCGAAGGATATACCTACCGCTTCCGTTACAGCTTCGATGAAGACGCCGATGCACAGGGCGGAGCCGTCTGCGAGGGTCAGGACGTGTTCACGGTCAAGGTCGTGCCCGAGTACCAGTACTGGACCGGCGAGGCCGGAACCAACTGGAACAACGACGTCAACTGGCGCCGCGCGTCGTCGGACGACGTGATGTGCGCTCCGGACTCTCATGCCGACTTCCTCACCGACGGAGGCACGAACGACCGCACGCGCAGCTTCACCCCGATGGACTTCACGAAAGTCATCATTCCGGCATCGGCAGTGCCTCATCTCTTCGACACTCAGGATGCCGACGTGGCACTCCCCTACGGCTCCCTCCCCTGGTCGCACCAGACCGAGACCGACGCCGTGGAGGCTCCGGCCACAGAGCTGATTAACTTCGACATGGCCACGGCCGACTATCCCGGAGTGCTCCGCTGCCGCCCGTGGCTGGCCAACGAGTGCGCCGAGATACACTTCACCCCCGGCGCATGGATACTCAACCAGCAGTATCTGCGCTACTCACGCGCATGGGCCGACATCGAGATGAAGCCCGAGCGCTGGTACTCGCTCTCGTCGCCTTTCGCAGGCACGGTGGCAGGCGACATGTATATGCCCGCGGCGAACGCACGGCAGGAGTCGGAGCGCTTTGTCCCGATATCCTTCGACCGCTCGCTGCACGACCGATTCGCTCCGGCAGTCTACCAGCGGTCATGGAACAAGGCCCGCGCCATAGTCTATGAGCGCGGCGGCTCGGACCGCAACGTATTCGTGGAGACGTCGTGGAGCAATGTGTTCAACGACGTCAGCGAGGCATACCGCACAGGCGAAGGCTTCTCCATCAAGACCGATGCCGGCGAGGTGGCCGCATACGACGCCTCGCGTCCCGTGCTGATGCGTCTGCCCAAGGACGACACATCGTACAGCTACTACACCGACTATGACGACTTCTCCGGCAACACCACCGCCGTGCGCGACGCCCAGCTCTACCGACTCAACGAGAGCACCGCTCCGGTGCAGACTGTCATCAGCGCCGCATCGGCCGGACGCTATTTCCTGACAGGCAATCCCTACATGGCCGGACTCGACATGAAGCGCTTCTTCGAGGTCAATCAGAACATCGAGGCCAAGTACTGGATAATCAGCGAGGACACACAGAGCGCGGCCATATTCGACCCGAATATGCAGGAATTCGTAGGCACGGCCGACGGTGACGGCGCGGTGCTCGCGCCCATGCAGGGATTCTTTGTCGAGGCCAAGGCCGATGCGGAGTCGCTCACGCTGACATTCGACAATTCGATGATAACGGCAGTCCCGGATAAGACCGTGCTGCGTTCGCGCGCCGCAGACCGCGCTGACGGCATGCTGAGAATCAGCGCGCGCACGGCCGATGACGGACGCCTCATATCCTCGGCTCTCGTCCGCACCGACGTCCTCGCCTCAGACGCCTACGACCCGGCGGAAGACGCCGCCATGCTCTTCGATCCGACATTCGACGCCGAAGGACAGGTGTACACCGTGACGTCGAACCGCGCCGTGACGGTCAATACCCTGACAGCCGCCTCCGGCACTGAAGTGGGATTCCGCTCGGAGACCGACGGACGTGAGGTGACACTGCGCTTCGAGTACGACGACACGTCGGCTTTCGGAGGTCTTGTGCTCTACGATGCCGCCGACGGCACGGCCACGCCCCTGTCGGACGGTCTTGAGGTACGCGTGAAAGGCGATACGTCAGGACGCCTCTTCATCATGTCAGGACTGGCCTCGCCCGACGGAACCGGCATCTCCGTCACGGCCGACGGCCACGCAGTCACCGTCACCTCCGGGGCTGCCGACGCCGACCTGTCGATACAGGTATGCGACATAGCCGGACGCATAGTCCGGACCATCGACGGAGCAGGCGCCTCGGCGACATTCTCGCTGGAGGAAGGCTCATACATCATCAGGGCCAACGACATATTCGCCGTGGCCGTAGCCAAGATAGCCATCAGATGAAGAAACTGATAATGACAGCACTCAGCTGTGCCCTGACGGCAGTGGCCGCCGGAGCACAGCTGAATTTCACAAGAGGCAATACCATCGACCTCGACTCCATCTCCCAGGGCGAGAAAGCCCGCGGCAGCATCACGGTGCGCAACGACGGCACCGAACCGCTGTCCATCGTCCGTGTATTCGCCGAATGCGGCTGCACCGTCCCCGAGTATCAGCGCACACCCATCGCTCCGGGCGACACATCGGTCATCTCCGTCACCTTCGACAGCACGGGGCGCAGCTACGGACGCTTCACCAAAGCTGTGCGCATACGCACCGATTCCGGCCAGATAGCCCCGGTCATCATAAAGGGTGTCATCCGCAAGGTCTACCGCAAGTAGGCGCCCCGGCGCTTCAGTTCCATCATATCGGTTTTTTTTGTTATATTTGCAGACAAAAACCGAAATGACTATGGTACGATACGGAATAGGACAACAATCCTTCGAGGTCTTGAGAGAACGTAACTGCGTTTACGTCGACAAGACGCGGTTCATTGAAGAGATTATCAGTACAGGGAGCCAATACTACTTCCTCGGACGTCCGCGCCGTTTCGGAAAGAGTCTTTTCCTTTCGACTCTGAAATTTTTCTTTCAGGGACGCCGCGACCTCTTCAAAGGTCTGTATGCCGACACGATGGACTGGGACTGGACTCCGCATCCCGTCCTCTACATTGACCTCAACATAGAGACATACAGCAACGAGCGCGACCTTGACGATGTGCTTGACTCCATGCTGAAGGGCTGGGAAGCTGAGTATGATGTCACCGAGGAATCGGAAAACATCTCTGTAAGGTTCAGCAATATCATTAAAGCCGCCTGCCGCAAGACAGGCAAGAAAGTGGTGATTCTCGTCGATGAATATGACAAACCGCTCGTAGGCAATCTCAACGACTCGGAGATGTTCGAGTTCTACCGCAAGAAACTCGCCTCGCTCTACTCCAACTTCAAGAGCAGCGCCGACTATATCCGTTTGGTCTTTCTTACGGGCGTGAGCCGCTTCGGACACCTGTCGGTGTTCTCGGGACTGAACAACATCATGGACATCTCCTTCGACAATCAGTTCAGCGACATATGCGGAATTACGGAGGACGAGCTGAGCGATAATTTTGCAGAGGGTATTCAGGAGCTGAGCCGGACCCACGGAAAGACGCCTGACGAAATCAAGGCTCTCCTGAAGAAATGGTACGACGGCTACCGGTTCTCCTCGCGCGGACGTGACATCTACAATCCGTTCTCCATAGTGTACGTGATGGGGACGAATGAGTTCGACAACTACTGGATTCAGTCCGGCCAGGCGACTCTTCTGAAGGAACAGCTCCGGCGCTTCGACGTCGACCTGAAGTCGCTCTTCAATGCAGAATGTGAGATTGAGGAACTCCGCGGACTCGACCTCGACAATCCCCGCCCCGTCGCTCTTCTCTATCAGACAGGATATCTGACCATAAAGTCGTACGCCGACGGACTCTACACTCTCGGCATACCGAATCAGGAAGTGAAACGCAGCTTCCTGCTCTACCTCCTGCCGGCTTATGCCAATCTTAACAACAACAGCTCGAGCTTCGTGCTGCGCAACTTCATGGCCGAGCTTAAGGCCGGCGACGCCGAAGCGTTCATGACGCGTCTGACATCGCTGTTCGCCGCGGTGCCGTACGACATGAACATGGACCGCGAGCAAAATCTCCACAATGCACTGCTGATACTCATGATGCTCATCGGCATCGACGTGCGCACCGAATACCGCACCTCGAAAGGCCGCATAGACCTCTTTATCAAGACCGACCGGTACTACTACATCATGGAGCTGAAGCTCAACCGTCCGGCACGTGAGGCCCTTGACCAGATTAATGACAGGGACTATGCGCTGCCCTTTGCCACCGACGGCCGCGAAGTCATCAGAATAGGCATCAGCTTCTCGTCGGAAGCCCGTACTATCACCGACTGGATTATTCAGGCATAATTGACTCTTGATGTGCTGATTGCCGTGATTAGAGACTGACCCTTCACTTCGGGAAAGTCTCGGCAATCTGTTTCGCCACCCTTTTGATGGCTCCTTTCATATCCGCGGCATGGCTCAGGCCCAGGCCGAAAGCGCCGCGGCATGACGCCACAGGGCGTCCGGTCATATAATCCATGAAGTTGACTGTCACGACGGCTTCCTCGTCGGTCTGTGTCACGCCGTACTTCACCAGCAGAAGCCGGCTCTGCTGCTGAGGCGTCAGTTCGCAGATCCGGAAGTCACTTACCGGTCTGAGCCTTGACGACTCGACGGCATCGAAGAGCTGTATCTCATACTCCATCAGCTCTGCAGGGATATGATATGTGTCGTTGTTGATGACAGACGCATACTCGTATTTCGAGAGGTCTACGACACTCGAAACTGTAGATTTTGACGAAGTGCACGCCGTGAGCGTCAGCATCACGGCCACGGCGACAATCAGTCTTATACGGTCAAGCATATATTTTTCAGCTTAGTTAAACTCGGAATTATAAGTAACTCGCAAAAATTAG
>DLAL01000085.1:123631-166474 GCA_002493945.1 Porphyromonadaceae bacterium UBA7048
ACTAATTTTTAAGAGTTACTTATCACAATCTCCGCGATGCGTCCCTGCGACAGCGGCAGAAGCACGTAGACCACCGCCTCGCCGACGCGTCCGGCAAAAGCCGACGGGTCAGAGGCCGTGACGCGCGATGTGCCCGACGGCGTGCGGACAACCACACTTCCGGGGCTGACTTCTATGTCGGCGTCAACAGGCCCCTCGGCGGCAAAAGCCTCGCGGGCATCGCCTGCCCGGCTGTCAGCATAGGGATAGTGCCGGGCGGAGGCGGTCTGCGCCAGCCGTCGTCCGGCGGCTATGTCGTCCCAGACTAATGCCACAAGACTGCCCGTGGCCGACAAAGCGCGCACCACAGCCTCGGCCACGCCGGGAGCCGAGCCGCAACCGGTGACGAAGAACCGGCGTATGCCGAAGTCAAAAGTCGCCGTGCCGCGGCGGTTGCCCGTCGGAGAGAGACGCCGCGCGGCAGGACGGCTGCCGCTGCGGTGCTCCTCCATTTTCTTTTCAAGCCAGTTGTCTGCCATTATTTCTTCGCTATGCGATAGACGGTGCCCTCGATGAGCGACACAAATATGTCGCCCGTCGCCGGGTCAATGTCGAAACCATTGATTTCGCTCACACCCAGCGGAAGCGAGGCCACAATGCCCGAGCCGTCGGCACGGACTATGGTGACGATACCGCGGCGCGAGCCCACGTAGACATTTCCGTCATGCTCGAGGACTATGCAGGGAGCATGGTCGTAGCCGATGCCCATGTCGACGGTCCACAGTTCGCGGAACTCGGGAGCCGTGGCATCGACTGCCACGAGTTCGCCGTCCATGGTCTTGGCATAGATGCGGCTGAAGTCCTCGCTGTGGCCGAGGCTCTCGCGATAGCGGTGGGCGTTGTTCCGCCAGAGGGTGCGGCCTGTGGCGCGGTCGATGGCTGTCATATAGCGGTCAGGAGCGACGGTGAACACCTTGTCGCCCACGATGACGGGCACGACATTGCCCGGTCCGAGCATGTTTGCGGTCTTGCCGTTGTTCCACGCCCAGCGCAGACGGCCCGTGCCGAGGTCAAGGCAGCGGAGATTGGTGTCCCATGCGCCGAAGACGAGGTCCTTGCCGTCGATGGCCGGAGCGGCCTGACAGTAGTTGAAGAGCGAGTCATACGACCATACGAGCTTGCCCGACGAGGGGTTGCGGCGCTCGATGCGCTTGTAGCCGCCCTGAATGTAAGCCTTGCCGTCGGGCGTGAGGGTTCCGTCGGCCACGTAGGGGCCTTCCTTGGACTTGAGCAGAGCTGTCTGACGGCCTTTGCGCGCGTCAAGCAGGGCTATGCCGTCGTGACGGGGGAAGGCTACCTTGCCGCCTTTCAGAACGGCGGGACGGCTGAAGAGCGACGCGCCCATAGGCACGCTCCAGCGCAGCTTGCCCGTATGGCGGTCGACGGCGCGCGCCTGTCCGAGCGAATTGCCGAAATAGATGTTGTCGGCATCGAAGGCCATGCGTGTGAATATCGAGGCACTGTCGGTCCAGACCTTCTCTACCGTAAATCCTGCGGGCACTTCGAGAGCCGCGCGCTCGGGCATCTTGGCCTTGGCTTGTGCCTTGCGCGCAGGGAAGGCGAACATGGCCTTGCGGGGCTGTCCGACGGTCTTGTCATAGACGGCAATCCACTCGGGCGACACCTCTATCTGGGCGTAGCCGAATGTGCCGTCGCGCATGTCGAGCGCACGCGTCATGATGCACGGCAGGTCAGAGTCCGTGCCGTCGCCGCCGGCAGTATAGGTGCGCCATGTGTGATAGTGGCCGTTGATATGCGCTATGACCGGATACTGCTCGATGACCTCGAGATAGTCGGCCACATTGTCGATGTCCGGCAGCAGCGGATAGTGGTTGAACGACAGCACGCGGCGCCCGTCCGTGGCCAGCGAGTCGAGCGTGGTCTTGAGCCAGTGCAGGTCCTCCTGCTTGATGTGGCCGTCGCCCATCTTCATATACGGACCGCAGTTGATGCCGACCAGGACGAGGGAGTCCACCGTCGTCACGAACCGGTCGTTGCCCCACAGGTCGACAAAAGTCTTGGTAGCGCTCTGGCTCCAGTTGTTCTCATGGTTGCCCGGCAGGACCACCAGCGGATGGCGTATGCCGTCCAGAATCCCCTTGACATTGGCAAGCTCCGCGTCGGAGCCTTCATTCGACAGGTCGCCGTTGACCACCACGAGGTCGAACGGCGTGGCATTGATGTCTTCCACAGCCTTGCGGAGCTGCCTGTCGCACTCATTCCCGGGAGTGACGTGCACATCACTCAGCACGGCTATGCGCTGAGCGGAAGCTGTCAGGCATCCTGCGGCCAATAATGCGATGATAGTTGAACAGAATTTCATCTTGTGATGTTAATTTGGTATAGCTTCCGCAAAGGTAGTGAATTTATCAAAATATAATCAAAGATCTGAAAACTTTTCGATTCACTGATTGTTAATAATTCAAAGGTTTGAAAAACTCAACTATTATTTATGATTGATATGAAAAAGATCGCATTACTCCTGGCAGTAGCACTCGGTAGCGCTGCTTGCTTCGCTCAGGTCAACAAGACCGAGCTTAAACAGCTCCAGAATTTCCTGTCCCAGCCTTCGGAAAAAGGCGGCACGAATGCTGAAGCTCTCAAAATCACCGACGTTAAAGACCCCTCGACCTGGGAAGGCGTTACAGTTGTAGGCAAGAACGTGACCGAAATCAACTGGAAAGACAAACACCTCGCAGGCACCCTCGACCTCTCCGGCTTCAAGGCTCTGACCAAAGTCGACGTTTCCCGCAACGCCATCACCGGCATCACCGTGGCCGGCGACGCCGCGCTGACCGAACTCAACGCTTCGCGCAACCGCATCTCCGAAACCGACCTCTCCAACTGCAACCAGCTCTTCAAGGTCTCGCTGAACAACAACCGCATCACTGACTTCACCCTCACTGACGCGCCCTTCATCAAGAACCTCAACATCGCATCGAATCTCCTCGTTGCGCTTGACCTCAACGCCTCATCGACACTGGAGACCCTCAACTGCCAGAGCAATCACCTCGAATCGCTCAACGTGACCAACTGCACCGCGCTCAAGAACCTCTACGCAGGCTACAACAAGCTCACCGCAGTCAACCTCGTCGGCACCACCAACCTCCAGAACATCAACCTCGACAGCAACCGAATCGCCAACATGATTGTCTCCGGGCTGCCCTCGCTGAGCACCTTCCTCTGCACCGACAACTACATGAAGACCCTCGGCATGCGCGACTGCAAGAACCTCATCGACCTCGTCTGCTCGTACAACAACCTGACCAACCTCACCGTTGACCAGTGCCCCAACCTCCTCTTCGTGGACTGCTCGTACAACGACCTGACATCCCTCTCCCTCGCAAACCAGACCTTCCTCCAGCGCCTGCTCTGCAACAACAACGAGCTCACCATGCTTGACGTCAGCTTCGACCAGGCTCTGACCTACATCAACTGCCGCTACAACATGATCACCGACCTCCGCACCCAGGCTTGCCCCAACCTCCACATGATAGCCTGCCAGTGGAACTACTGATCAGCCACTCAATTCTCCTCTCACTCCACACACCCCAACATCGTAAATGCGATAATACGATCTGAATAACTCCCCCCGGCCGGGCGATGGGCAGCTCCCACCGCCCGGCCGACTTTTTTATACTTTGTTACACTTGCGTTTCGATTTTATTTCGTACCTTTGCAGCATTAAGGACTAACAATCGAACACAACCAATAACAAAATTCTATATTAAGAATATGACAATCGACAATTTCAACTTCAACGGCCACAAAGCCATCGTACGCGTTGACTTCAATGTGCCCCTGGACGAGAACGGCAACATCACCGACGATACCCGTATCCGCGGTGCTCTCCCCACCCTCAAGAAAATCCTCGCTGACGGCGGTTCGCTCATCATCATGAGCCACATGGGCAAGCCCAAAGGCAAAGTGAACCCCAAGATGTCGCTCTCGCAGATCAAGGACGCCGTAGCCAAGGCTCTCGGCACCGACGTACAGTTCGCTCCCGACTGCGCTGCCGCCGCTGACATGGCTGCCGCTCTGAAGCCCGGCCAGGCTCTCCTGCTCGAGAACCTCCGCTTCTATCCCGAGGAAGAAGGCAAGCCCGTGGGCATCGACAAGGAAGATCCCGCCTACGCTGACGCCAAGAAGGAAATGAAAGAACGTCAGAAAAACTTCGCCAAGACTCTGGCTTCGTACGCCGACGTATATGTGAACGACGCATTCGGCACCGCTCACCGCCGTCACGCTTCGACCGCTGTCATCGCCGACTACTTCGACACCGACCACAAGATGCTCGGCTACCTCATGGAGAAGGAAGTACAGGCTGTCGACAATATCCTCCGCGACATCCGTCGTCCCTTCACCGCCATCATGGGCGGCTCGAAAGTATCGACCAAAATCGGTATCATCGAGAACCTCATGGACAAGGTTGACAACCTCATCCTCTGCGGCGGCATGACCTATACCTTCGCCCGCGCTCTCGGCGGCCACACCGGCGCTTCGATCTGCGAGGAAGACAAGCTCCAGCTCGCCCTCGACATCATCGCCAAGGCTAAGGAAAAAGGCGTGAACCTCGTGCTCGGCACCGACTGCGTGGCAGGCGACGCTTTCAGCAACGACTGCAACACCCAGATTTGCTCCGTAATGGAAATTCCCGAAGGCTGGGAAGGTCTCGACGCAGGTCCCGAAACCCGCAAGGCTTTCGCTGACGCTATCCACGGCTCGAAGACCATCCTCTGGAACGGTCCTGCCGGCGTATTCGAATTCGACAACTTCACCGCAGGCAGCCGCGCTATCGCCGATGCAGTGGTTGAAGCCACCAAGGACGGCGCTTTCTCGCTCGTAGGCGGCGGCGACTCCGTAGCCTGCATCAACAAGTTCGGTCTCGCCGACGAAGTTTCGTACGTATCGACCGGCGGCGGCGCTCTCCTCGAAGCTATCGAGGGCAAGGTGCTCCCCGGCGTAGCTGCCATCAAGGGAGAATAATCCTCCCCCGCGACTCCACTGAATAAGCAAGAGAGTGTGTCAACTTCATGATGCACTCTCTTGTTCTTTTATATATGGTTGAAGTGGTATATCCAACAAAACAACAAATTTTGAAAATCAAAATATTGTTGCTAAATTTGCAAGACTGATTATAACAACGACCTCATGAGAATCATAGCTGCACGCACCATCCGACAATACTATGAGGCAAATCCCGCCTCCAAATCTGCTTTACAGGATTGGAGCAGTAAGGTCAAACAAGCAAACTGGTTATCGTTTGCAGACATAAAGAAAACTTTTAATTCGGTTGATTATGTAGGTAATCAACATTATGTTTTCAACATCAAAGGAAACGATTTCAGGTTAGTAGCTGTTATAAAGTTTACAGTTCATTTTGTGTTGATTAGATTCATCGGCACACACGCAGAATATGATAGAATTAATGACATCGCAAATATTTGAGTTATGGTGAAAATAGAGAATGAAGCCCAGTACAGCGGTGCTCTTAAAAGAGTTGAGGAACTCATGCTGAAACTACCGGAAAATACTCCGGAAGACGACCCTGAAATGGTCGAATTAATTCTACTCGGTAATCTTGTCGCGGACTATGATGAAGAGCATTACGCTATCGGAGAGCCTACTCTGATTGATGTTATCAAACTCCGGATGTACGAAATGGGGCTGACTCAGGCATCTCTCGCCAAATTGATAGGAGTAAGCCCTTCCCGTGTATGTGACTATTTGTCCGGTAAAAGCGAACCAACCCTCAAAGTCGGGCGTATAATCAGCAAAAAGCTGAATATAGCGCCATCTATCGTTCTTGGCGTATAAACAAGTATCCGAATTTTAGATACTTTAAATTTGCAAATGAACACTACTCTCAACGATGAATTCTTCGACTGGGTCGAAGCGCATATCAATGACGACCCGGCCGCTCTGAGGCTCAAGTATGCCGGCAAGAGCGGAGCGGTGGACTATGCCTGCGCGATAACGCAGATCGAGTGCCGCCGGCGATTCGGCAAGAAGCTCGCCGACACGCTGGCATCGTTTCCGCGGTTCTTCTTCCCGTCGGTGCTGGCCGGCGAACAGTCCACGGCCGACGCTGTGGCGGCCTTCCACGCATCGCTTGTGGCCGAAGGGCTGCCTGCCGCCGACCTCACAGCCGGACTGGGCATCGACGCGCTGCACGCCGCCACACGGGCCTCGTCGGTGACGGCCATCGAGCGCGACGCGCCGAAGGTCGAGGCTCTGCGATACAACGCGCAGGGACTGCACCTGGCCGACGCGGTGGAGGCCGTCGAGGGCGACTGCATAGACTTCACGGACAAGTGCGTGGCAGAGGGACGGCACTTCGCCACAGTATTCATCGACCCGGCCAGGCGTGCGGCCGACGGCTCGCGCGTATTCGCCCTGGCCGACTGCGAGCCGTCGGTGACTGAGATGATGCCGAAGCTGAGCCGCATATGCGACCTGCTAATCATCAAGGCATCGCCTATGCTCGACATAGCGCATACGATAGCGGAAATAACGCCTGCTCCGGCCGCCGTCATGGCCGTGGGAACACCAACAGAGTGCAAGGAGCTGCTCATCATGGCGGACTTCGCACGCCCGACGGCTGACACTCCGACGCTAATCGAGGCCGTGACTCTCGGCGCACACCACGAGGCGGAGATATTCTCCTTCACGGCCGAGCAGGAGCACAATGCACCGCAGCCTCCGGTGTGCGACGCACTGGCCGAAGGCTGCTATATCTACGAGCCGTCGCCGGCTCTTATGAAGACGGGTGCGTTCAGACTCGTGGCCGCACGCTGGGGACTGAAGATGTTCCATCCCAATACGCGCCTGCTCACGTCGGCAGAACCCGTCGAAGGCTTTCACGGCACGGTGTACCGCGTCGTCCGTGTGCTGCCCTGGGCATCGAAGGTGCTGAAACGGTTCGCCCGCGAATATCCTCGCATCAGCGTGGCCGTGCGCAACTTCGGCATGTCGGCCGACGCACTGCGTGCAAAACTCGGCGTCCGTGACGGCGGCAGTCAGCAACTGTTCGGATTCACTGACAGCCACGGCAACCGGGTTCTGGCTGTGACCGAGAAAGTCTGATAATCCGCGGTTATCCCACCAGATCGGCGAGTCCGTCTGCCGGCACGGTGGTCTGTGTGCCGTCGGCCATGTTCTTGACCGTCACGGTGCCGTCAGCAAGTTCCGACTCGCCTATGATGGCGAAGAAGGGCACGGCCAGAGCGTTGGCGTAGCCTATCTGCTTCTTCATCTTCGACTGGTCGGGATAGATTTCGGCCGAAATGCCCTGTGCACGGAGCTGCTTGATGAGCCGGAGCGACGCGGCAGCCTCGGCTGCACCGAAGTTGGCGAAGAGCACACGGGTGGAGTTGGCCGTCTCCGACGGGAAGAGATTGAGCGCCAGGAGCACGTCATAGATGCGGTCGGCGCCGAAGGATATGCCTACGCCCGAGATGCCGTCAAGGCCGAAGATGCCGGTGAGGTTGTCGTAGCGGCCGCCGCCCGAGATGCTGCCTATCTCGGCGTCGAGAGCCTTCACCTCGATGATGGTGCCGGTGTAGTAGCTCAGGCCGCGCGCGAGCGACACGTCGATGTCGAGCTGTGCGTTCAGGCCCAGCGCGAGGGTGCCTTCGTAGACCGTGCGGAGTTCTTCGACACCCTTGGTGCCGGTCTCGCTCGGAGCAAGGAGTTCGGCGAGTTTGGCGAGACGTTCGGGACCCGTGCCGTCAATCTCGAGGATGGGGCGCAGAGCCTCTATCGACTGCTGCGACAGACCGCGGTCGGCGAGTTCCTCATTGACCTTGTCAAGACCGATTTTGTCGATTTTGTCGATGGCCACGGTGATGTCGACGAGTTTGTCGGGCGCGCCGATGAGTTCGGCTATGCCGGCCAGAATCTTGCGGTTGTTCAGCTTGATGGCCACACGGATGCCGAGACGCGAGAACACCATGTCCTCCATCTGGAGCAGCTCTATCTCGTTCAGCAGCGAGTCGGAGCCGACCATATCGGCGTCGCACTGATAAAACTCGCGGTAGCGGCCTTTCTGCGGACGGTCGGCGCGCCATACGGGCTGTATCTGGAAGCGCTTGAAGGGGAGCTGGAGTTCGTCGCGGTGCTGCACGACGAAGCGTGCGAAAGGCACCGTGAGGTCGTAGCGCAGGCCGCGGTCGCAGATTTTAGCGGCCAGGCGCAGAGTGTCGTTGGCCTCTATCAGAGCGGGGTCCACACCCTTGAGGTAGTCGCCCGAATTGAGAATCTTGAAGAGGAGCTTGTCGCCCTCTTCGCCGTACTTGCCCATCAGCGTGGAGAGATTCTCCATGGCCGGAGTCTCGATCTGACGGAATCCGAAAAGACGGAACACCTCGCGGATGGTGTCGAATATATAGTTGCGGCGAGCCATCTCCACGGGGGAGAAGTCGCGCGTACCCTTGGGGGTGGAAGGTTTCTGTGCCATTTGTGATTTCTAATTTTGCACAAAATTACGCAAAAAACCACGGATATGCAATACCTCTCAGAAGTAATAGGTCAGGCCGAGCGACACGCGGTTTTCGCGGAACGTCATGTCGCCTTTATGAAGGTTGGAGATGCCCAGGTCGCCCTCTACAGAGACGGTCACACTGCCGACAGGGAAGCCGATGCCCACCTTCCAGCCGCAGTCAAAGCGGCGCTGCGACCGCCACAGGTCGATGCCGTCGTCCTCGGCTTCGGAGGGCATCGATATGTCGCCTGCGAGGGCATAGCTCAGCTGCGGACCGGTGAACACGTTCATGCCGAAGCTGTCCGAGAAGTCGAACGTATAGCCGAACACGAGCGGAACACGCACACCGAATTTCTTCACCGGCCCGTCGACCTGAATGGAATTGACATCATCCATCAACACATACAGGTCACGGATTTTATACTGCCCGTAGAAGAGCGACACACCCGGCTCGAAGTAGAAGCCGTACCCCAGATAGAGGTTGCACACCACGCCTGCGGAGATGCCCGTGCCGGTGCGGAAGAAGTCATTCGATACACCCTTGCTGTGTATGTCGCCGGGGAGCTCGACATTCAGGTTGGCCTTGATACCCCATATCGGACCGGTATTGTCCTGAGCCGAGAGATGAAATGACGATAAAGCGAGAGCCGGTGTCAGGAGGAGCGATGCGATGAAGTCACGTTTCATAAAGAGAGGATGTTGGGTTGCTATATCAGACTAACGGAAAGCGTGCGCTGAATATTATGACGTAGATATTTTTTTCGGGAGCTTGCACTATGTTTCATCAATAATGCGTAAATTTGCACTTTAATCAGAAAAACCAAAGAAAAAGTAATTTATTGCAACAATGACAGCAACAATCCAAACAACTCTGCGCGACAAGGCGTGGGCCCGCTGGACAGCGCTGGTGCTGGTGGCACTGATGATGTTCTTCGCCTACATGTTTGTCGACGTCATGTCGCCCCTCCAGTCGCTGGTCGAGACCCAGCTCGGCTGGTCGCCCGGCGCATTCGGCTACTACGCCGGTGCCGAATACATCCTCAACGTGTTCGGCTTCCTCATCCTGGCAGGTATCATCCTCGACAAGATGGGCATCCGCTTCACAGGCGTGCTCTCGGCATCGGTAATGCTCGTAGGCGCCTGCATCAAGCTCTACGCCATCAGCTCGTACTTCGCCGGCACGGCCTTCGAGCAGTGGCTCTCGTCGTGGTGGACCGAGATGCCCGGCAGCGCCAAGCTCGCCGCCCTCGGATTCATGATATTCGGCTGCGGCTGCGAGATGGCAGGCATCACCGTGTCCAAGACACTGGCCAAGTGGTTCGAAGGCCATGAGATGGCACTCGCCATGGGTCTCGAGATGGCTCTGGCGCGCGTAGGTGTGTTCGCCATCTTCTCCATATCTCCCCGTATCGCATCATGGTTCGGCACCCCCGACGTGGTCGTTCCGGTGGCATTCTGCACCGTCCTGCTGCTCATCGGCCTCATATCGTACATCGTGTTCACATTCATGGACACACGGCTCGACCGTGAGGTGGCCTCAGCCTCCGACGCTCCCTCGGACGAGGAGTTCAAGATGAGCGACGTAGGCAATATCCTCAAGAGCAAACTCTTCTGGATTGTAGCCATGCTCTGCGTGCTCTACTACTCGGCTATCTTCCCCTTCCAGCGCTTCGCCACCAACATGCTCCAGTGCAACCTCCACATGGACGAGGCTGCCGCAGCCGACATCTTCCGCTGGTTCCCCATCGGAGCCGCCGCCCTCACCCCCGTGCTGGGCTACGTGCTTGACCGCTACGGCCGCGGCGCCACCATGCTCATAGCAGGCGCCATACTGATGATAGCCTGCCACCTGACGTTCGCGCTCGTGCTCCCCGTCTATCCGGCCACATGGCTCGCCTTCACGGCCATAATCGTGCTGGGCATATCGTTCTCGCTCGTTCCGGCATCGCTGTGGCCCTCCGTACCCAAAATCATGGAAGCCCGCTACCTCGGCTCGGCCTACTCGCTGATATTCTGGGTGCAGAACATCGGTCTGGCCCTCTTCCCCATCCTCATCGGCCAGGTGCTGATGTGGTCCAACCCCGGCATCTCCGACCCGATGAAGTACAACTACACCGCTCCGATGCTGCTCTTCGCCAGCCTGGGCGTACTCGCCCTCATCTTCGGCATCTGGCTCAAGGCTCTCAACGCCAAGCACAAATACGGACTGGAAGACCCCAACATGGCTCCGTCCAAGGATGTGCTCGAAGCCGAAGACGAGCAGGCCGACGCATAATTCCGGCACCGGCCTTATTTACGCCAACAGGGTCGCGGACACCAGTCCGCGGCCCTGCTTTTTTCTATCCGGACCCGGTTCAGCGCACAAGGCGGTAGCCGGCGTAGAGCAGCGCGAATCCCACGGCTATGCTCAGCAGCATGTACAGCACAACGAGCAGGAAGCGCGACTGACCGAACAGCAGCGAATTCTCGTTGATGAACGTAGAGAACGTCGTGAAGCCTCCGCAGAAGCCCACAGTGAGCAGCAGACGCAGCTGAGGCGACATCAGCGCGCCGCGGTCAGCCAGCCCGTAGAACAGCCCTATAAGGAAGCATCCGAGCACGTTCACGGCGAACGTTCCCCACGGGAAGGCTGTCGCAGCAGGGAACCACGACTGAACGGCACGACTGAGCGCATAGCGGCATACACCGCCCAGTCCGCTGCCGACGAATACGGCTAAAAATGGTAATATTTTCATTATAAGTGATTGCGATATTTCCGCATGAGTAATCGAAGGATTATCTCTCATAAGCTGCAATGCTCTCTTTTGCGTCCGTGTCAGTTTTACACCGACATTTACACCGACATTTGCAGGGACATCCATGTCCGTCGAGACAAGACTCTGCACAGCAGACTTCAGCGGAAATGACACAGTGGCAATAGTCCGGTCACTTTCAATCGTCGGACGAGTACCGGTCAATGCTTCCCGGCTCGCAAGTTTGTTCATGCCGTAGCCGGCATTTTCAGCGATACCTGCGTACCAGAAAAGTTTCGCGGCCTTGACCTCGAAATCGTTCCACTCTATGTCGCGTAGCCGTGCTACGAGTTCGTCTTTAGTCATCACAGATGCAAAGATACTATCTGAGGAGGCTGAGGGAAACTGATTTTTCCCTCAGCCTCCTGATTCATACACCGTCACCTGAATAGATGCCGGATGCTTTGGCCAGCTCTAAAAAATCATCGTCAATATCGGGGTCTTCCCAACGTGAGAAGCCGCATAGGAACCGGAGATTCTCACGTACAATCCTATGTCCGAACTCCTTGCCCTGCGATACATTCAGATTCGCATAGGGCAGCATATCATTCTCCTGAATATATGCAGCAACATCGTCGGCTGCGTTGGCACCCATGACTATCCACCTCGAGAGGTCGCTGCGCTCGGCTGACTCACGTTTCTTGAAGAACGGATTCTCCGTATCTTTGAAAACTTCTGCATAATCCGGAAGCACCACAGGGGCGGACTCATCGCTGAGCAACAGCACAATATTCTTCTTATAATCAGGTAGCGCAGCTTCGGCATGAAGCGGATGTCCAAGAAATATGCCCATTTCCTCCATGGTGCTGAAATAGAACACCCGCCGTCCGCCGTGACTGCGTATTATATCGCGTATCTCGTCTGTAGCAACGAGCGTCTCCTTACTCTCATCCATATCCGTCACATCTTCTTTGGAGAAAGTCGACAGACCGTTCGGATACCATAAATCTCCGAACCTGACGAGAGCAACCATCACAGACTTCAATCCCACGACAGACTTCAGAGAAAACGACTTCATGTCACATCGGTACTCGGTTCCGGCGACGTCGGCGAGGACGAGGATTCCGTCGCTGCAGCCGCTAATCCGGTATCTGCCGAACAATTCAGTCTTAATCTGACCGATGTCAGCGGACAGATTGCCAAAACCATACTGCCCGGCCATCTGAGCCAACAGAAGAGGAGTGGAGCAACCAAGCATACTGATGTGCGCATCAAAACACCTCCGCACCTCGGCCATAAAATGTGCTTCAGGTCCGGTAATCGGGCTATTTTCCCACGTCGCCAGCTTCCATGCCTCAGCCATTATCGACAGACGCCTCGACGGAGCACAAGTCAGCGGATTATCAGCATAGAGCCACACTGCCAACTTACGTATTTCATAGATATCTCCGCTCCGGAAGCAGTCAGCCACTTTGCGGCGAAGCCTGGGGACATCGGGAGCTCTATCAAATTCATCGACAAGAACATCAAAAGCAATATCCGCCACAGCGCTCAAAGAATCGCTATATGGCGAAAAGACGCAGCCGTCGTTACCTGCCGACATCATAAGGGCCTGCCACAGCAGAAGCCGCACATCCTCGATGTTGATGTCATCATCGAAATAGTCCGAGGGCTCACAGTCGAAAAACGGAAGATTCCGGCCCTCGCGCCTCCGGTACAGTTCACGCACCGCAGGCCAGACACCGATGTCAGCCACGACGTCCTCAAGATAAGCAGCCAGCGTGACTGCAGCCCTGAATATAAAACGGTCCGGAAGATCATCTCCAAGGGGCAAACGGGAGAATTCTGAGCCAAGACGGGTTGCAACACGGGCATAGAATACGTCAGAAGCACACGCGAGGTGGCAGAGATGGGTACGGGCAATCTCACCGGGCACAACCGGCTCGAAGACTGCGGAAGCGCCCTTCTCGGGCACGTGACGATAAGCGTTATAGCGGCTATCTCTCATAAGAGTCTGTAAAAAAATTTAAGGTCACCATCTGGTGACCTTTTTCGTGATCCGGACGCGATTCGAACGCGTGACCGTCTGCTTAGAAGGCAGATGCTCTATCCAGCTGAGCTACCGGACCCCTTAAACGCTGCGGTTTGGAGCCGCAGCGCTGTATATGTCGTTCTTATTAGTCCTGGTTGAGGTTGATGCGCTTGAACGAAACGCATACAAGACCCTTAGCCGACTTTTCGAGGTACTGGCCCACGGAGAGTTCGCCATCGGAGATGAAGGACTGTTCCATGAGGCAGTTCTCTTTGAAGAACTTGTTGAGACGGCCCTGGGCGATGTTCTGAATCATCTGCTCGGGGAGGTTTGCAGCCTTAGCGGCAGCAGTCTCAGCCATGATGGCACGGCCCTGAGCTGCCTGCTCTTCGGTAATCCAGCCCTTAGCCATATTCGACTCGATGTGGTCTTCGCTGTCGAAGTGGTTGGGGTTGAGACCTGCTTTCTTGAGAGCAGCCTCAACGGCCTTGCGAACCTGCTCTTCCTTGGTCTTCTCGATGGCCACGTTGAGCTCGGAAGCCTTGACTTCTTCGGAGATTTCGTCGCGGTTTACGGCCATAGGATTCATCGAAGCAATCTGCATAGCTACTTCGCGGCCTACCTGATAGTCGACGTTCTCGAGGTTGAAGCCCGCGATGGTGCCGAGCTTGTTGCCGAAGTGTACGTAGCAGATGGTCGAGGGAGCCTCGAGACATTCGTACTGCGAGAGTTCAATCTTCTCACCGGTCTTGCCGCTTTCGTCGGTGATGAGGTCGGCTACGACCTGACCGTCGATAGTAGCGTTCTTGAGTTCGTCAAGAGTCTTGATGCGGTTAGCCACGGCGAAGTCGAGGAGGGTCTGAGTGAGAGCGACGAAGCCTGCGTTCTTGGCCACGAAGTCGGTCTCGCAGCAGAGAGCTACGACAGCGGCGAAGTTGCCGTCGTTCTTGGCGAGGACGCAGCCTTCGGAAGCCTGACGGTCTTCACGCTTGGCGGCGATTGCCTTGCCTTTCTGACGGAGGAGCTCGACAGCAGCGTCGATGTCGCCGTTAGTTTCGGCGAGAGCTTTTTTGCAGTCCATCAAGCCGGCGCTGGTAAGGTTGCGGAGCTTGGTGATTTCTGCCATTGTTACTGCCATATGTATAGGAGTGTTAAGCGAGTTAATAATTAGAATCAGTGAAGCGTCGGATTATTCGGCTTCGGCGGGAGCGGCTGCTTCGGGAGCTTCGGCTGCCTCAGCGGCGGGAGCGTCGTTGCGGCGCACGCGGCGGCGCTGACGGGGAGCGGCAGCTTCCTTCTCGTTCTGAGCTTCGGCTGCCTCGTTGTCGAGCTTTTCAGCCTTGCGCTCTTCGAGACCTTCGGCCATAGCGGCTACGAGTGTGCCGGCAATGAGTTCGATTGACTTCGAAGCGTCGTCGTTGGCGGGAATCACGTAGTCAACAGTCGAGGGATCGGAGTTGGTGTCGACCATAGCGATGACGGGGATGCCGAGACGGTTTGCTTCGGCAACTGCGATGCGCTCTTTGAGTACGTCAACCACGAAGAGTGCCGAGGGGAGACGGTTGAGGTCGGCGATGGAGCCGAGGGTCTTCTCGAGTTTGGCACGCTGACGGGTGATCTGGAGACGTTCGCGCTTGGAGAGGTTGTCGAATGTACCGTCCTTGGTCATCTTGTCGATGGTGGTCATCTTGCGGACAGCCTTGCGGATGGTGGGGAAGTTGGTGAGCATACCGCCGGGCCAGCGTTCGATGACGTAGGGCATGCCTACTGAAGTGGCGAGGTCAGCGATTACCTGACGGGCCTGCTTCTTGGTGGCTACGAAGAGGACCTTTTTGCCTTGCTTGGCCATGCCGCGGAGCACGTTAGCTGCCTCGGCGAGCTTGGCTTGGGTCTTATAGAGGTCGATTATGTGGATACCGTTGCGCTCCATGAAGATGTAAGGTGCCATTGCGGGGTTCCATTTACGCTTGAGGTGGCCGAAGTGGCAACTTGCTTCGATGAGCTGTTCAAATGTGGGATTAGCCATTGTTGTTTGGTTGTTGAGTTTACGTTCTTAAAAATTTGGCAACCGCGGGGTAGGGACGCTGTGTTGTCGTCTGTCGACGCGGTTTAGATACTAAACACAGATTAAGCGGCACTGCCGTCAGGCAGCCACAGCCGCTTGGGGAGATATATTAACGCTTGGAGAACTGGAAGCGCTTGCGTGCCTTGGGCTGACCGGGTTTCTTGCGTTCCACGGCGCGGGGGTCGCGGGTCATGAAGCCGTGCTTGCGGAGGATAGCCTTGTCGTCGGGGTTGATTTTCACGAGAGCGCGGGCGATGCCGAGGCGGAGAGCTTCAGCCTGGCCTTTGTAGCCGCCACCGTCGAGGTTCACGTGAATGTCGTACTTCTCTGCGACCTCGAGAGTGTTGAGGGGCTGGAGGACGATGTACTGAAGAATCGACGAGGGGAAGTATACGTTGAGGGGGCGCTTGTTGATGGTGATGGTGCCGTTGCCTTCTTTCAGGATAACGCGGGCTACGGCTGCCTTACGGCGGCCAACTGCATTTACTGTTTCCATTTGATGCGATTATTTCAGTTTGTTAATGTCGATTACGGTGGGGTTCTGGGCATCGTGGGGATGCGTAGGACCGTTGTAGACGTGCATGTTCTCGATGAGACGACGACCGAGACGGTTCTTGGGGAGCATGCCTTTCATCACGCGGATGAAGAGGGGGTGCATACCGGGCTTGAGGTGCTTGTTGAAGGATTTCTTCATGAGGACCTCGGGGGTGAGCTCGCGCTGACCGCCGGGATAGCCGGTGTAGTTGAGATAGATATGGTCGGTCATCTTCTTGCCGGTGAGACGCACTTTGTCGGCATTGATGATAATCACATTGTCGCCGCATTCAACGTTGGGCGAGTAGGAAGGCTTGTATTTGCCACGAAGAAGTTTGGCAACTTTTGCGCAAAGGCGACCAAGAACCTGGTCGGTTGCATCGATGACTACCCAGTTGTGCTCAACGGACTGAGCGTTAGGGAACTCGGTGCGGTAGCTAATAGTATCCACTTTCTAATTTCTTGATTAATAATTACATAAATCGACGGTCACGTAGAATGCGCTTCGGCCAAAAAGCGCACAGCGCAGCCGTCATGTCAGTGTTGGACATAATCGGTGTCGCAAAGGTACGACTTTTTTTTGATTCCACAAAATCTTTTTCAGGCACTTAAACGAAAAAAGCCCGTCCGTGACCGGCACGGACGGGTTTTTCTTTGAAAGTATGGAAATTCAAAAGCGAATTTTACTGGAGACGGAAGGTCACGGGGAGCGTGTACGTAACCTTTACGGGCTGGCCGTTGTTACGTCCGGGCATCCATTTGGGCATTGCCTTCACTACGCGGAGTGCTTCCTTGTCGAGAGCCGGGTGGCGGGGACGCACGATGCGTACATTGGAGATTGAACCGTCCTTGCCTACGACGAACTCTACGACTACGCGGCCCTGCACACCTTCTTCAGATGCGACGGAGGGATAGACAATGTTGTCGCTGAGCCACTTATACATGGCAGATTCGCCGCCGGGGAACTCAGGCTTCTGTTCAACCATCGCGATGGAGACGGGCTGTTCCTCTTCAACCTTGGGAGCTGCGATCACTTCTTCCTTGATAGCGATCTTGTTGAGGTCGTTTGTACCTTCGGTGATGTCGACGGCACCTACGGCAGCTTCATTGTCGAGCACGTCTTCCTGGTTCTTGACCTGCTTGTCTTCTTCGATCTTGTCGTCTTCGACGATAAGGAGGTCGGTCACCTGCTGCTGGTTAGCAACTTCTTCGGGAGCGATGATTTCTTCGGGTTCCTGAGGAATCTCGAAAATCTCTTCTTCCTCTTCCTCAATCTGGTCTTCTTCGGAGTCGAATGTCACGATATCCTGTTCGGTTGTGGTGACAATCTGCTCTTCTTCGGGCTTGGAGAATACGCCGTTGACCGAGAGAATGAGAAGGGTGAGGATTACAGCGACTGCTATGAGGACGTATACTACAGCTTTTGTGTGGCGCTTTACAGAGGATTCACGGAGCTTATATGCGCCGAAGTCCTTGTTTTTACCTTCGAATACTATTTCGCACCACTCTCTTGAGGTAAGATCTACATCTTTTGCCATTGCTTACTTTGTATTAAGGGTTGGGAGTAGATGCTTCGGCTGCTGCGGGAGCGGCTGCCTTGGCGCGAACGGTAGGACGAATGATGGTCAGGCCATGAGCTTGCTCGTAGTGACGCAGCAGGAGTGTGTCGCTATGAGTGGGGAGCTCGATGCTGTAACGCGAAATCTGATTGATATTCATTTCGTCGATAGCATTGATAAGACCTTCGTAGGTAGTGTTGGGGCCGGGTTTGATGACCACAACAGGACGGGTCTTGAGGGAGTCGGAAGCGTTCTTCTTGGCAGCTTTTTCAAATTCCTCTTTGGTGATTTCTTTGTTTTTCCACTGCGTCTTGAGAATCTCGTACTCTTTCATTACCTGTTCGTTCTTCGCACGAAGAATCTTACGGATGCCCTGGGCTTCGCGGTTCACGTTGCCGATGAACTGCTCTTTCTTGAGGTATCCGGGAGTGCTGAACGTAGTGTCGGCAATACCTTCATAATAGTAGATATCATGCACGGTCTTGCCCGACTCGGGATCTACGGCGGGTTTGTCGCCGTCATACTCGGTGTCGAGTATCAGAGTGATTGCTTCCGACTGCTTAGCCTGGCTCTGCTGTTCCTTCTTGACGTCCTCGTTGGTAGGAAGTACAATCTGGAGAGTCTGGCTCTTGATCATGGTCGTACAGAGCATGAAGAAGGTGATCAGAAGCATGTTCATATCCACCATGGGGGTAAAGTCCACATGGATAGACATCTTTTTCTGGGCGCCTTTTTTCTTTTTGCCGCCTGAAGACTGTTCTATTTGTGCCATATCTTAGACTTTACAATTAATTGGTGGGTTCGTTTTCAGATTTGAGCGCCGTCATGAGGCTGAACTTGTTCAGCTTCATGGTCTGGAGGTTGTCAAATACCATCTGGACGGTGGTGAAGGGGGTATCCTTGTCAGCCTTGATGGCTATACCCTGACCCTTACGCATAAGAGCTGTGTAAAGGTTGGAGAGCTGCGAACGCTCTTCGGCACTGAGACCTTCGGCCTGCTCGTTGTTGATACGCTGAGCTACGTTGTAGATGGCTTTGAGCCAAACCTGGAAGTCGTTGAGTTTTCCGTCACGATTGCGGTTGCCGTCGATAGGAATTCCGACTTTGGGGTTTGTCATGTCGCCCATGAATTTATCGCGCTCGGTGACGCTCATCGAAAGCACTTCGGGAAGTACTGCGAACGGTACGCCAATCATGTTGGCGGTAGCGAATTCGTTCTTCTGAGCGGCATTGAGAGTGATCTGGTTGTTCTTGTGCTGTTCGTTGTAGATGGCCACAGCTTCTTCGAGCATGAGTCCGCGGATTTTTTCGCTGGACAGGGTCGAGTCGGCATCGCCGGTGAACGAGATGAAGAGTTTACCTTCTGCCACAGACGGGTCTTCGAGCTTGCCGGACTTGTCGGCCGACGATACGAGGACTGTCACGAGGTTATTCATCGGCACTTTCTCTTCGGAAACCGAAGAAGGAGTGTATACGATGGTAGGTTCCTTCTGGAGGAAGGTAGAAGTCAACATGAAGAAAGTAAGCAAAAGAACAGTCACGTCACTCATCGCGGTCATATCGATGAGCGTGCTTTTCCTTTTAATTTTTACTTTTCCCATATCTACCTGTTACTCTAATGGTTATTTAATAAGCAGGAGATTAGTGAGAAGCGGCAAAAGTCTGCACGATGGAGAAACCGATTTCGTCGATAGCGTAGGTGAGGTTATCGATTTTGTTGGTGTAGTAGTTGTAGAAGATTACGGCGAATGCACCGGTTGCGATACCGAAGGCGGTGTTGATAAGTGCCTCCGAAATACCGGTCGAAAGTTCGGTCGAGTCAGGAGCACCGGACTGCGAGAGAGCCTGGAACGACTTGATCATACCCATTACAGTACCGAGAAGACCGACGAGAGTACCGAGGGTGGTCATGGTAGCGATGATGGGGAGGTTCTGCTGGAGGGTAGGCATCTCGAGAGCGGTAGCCTCTTCAACCTGCTTCTGGAGGTTAGCGATCTTCTGTTCTTTCGAGAGGACGGTGTTCTTGTCCATTTCCTCGTAGCGGATGAGAGCGGAGTCAACAACAGCAGCTACAGAACCTTTCTGCTTTGCGCAGAGAGTACGGGCCTGAGCGATGTTGCCGGATTCGAGGCACTTCTTCACTTCAGCAACGAACTTGGCGATGTTGCCTTTGCCTTTGGCAGCCGAGAGAGCGATACCGCGTTCTACAGCAAGCACGATAACGGTAAGGAAGAGGGTCTGGAGGACAGGCACGATGAAACCGCCTTTGTAAACGGTGCCCCACAGGTTCTGGGGATGTCCGTCTTCGTCGAAGTGCATCGGGTTACCGAACCAGAAGATGAAGAGTGAGATAGCGATGATTGCGCAGATCACGATGACCCAAGCAGCATTCTTGATGCCGGGTGCGTTCTTTTTGTCGCCGGGCTGAATGGGCTTGGCATTGGGCTTTTGAGCTTCCATAGTTTGGTTTGTGAAATGAAAGTAAATTAATTATTTAATAATGATTGTTTGTGATTGTCACGAGGTATTCGATCCCGGCCCGGAAGCCGTTTTTCGTAGGTATTCGTTAGGTTTTCTGTTAATTATTTAATGTTCCTGAGAGTTCGGAGCGTCATCAGACACTCCGAAATACATCGCAAAGTTAATCAGATGTTTTCAACTTTCAAAATATTTCCGCCTTAATTTTAGGCGCCGAAATACCTAAAACGCGTTTTTAAAACTTGTTGACACTATATTGTGTTAATAATCGCTAACAATTTTTAAGAATTGTCGCAAGAGGGGAATATTTGGCTGAATCGCCTCCGGCGAAGCACGTAATATGAGAACAGTATATTTATCCTGCTTCTTGCGTCATCAGGCAGAATACCGGCGTCCGCACTCCGCGGACCTGGCAGATCAATGTATGATGTACGCATGCGCGCGAAGTCGCGGTGCGCCTTCAGGATGGCTGCGGCATTGGCGAAGTCGAAGGTCAGCACGTACTTGGCCCAGGCGAGCGTGTCGAGGAGGCGGCGCCGGAAGAGCTTGCCGCGGCGACAGGAGGCAGGGAGGTTCTTGTGCAGCATCAGGAGGTTGTTGCGGAAGTTGAGGTAGGTCTTCCTTGGGTTCTCGGCCGGAAGGGAGCCTCCTCCGAGATGGTAGACCACAGCCGAAGGGACGGCCGCCACGCGGTAGCCGGCCAGATGTATGCGCCAGCACAGGTCAATCTCCTCCATATGGGCGAAGAAGGCGCTGTCGAGGCCGCCGGCGGAGATGTACAGCCCGCGGCGCACGAAGAAGCAGGCGCCCGAAGCCCAGAAGACGTCGGCCACGCTGTCGTACTGCCCGTGGTCGCGCTCGCACGTGCCGAAGATGCGGCCGCGGCAGTAGGGATAGCCGTTGCGGTCGAGGTAGCCTCCGCAGGCTCCGGCGTACTCGAAGGTGTCCTTGTTCCTGTACGACAGGAATTTGGGCTGGCAGGCGCCGCAGTCGGGATACGAGTCCATGTAGTCCAGGAGCGTGCGGTCCCAGCCGTCGGCGGTGGCTACGTCGGAGTTGAGGAGCACCACGTACTCGTAGCCGTCGGCGAGGGCTATGGCGCGGTTGTAGCCCTCGGCGAAGCCGTAGTTCTTGTCGAATGACATGATGCCGACCTCATCGGGGAATGTCGAGCGGACGTAGGCGAGGCTGTCGTCGGTGGAGCCGTTGTCGGCCACGATGACACGCGAGATGGCCGCATCGGTCGTGCGGACGACCTGCGGCAGATACTCACGGAGCATATGCGCTCCGTTCCAGTTGAGAATGATTACAGCGATTCGAGCTTGTCCAGGTTTACGGGATTCTTCCATCGGTTATGGGTCCAGAGCCATATGGCGGGATTACGGAGAATGGTGTTCTGCAGGAAAGACGCGTAGGTCAGCGTGATGCGGTGCGGCTCACAGTCGGCGGCGTTGGCGGCCATGAGGCGGCAGGTGAGGTGGTAGTGGCCGCGCGAGGGCTTGTCGGTGTCCCAGTAGACTACGGCGTAGCCGAGCTTGCGCGCGAGGGTTTCGGTGCCGCTGATGAATGCCGTGGGGCGCCCCAGGAAGGTGGTGACCACCGTAGGGTCGCCGTGGCTGGGCTTCTGGTCGCTCATGAAGCCCGTGACGGACACTGTGCCCTCTTTCTTCAGGCGTATGAGGTCGCGCAGGACCGCCGACTTGGCGAAAGACAGCGAGCCGAAGCGGCTGCGGACGTCGAGCATGAGGCGGTCGAAGGTGCGGTTGCGCAGCGGACGGTAGACCTGACAGTACTCTACCCCGTCGCCGGGACGGCGTGCGGCGCGTAGTGTCATCGACGGCGCCCACTCCCAGTTGCCTGTATGAGAGAAGTATATGACCACACTGCGGCCCTCGGCCACGATGCGGTCTATGAGTTCGAAGTTCTCGAAGGTCATGCGGCGCTCCATCTCGGCGTCGGAGATGTGGAGGAGCTTGACGGTCTCGACCACGTAGTCGGCGAAGTTGCGGTAGAACCGGCGCTCCACCGCACGCCGCTCGGCTTCGCTGAGGCCGGGGAGACAGTCGGCCAGATTGCGCCGGACAAGGCGTCGGCGATAGCGGACCACGTGGTATACAAGGACATAGAGCACGTCGGCGAAGATGTAGAGTACCCCCAGCGGCAGGAAAGCCACCGCCGTGAGCGCGCCTTTGAGAAGTCTGTAGCCGAAGTCTTTCATCGGAGTGAGGCTCTGAGTGTCTCGCCGTCGTCGCAGAGGCTGTCGAGGTGCAGGCGCACCACGGTGTTGTCGGCCGACTCGGGCATATCTGCCTCGACGCGGAGATAGTTGTCAGTGAAGCCGTTGAGCGGCTGACCGGGAGCGGAGTGCTCGAGCAGCACGGGGCGCTCGGTGCCGATGAAGCGCGCGGCGAAGCCGGCATGCTTGCGGGCGCTTATGGCCATCATCTCGGCGGCGCGGCTGTGCTTGTCCTCGGCGCTGACCACATGGTCAATGCCCAGGGCACGCGTGCCGGGACGCTCGGAGTAGGGGAAGACGTGAAGGTGGGTCACGTCGAGCGAGTCGACGAAGTCGCGCGATGAGCGGAAGCGGTCGGACGTCTCGCCGCGCGCGCCCACGATGAGGTCCACCCCGATGAAGGCGTGCGGCATGACGGCGCGTATGCGGCTGACCTTATGAGCGAAGAGCGCACGGTCGTAGCGGCGCCGCATCAGGGCCAGCACCTCGTCGTCGCCGCTCTGCAGGGGGATGTGGAAGTGTGGCATGAAACGGCGCGAGGCGGCCACGAAGTCGATGATTTCGTCAGTGAGGAGGTTGGGCTCTATCGACGATATGCGGTAGCGCTCTATGCCGTCGACGCCGTCGAGGGCGCGGCAGAGGTCGAGGAAGTTGTCGTCTCGTCCGTGGCCGAAGTCGCCGATGTTGACGCCCGTGATGACTATCTCCTTGCCGCCCTGTGCGGCCACCTCGCGCGCCTGGGCCACGAGGCTGTCGATGGTGCCCGAACGCGAGCGTCCGCGCGCCTTGGGGATGGTGCAGTAGGTGCACCAGTAGTCGCAGCCGTCCTGCACCTTGAGAAAGTAGCGCGTGCGGTCGCCGCGCGAGCACGATGGCATGAAGTCGCGCAAGTCCTTGGCTTCGGGAACGTCCATATGCACCTCGGAACCACCGAGAGCGGCGAGGGCGCTGTCCACGAGGGCGAGTTTGTCGTTGACGCCGGCCACAAGGGCCACTCCGGGCAGAGCGGCAGCCTCGTCGTGGCGGAGCTGTGCATAGCATCCGGTGACGAATATCCTTGCCTGGGGATAGCGGCGGTTGAACGAACGGATGGCGCTGCGGCACTTGCGGTCGGCCTCGGCGGTGACGCTGCAGGTGTTCACGACGATGATGTCGGGTGTATCGCCCGGGCCGACAGCAAAAATGCCCTTTCGGGCAAAGGCATCGGCTACGGAAGCCGTCTCGGCGAAGTTGAGCTTGCAGCCGAAACTGTGATAGAGGGCCTTGAGAGGCCGTGGAAATATCGTAGTATCAATCATCAGCAAAAATCGTTGATTATGGAGGAGATGGCGCGCGCGTCGTCCTCGGAAGTGCATCCGGACACGGGCAGGCTGACCACCTCGGATGCCAGCCGCACGGTGACGGGAAGGCTGAGATGGCCGTACCGCGCGTAGCATGGCTGGAGGTGAGGCGGCACGGCATAGTGGATGTCGTAGCCTACGCCGTTGGCCTCGAGGTGACGCAGGAAGTCGTCGCGGCGCGCGGTGCGGACCACGTACTGATGCCACACGCAGCCGTCGGGCGTATCGAGCAGCGGCTTGACCACCAACGGATTAGTTATACTCTCATCGTAGACGGCTGCAAGGGCGCGACGGTGGGCGGTCTCATTCTCAAGGTAAGGGAGCTTGACGCGCATGAACGCTGCCTGCACGGGGTCGAGACGGCAGTTGAAGCCTTCGTATATATTATGATAGCGGCGGTCGCTGCCGTAGTTGGCCAGCGCGCGCACCGCACGGGCTATGTCGGCGTCGGCCGTGGTGACGGCACCGGCGTCGCCGAGCGCTCCGAGGTTCTTGGTCGGATAGAAGCTGCATGCGGCGGCATGGCCGAGCGAGCCTGTGCGCACGGAGCCGTTCAGCCCAGGGACAGCGGCGTCGGCACCGATGGCCTGGGCGTTGTCCTCGACGACGATGAGGCCGTGACGGCGCACGGCCTCGGCAAGGGCGGCATCGAAGCAGGCGCGGCCATAGAGATGCACCGTGAGGACGGCGCGGATGCCAGGGTCGCTGCTGCAGGCGCTGTCGACCAGCGATGTGTCGAGGTTCATCGTGGCCGCATCAGGCTCGACGAAGACGGGACGCAGTCCGCAGTCGGTGACGGCGAGGACGGACGCTATATAGGTATTGGCCGAAACTATGACGCCGTCGCCGGGACGCAGACGACCCAGCTCGATAAGAGCTCGGAAAATCAGCCGGAGAGCGTCCAGCCCGTTGCTCACCCCTACGGCATATGGCGCGTCGCAAAGGGCGGCCAGCTCGGATTCGAAAGCCTCGTTCTCGGGTCCGCCGACGTAGCGGCCCGAATCGATGACGCGGGCAGCGGCGTCCTTCAGCGCGGCTGCGTAAGGGGCATTGACCGTGCCGAGATCGAGAAAGGGATAGGTCTTATGCTTCATCGCGTCGGCTGAGTTTCAGAAATTCGTCGAAATCGCGGACGTAGTCGTCCTCGGTGTAGTGTGTCGACGTCAGGACCATGCACACCGAGCCGGAGGAGAAGTTGTCGAGCGTGCGCCAGTAGCCCGGCGGAATGTAGAGAGCCTTATATGGGCGGTTGAGGGTGAAGGTCTGCCAGCGCTGTCCGTCGAAGAGATTGACGCAGAAACTGCCTCCGAGAGCCACGAGCATCTCGCGGCCTTCGTGATGGGAGTGGCCTCCGCGCTCCTCCCCGGCCGGGACGTCGTAGGTCCAGTAGACGCGCTCGATGGTGAATGGCAGCACGGCGTCGCCGTTCTGTATGAAGGTGAGGTTGCCCCGCGGATCATAGATGCGCGGCAGGTCGACCATACACGGTTCAGTGAATTTTTCCATCGGCAAGACGTTTGAGATATTGACCATAGTGGGTGGACTGCATAGGCCCGGCCAGGGCGGCAAGCTGCTCGGCGGAGATGAATCCGCGACGGTATGCCACCTCCTCGAGGGCCGCCACAAGGAGACCCTGACGCTTCTGAATGGCCTCGATGAAGGCCGACGCCTCCATGAGCGAGTCGATGGTGCCGGTGTCGAGCCATGCGAAGCCGCGGCCGAAGAACTGCACCCTGAGCTGACCGCGGCGGAGGTAAGTCTCGTTGACCGAGGTTATCTCAAGCTCGCCGCGCGCCGAAGGCGTCACGGCGGCAGCCACGTCGGCGGCTCCGGCCGGGTAGAAGTAGAGGCCGACCACGGCGAGGTCGCTTGCCGGAACGGCCGGCTTCTCCACTATCGACAGCGGAGTGCCCTCGGCGTCGACCTCCACCACGCCGTAGCGCGAGGGGTCGTCGACGGGATAGCCGAATATGGTGGCATATCCGGCGCGGGCATCGTCAGCAGCCTTGTTGAGCATGGCGCTGAAGCCCTGTCCGTAGAAGATGTTGTCGCCCAGGACGAGCGCCACGGGGTCGTCGCCGATGAAGTCGCGGCCTATGGTGAGGGCCTGCGCCAGTCCTTCGGGACGGGGCTGCTCGGCATAGCTGACGGATATGCCCAGACGGCTGCCGTCGCCGAGCAGACGGCGGAAGAGCGGCAGGTCGACGGGGGTGGATATGAGCAGAATCTCGCGGATACCGGCGAGCATGAGGACCGACAGCGGATAGTATATCATCGGCTTGTCGTAGACGGGCACCAGTTGCTTGGAGATGCCCAGTGTGATGGGGTGCAGGCGTGAGCCGGCTCCTCCGGCGAGAATGATTCCTTTCATATCAACGGTTAGAGTACATTTTCGAGTAATAGTCGCGATAGTCGCCGCTGACGATGGCATCGAGCCACGGGCGGTTGTCGAGATACCAGCGGACGGTGCGGCGCAGTCCTTCGGTGAAGTCTACCTCGGGACGCCAGCCCAGTTCGGTCATGGACTTGCGCGCGTCGATGGCGTAGCGGCGGTCATGTCCGGGACGGTCGGCCACATAGGTGATGAGGCTTTCGTCCATGCCCTGATTGTCAGCCACTTCGCCGGCGACAATGCGGATGAGGTCGCGGACAATGTCGATATTGCGCCGCTCGGAGTAGCCGCCGAGATTGTACACCTCGCCGTCACGGCCGCGGCGCGCCACGGCGAGGATGCCGCGGGCATGGTCGTCGACGTATATCCAGTCGCGCACGTTGAGTCCCCGGCCATAGACAGGCAGCGGACGGCGTGCGAGTATATTATTGACCATCAGAGGGATGAGCTTCTCGGGATACTGATAGGGGCCGTAGTTGTTGCTGCATCGGGTGATGACCACCGGAAGCCCGAACGAACGGCCGTAGGACTGCACGAACATATCGGCCGAAGCCTTCGATGCCGAGTAGGGCGACGACGGACGCAGGGGCATGGACTCCTCGAAGGCGCTGCTGCCGTACATCACGCCGAAGTCATCGCGTCCCAGCAGGCTCACGGCGTCGGCCTCAATCGGACGGCCTTCGGGGACGTCGCACGGGAGGTCGCCGTAGACCTCGTCAGTCGACACATGGAGGAAGCGCACCAGCGACTGCTCCTCGCCGGCGGCAAACTGTGCCGCGCGCTGAGCCCTGGCGCAGTCGAGGAGGTTGACCGTGCCCTCGACATTGGTGCGCACGAAAGGAAGCGAGTCAGTCAGGCTGCGGTCGACGTGCGACTCAGCGGCGAAATTGATGACGTACTGCGGACGGTAGTCGGCGAAAAGGCGCTCCACCAGCGCGCGGTCGGCGATGTCGCCCTTGACGAACACCACCGTACTGCCGTCGACCACATCGGCTATCGAGCCGTAGTTGCCGCAGTAGGTCAGGTCGTCGAGGACCACTATGCGCGTCTCGGGCTCCAGCCGGTGGAGCAGGCGCACGAAGTTGGTGCCTATGAATCCGGCTCCGCCGGTGACGAGGAAGGTGTCGCTCATTTCTGTTCTGCTTCAGGATTGGGAAGATTGGCTATCTGGTCGCGCGCCGTGGCGAGCATGCGCTCGAACTTCTCGCGCTTGACGGTCTCGAGGCGCTGTGCCTGAATGGCCGAGGCATAGCGGTAGCAGTCGGCCAGCTGCGTGCGCAGCCTGGCGTCGAGCTTGACCGTGGCGTCGCCCTTGGTGCCGCGGATGATGACCTTCGATGCCTGGGGATGGTCGAGTATCCACTGCCCTACCCCGACAAGGTCTTCCTGGTTGAACGACGCCGACTCGGAGCCTTCGACTTTGACCACACGCACGGGCGAGATGGCCGACGAGGATATCGACGAGGCGCCGTCGATGAAGTCGAGCGACGTCAGACCGATGGCGCGGCCCTGCACGTTGGCCACGATGTAGAAGTAGCCTTTCTCGGTGATGCGCGGCTGAATCATCGTGCCTGTCATCACCTTGTCGGAGGCCGACGAGGGTATGTAGTAGCCGTCAAGACCGGTCGTACTCTTCACATACTTGAATCCGGGCTGCAGCTGCTGCACTGCGAGGGTGGCTTCGGCCAGACGGCGGCTCACGGCCTCTATGCTGTCGGAGGTCAGGCCCTCGATGGCCTTGGCGCGGAGCTGCAGGGCGTTGCGGCGCACCTCGGTCTGCTTGGGATAGCGCGAGTTGAGTGTGTCCAGCAGGGTGATGGCGCCCGAGAAATTGCGCTCGGCCAGGGCCTGCTCGGTCTGCGCGTAGAGCTCGGCGGCTCCCTGAGCCTCCTTGTCGGCGCAGGCACTGAGTCCGAGGGCCACGGCGGCAGCGGCTATGATGGTCTTAACGGTTGCGTTCAACATTTTTTACACCTTTTACGTTAGCGATTTTCCTTATAAGTCCGTCGAGCGATGCGGCATCGCCGATGCCCACGACGAGCACTCCGGAGAAGAGTCCGTCGTTGGAGTCGATGGAAATACTTCGCAAAGATACGGATTTTTCCTTATTGATGATAGAAGTTATGTTGGTGACAATGCCGATATCGTCCTTTCCCACCACGCGGAGCGCGGCGGTGAATCCGCCGGCGGCCGTCTTGCCGCTCCAGCGCGTGCGGATGATGCGGTAAGGGTAGCGCTCATGGATGTGCGCGGCGTTGGGACAGTCAGTGCGGTGAATCTTGACGACACCCTCGGCCGAAATGAAGCCGAAGACATCGTCGCCGAAGATAGGGTTGCAGCACTTGGCCAGGCGGTAGTTGATGCCCTTGACGTTGTCGCCGATGACCACTACGTCGCCCGAACCGGCGTCGGCGGCCGCTTCCTCCTCAGTGAGCTGGCGCGTGTACGTGGCTGCCGAGACGGCGCTCTGCGTCTGCTCCTCGCCGCGGGCTGCGGCGGCACACTCGAGGTAGGTGTCCACCACGTCGTTGACCTGTATCTCGTCGCTGCCGAGGGCGCAATAGAAGGCGGTCATCTCCTTGTAGCCCATGCGCGTGGCCGTGCGCGAGAGATTGGCCTCGTCGAACTCTATCTTGCGGTTCTTCATGCGTCGGCGCAGCAGCTCCTTGCCGATGTCGGCCGACGAGTTCTCGTTCTCCTTCAGCACGGTGCGTATCTTGTTGCGCGCCTTGGAGGTGACGACGAACTGGAGCCAGTCGCGGCTCGGCTCCTGCTGGGGCGAGGTGAGAATCTCCACGGTGTCGCCGCTGGCGAGGCGGTAGTTGAGCTTGCGGTTGCGCCCGTTGACACGTCCGCCCACACAGCGGCATCCGAGCTTGGTGTGGATGTTGAAGGCGAAGTCCAGCAGCGTGGCGCCGAGGGGCAGCTTATAGAGGTCGCCGCGCGGAGTGAACACGAACACCTCGTGGGCGTAGACGTCCATCTTGAAGTTGCGTATCAGCTCCATGGGGCCCGAGTGGGCGGCGTCGAGGATGTCGCGCACATTGGCCATCCAGGCGTCGAGATTGTTCTCGCTCTTGATGCCCTTGTACTTCCAGTGCGCCGCCAGACCCTTCTCGGCTATTTCGTCCATGCGGCGTGTGCGTATCTGCACCTCCACCCACTTGTCCTCGGGTCCGCACACGGTGATGTGCAGGCTCTCGTAGCCGTTGCTCTTGGGGATGCTGAGCCAGTCCTTGAGGCGGACGGGGTTGGGGGTATACATGTCCGTGACCACCGAGTAGGCCGTCCAGCACTCGGGCTTCTCGCGCTCGGGCGGACAGTCGATGATGACACGGATGGCGAAGAGGTCGTAGATCTCGGCTATGGTGTTCTGCTGCTTCTTGAGCTTGTTCCAGATGGAGTATATCGACTTGGTGCGGCCCTTGATCTCGAACTTCAGTCCCTCGGCCTCGAGCCGTGCCTTGACGGGCGCTATGAAGTCGGCTATGTAGCGGTCGCGCTTGACCTTGGTCTCGTTGAGCTCGTGGGCTATGCGGGTATAGACCTCGCGGTTGCTGTACTTCAGCGACATGTCCTCGAGCTCGCTCTTGATGGCGTAGAGACCGAGGCGGTGGGCCAGCGGTGCATAGAGATAGTTGACCTCGTAGGCCACGTCGCGTACGAGATTCTCGGCCTTGTGGTGGTTGATGGCGCGCATCAGCGCCAGACGGTCGACGATCATCAGTATGATGACGCGCAGGTCCTCGGCGAAGGTGAGGAGGAGCTTGCGGAAATTCTCGCTCTCGACCGATGCACTGCGGCTGTAGAGCCCTGAGACCTTGTCGAGGCCGCGGACGAGGGTGGCCACGTCGTCGCCCCAGCGGGCGGCGACATCGTCATGTGTGATACTTCCGGCGCCGCTGACAGGCGAAAGCAGTGTGGCAAGTACCATGTTTCGGTCGGCGTCGACACTGTCGCACAGAGTCACGGCAGTGGTCAGCGCCATGATGGCAGGATGGAATCCGAACCGGTCACGGCGCAGCGCCCCGGCCTCCACGGCATCGGCGACAGCACGGCGCAGAGCCTTGCGGCCGTCATGGCCTATGCCCTCGCCCACTGCCACAAGCAGCCGGCGGACAAGACGGGGTATGAGCGCGCTCTCTTCGGATGTGAATACTTTTTCCTCCATAATATTATACCTATGTAAGAATATCTGACAAAATTAAGGAAAATCGGGAGATATGCCAACACATTGAGGATTTTTTTTGGAGCGGCAGAGGAATTCGGACGAAGCGGCACAGATAAGAAGCCGGGACGATGCATGCGCACCGCCCCGGCTATGAATACTGTCGGGAAGCTGTGATGACGGAACTTACTTCACGACGGCCTTGGTGCCGTTGACGATGTAAAGTCCGCAGGAGAGGGGGAGGATGAGGGTCGAGGCCGGGAGGGTGACGTCGGCTACGAGGCGGCCGTCAGGGGTGTAGACACGGGCACGCTGGCCGGGGACGTCCGTACTCAGGCTCAGGAAGCCGTCGCCGCTTTCGACACGGACACCTCCGGTCACGGCTGCGGTCTGTCCGATGCCCGAACATGCCGAGGTGTCGACAGTGGCGGCATTGAGGGTCTGGGCACGGTTGGGAAGCACGGTGGTGTCGTCGGTGAGTTCGACGGGGCTGTACACCTCAAGCGACGACTTGAGCATCTCGCCGGCATGGTGCGCGGTGATTTCTTCCTGATTCATGCCCGAACGCCAGAGCGAGATTTCGCTGAAGTCGCGCGATACCGACGAGTCGGCCTGCTCGCCGAAGACAATCTCTCCGAGGGTGAGGCGCTCGTCGACGGTTCCGGCAAGGACGCCGTCGATGTAGAGGAACGTGCGACCCATGGCGAAGTAGTGGGTCAGAACGATGTCGTGCCACTCGCCGTCGGCAAGGGGACGGTCGGTCGTGGTGAAACCCTGCTGGATAGGAGCCTTGTAGGTGAGGGTGCCGTCGGCGTTGACCAGCAGTACGCCCGTGTACTTGGCTCGCGAGCCGTGCCTGAACGTGAGGATGGAGCCTGCGTCGCCGCCGCGGACACGCACGGCGATGGTGAAGGGCTGCACGGTGCCTTCGGGAGTGAGGCGCAGCACGGTGTTGTCGGTCAGGGTCGAGGAGGCGGTCATGTTACGCTCGGGGAGAGGCTTGCCGTCGACAAGGGCGTCGAAGAGCGACGGCGGTATGGCGTACATGAACTGCTGATGGCCCGAATAGTTGGGGTGTGCCACATCGGCTATATAGCCTTCGGCCCAATGGCCGGCGCCGTCGTCGATGGCTCCGAGAACGTTGACCGACGGGAGGTCCCACGAGTGGATGAGGAGATTCATGCGCTTGACGTAGGAGTAGTCAGTGTCGTTGTAGTCGCCGCGGGTGTAGTTGTTCACCACCACGGGCACCTTGCCGTCCTCACGGAGACGGGCTATGAGTGTAAGCATATTGTCGCGGAATCCATTGAAGACAGCCTCGGGATTCTGGGCGCCGTGTATGCCCTCGTTGCCGAGCGAGAGTCCGATGAGGACGTAGCGGCCGAAGTCGTGGATGACGTCGTCATAGCGGTCGAGGAGATTGCGCGTGGTGTTGCCGCCGATTGCCACACCCGATATCTCGAGCGGATACTGGCTCTGGCCGCCCTCGGTGCGCTTCTTCAGCTGGTTGCCGTAGAGCCACGCGTAGCCCTGGAAGTTGCTGGCACCCTGGCCGTTGGCCACCGACGAGCCGAATACCGACACGCGGTAGGGGTTGACTTCGGCGTCGATGCCGAAGGTCATGGCATTGAGGTCGAGCGATATGGTGAACGTGCCGTTGTTCAGACGGATGTTCTCTCCCGGAGTGCCGTCGGCCACCATGACGAGGGCATCGGAGCCAGCCACACGCCGGATGGCGAGTGCCTCGTCGCCGTTGATTGCGAAGTAGATGTTGTGGGTAAGATATTCGCCGCTCGCAGTCTTGGTCAGTGCTACCTCGCCTGACCATACGCCGCCACCGGCATAAGGGATGACGGTGCCTTCGGGAGCGATTGAGCCCTTGACGGCGATGCCCTCGATAGGCAGTATGTCGACCGTACGGGCCTGTGTGTCGACGCGGAGACGAACCACGGTCTCCTCGGCGACGGTGTAGGCCGGTGCTCCGACTTTCAGCGCGCCGTCGTCGCCCGAGCCGAATACCACGGCGTCGCCGTAGGGCGTAAGACCTTCGAAGGTGTATTCACCCGGCGAGAGGCTGAGATAGGCGGCGAACACTCCGGCACCGATGCCGAGACCCGTGACGGGGCGCAGGCTGACGCTGCCGTTCTCCACGGCCGAGCCCTTGACATCGAGGGAGGTGACGGTGATGACGGGTTCGGGAGCGACAGCAGGGTCGAACTCCTCGAGCTTGAGCAGATTGAGATGCGACAGTCCGGTCTTGCGCTCGATGGTGAATGTGAGGCGTCCTTCTGCGTCGGGGTAGATGAAGTCGCTGACGGCCACGTTGCGCGTGTTGCCGTGCACGGAGTTGCCGGCGGTGTCGAAACCGCCGATGCCGCGTCCCGAAAAGTCCTGACGGACCGACCACGCCGTCATGCCGCTGAAGTGGTACATGGCCCAGCGGTCGCCGGTCTCGTTGGTGATGCGGCTGCCGAAAGCCTTGATGCGGTAGAGCTTCGAGGGATTCGCTCCCGTGAACTCTACGCTGACCGAGGGCTGCGAGGTCTCTACATATACATAGTCACCCGTGGCGGAGGCTACGGCGAGGTCGCGCAGTTCGGGCAGCGGCTCCATGATGCCGCCGTTGACGCCGCCGTTGGTCTTGAGATAGTCCGAAAGGGTGGCGGTGATGCCGGTGGGAATGTTGTCGGAGTTGACAAGTTCGACAGCCGTACCCTTGGGGATGACGTCGACCCAGCTGCCGTTGCCGGTCGTTCCATAGAAGTTGTTCCACCAGTGGCCGTTGGCGTCGGCTCCGACAGTGGGCTGCCAGCGGTCGTTGGGGGCCGTGCCGTTCTCGCCGAAGTCTATGTACATGCTCTGCACGGGAGTATTGTCGGCCGGACGCGTCAGCTCGTCGGTCTCCTCTATCTTCATGGCGTTGATGTGCATCATGCCCTGTACGCGGCGTATGGTGAACGTGATTTCGCCGTTCACGTCCGGGAAGATCGGGTCGCTGACGGCCACGTTGGCATTGTTGCCGTTATATCCGTCCTGACCGCATCCGGGACCTGCCATCTGATGGTTGGTGCTCCACTCGTTCTGACCGCGGAAACTGTAGTTGCCTATGCGTACGGCATCGTTGGCTCGGCTGCCGAAGGCGTGGAAGACATAAGCCTTGTTGATGTCGAGTCCGCGGAAAGTGAAGAAATTGTAGTCCTGAAAGTCCTCGACGAAAAGGTAGTCCTCCGTGGCCGTCTCGACAGCGAGGTCGCCGAGCCGTTCGGCCGAAGGATTCATCAGACCGCCGGCCGACTTGCCGTTGGTCATGAAGCGCGTATTGACGAGTATGTCGTAGCCCGTGGGCACATTGGCGGCGTCCACGAGGTCGACGGTCGTTCCGGGATAGATGTAATTGTTTCCTGACGACTTGACATTGTTCCAGTGGTTGCCTGCGGCGTCAGTCTCGGTGATGCGGCCGCGCTCGGGTTTCACATCGCCGAAGTCGATGTATATCGTCCGGCCCGCACTTGCCGAAAGTGCCATGACCGCGAGCATCGAAGCCGCAAAAAGATGTTTCTTCATACGTATTTGCTGATAAGGTTTTTCACGGTGCAAAGGTATGAAGTCCCCTCGGCAAGAAAGGAAAAAATCGTGTCGAATAATGGTAATAGCGTGCAAAAACGCCACTCACGACATGCTATTTCATCCCAAATCCCACAATGCCCTTGACAGACTTCCCGCACCTTCTTCGTCAAGGATACGTTCAAGCATCTGTCCAATTTCCTCAAATCTGTATCTGACATTAGGAATTTTTCCGGTACCGTTACTCAGCCGTCTGGCGAAATCCTCATTCTGGAACAGAACTGAAAGGGATTTTTTCACCCGACGTTTTCTGTCAATAAGCACACTTCGTTCATTATCGGTCAGCCATGCCATACAGACACTCAGAGAATCAAACAGAGATTTTGAAATCTTGCTGAGTTCTCCGTTCTTATTGATCTTCCTGAACGCGCTGTCGCCAAAAATAGCATGGCACGCTGTCATCGAACTCTCAAATGCATTGCGAATCTCCTGTCGGCGTTCCTTTGTATATGTGTTCAACGCTGCCATCTGGTCATTCAGAAAATTATCCAGATTGCCATCATAGACTTTATAGCCGCAATAAAACGCCACAAATCTATTGACGAAATCCCTGTCAAGCATTCGCTTCCCCTTGATTTTATAATTTGTAGCCTGAAGAAATGAGGAGCTTTCTGAAAGACGTCTTATGAAATTTGCCGGGATTCCCTGATTCAGAGCATGGCGCATCTCCTGCTGGGTCAGAGGGACACCGGCACTGTTCACCCTCTGAAAAATAATCAGTTTTACGTCACCCGGGGTTTCATATCCCAGTGTATTGGTGGTTATCTTCATATTGTGGATGCGCCTCACATCGGGTCGGGACAGATCAGCAAAGGTCAGTCCTTCGTACTGTTTCAGGAACTGCAGACCTTCAAGCTTCAAAAAACGGAGTTCGCCATTTTCTCTCCTCCCCAATACAAAATCACGGATAGCACATAACCGCTGGACGCCATCTATCACAGAACGAGTATTTCCATCCTCATCCTCACTGAAATAGAATGACGGGAGCGGCAGCCCCAATAAGATGGATTCTATCAGCCGACTTTTTTCTTTCGGTCCCCAGACATCTGTGGCACGCTGAAAATCCGGACTAAGATTTATCTCGTCATTCTCCAGTTCATTGATAAGAGACAACAGATTGACCGTTGCAATATCAAGTTTGATTTTTGACGGGTCAAAGGGTTTTGTTATGCGGGGTTCGCCGCCATCATATATGTTTTCGTCCTCGACGTATTTATCTTCCTTCATCTTCCTAACAGTTTCTTTATAGCTGATATCTTTCTGTCATAGTCTTCGAGATGGAATGAATGAAATACCATGGTGTTCTTAGACTCACGCTTGAACTCCATATAACGGTTGAAATCCTCGTCCCAGGCATAGAGCGGCCCCGTTTCGGCATCTTCTCCAAGCGCTGTCTGCAGAAGTCCGGAAGCATGCTCACGCGAACAATAAAGAATCGCCACCGTATCATTCTTATGTTCCTTATGAGCACCGGTACCGTTCTCTCCATGCTTCGGATTCCAATTATATACACGTACAGGGCGCCGGTTCGACTGCAGCCACTTCTCGATGGCCTCAATCGAGCCGTCCACTACGGCTACATCAACTGATTCACCATTACGAGTCATAGCCGCATTATCGGGTGCTCTGTCAATTGCTTTATGGTTGATAATGGCAAATGTAGAATTCGCCGAATCGGTGGCGGACAAGTATTTCCGCTCGCAGGCCTCACAGAACGAGTCGTCAGCCACTGTCTCATAAAACAGTCTGTACTCAACGTCTCCATCCTGCCGGGCTTCCGGCCGCCAGTCCTCTGCAAACCGGTTGAGAGAGTTGCGCAATGTAAGTTCAACAGACGGATAACATTCAGGCAGTTCCTGCACAGGTTTCAGAAAGCTGTCTATATTCTTCGAATCATAGTACAACTGATAGTGTTCGGCCTGTCCGCGGCATTCCATCGTGTCGATAAGCCGGATATAGCCGGTCACCTCCTCGAGAGACATCACAGAGAAATCCCGTATACATGACGATGTCTTTTCCGCATCTTCATGTTCCGGAAGAATGATAAACAGCTGACAACTCTCCTGATTCGCCATAGCTTATTCATTTATTCCAGTCAGTACCCTCAGGTCAATCTGCATCTGGTCAAAAAAGTCTTTCGGAGGACGTATAATCTGCCCTTTAGGCGTCACCTTGAGCTGATGAATCTGTGCTACATGGAGATTCTCGTCACGATTGAAGAAATACACCTGCACATCGTCATTCTTCAGCAGTCCTTTTCTGATATTGACCAATGCGCCATTTATAATATGGTCGCTATGGGTCTCTATGACAATCTGTATACCGGCTTTAACGGCGCGCGCAATCAGCTCCATCAGCACGGACTGACCTTTAGGATGCACGTGTGCTTCCGGATTCTCTATAAGTATCAGGGCACCGGGACGTGCGCTCAGAATACTTACGATAATCGGAAGCAGATAGGAGATGCCGAATCCGGTATTGACGGCCGACATCTCTTCGGTCGGCAGATTGTCTTCTCTGTCAAACTTATAGCTGAGTTTGAAGTCTTCTCCGAACGGCTCAATCTTCAGATGGATATACGGAGAGATGGCCTGAAGCCAAAGTTCGGTCTGAGCTCCGAGCTGATAGTTATAGTTCCCTGAAGAATTCGGACGTGCCAGTTCCTCCAGAATCTTCATCGAGGAATAGTGATACAGGAAATGGACAGTATACTCGCATTTGCCCTGAATCTTTGAAATCTGTCTGTCCTGGCTGACAACTGCCGAGTCTCTGCCATATGTCACCATCGGGCCAAAACGGAACGCACTGATATACTGGAAGTCCGGGCTAAAAAGACTCTGCATCGACAACGTATACAGAAATTCCTCGTCCTCCACATTCATCTCCTCCGGTTCTTCATCCGGAAATGCCGGCGGAAGATAAGTCTCCATACCGTCTTTCGGATAGATGAAATGGCAGAATTTGCCGATTTCTTCAAAAATGATGCCAAGGACCATTTCGTCAGAGTCAACTGACTGGCACGCCAGTTTACCTGATATGCCGAGGTCGACAAGGTCTCCGCGAAGATTAAGTCCTTTTTTCAGCCGTTGTGACTGGAATGACTGTCTCAGGAGAAGGAGCGCCTGGAAAACAGTGGACTTACCCATACCGTTAATACCGGTAAGCATCGTCAATCCACTGAATTTCAGAGTAGTCTCTGCATGTAGTTTGAAATTCCGTATTTCTAAGGACTCGAGCATCTTGCTGAAGATTTTTCTATTTTGATTCGTGTGCCGGAATATGATTTGTCATATACAAAAGTACAACAAAAAACTGATACACCAATCGATAATGCAAAGAAACATAAAAATATGCGAATAGCCATCAAGGAATTATCATTTTTTATACATTCACGCAGGGGATATTGCTTGGCCGTCGGCGAAAAAGCGCTATCTTTGCAGGTTGCAAGGAACGCATTATATGAAATTCAAACTCAACTCTCAGTACCGTCCTACGGGCGACCAGCCCGAGGCCATCCGTCAGCTCGTCGAAGGCATCGAGGCCGGACGGGAGGCGCAGACTCTGCTCGGTGTCACCGGCTCGGGCAAGACGTTCACTATGGCCAACGTCATAGAGGCCGTCCAGAAGCCTACGCTCATCCTGAGCCACAACAAGACCCTGGCCGCCCAGCTGTACAGCGAGTTCAAGCAGTTCTTCCCCGAGAACGCCGTGCAGTACTTCGTGTCGTACTACGACTACTACCAGCCGGAGGCCTACATCCCGTCGGTCGACAAATACATAGAGAAGGACCTGATGGTGAACGACGAAATCGAGCGTCTGCGTCTGGCCACGACGTCGGCCCTGCTATCGGGGCGCCGCGACGTGGTGGTGGTGTCGTCGGTGTCGTGCCTCTACGGCATGGGCAATCCCGAGGACTTCAACGAGAACGTCATCGAGGTGAGCCGCGGCATGAAGATAGGCCGCAACGCGTTCCTGCGCAAACTCGTCAATGCCCTCTACAGCCGCAACGAGGTGGAATTTCCGCGCGGCTCCTTCCGCGTGAAGGGCGACACGGTCGACATCCGCCTGGCATATGAGGAAATCATAGTGCGCGTGGTCTTCTGGGGCGACGAGATCGAGGAAGTCGTCACGGTGCATCCCGACGACAACGTGCATCTTGGCACCCACGAGAGCTTCAAGATATATCCGGCGAACCTCTTCGTGACGTCGCCGTCGCGCCAGGCATCGGCCGTGGCGCAGATTCAGCTCGACCTCGGCCAGCAGGTGAAGCTCTTCAACGAGGAGGCCAAGCTCCTCGAGGCACAGCGGCTGGAGGAACGCGTCACCTACGACGTGGAGATGATCAAGGAACTCGGCTACTGCTCGGGCATCGAGAACTACTCGCGCTACTTCGACGGACGCCGCGAGGGCGAGCGCCCGTTCTGTCTGCTCGACTACTTCCCCAGGGACTACATGACCATCATCGACGAGAGCCACGTGACCCTGCCGCAGATTCGCGCCATGTTCGGCGGCGACCGCTCGCGCAAGCAGAATCTGGTGAACTACGGGTTCCGTCTGCCGGCGGCCCTGGACAACCGCCCTCTGACTTTCGATGAATTCGAGCGGATGACCAATCAGGTGCTCTACGTCAGCGCCACGCCGGCCGACTACGAGCTGAACAAGTGCGAGGGCGTGGTGGTCGAACAGGTGATACGCCCCACCGGTCTGCTCGACCCGCTCATCCGCGTGCGGCCGTCGATGAATCAGGTGGACAACCTGCTCGAAGAGATACAGCTACGCATAGAGCGCGACGAGCGCGTGCTCGTCACCACGCTGACCAAGCGCATGGCCGAGGAGCTGAACGAATACTTCCTCAAGCTCAAAATCAAGACAGCATACATCCACAGCGACGTGGAGACGCTCGACCGCATCAAGATACTCGACGGCCTGCACGCCGGCGAGTATGACGTGCTCATCGGCGTCAACCTGCTCCGCGAGGGCCTCGACCTGCCGGAAGTGTCGCTCGTGGCCATCCTCGACGCCGACAAGGAAGGCTTCCTGCGCAGCCACCGCTCGCTGACGCAGACAGTCGGACGTGCCGCCCGCAACCTCAACGGCGAGGTCATCATGTACGCCGACAAAATCACCGACTCCATGCAGCAGACCATCGACGAGACCGAGCGACGCCGTGCCATACAGCTGGCCTACAACGAGGAGCACGGCATCACGCCGCAGGCCATCGTCAAGGCCCGCAACGCCATCGTGGGCCTCGAGCTCGACGAGGTGGACATGGACACCTCTGTAAAATCACAGCCGCACCGCCCCGAGAAGCAGCAGAACGTACGCGACAAACGCGACAAGGCGCGCGGCAAGAATCCTCTCCCCTACACCGAAGAATTCACAGCTCACATCGCGGCCGACCCAGTGTTCGAATACATGGGTGCCGAGGAGCTCCAGCGCAGCATCAACCGTCTGCGCACCGAGATGCTCCAGGCAGCCAAGGACATGGAGTTCATGCTCGCGGCAAAACTGCGCGACCAGATAGTGCAGCTGGAAATGAAGCTCGAGTCGCTCGACAAGGGCGCCGGGCCGAACCGGTGAAAAAATCATCAGAAAATGAAAGAAATCGACTATTCGACACTCCGCGTCACCGACTGGCTCCCCACGTCGGTGAAGGAGATGAAAGCGCTCGGCTGGGACAGCGTGGACGTGGTGCTCTTCTCGGGCGACGCCTACGTGGACCATCCGTCGTTCGGCGCCGCCGTGATAGGGCGCACGCTTCAGGCCGCAGGCTACCGCGTGGCCATCGTGCCCCAGCCCAACTGGCAGGACGACCTGCGCGACTTCCGCAAATTCGGCCGCCCGAGGCTGTTCTTCGGCATAAGTGCCGGAGCAATGGACTCGATGGTGAACCACTATACGGCCAACCGCCGACGCCGCTCCGACGACGCCTACACTCCCGGCGGCCGCCACGGCGCGCGCCCGGACTACCCCACCATAGTCTACGCGCGGATACTGCGCGAACTCTTCCCCGACGTGCCGCTGGTGGCCGGAGGCATAGAGGCATCCCTGCGACGCCTGTCGCACTACGACTATTGGGAGGACCGCCTGCGCCCGTCGATTATAACGGATGCGCCGGTGGACATGCTCATGTACGGCATGGGCGAGAAGCCCATCATCGAGCTGGCGCGGCGCCTCGACAGAGGCGAGCGCATGGCCGACATCACGGACATCCCTCAGACGGTGGTGCTCCGTCCGCTCTCCGAAGTGCCCGAGCCTGATGCCGACAACATCGTACTGGCATCATTCGAGACCTGCCTGAAAGACAAGCGCAGCCAGTCGACCAACTTCAGGCACATCGAGCAGCAGAGCAACCGCCTCTCCGGAGGCGCCACCATATGGCAGGTGACCGGCGACCGCGCCGTCAAGGCCAACCCCATGCTTCCGGCCATGACCCAGGGCGAGATCGACGCCTCGTTCGACCTCCCCTACACCCGTCTGCCGCATCCGCGCTACAAAGGCAAGACCATCCCTGCATACGAGATGATACGCCACTCGGTGAACATGCACCGCGGTTGCTTCGGCGGCTGCGCCTTCTGCACCATCTCGGCGCATCAGGGCAAATTCATAGCATCGCGGTCGAAGGAATCGATACTGCGCGAGGCCCGTCAGGTGACGCGTATGCCCGACTTCGCAGGCTACATCAGCGACCTGGGCGGTCCGTCGGCCAACATGTACGGTATGTCGGGCCGCGACAAATCGCTCTGCGCCAAGTGTCTGCGCCCGTCGTGCCTGCATCCGTCGCCGTGCCGCAACCTCAACAACGACCACGGCCCGCTGCTGGACATATACCGCGCCGTCGACGCACTGCCGGGCGTGAAGAAGTCGTTCATCGGCTCGGGCGTGCGCTACGACCTCTCGATGCACCGCTCGGGCAACGACGCCATAGACCGCACCAACCGCATCTACAACGAGGAGCTGATACGCAACCACGTCTCCGGACGCCTGAAGGTGGCGCCCGAACATACGTCCGACGCCACCCTGGCGGTGATGCGCAAGCCGTCGTTCGAGCTATTCAAGGAGTTCAAGCGCCTGTTCGACCGCGTCAACGAGCAGTCGGGCATGCGCCAGCAGCTCATACCCTACTTCATATCGTCGCACCCCGGATGCACCCCCGAGGACATGGCCATGCTCGCCGCCGAGACCAAGGCGCTGAACTTCCATCTCGAGCAGGTGCAGGACTTCACGCCCACACCCATGACCGTGGCCACGGAAATCTACTATTCGGGCATCCACCCCTATACGGGCGAGGAGGTGTACACGGCCACCGACGCCGACGAGAAGCTCAGGCAGCGCATGTTCTTCTTCTGGTACGACCCCGAGTACCGCAGCCGGATAACAGCCGAACTGCACCGCATGGGCCGCCCCGACCTCATCCCGAAACTCTTCGGCACCCGCCCGCCGCACCACTACGGCCGCGCAACAGCCGAGCGGAAGAACACCACATACAAGACCGACAATAAGACCGACAAAACCGCCGCACGCCGAAGCGACAGACCTAACCGTCGCAACAAGCCCGGCAAACGCTAATCCGTCATCACGATGCTCGACAAACTCGCTGAACTTCTTTCGTACAATCCCGCCGAGCCCATGCTCTTCAACACGGGGCTCTTCCTGATGCTGTTCGTACTGTTCATCACCGCCTATCAGGCCGTGCGCGACCACCGGCGCCTCAAGATGCTGCTCGTGATAGCGTTCTCGCTCTACTTCTACTATAAGTCAGGGGGCGCATGCGTGCTCATCCTCTGCGGTGTCTGCCTGAGCGACTACTTCCTCGGCCGGTGGCTCGGAGCGGCGCGCGGCAGCGCGCTGCGACGGTCGATAGTGGCCCTGAACGTCCTCATCAACACGGGGATGCTCGTCTACTTCAAGTACTTCAACCTGCTGGCCGACGCGCTGTGCAGCATCGTCGGCAGCTCGTTCGACCCTCTTGACATCATTCTGCCGGCAGGCATATCGTTCTTCACGTTCCGCTCCATCAGCTATATGGTGGACATCTACCGCGGCGACCTCGAGCCGTGCCGCAGCCTGCTGGACTACACTTTCTTCCTGACCTTCTTCCCTCCGCTGCTGGCAGGTCCCGTGGTGAGGGCCAAGGATATGCTCGGCCAGGTTGCCGGCAACCCTACGGCCACGCCTGCCATGATATCCGAAGGTCTGTTCCTCATCATGACGGGTCTTGTCAAGAAGGTGGTGATTGCTGACTACATCAGCGCCAACTTCGTGGACCGCATCTTCGAGAATCCGGCGCTCTACACCGGCTTCGAGAACCTCATGGGCGCCGTAGGCTTCACCGTGCAGCTGTACTGCGACTTCTCCGGCTACTCCGACATGGCCATCGGCCTGGCGCTCCTGATGGGCTACCGCTTCAAGGAGAACTTCGCGGCGCCCTTCAAGTCGCAGAGCCCGACGGAATTCTGGCGCCGCTGGCACATATCGCTCTCGACGTGGCTGCGCGACTACGTCTACATACCGCTCGGCGGCAACCGCAAAGGCCGCGCACGGGCCTACTTCAACCAGTTCATAACGATGGTCATCGGAGGCCTGTGGCACGGCGCGTCGTGGATGTACGTCATCTGGGGAGCTTACCACGGACTGCTTCTGGTGATTCACAAGGCCGTCAGGCAGGTGTGGCGCCTGCCCGAGAGCGCACGCGGACGGCTTGACATACGCGTGGCCAACATCGCCGTGACCTTCACGCTCGTGGTGATAGGCTTCACGGTGTTCCGCGCCCCGTCGCTCGAGACGGTGGGTGTGATGTTCTCGCAGATAGTCAATGACTTCCATCTGTCGGTGGCTCCGCAGTTCGTCGAGGGCTACCTCCTGATAGTCGCCGCGCTGACCATAGGACTTGCGGCGCACTTCTCGCCGCGCGAATGGACCACCGGGAGCACCGAGGCATATGTGGCCATGCCCGTACTGTGGCAGGCGCTTCTGCTGGCCGCCGTGATATTCCTTGTGATTCAGACACGGCAGAGCGAATTAGTGCCTTTCATCTATCTACAGTACTAACGGACGTTAATCAGCGGCCCAAAATGTTAATTTATGTCAATAAATTGCATTTTCTCATCCTGAAAGTATGTTGTATAACATAAAAACTATAACTTTGCATCAGTTTTTCAT
>DLAL01000085.1:166789-181753 GCA_002493945.1 Porphyromonadaceae bacterium UBA7048
CGTGACGACGGGTAATTTTTTTTTTTGCTCTCCACTTTACCAGACCCTGCTCTCTGAAATAAGACAGGAGGACAGTAGTACAATTACTCCTACTGTTCCTCCTGTTCTACTGTCTGAAAAATAAGACAGGAGGACAGCAGTACAATTACTCCTACTGTTCCTCCTGTTCTACTGTCTGAAAAATGAGACAGGAGGACAGCAGTACAATTACTCCTACTGTTCCTCCTGTTCTACTGTCTGAAAATTTATTTGCGGATGAATTTGCGTCCTGCCGAAATATAGATGCCGGCAGGAAGTGCGTTGATATCGGCGTCGGAAGCGTCGCGGATGACGGGGATACCCTGAAGATTATAGACAGTACGGACGTCAGCGCCGTTGCCGACAGTGACATCCTCTATGCCTGCGTTCACGTCGATATATTCTTCGTAGACGGTGCGCATCTCAGGGGTATACTCCTCGGTCTCGTAGTCATAGTTTGAAGTCGTGTATTCGACGATATTGCCGTTGTCATCGTAGATATAATCATACTTCACGGCTGCAGCGAGATAGAGTGTCTCGGGATCGTCCTCGCCGGACTCATGGATAGCCTCGAGAACTATATTTCCGTGATCGTCGAATACGACTTCCTCCTTGCCCTGCCATGTGGGGTCAGTGCCGATCTCACCGCTGTCCCAGTCGAAGAATTCAGTGGAGAAGACCGTGTAGCTGCCATTGGCGTCGGTGGTGGTGCGGACAGTCAAGATGCCGACTTCATTGGGGTCGAGGGAAGTTTCCTTCATAGTGTAGTCGGCAGCATTTTCGGCGGAATACTCCACAAATACATGGCCGTCAAGCTCGAGTTCCGACTCCTCGTCTTCCTGATAATAGACCGAGAAAGCCGACACACGGTTGTTGCCTGCCACGAGCGAGTAGATGTCGTCGGCCACGAGCTGGCCGTCGGTGGCTGCCCACTCGATATCGCCATAGGACATGTTCTCCGAGGGCTGCCAGTCGGCGTCGTCAGCAGTGCCATAGTTGGAGTAAGGATGGAACTCCACGGCCTGGCCCGTCTCTTCGTCGTATGTCCAGTCATAGCGGTAGCCTGGCACCATAGTGTCCCAGATGGGGAGCGAGACGAGGACAGAAGTGATATTGCCCTTATCATCACGGGTGATGTCGTTGGTCTGACAGTAGGGGTTGGTCGCCCACGACTCGCCGTCGAAGCTGTAGCCCATACGCGAGGTGAAGTAGTCGGGCACCTTGGTGTCCCACTCGAAGACGAGACGCGAGTCCGGCATCCACTCCTCGCCGTCCTCCGAATACTCCACTTCCGAGGTGAGGACACGGCCGAGTTCGTCGTATGTGCTGACCGTACGCGAATACTCGCCGTCCATGTCGACAGTTTCGGAGAGGGTGTTGCCTGCTGCATCGTACGTGAAGGCTACGCTACCGAGAAGGAACCATTCGCCATCTTCGTACATGTAGTCAGTCTGCGAGAGGGGCCTGAACACGGGAGATGTCCTGGGAGCCTTGCGCTCGATGGCGGCTTTGCGCATCTTTGTACTCTTGGCTTTGATGAAACGGGGTCCTGCCGCCGCACCCGATGCGACGAAGAGGCACAGAAGAGAAGTCAGGTAAAGTTTTTTCATAATCAATATTTCAGTATCATTTTGGAATAGGAGCGCAAAATTAATAATTCTTTTTCATTCTGCAAAATATTCGTCAAATAAGTTTACCGTATGACAGGAGAGCCTGATATACAGCAAATGGCCGCCTTCTCAGGAAGATGCGGCCATTTGCGTTATTGAATCAGAGAGTTGTCTTTACTTCACCAGGAGCTTGACGCCGTTGATGACATAGATGCCGGGAGTGAGGGTGGAGATGACTGCCTTGTCGGCCGTATGCATCACCTCTATGCCGTCGACGGTGTAGATGTGGAAGAGACCGTCGGATGCGATGGTGATACCGGCGATACCGCTGTCCTTGATGGTGTAGGTCAGAGTGAACGCGGGGCTCTCGCGGCCATCGTCGCCCAGCATGAAGTAGCCTGCGGGGAACGATATGACGTAAGTGCCTTCTTCGGTGTAGGTCTGTCCGAGCGGCTGTTCCATCTGATTTAATTCGATGCCCCATCCTGCGTCGGGAAGAGTGATGGCTTCGCCGCCGTCGATGGAGAGAGTTGCCTTGCCCATACCGCCGCCTACGCTTTCTTCGTCAGTGAAGGTAATCTCGATGTTAGAGAGAGCGTCAACGAATCCTTCTGCGGGGTCGGTGGTGTAGTTGAGCACCTCGGCACCGGCGATGACGTAGGTGAACGAAAGTGCCGGCGAGGGATCGCCGTTATCACCGAGGTTGAAGTAGCCCTCGGGGAAGTCGAGCACGTAGGTTCCGGCTTCGGTGTATTCCTGCGGAAGATGGACAGTGGCCATATTCCAGATGTCCCAGTCAAGGTCGGCATCGCCGAGCTTGATGCGGTCGCCGCCGTCGATGGTGAGACCGGGAGCACCGCTGCCAAGACCGATTGAGTCATAGTCGGGGAATATAATCTCGATGTCCTTGGGCAGTACGGTGACGGTGCCGGGAACGGGAGTGAGCTGAACGTTCACCTCGTCAGAGAGACCGCCTCCGTCAACATCGAACGCAAGGGTCATGGCAGCGCCCTGCTGTGAGCTGAATTCCTCGTCAATCACAAAGTAGCCCTGCGGCACGATGAGCATGTATCCGCCTTCTTCGGTAATCTCGGTGTCAAGTGTGAGCGTGACGCTGGTGCACTTGCTTCCGAGTTCGGTCTCTGCGGCTTCCCAGGATTCCACTCGGGCCACTACAGTCTGATTGCGGCTCACCACGTAAGCGTCGCCTACGGCGTTGTAATACGAGAAGTTGATGCCGCGTTCAGAAGAAGCGACGAACTGCCTGACAGACTTGTAGGGAGTCTCACCGACGACAGCAAGGTCATATTCGGCATAAGCGCCGGCATATTCGTAGACATAGTAGAAGTATGTGTTCTCCTCTTTGCCGAGGTTACCGAGGACACGGCGTCCGTCCACGTCGGTGGCTACGAAGGATATGTCGAGAGCACTTGTGAGGGACTCCATGAAACTCTCGCTGACGGTGAGAGTCCACTGCGACGAGTACATGAGGCCTTGGTATTCCTCTCCGTCAATAGCGGTGATGGCCTCGAAGGGATGCGTAGAGCCCATGCCGATATTGATGAACGTGGTTTCGGCGTCCATATGCACCTGACCGGTATATGTGAGAGTGAATACACACTGGCCGGCGGACAGGGTGGTGCCGGGGACCGGATCAATCGACACAAGAGTATCCTCGCTGTAGATGTAAGGAGCTGTGCCGCCCTGCCACTGCACATATGCCGTGCCGAGAGGCTCTGCACCGCTTCCGTAACGGGAGTCGGCCTCCGACTCCCATGCGGTGACGTTCATGCGGTAGGTGTGTCCGCGATAGAGCTTGTAGTTGCCGTACACTTCGGCGGTGAAGCCGCCGTTCTCGCTGCGCCTGAACCATGACATGCTCTTGATGACTGCCTCGTCGGGATTGTCAGGATTCATATCCTCGATTTCGTATGTCAGATAGAGTTCAGGATAGGTATCGTCATAGTTGGTGGCGATGTCTATGATCATGCCCTGAGTGATGGACTCGATGAGCGAACCTGCCTTAGGATCGGAGTAGGTGATGACGAATGCGTCGTAGGTGGCCTGCACGTCGATATTGTGGTCGTAGCCGTCGGTGCATGAGAGACCGTCGAGGGTGAGGGTCACGCCTGACTTGCCCTTGACTTCCTGAGGAACTGCAAATGTGAAGGTAGCTTCCTGACCGTCGGACGAAGCGCCGCTGACGGTGGCGTCGGACTTGGCCACTACAGCCGAGCCGTCGGCCCATGAGAACCTGAATCCGGTGAAGCTGATGGACTTCAGAGGCGAGAGATAGACCGAAACCTCGTCGACACCCTTGAGAGATGCGCCATTGGCGGGCTCGAACTCCGAAACGATGTTGACACGTTCAAGTTCCTGATAGGCCGGACCCCACGAATAGGAACCGATGGTGCCCTGTCCTTCGCTTGCGACCGGGTTGCCGAACTCGTCGACAACTCCGACAAGACGGAGGTCGACCATACTGTACGTGGCATCGGGATAGAGGGGCGTCATGACTGCCGGAGTGCGCAGCTTGCCGGTAAGGTCGGCGATGATGGTGCGCTTGTCTTCGGAGAGGGTCGGTTTGATGACCTCGTAATAGAACTCGCCGTCGGCGCCTTCGACATTACCCCAGCCGAATGTACAGGCAGTGGTTTCGGAGAGCGAGAGTTCGCCGTCGAAAGTGAGCTGTACTAAACCGTCAGGATCGCCGGGTGCATAGTATGAATATATCGTAGCAGGAACTTTCTCGCTGATGCAGCGTACGGGAACCGAGCCGCAGGCGAAATTGAACGTGTAGTCCTTAGGTGTGGCGGAAGCATCAGAAGCTGCCTTGACATCCTTCAGGGTCACGGTGACAGGATCGCCGGGATTGATGGTGCCTGCCTGAATATGTGACTTGAGGACGGCGAAGACACCGACCGTAGCGATATTGGCGGTCTTATTGTAAGCCACGGGGACATCAGCGGAAACTGTGCCGCAGGTGATGTTGGCTTCAGCCGACAGGGTCACGTTCTGATTGAACTTCACCTCGAAGCTGGAGTAGTTGGCGAAGTTGAAAGGCGCACCTTCGTCGGGGATGGTATATATCACGTCGAGAGGCTGTGCCACCACTCCGTCCATAAAGAATGTGACGTCGTTGCCGGACATCAGGAACCGGGCATACAGATAATAAGTAGTGCCGGCCTCGACCTGATAAGAATACTTCTGCCGCGTACCGTCGTAGCCGAGATAAGTGTCAGGGACAGCATTTGTATAGGCAGCGTCGAGATAAAGTCCTATCTCGCTGCCGCCGAGCTTGATCAATGTGCCTGACGATGAAGGAGTGATGGTACCTGTAATCTTGCCCATCGGCGTAGCGTAGGTCTTGCCTATCTCCACCTCACCCAGATCGGTTTCGGCAGCCTGCGCAGCAGCCACACCACAGATAAGAGCAAGCACGAGCATCCACAGGCCTGCAAAGCCTCTGACGAATGATGTAAAATGCTTTTTCATTGCGTTTGGTTTAGATTAATAATGTATGCGGATGAGGTGACAGTGCCTTCGGCCGCGCGGGCCACGATGCGCGAATCCACGCATACGATGACGGGAGCACCGTCGGCACCTGCAGCCACAGGAGCCGAAACACCAGCTTCGTCATCCGTAGAGCCGTTGATGCCGCAGCGGTTGGCGTTGAGGACGCGGAGCGTGCCCGAGTCGATGAGCATGAGAGTTATGTCGCAGTTTTCAGCTTTGGCTACGCTCGAGGGAAGCTCGAACGAGATAGTGCCCGAGTAGGTCTCGCCTGCCTTCATCTGTGCCGGGATGAGGCCGCCCGTACCTGCGAAAGTCGTGCCGCACGTACCGCGCGCGACGTCATCTATGATATAGGGATATACGGTGGAGCTGGCATAGATGCCTCCCTTGCCCCACTCGCCCAGGTCGGGGTCTTCGACGTTGGAAAGGTTGTTGTCCTGAAATGTCTCAAGGCTGTTCTCGGTGATTACGGCGAGGATGTTGACCGGCATGTTGGTCTTGTTCAGAGCCGAGCGGAAGTCGAAGTTCACGCTGACGGTCTTCGAAGCCTCGTCGAAAGCGGAGCTGAAACTGATTTCGCCGTCGGCCGGCTGAGCGAGCTCGTTGCGGAATACGTCAAGCCATGTGACGATGTCCTGACCGGTCTCGCTGTCCTTGTATCCGGCGCCTGAGAACATGTAGTCGCCGTTGTTGCTGACCATCGGATATACGATGTCGCCGCGGTTGATGCGGCCCGAAGGAGCGGCGTTCATGCCCAGGAATGCGGCGTAAGAGCCTACGCCGGCGCCGAGGGGATCGCTCTGATAAGCGCGGACAATGACGGGGAGGAGTTTGCCGGGATACAGTTTCCCGATATTCTCGACTGCAAGGATACCTTGCGGACAATTGGGACACAGGGCGCCTGAGAACTCCTCGAGGACTATGCGGCGCGAAGGCTCGAAGGTGAGGTTGCGCACTTCGCCGCGTATGGTGGAGCTGCGGAGTGACCATCCAGTCGTCGGATGTGCCGCCGGAGACGAACATCGAGTGGGCGGCCATGCACATGTCTGTCGAAGAGGTCGACTCGCGTGTTATGTTCCAGGGCAGACTGGCGGTGAAGCCCCATCCTGCCGGCACGGGAGCCGGAGCGAGGCGGTCGCCGTCGTAGAACATGAAGGAATTGTAGTCGCCGCAGTCGGAGATGAAGATGTTCTTGTCGTCGGACGACACCTGACGCACGTACGAGCCGTGATAGAGGAGCGAGATTTCCTCGTTGAAGCCCTCGCCCGACACATCGGAGACGGTGCCTGCCGGCACCACGAGGCGGTAGTCCGTGCCGCTGAAGAGATACTGCCCTGCGACGGGATAGAGCATGATGCGGCGGTCGGCGGCGGCAACGTTGAGAGTCACGTAGGGCTCGTCCTCGCCGACGCGGTATAGAAGTGCCGAGGGAGCATCGGAGAGCCTGACATCGGCATCGAAGGTGAGGATGACGGGGTCGGTGGTGGTATTGATGGCGCTCACCGATGCCTCGTCGGCAGGATATGAGCTGACGAGAGCCACGGGGTCGGAGCCGCGTCCGGTGAATGTGATGTTTATTTCGGGCGACACCTGGCCGCGGTCGCCTTTGAGGCGGATGAGACCGGCCGGGATATTGAGGGTGTACCTGACGCCTTTACGGAGGTCACGCCCGCGGAAAGTGATGATGATGCGCTTGCCGTCGGCAGTCCAGCCGCCTGACTGCAGCGGCTGCCAGCTCTCCAGACCGTCCTCGGACTTGCACGTAATCTTCGAGTACTGGCCATTGACCTCGACGTCGCGGTCGAACGTCAGCCGCACCTCGCGGAGCTTGGACATGACAGAGCCTGGCGCCGGCGAGACGGTGTAGGAATTGAGAAGGTTGACCTTGGCGGCAGCCTCGGAAAGAGGTTCGGAGAGTCTGAGAAGGTAGGACGTCTCGGGGCCGGTGATCATGACCATGGTCAGGCCGTCGGTCGAGACAGACACGGGAAAGCCCGTATTCTGCATGCCGGTGCTCTCGAAGAAGTCGATTCCGTAGACCTGCCTGAAGATATCGGCCAGAGAGATATAGTAGTTGCCGTGACGGACGTACATATTGGCGTAAGGATTGCCTGCCGGCGCCTGAGCCAGAAGGGTGCCGTCATCGAGAATGGCAGAGCCTACGATGTCGTTCTCGCCGCTGCCGTCGAAAATCTCGATTTCGCCGCTGGCGATATTGTACTTATAAACGGCACGGAACTCGTTGCCGAACTCGCTGCCCGAGATAGGTTCGACCATGTAAGCCGAACCGGTGGCCCACTTGCCGCCGGCGCTCATTGACGGAGTCTCGACGAAGAGCAGATTCTTCCACTGGGGCGTCCAGGGAGCGGTGTCATTCTCGGTGAAGCCTATCATGCGGTATGTGGCTGTCTCGCGGTCGTATATATACGAGCAGAGCGACACGGGCATGAGATAGCTCACAGAAAGCGAACCGACGATGTACCGCCCGTCGGCCGAGATGCTGTACAGACAGTTCTGACGCTGGTCGAGGTGGGTCATGTCGAGCTCGGGAAGCCCGGGGAGGTCTATGAGTGAGCGCGAGGAGAGATCGTACATGACGGGGACGGCACCCCAGTTGAAGTCGGAGGGAGTGGCATATCCCACGGCATACTTGCCGTCAGGGGTGACGGAATTGAGACGTCCCGTCGCAGTTCCGGATGGCAGCGGAAGCGTGACCCAGTCGTTCAGCTCGCGCGACCAGAATGCGGGCTTGCTGAGGCACTCGCCCACTACGATGGAGCCGTCATCGGTTATGTCCGACACACCGGACGGTATTTGGGAAGGTTCGCTCACTCTGAAAAGCAACTATACTGCAGTAGAGTGCCCTATCGACATTACTTTTCTGCAGCAGTCCGCCACGCTGCCTGCATTCCAGATTACAGGCGACCTGACCATCTCGGACAAGTCGGGCGACACATTCAAGGTACGCGTCATCTTCGACAGCGAGCACGCCGGCGTAGGCAGCCTCACAGACATCGAAGGCATCAACTACTCGGCCGTCACTCTGCGCTACAACTTCGCTGCGTCCACCAACGTGGCCGTATACTCCATAGCCGGCAATCAGGTGCTCAGCCGCACCGTATCGGGCAACGGCTCGATTGACCTCGGCACACTCCACCGCGGCATCTACATCTACAATGCCGGCGGCACGACAGGAAAGCTCGTAGTACGCTGATACGCGTCCGGCTTACCTTGGTCCACATAGCAAAGCGGCCCGCTTCACTTCTGGAAGCGGGCCGCTTTTGAGTATCTTTATCAGAGTGCCTCAGCCTCCGGTCGAGTAGTTGGGGGCTTCGGCTGTGATGGTCACATCGTGAGGATGGCTTTCGGCCACACCTGCATTGGTGATGCGCGTGAACTGCGCCTTGTGGAGCGCCGTGATGTCGGGAGCGCCGCAGTAGCCCATGCCTGCACGGAGACCGCCGAGCATCTGGTATACGACTTCGTAGAGGCTGCCCTTGAAGGGAACGCGCGCTGCGATGCCCTCGGGAACGAGCTTCTTGACGTCGGTCTCGTTGGCCTGGAAGTAGCGGTCCTTCGAACCCTTCTCCATGGCTTCGAGCGAGCCCATGCCGCGGTAGGTCTTGTACTTGCGGCCATTGAAGATGATGGTGTCGCCGGGAGATTCCTCCACACCTGCAAGCATACCTCCGAGCATGACTGCGTCGCCGCCTGCGGCGAGAGCCTTGACGATGTCGCCCGAGTAGCGGATGCCGCCGTCAGCGATGACAGGGACACCGGTGCCTTCGAGGGCGCGTGCCACGTCGTAGACTGCCGAAAGCTGGGGCACGCCCACGCCGGCTATGATACGCGTGGTGCAGATGGAGCCCGGGCCGATGCCGACCTTGACGCCGTCGGCACCGTGGTCGACGAGGTAGCGTGCGGCCTCGCCCGTGGCGATGTTGCCCACGACTACGTCGATTTCGGGATATTTGGCCTTGACTGCCTCGAGCACGCCTACGACACCGCGCGAATGGCCGTGGGCCGTGTCGATGACGATGGCGTCGACACCTGCGGCCACGAGGGCGTCCACACGGTCCATAGAGTCGCCGGTGACGCCTACGCCGGCAGCCACACGGAGACGGCCGCGGCTGTCCTTGCATGCGTTGGGTTTGTCCTTGGCCTTGGTGATGTCCTTATATGTGACAAGACCGATGAGCTTGCCGTCGGCATCTACGACGGGGAGCTTCTCGATCTTGTGCGACTGGAGGATATCTGCTGCTTCCTCGAGGTTGGTTGAAGAGGATGTGGTGACGAGGTTCTCGCTCGTCATGACCTCGTCGATGAGCCGTGCGGTGTTGCGCTCGAAGCGGAGGTCGCGGTTTGTGACGATGCCCACGAGCTTGCCGTCGGTGTCGACCACGGGAATACCGCCTATGTGATACTCGCTCATCATGTTGAGGGCATCAGCTACGGTGGAGCCGCGGAGGATGGTGACGGGGTCGTAAATCATGCCGTTCTCGGCGCGCTTTACGGCGTGAACCTGGCGTGCCTGCTCGGCGATGGACATATTCTTGTGGATGACACCCAGACCGCCTTCACGGGCGATGGCGATGGCCATGCGCCACTCGGTGACGGTGTCCATAGCCGCCGAAACGACGGGGACATTAAGGGTGATATTGCGTGAAAACTTAGTGCGGAGATTGACTTCCCGCGGGAGGACTTCGGAGTATGCCGGAACCAACAGCACATCATCGAAAGTAAGTCCGTCCATTCTTACTCGGTCTGCAATAAAAGAACTCATCTTGGAGGAATGTGATTAATTGCACGCAAAGGTACGAATTTTTTTTCACATGGCAAAAGGTGAGTCAATTTTGCAAATTATTTCACCGAAAAGGCGCCCGGGAAGGACGCCTTGAATGAGTCAGAACGGTTCGTCGGCTGCGGCCGGAGGAGTGTCCGGTGCACCGCCGGACACGGGTATGCCGAGAGCCTCGGCATCGCGCGCGGCGCGCTCGGGGTCGGCCTGCGGAACCTCGTTGTCGCTGGCACCGCGGTAGGCGAATCCTCCGGAAGCCTGGTTGGGATCCTCCTCGTCCCAGTTCTCGAAGCGGACGAACTCCTTGCGGAAGAGCATGTCGACAGTGCCGACACCGCCGCTACGGTGCTTGGCGATGATGAACTCGGCCTTGCCGCGGATGTTCTTGCCGTCCTCGTCCACGCCTGTGCGCGAGTAGTACTCCGGACGGTGGATGAAGCATACGATGTCGGCGTCCTGCTCTATGGCGCCGGACTCGCGGAGGTCGGAGAGCTGGGGGCGCTTGTCCTTGTTGCCTCGGTCCTCGAGCTTACGGTTGAGCTGCGACAGGGCGATGACGGGGATGTCGAGTTCCTTGGCCAGCTGCTTGAGGGTTCGCGATATGGTCGACACTTCCTGCTCGCGCGAGCCGAGCTTGATGCCTGCGGTCATGAGCTGGAGGTAGTCGATGATGATGAGCTTGACGCCGTGCTCGCGGACGAGACGCCGTGCCTTGGTGCTGAGTTCCATGATGGAGAGGCCCGAGGTGTCGTCGACGTAGAGGGGCAGTCCCTGAAGGGTGCTCATGCGTGTGGTGAGCTGCGCCCAGTCGTGCTGGGTGAGGTCGCCGCTCTTGATTTTCTCGCCGGGCACCTCGCAGGCATTCGATATGAGACGGTTGACGAGCTGGAGGTTGCTCATCTCGAGCGAGAACACGGCCACGGGGTCGTTGTGCATGGCTATGTTCAGCGCCATCGACAGAACGAAGGCCGTCTTGCCCATGGCAGGACGGGCGGCGATGATGATGAGGTCGGAGTTCTGCCAGCCGGAGGTCATCTTGTCAAGTCCGCGGAATCCCGTCGAGAGTCCGCTGAGGCCGGAATTGCGCTTGCGCGCCATGTCCATCTTCTCAAGCGCCTTCTGCAGGATAGGGTCAATCTGGGCGACTTCCTTCTTGAGATTGCGCTGAGTGAGGTCGAAGAGATTGCGCTCGGCTTCCTGAAGGAGGTCGTCGACGTCGTTGCTCTCGTCGAAGGCCGAGTTCTCGACTTTAGAAGCGAAGGCTATGAGCTGACGGGCGAGATACTTCTGCGCCACGATGCGCGCGTGGAAGACGACGTGCGCCGCCGATGCCACATTCATACTCAGCTCGGCCACGAAAGCCACGCCGCCGACGGCCTCGATGTCGCCCGTCTGGCGGAGCTTCTCGTTGACGGTCATCATGTCGATAGGCTCCTGAGCCAGCCCGAGGGCCTGGATGGCCTCGTAGACCTTGGCATGACGCGGTTCGTAGAAACTTTCGGGGCGGAGGATGTCGCAGACCTCGTTGAAGGCGTCCTTCTCAAGCATGAGCGCGCCCAGCACGGCGGCCTCGATGTCGACGGCACGCGGCACCAGCCGTCCGGCTACATCAGGCACGGCGGCCTGCTGGGGACGGCGGAAGGACCTGCGCTGATCGTTGTCAGTGTATGGCATAATAGGCGTACGGTGTGACAGGGCTATTTGCGCCTGGCCTTGTCAATAAAACTCTGAGTGGGAACGAAATAAATCTCGACACGGCGGTTGGCGGCGCGGTTGCGTACGCCGTTGTTCGAGGCAACGGGCTCGTCGGCGCCGAGTCCGTATGGCACGATGACACACTCGACAGTGCCTTCCTGGTCGGAAATGAACTTGTCGATGGCGCCGGCGCGCGCTTCGGTGATGCGGTCGGCATACTCGCTGTCGCCCGTATCGTCGGAGTGCACGGCGAGGATGACCTTATAGTTGTCGTAGCGCTTGATGTACGGCAGGAGTCCGAGCAACTGCTTCCGGCCCGAATCGGTCAGACCGGTGCTGTTGGGAGCGAAGAGCCTGGCGCACGGGACTGTGACCATCACCACCTCGCCCTTGCGGACTCCTGAGGCGGCATATCCGCGCTCCGAGAGAGCGCGGCGCAGCGACGCCATGGCCTCGGCCACCTTGTGGCTGTGCTTCTCCGCCACGGCAGGATGGCAGATGTTGGACTCTATGTCGACCGAATAAGGGTCAAACGGCTCCTCCGCACGAAGCACGGCCGCTCCGTGGACAAGAAGTGCCGCAGCAAAGACAATCTGACATAAGCGCTTGATATTCATTACAGTCGAGGAGAAATCAGGTGAACTTAAAGAATAAGACTTTCCTCGTACTGAATCTCGGCACGTATCATGGCGCTTACCTGCTCGGCGGTGAACGCTGTCGAGGGAGCGTTCTTGGAGAAGTAACCCATGATGTAGCCGGTCATCTCTTCGATGTCCTCGTCGGCATATTCGTCGGCATCGATGTCAAGGTCGCCGTTCTCGTCGTAGTAGTCATAGATGAGGTCGAGCACCTCGCAGATTGCATCTGTGTCGCGAAGGTTCTCGGGGAGAGTGGCCGCCATCAGTGCCACGGCTTCGGTTTCGTTGTATTCTTTCATAGCTTTATAATTATAAGGAGAGCAGTCCCTCCGGAAGAGTCATCAGCACGACCCGCGAGTCGTGGTCGATATTCTCGATGAAATCGGCTACAGCCGGTATGAGGAGCGTGCCGCCGGGGGACGACACGTGGAAGAGCAGATTCGGAGTGGAATCGTCGAAGTCGTCGATGACACCTATGCGCCGCGTGCAGCCGGTGCCCTCCTCCACCTCCACGGCATAGCCTATGAGGTCCTCGAGATACACCTGACCGTCGTCGTCGGAGTCATCGCCGTCGTCAAGCAGAGCCGTCTCCACGCAGATATCACGTCCGGCCACCCGTGCGGCATCCTCCTGCGAGAGGATGCCCTTGACGGTCAGCAGCCGCGACTCGGCGCCGCGCTCACGTACAGCCTCGATGCGGAAGGGCACCATCAGACCGTCGAGCTCTACGAAAAACGTATCGATGCCGTCCTCGGGGAAAATCCCGGCATCGAACAGCGCCGATATCTCGCCCTTGATGCCGTGAGGCTTCACGAGCGTGCCTATGCGTGTGAGTTTGCTCCGGTCTATCATCTTTTTTTCTTCTTTTTACCTGAAGCCACAGGGGCCTGCTTGAACTCACACAGCTGCATCCGGTCGGGCGTCACATGTATGGCACCGTGCGACATGGCGCGGAGGTCGGCGAATATGCGGGCATCCTCGACGTTGTCGTTCGACGCCGTGACGAGCGTCTTTTTCATCTGATTGGCGATGAGGACTATGAGGGCATCGCGTGCCTCGCCCTCCTCCATGTCGACAGCTGCCTCGACGAGCCCCTGGATGTAGCGTCCGTAGTGACGGAACGGCATGCTGCCGGGACGCTCGGCCGGAACCGGCGCCGGACCGCCGTCGAAAGTCTCGGGCGCGACGTGCTCGAAGGGGAAGTCGACGTCAAGGGTGAAGTCGCTCATGATGAGGAGGTGGTCCCACAGCTTGCGACGGTACTCCACGGCATCGCCCTGGGAGGGGAAGAGAGTCAGCATGGCCTCGATGATAGCCTCCGCACAACGGTTGCGTTCCTCGCGGTCGGCAATCGTCGTGCAGTGATCGACCATATTCTGGATGTTACGTCCGTACTCGGGAAGCACCAGACGCTTGAGATGATTCGTGTATGTGAGCATATATAGGTTTTACGCGTTGCGCCGGCGACTCAGATAGAGAGGCGGCGGAGGGTGTTGAGGAGCTCGCGGTTGACAGGCTTGTCATTCTTGATGGCCTTGGAGAACGGCACGTATACTATCTCGTCGTTCTTCACGCCTATCATGACGTTGCGCTGGTCTTCCATGAGAGCGTCGATGGCCGCAGCGCCCATGCGCGATGCAAGGATGCGGTCGTGAGCCGTGGGCGAGCCGCCTCGCTGGAGGTGTCCGAGGATAGACACGCGCACGTCGTAGCCGGGATACTCGTTCTTCACGCGCTCGGCCAGACCCATGGCGCCGCCGGTCACGGGGCTTTCGGCGACAAGGACTATCGAGGAGTTCTTGCTCTTGCGGAAGCCGTTCTGGATGAGTTCGGCCAGCTGGTCGACCTCGGTCGATATTTCGGGGATAATGGCAGCCTCCGCACCCGATGCGATGGCGCCGTTGAGGGCGAGGAATCCTGCGTCGCGGCCCATCACCTCGATGAAGAAGAGACGCTCGTGGCTGGTGGCGGTGTCGCGGATTTTGTCGACACACTCCATGATAGTGTTCAGGGCGGTGTCGTAGCCTATGGTGGTATCGGTGCCGTAGAGGTCATTGTCGATAGTGCCCGGCAGACCGATGATGGGGAAGTTGAATTCGTTGGCGAAAATACGTGCGCCCGAGAGCGAGCCGTCGCCGCCGATGACCACGAGTGCGTCTATTTCGTGACGGCGGATGACGTCGTAAGCCAGCTGACGGCCTTCGGGAGTGGTGAACTCCTTGCATCGGGCAGTCTTGAGAATCGTACCGCCCTGCTGAATGATGTTCGACACATTCTGAGTGCGGAAATCGACTATCTCATCGGCTATCAAGCCTTTATAGCCACGGTATATACCTTTGACTTTCAGCCCGCTGAAAATAGCCGAACGGGTCACGGCACGGATAGCGGCATTCATACCGGGAGCATCGCCGCCGGATGTGAGAATACCTACACATTTTATTGCAGACATACGCAGTGATTTTTTAGAGAAAGCAAAGTTACACATTTTATTCTGAACATCCGCAGCCGCGTCCAATCTTTTTTTGAAAAAAACTTCGTCAAAAAATTTGGTGAATCCAAAAACAATTCATAACTTTGCACTCGCAAACGCAAAAGACCAATGGAAAGGTGCCGGAGTGGTCGATCGGGGCGGTCTCGAAAACCGTTGTACCCTTGCGGGTACCCAGGGTTCGAATCCCTGCCTTTCCGC
>DLAL01000030.1 GCA_002493945.1 Porphyromonadaceae bacterium UBA7048
AACTGTCAAAGATGGGAAGTTACGATTTTTTGTTGTCAATAACAAATTTTTATCAATCGTTAACCACCAAAACAGAAACCGGGGAGATACGTATGCTGTATCTCCCCGGTAAAAATCATGAATTGTCTGCGGCCTGTGTCAGTTCACGCGGAAGCGGTCGGTGCCGTCGCGGAAGAATGCCACAATCTGGTCAGCTGCCGCAAGACCTGCGTTGAGGTTGGCTTCGGCTGTTTGGGCGCCGCTCTTCTTGGGCGTGAAGAACACGCGGTCGGCGAAGCGCTCGGTGAGCTCGGCGGCGTTTCCGGGCTTCACGTCGGCGAAGTACTTCAGGTCGGGACGATCGGCGAGAATCTCGGCGAGTTCTGCCTCGTTGATGACTTCCTTGCGTGCCGTGTTGATGAGGATGGCACCCTTGGGCATGCGGCCTATCAGGTCGCGGCCTATCGAGCCGACGGTCTCGGACGTGGCCGGGATGTGGATGGATACGATGTCGTTGCCGGCGTAGAGCGCTTCAAGCGATTCGGCGGTGTTCACGCCCATGTCGGCCATGGCCTGTGCCGGGCAGTAGGGATCGATGGCGCTGACAGCCATGCCGAAACCCTTGGCGAGAGCTGCCACGTGGCGGCTTACCTGACCGAAGGCCTGCAGACCGATGCGCTTACCCGAGATTTCAAAACCCGTGGCGCCGCTGTACTTGTTGCGTGCTGCCATGATGGCCATGCCTATGACGAGCTCTGCCACGGCGTTGGCGTTCTGTCCGGGCGTATTCTCTACGACAGCTCCGGCAGCAGTGGCTGCCTTCAGGTCGATATTGTCATATCCCGCGCCTGCGCGGACCACAATCTTCAGCTCGGGAGCGGCGTCGAATAGCGCCTTGTCGACGATGTCGCTGCGCACGATGAGCGCATTGGCGTCGGCTGCGGCTGCGCGGAGTTCTTCGGGCGATGTGTACTTCTCAAGAAGTGCGAACGTGTGTCCGGCAGCTTCGATGCGGCTGCGGATGCCGTCCACGGCCTTTGCCGAGAACGGTTTTTCGGTGGCTACGAGTACTTTCATAACGCTGTCGGTGTCTGTCAGTGAGTGGCCTCGAAGTCACGCATGGCCTCTACGAGGACCTTCACGCTTTCGAGGGGAAGTGCGTTGTAAAGCGATGCGCGGAAACCGCCCACCGAGCGGTGGCCCTTGATGCCGACGATGCCGCGGGCTGCGCAGAACTGCACGAACTCGGGTTCGAGCTCCTTGTATTCGGGAGTCATCACGAAGCATACGTTCATAATCGAGCGGTCAGCCGGGTCGGTGACAGTGCCGGTGAACATCTTCGAGTCGTCGATGGCGCCGTAGAGCACGGCAGCCTTCTCGAGGTCGCGGCGTTCGAGTTCCTTGATGCCGCCCAGCTGCTTGTAGTAGCGTAGGGTCTGGAGAGCCGAGAAGATAGGCAGCACGGGAGGCGTGTTGAACATCGAGCCCTTCTTGATGTGCGTGCGGTAGTCGAGCATGGTGGGGATGGGACGGTCTACGTGGCCGAGCGCATCCTCGCGTACTATGACGAGCGTCACGCCTGCGGGGGCGAGATTCTTCTGGGCGCCGGCATAGATGGCGTCGTAGTTCGTGAAGTCGATGGGACGGGAGAAGATATCTGAGCTCATGTCAGCCACGAGGCGGCAGCCCGTCTGTGGGTCGGTGCGGAGCTCGGTGCCGTATATGGTGTTGTTCGAGGTGAAGTGGAAGTAGTCGACTCCTGCGGGCACTTCGAATCCTTTGGGGATGAACGTGTAGCCTGCCTCCTTCGAGGATGCCACCACGTCGACCTCGCCGAAGAGACGCGCTTCCTTGATGGCGTTCGAAGCCCATGTGCCGGTGTCGAGATAGGCGGCACGCTTGGCCAGAAGGTTGTAGGGAATCATGCAGAACTGCATTGACGCACCTCCGCCGAGCCAGAGCACCTGAAAGCCTTCGGGGATGTCGAGGATTTCCTTCACCAGAGCGGTAGCCTCATCGATCACGGCCTGGAATTCCTTGCTGCGGTGCGACACTTCCAGCACCGAGAGACCGGTGTCGGCAAAGTTGAGGATGGCGTCAGCTGTGTTCTGAATGGTGTATTCACTCAGAATCGACGGACCTGCATAGAAGTTGTGTTTCTTCATCAGTAGTAAGTTTTAGTTAATGGTACACAAGGCGACGTTTGCCTGTATGCTTCGCAAAATTAATGAACAATTCCCAAACCTCCAACTTTTATTCGCTCAAAAAAACGTTGAAAAAACTTCAGTGAAGGTTAATTCAGGCATACATGCGAACTTGCGCACAAAAAAATTTGTATATCTTGAAGCAAACCGTTAACTTTGCTTGTCCGAAACTGACAGGAAACATATAAAAAATTTCAACATAACCGAAATGGATACAAACACAGAACTCATCAAGCAAGTCACCGAGCGAGCCCAGGAATGGCTCTCGGATGCCTATGACGCAGAAACCCGCGCAGAGGTACGCCACATGCTCGAAGCCGAAGACAAGACCGAACTCATCGAGTCGTTCTATCGCGACCTCGAATTCGGCACTGGCGGTCTCCGCGGCATCATGGGTGCAGGCTCGAACCGCATGAATATATACACTGTCGGCGCCGCCACACAGGGCCTCGCCAACTATCTCAAGGACGCCTTCAAGGATCGCAAGGAAATCAGCGTAGTCGTAGGCCACGACGTGCGCAACAACTCGCGCAAATTCGCCGAAATCGTTGCAAACGTATTCTCCGCCAACGGCATCAAGGTATATCTCTTCGACAACTTCCGCCCCACCCCCGAGCTGTCTTTCGCCATCCGCGAGCTCGGCTGCCAGAGCGGCGTGAACATCACCGCCTCGCACAATCCCAAGGAGTACAATGGCTACAAGGCATACTGGGACGACGGTGCTCAGATTATCGCTCCGCACGACATCAACATTATTAATAATGTTAACCGCATCAAGAGCGTGCGCGACATCAAGTTCGAAGGCAATCCCGAACTCATTCAGATTATCGGCAAGGAAATCGACGAGAAGTTCCTCGCAGCCATTGAAGGCCTCTCGCTCGACCCCGAAGTCATCAAGCGTCACGCCGACCTCAAGATTGTCTACACCCCTATCCACGGTACCGGTGTGGAAATCGTTCCCGAGTCGCTGCGCCGCTACGGATTCAAGAACATCATCCACGTGCCCGAGCAGGACATCCCCGACGGCAACTTCTCCACAGTCGACTCCCCCAACCCCGAGAACGCTTCGGCCATGGCCATGGCTATCGCCAAAGCACGCGAAGTTGAGGCAGACCTCGTCGTGGCTTCCGACCCCGACGCCGACCGTATCGGCTGCGTCATCCGCGACAACAACGGTGAGTACCAGCTCATCAACGGCAACCAGATAGTGATGATTCTTCTGAACTACATCATGCTCCGCAACCGCGAGCTCGGCCGCCTCAAAGGCAACGAATACGTAGTGAAGACCATCGTAACCACCGAGACCATCAAGGCCATTGCTGACAACAACGACATCAGGATGTACGACTGCTACACCGGCTTCAAGTGGATTGCATCCGTAATCCGCGAGAACGAAGGCAAGGCACGCTACCTCGGCGGCGGCGAAGAGTCCTACGGCTTCCTGGCCGAAGACTTCTGCCGCGACAAGGACTCCGTGTCGGCAATCTCGCTCATGGCCGAAATCTGCGCATGGGCCAAGGACCGCGGCATGGACTTCAACCAGATGCTTCAGGAAATCTACCTGAAGAACGGCTACAGCCACGAAGAAGGCGTCTCCGTAGTGCGTCCCGGCAAGACCGGTGCCGAAGAAATTGTGGCCATGATGAAGGGATTCCGCGCCAATCCTCCCAAGGAACTCGGCGGCAGCCCCGTCATCACCGTCAAGGACTACTCCACCCTCGAATGCCGCGACACCGCCACAGGCGACGTAACCCTGATGGACTTCCCCACCACATCGAACGTCCTCCAGTTCTTCACCGCCGACGGCACCAAGATATCCGTCCGTCCTTCGGGAACCGAGCCGAAAATCAAGTTCTACATCGAAGTTCACGACAAGATGGCCGACATGGCTGACTACGACCGCTGCAACCGCGACGCAGCCGCCAAGATTGCCGCTATCAAGAAAGAACTCGGCATCTGAGCATCTCGCTGACAACCACTTTTCAACGCCCTCGGACATCTCTGTCTATGATGTCCGAGGGCGTCGCTTGTTCATTCCATGCAATACGTCGCTGCGGTATAATCAGACATCTAAATTTTCAGGTCAAGAAATGTTTTATTAATGGAAAAATCACTACCTTTGCAATCGTAAAACCAATAAAATGAATAGCCAATGAAATAAAAAACTAATTTGACATATTTAGAAGTATTTACTTCTTACTTGTGTATTTGGAAAATCGCCAATTAGAAAAATGCCACAGCAGTAAGTAAGTGAATGCTTGCACCATAGGTGTAGGCTTCTCTTATTGTGTGGCATAGGTGTTTGGCGATACCTCCAAATTACAATGGAGATTTTAGCCTGCACCTCTTTTTTGTCTCCATATAATACTATCCTTGGAGACTAAGATTAATTCTGAGAATTAGTCAGTAAATATAGCAAAACGAAATGTAAAATGGGTGATGTCATAATAACACCAAATTGGTCAAAGGGACCAATTGCAAGTCTAATCTTTTCATCAACATTACTACTCTTAACGTCCATATTACCCGAGGGTAATAATAAAATTTCTGGAACGATTATAGGAGGAATATACTTTTCTATCGTTTTTGCCAATTTGGCAAGAAATAATGAACGAGAAGCTCCCGCGAAACGGGTATATACTATATTTCGCTATCTTGTAGCTGTTCTGTTAATTATAATAATTGGAACTCAGCTATATTTGCTTTTCGCCAAAACGTCAACTATCTATCTGTCGACCTATACTTTAATAGTATATAGTGCTTTGTCGGCTTATTTAATTGCCTTCAAACCATCAAACACAACCATAGGCTATAAGCTATTAAAGATTATCGGGTATATATTTATTTTTGTAGCGATAACTGCTCTTCAAAAGGTGTGCATAGAAACGCCCCTCTATTATTATCCATATGCCGAGCAAGAAATCAACTGGAGTATGTTCATATTCCTTTGCATAATTAGGGATATTCGGTTAAT
>DLAL01000014.1 GCA_002493945.1 Porphyromonadaceae bacterium UBA7048
ATGTTGTTCAGTCCGCTGAACACGCTCAGTTTGCCCAGCTTGCCGACGCCTGTGAGCAGCACGAAGCGCAGCTTGGCGTCACGCGACTTCATCACGCCGTAGAATCCGCGGAGTAGCTTGCGGTTTTCCTCCATTAACGCGGCATCTTCCAGACAGTTTATAATCGGTACGTCATACTCGTCGACCAGTACCACGACAGACTTGCCGGTCTGCTCGTAGGCGCGGTCTATGAGGCCGCCGAAGCGCTGGGCGTCGGAGACCTGCGTTCCGTCGGTGCCGTATATACGCTCGTACTCGCACAGTATCTCGTTGAGGATGTCGGGCAGGTCGCCGGGGGATGTATACCGTTGGCGGCTCAGGTCGAAGTGAAGCACCGGATGCTTCTCCCACTCCTCGGGCATGAGACTGTCGATGGCAAGTCCCTTGAAGAGCTCACGGTTGCCCGAAAAGAACTCCTCGAGTGTCGACACGAGCAGGCTCTTTCCGAACCGGCGGGGGCGGCTCAGGAAGTAGTACTTGGTGCCGGACACAAGATTGTATATGTCGGCGGTCTTGTCCACGTAGATGCAGCCATTGGAGCGCAGTTCGCGGAAACTCTGTATTCCGAGGGGATATTCCGATATCTTCATCTCTAATTCATTTGTTGCCAGCAAAGATACGAATAAGTCGAGCGTAAAACCAAATTTATTTGGTTTTACCGAGCGGGAGTATCTAAGACGGTAGTCAAAGATACGAATAAGTCGAGCGTAAAACCAAATTTTATTAATCCGTCGTCACGAAATATTTGCCTGATTGCGAAAAAATCACTAACTTCGCGGCTCGAAGCAAGATAATTAACTCACCATATATTTATGATAAACGCTCAAGACATCAAAAACGGCACCTGCATCCGCATGGACGGCCGTCTTTACTTCGTTGTCGAATTCCTCCACGTTAAACCCGGCAAGGGCAACACCTTCATGCGTACCAAACTCAAGGACGTTGTCGACGGCCGCGTGCTCGAACGCCGCTTCAACATCGGCGAAAAGCTCGAAGACGTGCGTGTAGAACGTCGTCCCTACCAGTACCTCTATGCCGAGGGCGGTGACGACATCTTCATGAACCAGGAGACTTTCGAGCAGATTCCTATCAACAAGGATCTCGTGACCGGTGCCGCTTTCATGCTCGAAGGCGATATCGTGGAAGTTGTCAGCGACGCATCGACCGAAACTGTCCTCTACGCTGAAATGCCTATCAAGGTGACCCGTGCCATCACGTATACCGAACCCGGCATCAAGGGTGACACCGCTACCAACACCCTCAAGCCTGCTACTGTAGAGCCCGGTGTGGAAATCCGCGTGCCCCTCTTCTGCAATATCGGCGACAAGATCCGCATCGACACACGCGACGGTTCGTACATCGAACGCGTGAAGGAATAATCTTCCGTCGTATCGTAGTATAACGCTATAACGACCCGACCGAAAGTCGCCCGAGGGCGATCAGGCCGGGTCGATTTTTTTAATCTGTCATTGTCCATATAAACGCACAATCTTGGCTATTACCGAAAAACCGCACTATGAGCTCCTTGACGGTCTGCGAGGAGTGGCTGCCCTGCTGGTGGTGCTCTACCATATAAATGAGGGTTTCGCCTTCGCATCAGGTGCTCCTGTCATCGACTTCATGAATCACGGCTATCTTGCCGTGGACTTTTTCTTCATCCTGTCGGGCTTCGTCATCGGATATGCCTACGATGACCGCTGGAGCCGCGGACTGACGCTGTGGCAGTTCGCGAAGCGCCGCCTCATCAGGCTTCATCCTATGGTGGTGGCCGGAGTGCTGCTCGGGGCGCTGGCATTCGGCATACAGGGATTCGAGAAGTGGGATCATACGGCTGTCTCGCCCTGGGCGCTCGTCGCTGCGCTGATATGCGGGCTGCTGTTCATCCCGGCCGTTCCCGGCGCCACGTACGAGGTGCGCGGCAACGGCGAGGCGTTTCCGCTCAACGGGCCGGCCTGGTCGCTGTTCTTCGAGTATATAGGCAATCTGCTGTACGCCATGCTGATACGCCGGCTTTCGACGCGTGCGCTGGCATGTTTTACGGCCGTTCTCGGTATGGGTGTGCTGTTCTTCGCGAGTTTCGATGTGTCCGGCTACGGGATGTTCGGCGTGGGATGGACCGTCGGCGGCTGGGGCTTCCTGCAGGGCTTGCTGCGCATGACATTCCCGTTCTCGATGGGTCTGCTGATGGCGCGCACCTTCCGTCCTCGTCCGCTCAAAGGCATCTTCTGGATATGCGCCCTGGCCCTTGTCGCTGTCTTTTTTGTGCCGTATATACCTTCGTCCGGGCGCTTGTGTCTCAACGGCGTGTTCGAGTCGGGCTGCATCATCCTCGTATTTCCGGCAGTGGTCTACGTCGCAGCCTGCGGCATCGGCGAGAGCGCGCTGACGCGCCGGACCTACAACTTCATGGGTGCCATATCCTATCCTCTCTACATCACCCACTATCCTGTGATGTATCTCTTCTATGCGTGGCTCATCGACCGCCAGCTGTACACTTTCGCTCAGACATGGCCTGTGGTCATAGGCGTTGTCGCTGTCAATATCGCCATCGCGAGGCTTCTTCTGAAGTTTTATGACGAGCCTGTGCGCCGTTGGCTCACTTCGCGCAGCTCACTGACTGTCAGCAAGATAGCGAAATGATGAAAAATTTTAATGAAAAAAGTGCTCCAAAAATTTGCAAGTTTCAAAATATGTGCGTAACTTTGCATCGCTTTTGAAAAGAACGGGGTGTAGCTCAGTTGGTTAGAGTACGCGTCTGGGGGGCGTGAGGTCGCTAGTTCGAGTCTAGTCACCCCGACAATTACAAAAGCGAAAGCCGCAGGCAGAAATGCTTAGCGGCTTTTTTCATGTATGACGGGGGTATCTCATGTATCTGCGATGAAGGTCTATGATTCCTTGCGCCGAGTGTCTTGCGCAGTAGTTAAATGACGTTAAATTAAATAAAATTTATCTTTGGTTATTCTTTTTTTACTATATTTGTCGCAGCAACTTTTAACACAGCTATCTAATCAACGCTTAAACTATCAATAAACACATTAGATTATGAAACAAACGCTAATCACCCTTCTTTTCTGTGCTTCCTTCCTCATTGGGTGCACGGGCTATGAGGAAGACATTCCACAGCCTGTAGACATTCAGCAGGAGGCAGACATCACCGACGACGTTACTGTAATTGCCAATGATGTAACGTCCGCAGAGATTGACAACATCTTGAAGTCGTTGTATGGTGAACGAGTCGCATCAAGAGATGCAGAATACGAAACTACCATAATAAAGGACAAGGATGGAAATGATTGTATTATCAAAATCGATTTCGCAAACGATAAGGGGTTCACGCTTTTGAGCGCGACCAAAACACACGAGCCAATACTCGCCTATAGCGACCAAGGCAGCTTCAACGGAATTGACGCATTGCCGTTCCCACTGAATGAATGGTTCGAACAGACCATTGAGGATATCTCGAACTCATTTAACCTGCCCCCTGATTCTCTTCAGAAGGTTTCCCGAGTCTGGAAACTTTATGAAACCCGCAAAAAAATTATTTCTAGAGATCCGGACTATGACCACAGCGGATTGGCCTACCTCAGCGAGGCTGAAGTAGAACGGCTGAACTCGATAGCGCAGGAAACCTTGAATGCCTTAAAAGCAGACGGCTATAGAATATATAAAATTGATGACCATCCGGGTACGCAGGCTTTTCCGGATTTTGAAAGCACGGCAGACTTCATGATGGGTATCACTTATCCCTATTATGCCCAAGATTACTGGGCTATATCTTACGTTGCCGAGAAGAATTGTCTGGACACTTACGGCGCCGGTCATTGCTTCAAAACCACATGGCAGCAAACAGTCGGCTATAATCAGGCTTTTCCATTAAAACCTGGCAGCCAGTCAGAATGCATTCCAGTCGGTTGCGGATCGATTGCTGTAGGACAGGTAATGTACTACTTCAAATACCCCGCATTTTTCAATTGGGATGCAATGTCCACAGGTCCCTGGGGCAATATTACTGCATCTAACTTCCTATACGATGTATATACGAAGGTTGGCGCAAAATACAATTCTAGCACCGGTGGAACGGAGTCCAATTTAGATGGACTCATTAAGGCATTAGATAATTATGGTTATTCTTACACGAAAATAAAAGACTCTAACATAAACTATTCAGCTATAATATATGGTACGCCTGCAATAATGCGCAGTTATTTTGACAATGACAAGGAAAATAAGGGGCATGTATGGATAATCGAGGGTGTTCACCACACGAATCAGTATACCGAAACCCAGATTTTTGGTTTTCCGGATGAAGACACATTCAAATCAGTATATTACGAAACTACAATACCGGTTCAGTCCACACGATTTTACGTGAATTGGGGCTGGGGAGGTAGCTATGACGGATTCTACTATCTAACGAACTATACTCCTCGCAACCATAATTCTAATAAATTCAAGGATTCATTAATGAGTGTCAGACCAAAAAAGTAAGTTATGAAACAAATATTAATCACATTTGTAATCAGCCTGTTGAGTATTCTCTCGAGTTATGGGCAGGGATTCTATGCAGGGCTGGAAGGTGCGCGGCTGTTTGGAGAAGAGATGTGTACGAATTGGGAAATGGGGGCGTTCGCCTCTTATTCCCATAAAACAAGCTCACGTTTCGGCTTGGAAGTACAGGCCGGACTCTACACTCAAATCTATGATGATGCGCCTGTGACGTGGGATGGCGGTCGGCCGGATGACCGAGCGAATACATTCGGTGGAAAGATTGCACTATGTGGATTTTTGAGGGTTGCCGGCCCGGTAGCAATCTTTACAGGACCTGTCGGCTCATATAATTTCTATCAAAAAGGAACGCTCAGTTCGAGCGGTGAGCGATTTGATATTTCTCTTCATCATGCAGAACTCCAGTGGCGCTTAGGACTGATGGCTGACATCCGGCGCTTCCGCATCCGGATCTGCTGGGATCACGACTTGACTTATCGCTGCGAAGAATGTCGTGACAAATTGAATGCGCTCACACTGTCGGTGGCGTTTAAACTGAAACCGTAAGCCAACTATATTGACGAGGTATCACTTCATCTCATGCCTGACATAGACGACCTGCTCGATTACGTCCCCGGCACGATGGCGGCCGGGGATGTATCTATCTAATCAACGCTTAAACTATCAACAAACACATTAGATTATGAAACAAACGTTAATCACCCTTGTAATAAGCCTGTTGAGTATTTTCTCGTGTTACGGGCAGGGATTCTATGCCGGTCTGGAAGGTGCACGGCTGTTTGGAGATGAGTGGTGTACAAATTGGGAAATAGGTGCGTTCGCTTCATATTCTCATAGAACAAGTTCTCGTTTCGGCTTGGAAGCTCAGGCCGGACTCTACACCCAAATTTATGATGATGCGCCTGTGCATTGGCTTGGCGGCCGGCCGGATGACCGAGCGAACACATTCGGTGGAAAGATAGCGTTGTGTGGATTTTTGAGGGTTGTCGGTCCGGTGGCAATCTTTACAGGACCCGTCGGTTCATACAATTTCTATCAAAAAGGAACGCTCAGTTCGAGCGGTAAGCGATTTGATATTTCTCTTCATCATGCCGAACTTCAGTGGCGCTTAGGACTGATGGCCGACATTCGGCGCTTCCGTGTCCGGGTCTGTTGGGATCACGACTTGACTAATCGCTGGGCAGACTACAAATTGAATGCAATTACACTGTCTGTGGCGTTTAAACTGAAACCGTAAGCCAACTATACTGGCGAGGTATCACTTCGTCGCATACCTGACATAGACGACCTGCTCGATTACGCCCTCGGCACGATGGCGGCCGGGGATGTGAGGATTCTCAATTATTATTAAAAATTTGGAGGTTAAGTAAAATTTACATAACTGACATATATCGGTTCGGAAATTTCTCGTTATATTTGCGATAGAAACCGAAACATATAACTACAGTCTATACACATATATATTGCAATGAAAGGAAGAATTCTCACATCGATCATCGCGGGAGCCGCGCTTGTGGCCGGCGTCACCGCATTCGTCGCCTACGCAGGCGATGCAGGTCAGAATGTCCGGACGACATCCGCATCGGACGAGGCAGTGCCGGGCGGTCCTTCACGCTTCATATCGCAGGACGACTTCATCCGTGCCTCCGAGCAGACGGTCAACGGCGTTGTGTCGGTCAAGAGCTTCGCCAGTGTGCGCGGCCGCCAGCAACAGCAGGAGTACTACGGCGATCCTCTCTTTGACTTTTTCTTCGGTCCGCAGCAGCGTCAGCAGCCGCGCCGCCAGCAGTCTGAACCCCAGCGCCAGCAGCAGATAGGCCTGGGCTCGGGAGTCATCATCACGGCCGACGGCTATATCGTGACCAACAACCACGTCATCGCCGACGCCGAGCGTCTGGAAGTGACTCTCAACGACAACCGCAACTTCGAGGCCACGGTCATCGGCTCCGACCCCGACACCGACCTGGCTCTCATCAAAATCGAGGCTCCCGACCTCCACGTCATCCCTATGGGTAAATCGGAGGATCTGCGCGTGGGTGAATGGGTGCTTGCCGTGGGCAATCCCTTCGGCTTCACGTCGACGGTGACCTCGGGCATCGTCAGCGCCAAGGCGCGCAACATCTCAAGCTCCACGGGCGAGCCTTCGCGCGGCGGCATAGAGTCGTACATACAGACCGACGCCGCCGTGAACCGCGGCAACTCGGGCGGCGCGCTCGTCAATCTCAAGGGCGAGCTCGTAGGCATCAACACGGCCATCTACTCGCAGACGGGCACATATGCCGGCTGCTCCTTCGCCATCCCTACGTCGATAGTGCAGAAGGTGGTGTCTGACCTGACGAGCTTCGGAACGGTGCAGCGCGCATATCTCGGCATCGCCTTCCGCGAGCTCACTCCCGAACTCATATCCGAACTCAAGGTGAAGGGCGTCACCTCAGGCATCTACGTGGCCGAAGTCTCCGACCGCTCCGCCGCTCTCAAGGCAGGCATCGAACCGGGCGACGTCATCGTGACACTCGGAGGCAAGCCCGCACGCTCGACCGCCGAACTCCAGGAGGCTATCACGAGCTTCAGCCCCGGCGACGAAGTGACCATCGAGTACTACCGCGACGGCCGCAAGCACAGCGCCAAGGCCACGCTGCAGAACAGCCGCGGCGACACGGGCGTGACCCGTCCGGCCGACGAGACCTCGCTGGGCGCGAAGATTACGGAACTTGACGCCGACAATGCAGCCCGTCTGGGCATACGCCACGGCGTGTCGGCAGTCGACGTCGACCCCGACGGACGCTTCGCCCGTGCAGGCATGCGCGAAGGCTTCATCATCCTCTCCATCAACGGCGAGCGCATCTCCAAGCCCGAGCAGGTGACGGCTATGTTCAAGGCCATCGTCAAGTCGTCGGACGAGAAGGTGATGTTCATCTCCGGTGTATATCCTTCGGGTAAGGCCGCATACTATGCCGTGCCTCTGACTGACTGAACGGGAAAAAACGTTCTTGCGACGGTGAACCAACGCCGGCACAAGAACGTTTTACCTTTGTATATTCTTGCATTTAACTGAATAACCACCAATAAAACACACAGACATGAAAGCCTATCCTCTCGTAATCGCAGCCATCGGCGGCGCACTCGTAGGTGCCGCAGCAGCCCTCCTCTTCGCACCCCGCAAGGGCAGTGAGACCCGTGAAGCCATCAAGGACTTCATCATCAGCCACGTTCCCGGCATCAAGGCATCCGAGCTCGAAAGCCTCGCTGACCAGATTGCCGAAGAAATCAAAGACGTGAAGTGATATGAAAGGTCTTCTCACATTCCTGGCCGGCGCCGCCGTAGGCGCTGCCGCTGCCGCTCTGCTGACTCCCACCACGGGTCCCGAGCTCCGCGAGCGCATCAGGGTGATACTGCAGAAGCACGGTATCATCCCGGCTGACGACATCGACGAACTCGTCGAGATGATTGCCGGCCAAATCGAAGAAAACAAGGATTAAGAGTACGCGGTGTGACCCGTGCGGACTCTTCCGCGGGTCCGCACGGCGCTGCATACTCGCTGTACCGAATTCAATCGTATTATCATGGACACAACCGACGACCGTCCCGACACCGGATTCTCCGGCATCGCCGACACCATCAAGACATACGTTGGGCTGCTGATGGAAGACACCCGGCTCAACCTGGCCGAGAAGCTCACGCGGCTGATGTCGGCCATCGCAGTGGCCGCCCTGCTCACAGTATTCATCACTGCCGCGCTGCTCTTCCTGTCGATAGCCGCCGGCTACGCCATAGCGGAATGGACCGGTCCGCTGTGGGCCTTCGTCATCGTGGCGGGATTCTACGTGCTCCTGATAGCTCTGCTGCTCGTCTTCCGCACGGCGCTGATAGTCAACCCCGTCGCCCGGTTCATCTCAAGACTCGTACTTCCTGCTCCGCAAAAATCAGAACGAAATGATAAATCTGCCTCCGTTTCCGAATGACCCGGCCGACAACTGGGCCGGCCTCACGCTACACGAAATACGGCTGCGTCGAACGCTGGTGCAGGCACGTATGGAAATACAGAAATTCAAGCTCGGCACCCAGATGGAGAGGTGCCGCCGCGGCATGCCCTTCGGCGGCCAGGGACGCTCGTCGATATTCTCGCGCATAGCAAGCTCGCTGTCGGTGGCAGAGTATGCCATACTGGCCTTCAAGGCCGTGCGGCTTCTGCGTCCGCTCTTCCGCCGGAAGAAATGAACGGTATTGCCCGACAGAACGAAACATGATGGAAAGCGAAGCCGCCTGTGCTGCGTTTTCCATTAATTTTTTCTGCTGACAGAGATAGTCAAATTTTGGCCGTTTGCAAAAAAAATAGTACCTTTGTAAGCTATTTCACGGCTGTGGACACACGGTCGCGGATGCCTACAATTTGAAAATCATTCTTGAAAATATGGCAGAACAACACGAGGAATACAGCGCCAGTAATATCCAGGTCCTTGAGGGCCTGGAGGCAGTGCGCAAACGTCCTGCAATGTACATAGGCGATATTTCTGAAAAAGGTCTCCATCATCTTGTATATGAGGTGGTTGACAACTCCATCGACGAGGCCCTTGCAGGATACGCCAGAGAAATCAATGTCACAATCAACGAGGATAACTCCATCACTGTCGAGGACGACGGCCGAGGCATACCCGTGGACATGCACGAGAAGGAGCACAAGAGTGCTCTCGAAGTGGTGCTGACGGTGCTTCATGCCGGCGGTAAGTTCGACAAGGGCTCGTACAAGGTGTCGGGCGGCCTCCACGGCGTAGGTGTGTCGTGCGTGAACGCTCTCTCGACCTATCTCCGCGCCGAAGTGCACCGCAACGGCAAGCGCTACGTGCAGGAGTACAGCTGCGGCAAGCCCACCACCGAACTGCGCATCGAAGGCGAGAGCGACCACACCGGTACGGTCATCACCTTCAGGCCCGATGCCTCGATATTCACCGCCACAGTCTACGACTACGCCACCCTGGCCAACCGCCTGCGTGACCTGGCCTTCCTCAACTCGGGCATCTCGCTGCATCTGACCGACATGCGCCAGACCGACTCCGACGGCAAGCCGCGCCGCGAGACATTCTACTCCAAGGACGGTCTCCGCGAGTTCGTGCAGTACATCGACGCCAACAAGGAGTCGCTCATCAACGACGTCATTGACCTCAACACCGAGAGCCAGGGCATCCCCGTGGAGGTGGCCTTCACCTACAACACCACCTCGAACGAGAACATCTACTCCTTCGTCAACAACATCAACACCATAGAGGGCGGCACGCACCTGACCGGTTTCCGCCGCGCCCTGACCACCACCCTGAAGAAATACGCCGACGACAACAATCTGCTGAAGAACGCCAAGGTGGAAATCGCCGGCGACGACTTCCGCGACGGCCTCACGGCAGTCATCTCCGTCAAGGTGATGGAGCCTCAGTTCGAGGGTCAGACCAAGACCAAGCTCGGCAACAGCGAAGTGGCCGGCGCCGTATCGTCGGCCGTGAGCGAGGCCCTCGCGAACTATCTCGAGGAGCATCCCGCCGAAGCCAAGATCATCGTGGAGAAAGTGGTGCTGGCCGCCCGTGCCCGCCACGCCGCCCTGGCAGCGCGCCAGCAGGTGCTCCGCAAGACTCCCCTTGTGGGCGGCGGCCTTCCCGGCAAGCTCACCGACTGCTCCAGCCGCACGGCCGAGGACTGCGAACTCTTCCTCGTCGAGGGTGACTCGGCAGGCGGAACGGCCAAGCAGGCCCGCGACCGCCGCTTCCAGGCCGTACTCCCCCTCCGCGGTAAGATTCTCAACGTCGAGAAAGCCCTTGAGCACAAAGTGTTCGAGAATCAGGAAATCGCCAGCCTCTTCCGCGCCCTGCGCGTGACCATCGGCACCGAGGACGACCCCAAGGCGCCTAACCTCAGCAAGCTCGCATATCACAAGGTCATCATCATGACCGATGCCGACGTCGACGGCGCACACATCGCCACCCTTCTGATGACATTCTTCTTCCGCCGCATGCGTCCGCTCATCGAGCATGGCCACCTCTTCCTCGCTTCGCCCCCTCTGTACAAATGCAAGATGGGCAAGAACGAGGAGTACTGCTGGAACGACATGCAGGTGCAGCAGTTCATAGCAAAGTACGGCGAACGCACCTCGATACAGCGCTACAAAGGTCTCGGCGAGATGTCCGATGAAGAGCTGCGCTACACCACCATGTCGCCCGAACACCGCATCCTCAAGCAGGTGAATATCAGCGATGCCGCCGAGGCCGACCGCATATTCTCCATGCTCATGGGCGAAGACGTGGGTCCGCGCCGCGACTTCATCGAGTCGAACGCTACTTACGCTAATATCGATGCCTGATACCAAACCATAGTACACCCGGATGCGTTAGACTATATAAAATATAGTACGGAGCACACCGGGTGTAATTTTTTTCTTTCGCTCATTATGACAAAATCAAATAAAAAGGCTTCAAATATCCGTGCGGCGGTCGACGCCTATGTGGCGGCTGCCGGTACGGGCACGTTCAACTACCGGCAGGTGTCGGGAGCAATCGGACGCCATACTCCAAAGGAGATGCGTACTGTGGCGCTGTATCTGGCCGAGCTGGCGTTTGACGGTATAATCATCGAGACTGCGCCGGGCAAGTACAAGTCGCCCACGCGTGCCGTCGTGGCCGAAGGCGTCTTTGTGCGCCGGAGCAATGGCCGCAACAGTGTCATCCTCGAGCCCGAGGGCGACGAGGTGGCCGTGCCTGACAGCGCGTCGATGCACGCTCTCAACGGCGACCGCGTCGAAGTGTCGATAGTGGCCCGCATCAAGGGGCAGGACGCGGAGGCCGAGGTGACTAAAATCATTGAGAAGAAAGAACAGACATTCATAGGCACTCTGAAGGTAGAGAAGCACTACGCCTATCTTCAGACCGACTCGCGATATCTCGCCGCGGACATCTACATTCCCAAGGCGAAGCTCAAGGGCGGCGTGACAGGCGACAAGGCCATCGTACGAATCACCGACTGGCCCGAGGACGCCAAGAACCCCACAGGCGAGATTGTCGACATCCTCGGACGCACCGGAGACAACACTGCCGAGATGCACGCCATCCTGGCCGAGTTCGGACTTCCGTACCGCTATCCCGAGGCTGTGGAGAAAGCCGCCGACAAGATCGACGCCGGCATCACCGACGAGGTGGTGGCGGCACGCGAGGACCTGCGCGGCGTGACGACCTTCACCATCGACCCGCGCGATGCCAAGGACTTCGACGACGCTCTGTCGTACCGCAAGCTCCCCAACGGCAACGTCGAGGTGGGCGTGCATATCGCCGACGTGACGCACTACGTCAAGCCCGGCTCAATCATCGACCGTGAGGCCGAGGACCGCGCCACGAGCGTATATCTGGTCGACCGCACCATCCCGATGCTCCCCGAGCATCTGTCGAACGGCATCTGCTCGCTGCGTCCCGACGAGGACAAGCTCACCTTCTCGGTGCTCTTCGAGATGGACGACCATGCACGGGTCATAAATTCGCGCATCGTCCGCACCGTCACCCGCAGCGTGCGCCGCTTCACCTACGAGGAGGCGCAGGAAGTGATAGAGACCGGCCGCGGCGACTATGCCGAGGAGATTCTTGCCCTCGACCGTCTGGCCAAGATACTGCGCAAGCAGCGCTACGACAACGGCTCGGTGGACTTCGACCGCGTGGAGGTGCGCTTCGACATCGACGAGACGGGCCATCCCACGTCGGTGTTCTTCAAGGAGTCGAAAGACGCCAACAAGCTCATCGAGGAGTTCATGCTCCTTGCCAACCGCACCGTGGCTTCGGCCATAGGCATAGTGCCCAAGCGCCGCAAGGCCAAGGCATTCGTGTACCGCGTGCACGACCAGCCCGACGCCGAGCGTCTGGCCAATCTTGCCGCGCTGGCACGCACCTTCGGCTATAAACTCAAGACCAAGGGCGAACCGCTGGAAATCAACCGCTCGCTCAACAAGATGCTCGTCGACGTGAAGGGCCGCGGCGAGGAGAACTTCCTGTCTACACTGGCCATACGAACCATGGCGAAGGCCATCTACACCACACAGAATATCGGCCACTACGGCCTGGGATTCGAGTACTACACACACTTCACATCGCCTATCCGCCGCTATCCCGACATGATGGTGCACCGTCTGCTCGACCGCTATCTCAACGGCGGCCGCACCGTCAGTCTTGAGAAACTCGAGGACGAGTGCAAACATTCGTCCGACATGGAGCAGCTTGCCGCCAGCGCCGAGCGTGCCTCCATCAAGTACAAGCAGGTCGAGTATATGGGCGACCATCTCGGAGAAGTATATACGGGCGTCATATCGGGCGTCACCGAGTGGGGACTGTACGTCGAGCTCGAAGAGAACAAGTGCGAGGGCCTCATTCCTATCCGCGACCTCGCTGACGACTATTATGACTTCGATGACAAGAACTACTGCCTGACGGGCCGCAAATACAACAACCGCTACCGCCTCGGCGACCGTATTCAGGTACAGGTAGCCCGCGCCGACCTGCAGCGCAAGCAGCTCGACTTCGTGCTGGTGGACGAGAAGAATCCGCCGCGCGGACCGGAGACATTCACGGCTCCCCAGAAGAAGGGCGCTCCGCGCCAGCCGTCATATGAGCGCCCCGGCAAGAAACAGCGGCGCAAAGGCCGCAGATGACATGACGTCGCCGTCCGGCACTTGCTGCCGGGCGGCGACAGTTCAGTATCCGTATTCTTATCGCATTTACTTTCCATAATCTATGCCATCGAAGAAAAGCACAAGCTATATATCAATCAAGGGCCTTAAAATATACGCCTATCACGGAGTGCTCCGTCAGGAGAACGAGGTCGGCAATACTTTCGAAGTCGACATCGACCTCTACTTCGATGCCGCAGAGGCCATGTACACCGACCGGCTTGACCTGACGGTGAACTACGCCGCAGTGGTCGACATCGTCCGCAAAGAGATGGCCGAGACATCTGACCTCCTGGAGAATGTGGTGTACCGTATATACAGGACCATCACATCGCGTATGCGCAGAGTCACCGGCGGCCGCATCGCCATATTCAAGCCACAGCCCCCCATAGCCGCGGAACTCGACAGTGTCGGCTTCACGTATATATGGTGAAAAACCATGCCGCACAATAAGTCCCGCAATATTCCGTTATAATGAATGTTGAACCAATCCTATCTATGATATGAACTTCAAGACTATAGTTCTCTCGTTGGTATTAGTAATGGCTCTTGCATCCTGTTCGAGTTCAAAAACTGTCCTTCCATACTTCACGGACCTTGAGGAGTCCGGCACCGGAACTCTCCCGGTGATGGATTACCTGCCGACAGTCCAGCCCGATGACGAACTTCTCATAAGTATCTCGTCTCCCGTCCCCGAGGCTTCGGCTCCGTACAATGTCCCCTTCACCAATCCTGCATCCCGCGATGCCCTGACCACCGCCACCACGCCCCGCTATCAGACCTACGTGGTCGACAGCAAGGGCGACATCATCATGCCCATACTCGGCACCATTCATGTGGGCGGTCTCAACGTAGAGCAGATCAAGGACCTGATAACCCAAAAGGTGTCGTCGGATATCCATGACCCTCTGGTACAGGTCAGCCTCGTCAACTTCTATGTGTCCGTAGCCGGTGAAGTCAAGAATCCCCAGCGCATCAAAGTGACCGACAACCGTATGTCGGTACTCGACGCCCTCTCGGCTGCCGGCGACCTCACCGAGTACGGCGAGCGCCGCAACGTGATAGTCATCCGCGAGGAAAACGGCCAGCGCACCTACGCGCATCTTGACCTCAACTCGTCGGATGTGCTGACGTCGCCCTACTACTACGTGCGCCAGAACGACTACATATATGTGGCTCCCAACAACATACGCCAGGCCAACTCGAAGTATAACCAGAACAATGCCTTCAAGCTGTCGGTCGTATCAACCATCGTAAGCGGCGTATCCGTCATCGCGTCGCTCGTTATCGCTCTTACCAGGTAAACTCATCACTGTATCATGTATAAGAATTCAGGCTCAGATTTCATAGATTTCCGCGGACTGTTCAACCTCTACCGCAAGAACTGGTATCTCTTCGTGATATCTCTGGTGGTGTGCGGTGCCGTCGCGTTCACATACGGCAAGCTCCGGCTGCGCGAGTACGCAGTGAAGGCCAATGTGCTCATCCAGCAGAACGATCCGCTCGCATCGGGCGGCGGTGATGCCATAGGAGGAGCCATGACGATGCTCTTCGGCTCTGACGCCGACGTGCAGGACGAGGTGTTCATCATATCGTCGCACACCGTCTACCGCGACGTGGCCCGCGACCTCAAGCTCAACATATCATACAAGACCAAGACCAACTTTCTGGCATCGCGCATCGACTTCCCCGACCATCCTCTCGAAGTGATTCCGCAGGCCGGAATGCTCGATACTCTCAAGACCGCCATCAGCTTCAAGGTGAAGGTGAACAAGAAGGGCCTGGCCGACATCAAGGGCAAGATAGAGCGCTCGACCGTCCTCGACGTGGAGGACATGAAGCTCCCCTGCACGGTGAACACCCCTCTGGGCGACTTCATCTTCGCCAAAACGGCCACATACCCCGAGGGCGAATCGCTCAGATGCAACATCTCGGTATGCGGCTATGACGCCGCCGCCGAGGACCTCGACGAAGATGTAGTGGCCGAAATAGCATCGAAGCGCAGCAATGTGATAGCGCTGTCGATGAATACCACCAATCCGGACTACGGCAAGACCATCCTCAACACCATCATCGACCTCTATAACAAGCGCGGTGTCGACGAGACTCGCCGGCAGAACGAGAAGACGGCACGCTTCATCGACGACCGTCTTGACAAGGTGGCTCACGAACTGAACGTCTCCGAAGCCGAAGTGCAGCAGTACAAACAGGGCAACGGCATCGTGGACTTCGCGCTCGATGCCGAATACAACATAAAGAAGAAAGGCCAGCTCGAGACGGAGATTATCGCCGCACGCACCAGCGAGGAGATACTCCGTATGACGCTCGACTTCATCAATCTTCCCGAGAACGCTTACGCGCTTGTGCCTATGTCCACCGACAATCCCGGTCTGCAGTCGGCTATCGGGGCGTACAACGATGTGCTGCTCAAGCGTGCCGAGCTTGCCGGAAGCGCCGGCAAGGACAACGCCACCTACCGCAACCTCACCGAGCAGCTCGACCTGATGCGCAAGAACATCGCCACCTCAGTGGCCAAGGCTCTCGAGACGGCCTCCGTGACAGTGCGTGACCTCACCCGCGAATTCGACCAGGCGTCCGGCTCGCTGTCGGAGATGCCCCGTCAGCAGCGTGAGTTCGCCATGCTGGCACGCGACCTTACCGTAAAGCGTGAGATATTCGTCTTTCTGCTCCAGCGCCGTGAGGAGACTGCCGTGATGATAGCTTCGGCCAACCCCAAGGGACAGACCGTCGACGAGGCTTTCACACTCAAAAAGCCTCTCGGCCTGGGCCGCTTCGCCATTCTGCTGATAGGTCTTATCTTCGGCCTGATGATACCGCCGATATATCTGTACATCCGCAAGCTCGTGCACAACCGCTTCGAGACCCGCGAGGAAGTGGAGCGCATCACCGATGTGCCTATCCTCGGCGAGATGTGCGTCGACCATTCGGGCAACAGCCTTGTGGTGACGGCCGACAGCGTGACCTCTTCGGCCGAGCTCTTCAGGCTCATGCGCAGCAACCTGCTCTTCATCCTGAATGACCCCAAGGACAAGGTGGTGCTTCTGACCTCGTCGCAGTCAGGCGAAGGCAAGTCGTTCATCGCCATCAATCTGGCCGCCACGCTGGCTCTGCTCAAGAAACGCGTGCTGCTCGTGGGCATGGACATCCGCAATCCTCAGCTTGCCAACTATCTGAACGTCCATCCGAAGTTCGGCCTCACGCAGTATCTGGCCTCGTCGTCAGTCACGCTCGACCAGATTATCGTGCCCGACGTCATGCACAGCGGCGTCGACCTAATCGTGGCAGGTCCTGTTCCGCCCAACCCCGGCGAGCTCCTGACGTCGAACCGTGTGGACGACCTCTTCGCCACGCTCCGCGGCCAGTACGACTACATCATCATCGACACGGCTCCCGTGGGTATGGTGAGCGACACCTTCACGCTTGACCGCATCGCCGACGCGTCGATATACATCTGCCGCGCCAACTATACGAGCCTCAATGAGCTGCAGATAGTGAACGACATCTACCGCAAACAGCGTCTGAAGAAACTCTCCATCGTAGTCAACGGCACCGCCGCCAAGAAGACCTACGGATACGGACGTAAGAAATGATATCAGCTCCGGCCATACCGTCAGACGTCCGCTCAGACGCAAGCACCGCCTCCTCTGTCAAGCAGCCATTGAACTGCACCCGACGGGAGGTGGCGCTTCCGCTTGCCTATCTCCTGTGTATGGCTCTGGTAGGACTTCAGTTCTATCCGGCCCTCCTCGGTGTGGTGGCGTGCATGCTCTATGCGTGGCGTCACGACCGCTACAATCTGATGATGATGCTTCTCCTCTTCGCCGGCTCGTACGGCCTGACGCAGGGCAAGCTCTTCGGCATCAGATACAGCGATATGGTAGGCGCCGCAGCTCTGGTGTGTCTGGTGGTGCTCCGCAAGCGCCCTATCATCGCCAAGGCGCTGATAGTCTATGTGGCCTATGCCGCAGTGCTGTTCACTGTGGCTCTCTTCTCGCGCGAACGGATGCAGATACAGGTGCTTCAGATGCGCGAGTATCTGTACTTCATCATTTTCCTTGTGCCGGTGGCCGTCTTCGCCGGCAGAGAGTTCGACATCAGGGCCTTCTTCAGGGTCTCGATGATCTATATCCTGATTATCTGCGCGTTCTACATCATCGACGCATTCGTGCTGTACGGCAATATACTCATGCCGGCCACCGATGCCTGGCGCGGCTATATGTCGTCGTTCACCGAGTTCTACTGGGCGCCGCTGAGTTTCAACATCGACCGCAAGTATCCCATCGGACTGTACCTGATGTCGCTGATGGTCTATCCTGTGGCGCGCTACTACACGCTGAACAAGTGGCAGTGGATGCTCGTCCTGGGCGCGCTGGCTGCATCGCGTACGATCACGGTCATAGTGGGGCTGGTGCTCTTCTACGCCATCTTCTCGGGAACTGTCAGGCAGTTGCTCAAATACGCGTTTTTTGCTATTGCGGGTTTCGTGGCGCTCTATTTCATCGATTACAATCTCCCCCGGACCTCGAATGACGTCTATGAGTCGCCGATGCGCATAGCGTCGACCGTCCAGCAGTTCATCGACCTCTTCGATGTGGTGGACCCTGACGACATGGCCGAATTCGGCTCGGGACGTATGGCGCAGCTGCTGCCAAAACTCGAAGTCATACAGCACGAGCACCGCGAGTGGACCGGACTGGGCTTCCTGCATCCGGAGAAGACCAAAATCGAGGCGTACATCATCGACAACGAACTGTACTCCGACATCGAAAAAGCCGAAGAAGTGGCCATCGGTGTGGAGTGTGTGCCGGCATGGGTGTTTCTCAATGCCGGAATCATAGGGCTTGTGGCCCACTATCTGTTTTTCTTCGGACTATGGTGGATAGTCCGCAAGGAGGAGTACGGCAGTTACTTCCTTGCCGTCATGCTCACCTGTATGTTCTGGAGTCTTACAGGTAATGCCAATGTTATCAACATGAACGGACTCGGTCCGGTCTCCTGGGCCTTCGCTGCGGTCTACCTTCAGGCCAAGACCCAGAAGATGAAGGATGAAGAGATGCTGTCGCCGGCCGTCGACAGTCAGGGATTGTAGAGGTCGGTATTGAAGAAATCCATTATCTGACGTGCCTGCTCGAGGGCCACTGCGGCCTCTGAATCAGGGTCGGCTGCGACAGCCGCCTCGTAGCAGCTGATGGCGCGGGCACGGTTGCCCCGGCGCCACTCTATGCGTCCCTGCAGATACAGGGACACGGGGCTGTCGTCCGCCGGGTCGGCAGCAAGTATTTCCGAGGCTTCGTCGAGCCGGTTGGCGCTGATGAGCGCGCGTATGTGGTCGTAGTCGTGTGCCATATGCCGTAAGAGGGATGTATGAGGGAATAACACTTCAAAGTTACTGAAAATATCGGCAGCTCCGGCAACGGCAATATGTTAAAATCAGAATTATTACTGTCCGCTAAAC
>DLAL01000031.1 GCA_002493945.1 Porphyromonadaceae bacterium UBA7048
CCAACTGAGCTATGGCACCTTTTTGCTGTTTGGGAGGGCTTATCTCCCGTTTTGCGTTGCAAAGTTAGGCACTTTTTTTGGATTGACCAAATTTTTAAAAGACTTTTTTTGAATTATTTTTACTATTTTAATGTAATGGGTTGATTCCTTGGATGTTGGCCGTAGGATAAATTTTTGCTGCCAATGCGCGGGCTGTCATGATTCCGTCGATGGCGGCCGAAACGATGCCTCCTGCATAACCAGCTCCTTCGCCGCAGGGGTAGAGTCCGGAGTGGGTGATATGGGTGAGGGTGTCGGGGTCGCGCGGTATGCGGACGGGCGACGATGTGCGCGTTTCGTCGCCGATGAGTACGGCTTCGTTGGTTAGGAAGCCGCGCTGCTTGCTGTCGAACACTTTGAAGGCTTCCGAGAGGCGACAGGCGATGGGGGAGGGTAGCAGCCGGTCCATCCGTGCACTGATGAGTCCCGGGGGATATGAGGAGCGGGGGAGGGTATCGGACTGTCGGCCCTGGGTGAAGTCGAGCATACGCTGGGCCGGCGCCTGCTGTGTGCGGCCTGCGGCTTCGAAGAAGGTGTGCTCGATTTCCTCCTGATAGTGCATCATGCGCAAGGGATCGTCAGGGTCGCCGGGCACATCCTCGGGCAGTATCTCGACCACCATGCCCGAGTTGGCCCACTGTGTGCCGCGGTTGGCCGGCGACATGCCGTTCACAACAAGCTGCCCGGGAGCGCTGGCGGCAGGGATGATGTATCCGCCGGGGCACATGCAGAAGGAGTAGACGGCGCGGTCGTCCACGCGCGTGAGCATGCTGTATTCGGCCGCCGGCAGGTACTTGCCGCGTCCTTCGGGACTGTGGTACTGCAGGCGGTCGATGAGTGCCTGCGGATGCTCCAGCCGGACACCTACGGCGATGCCTTTGGGCTGTACGGTGATGCCTGAATCGACCAGGTAGCGGTATACGTCGCGTGCCGAGTGGCCCGTGGCGAGGATGACGGGGCCATGATACTCCGTGCCGTCGGCGCACTTCACGCCGGTCACTTCTGAGCCTTCGGTGATGAGCGACTCCACGCGCGAGCCGAAGTGTACTTCGCCGCCCGAGGCCTCGATGGTCTGTCTGATGGCCTTGATGACTGCCGGAAGGCGGTCGGTGCCGATGTGGGGATGTGCGTCCACGAGGATGTCGGCCTGTGCGCCGTGCTGATGGAATATGCGGAGGACTTTCTCGACGGGTCCGCGTTTCTTGCTGCGTGTGTACAGCTTGCCGTCGGAATACGCGCCCGCACCGCCTTCGCCGAAGCAGTAGTTCGAGTCGGGATCGACTGTGCCTTCGCGGTTGATGGCCACCATGTCGCGGCGGCGCGAGTCCACGTCCTTGCCGCGTTCGAGCACTATGGGGCGCACGTTCAGCTCTATGAGCTCGAGGGCGGCGAAGAGTCCGGCCGGTCCGGCTCCGACGATGATGGCTTGCGGAGCGGCGGAGATGTCGGGATACGCGATGGTCTCCACGGTGTCCGCTGCCGCGTCGTAGCTGTCGACGTGGACTATGACCGACAGATTGACCATCACGTGGCGCTGACGGGCGTCGATTGAGCGACGCCGTATGCGCAGGTGGGCTACACGCGAGGGTGCGATGCCGAGCTTGGCGGCACATTCTTTCTTCAGGAGTTCGGGAGTTGCTGCGACTTTCGGGGTGGTACGCAGGTCTACTGTCTCTGTCATGTCAGTTATTTGATAGCGGCGAGTCCGCCGAGGGCTGTTTCTTTATATAATGAGGGAATGTCGTGGCCGGTCTGCTTCATGACCTCTACGATGCGGTCGAAGTCTACTGAGTGACGGCCGTCCGAGAAGGCTGCGTAGAGATTGGCGTCAAGCGCGCGGGCTGCGGCGTAGGCGTTGCGCTCTATGCACGGTATCTGCACGAGTCCGCACACGGGGTCGCACGTGAGTCCGAGGTGATGTTCGAGGCCCATCTCGGCTGAGTATTCAATCTGAGCCGGGGTCCCACCGAAGAGTTGCGACGCCGCTGCGGCGGCCATGGCGCATGCAACGCCTACCTCGCCCTGACATCCCACTTCCGCGCCTGAAACGGAAGCGTTGAATTTCACCACGTTGCCGAAGAGTCCGGCCGTGGCCAGCGCGCGGAGTATGCGCCTCTCGCTGAATCCCTTGGAGTTCTGCAGATGGTAGAGTACGGCCGGAACGATGCCGCACGAGCCGCACGTGGGGGCTGTGACGATGAGTCCGCCGGATGCGTTCTCTTCCGACACTGCCAGCGCATATGCGTAGACGAGTCCGCGGCTCTTGAGCGAGGCGTTGAATCCGGCGGCGTGCACGTAGTAGCTCACCGCCTTGCGCCGCACGCCCAGTCCTCCGGGAAGGACGCCTTCGGCTTCGATGCCACGTTCGACGGCTGCGCGCATCACCTTCCACACTTCTGCCAGATAGTCCCATATCTCCGGACCCTCGCAGCGGTCGACGTACTCCCAGTAGCTGATGCCGGTCGACTCGCACTCGGCCTGAATGTCCTTTATTTTGGTAAGCGGATATATCGACGGGCCTGACGTGCGCTGCTGGCCTTCCTCGACGATGTCGCCGCCGCCCACGGAGTAGACGGTCCATGTATCGAATTCCTCACCCTTGTCGTCGAAGGCGTGGAAAGTCATGCCGTTGGTGTGGAAGGGCAGCACCGTCTCGGGCTTCCATTCTATTTCTGCCGGTGCCACGGGGGTGAGCACGCTGAGGATGGCCTGGTCCGTGAGGTGGCCCCGGCCGGTGGCGGCCAGTGCGCCGTAGAGCGTGACGGTGTAGCGCGCCGCGCGTCCGGCAGTGCGTTCGGCGAATTTTGTCGCGGCGGCCTGCGGGCCCATGGTGTGCGAGCTCGACGGGCCGTGACCTATCTTATATAGTTGGCGTATTGATTCCATAATCGGTTGTTTAAATAGCTGACAAAGGTACGAATTTTATGCGAAAATCCGACAGAAAGCATCCGAGAATATCGGACCGCATCGAACACTCTGTCCGTTCCTGAAAATGGTTGACTC
>DLAL01000015.1 GCA_002493945.1 Porphyromonadaceae bacterium UBA7048
TATTAACTAATTTTCATAAAACTATGAAAAACAAATTTTTTACTTCTTTCTGGTAGACGGCAAATGCCGTCAAATGTCTAATCTCAAAATGTCTGTATTTTTGGCAGTAGTATGGAGAGCTTATTACCGCCTGTGCAGACATAGGCTTTTCTGCCTATTGGTTGGCGTGTGTCAACCCCGGAGATGTGGGATAGTGGTTCTCCCTCATATGTGATGTGAGGACAATTGTCAGCTTCCTCATCGAACATACCTAAATTCCTTTATTGACGAGCGCGACATTATGCCGCGCTCGTTTCGTGTCTTTTCCCCGGCGGCGCGGCCACCGTACTTTTGCGGTACACTTAACCGACCGCAGAAATGATAGACACCGGCACACTTACCGACCTTATTACACAGTTCCGCAACACAACGGCGGCTAACTCTATTTCGCCCGAAACCGTCGGTTCGATTCTACAAAAGATTGTAGACATTCTCGCAACCGCCGGAACTCAGGCAAACCTCGACATCATCAACAAATGGCACGAGGCTCTGAAAACGGCGCAACCGGCTATCACCGCGCTTTCGCAGGGCAACGCCGACCGCAATCACGTCTACCTCGCCGCAAAGAGCGTCAACCTCTACACCGGCGCACTGGCCGACCTGACACCAATTCAGATACAACAGGCCACCACCGAGAGAGCCGGAGCCATGCGCGCCCAACAGGTCGTTGACCTCAACGCCGCACGCCGCGACGTGGCAGACATCAAGAAACAGATACAGACCATCAACTCCCTGTTCGTAATAGGCACCGACGACAACCTGTATAAATCATCGCAAATCTCCTGTCAGGTTGTCAACGGCACCCTGCGGCTTCTCGGTGCGCAAGACCTCACAGCCGCCGGATATGTGCCGTATCTCTTTCGCCGCGTAAGGAAACGAAACCCGTTCAAGGACAAGTTCGCCACCGCCGAACAGCGCGCCGCAAAGAAATACTGCCCCGTAAAGAAAGGCTGGGGGCTGTACGGCTCGATATATGCCGTGAAGCTCAACGGCTCCGAAATCCTTTTTTCCACAAACTCACATCACAACCTGTGCGTCGAGGCAGGGGGCTGGTCTGCCGACCCTGCCACCCTCGTAACCCGATATACCGACAAGAACGGCAACATACGCTTCGGCCTCGGTCGTAGCTCCGTGTCACTCACCGACCCGAAGAATCCGAAAAAGCAGCGCATGATACGCCTTGTGTTCGGTATCGGACTGGCTAAGCCGATTTATCCCGGCACCGCCGCCATTACTCCGGCGAACCTCACAAGCTCGCTCGCCACATTCACCATAATCTACGACCCCGGCACGGCGCGGTGGTGCTTCGGCACATAAAAGAAAGCCCTCACGGACAAGCCGCAAGGGTATGCTATCTTTTATGCAAGCTATGAAAGCCCTCGGAGTTGCCCCCTCGGATATGCTGTCAATGAAACTCCGCCCGGATAGCCCACACGGGAGATGCTATCCGTCATACGGAAAGAGGTATCCAGTTCATTTTTAGCATGGCTTCACTTGCGGCAGAGGTGTCCGGGTCAGCTTTAGTACGGTTTTACGTTATCCTCCGCAAAGATAGTCATAATCCCTCACATAACCAAATAAATAGCCTCCGAAAATATGAACCTCCGCAAACACAAGCCCACGATTCAGCTACTCGCCGCCATTGTGCTTATCGCCCTCGGCTGCGGTTTGCTCGTCGCCGGATTCATACTGCCGCCTCCGGGCGAAATCCACAACTCCGTGCTTGTGGCTTTCGGCGAAATACTCACTTTCGCCGGTGCCCTGTTCGGCATTGATTATCACTATAAATATCGCTCCAACGAGCGTGAGGATAGAGAAACGGAGAAAGAGCGTTGACCCCTCTATCAATCCACAATCCTCAATACCACAAACACCAATACATTATGCGAAACATCGACAAAATCATTGTGCATTGCACGGCAACCCCGGAGGGGAAGCATTTCACCGTGCAGCAAATCAGAGAATGGCATACCGCGCCGAAACCGAAAGGCAACGGCTGGCGCGACATCGGTTATCACTTCGTCGTGTATATCGACGGCAGCGTACACAACGGGCGACCCGTCGGGGAAATCGGAGCGCATTGCTCCGGACATAACGCCCACTCCATAGGCGTATGCTATGTAGGCGGCGAGGTTGCCGACGGCTCACACAAGCCCAAAGACACGCGCACGCCCATTCAGAAAACCGCCCTGCGCCAACTCCTGAAGAAGTTAAAGGCGAAATATCCCGGCGCACGGATATACGGACACCGAGATTTCGCCCCCAAAGCCTGCCCCTCATTCGACGCCACAGCCGAGTATAAGGACATTTCAGATATGTAGATATGAAAAGCCTCTCGACACTCGACACTAAACTCTCGACATTGGTTCTCGCCCTGTCGCTCACCGCACTTTGCGCCTCGTGTCGCTCCAAGAAAGAAATCGCCGCAGAGAGCCGGGCAGACATCGACAGCGTGGCCGCCACAGTCGCCTCCGCCCACAACCTCAGAATTGACTCCGCCATGCGGCATATCAATTTTGACTTCGACACACTGGAGATAACCATTGAGCGACACGCCCCCGACACCTCCCTCTATGCCACACCTCTCAACGAAACCGTCAGAATCCGAGCCGTCGGCGGCAGACTGGCAGACCGCCGCAAACAGATACGCAACGACATAGCCGGATATAACCGGCTTGACACCGTGGCATACCGCCACGCCTCCGCCACATCGAGAGCCGAACACACCGCCACCACATCGGTAGCAGAACCGCCCGACACCACCCGGATATTCCTTGCCCTCGGCACCATCGTAATCATAGTGTTAGGCATATTCATCTACCTTCGCCGACGCAGATAACCCATACAGAGTATTAGTTTTTTCATAAGCAGATTTTAAGCGACAAGTCCGTGATGGATATGTCGCTATTTTTGATTAAATTTGCAACATGAAGATACGGACAAAAGCCTTTTGGAAATTTCAACTTGCGGTAGCAATTGTTACTGCAATTATTCAGGCTGTTTATGGGTATGTAACAAGATTTATCAATTCTGAGCCGACGTATACGTTTGCCCTCCTGTCTAATTGTATCGTACCCGTCATAATATCCGCAATTGTTTTATTCCCTGTCTGGAAATTATGGAACGGTAAATCTTGGTATTCACTTTCATTATTGTTCCTTTGCGCAATAACAATTATTTATCTTCTTTTATTTATCCTATCTTTTGTATATGTATGTGAGATAACATACGCGATTGCATGGTTATGTATAATCTTCTATATTTACTGTGCGCCCGCCAATTTGGTAATTGCCGGAGCAATAGGATTGATAGGAAAATACCTTGTAGATAGATTTCCAAAGGCTATTTCATAATTCACGCTTATTTTCCGACTGGAAGGGTTGCCCGTGAGGGTAGCCGTTTTATTATCCCCAATCCCACCCATAGCGTTGTGAGGCGGCGGCTTACAGGCACAGACCGCTTCGATGAAATCGCTCCGGCGCGCGGCGGCTCACTTGGCGGCGGCTCCGAGTTCCGCGCTGCGCTTGTTGCACCCTGCCGTCGGGTTTCGGACACGGCACACTCTCAAATTGTTCCGCTTGGAAACCTCCGCAAGCTCCGGCTCCCTGCGCTCCACAACCGCCGCGTTGCGCCACGGCTTCACTCCGGCTTTTAAGAGAGAGCCTTGAACACAGTCCGGTCCGAAACCCGGCGGCGGTGTTCAAACACTCCGAGCCTTGCCGCGCTTGCTGTCGCCGCGCCACCTCCGCTCACACCCTCGCGCCCACAGCCCTATCCGCCACCGCACAACGCCCGGCAGAGGAACACAGGCAACCCTCGCGGACAACCGCCACGACACAACGATACAACGGTATGCCGACATATCGGCTTGACTTGCCGAAACCTCCGGGCGCACCGTGGCCGACAGCCCCACTTTCGCCGATCTGACTGCACTACGCTACAATGCCGGGCAACGCTTGGCAGTGCGGACGTGGCGACACCCCATTGGCACAAATTCCCTGCGGTCATTAGAGCCAACTCCCTGCGGTCGGGGGTGCCTGCCACTGCATTGCAAAGCCGCCCCGCACCTCCGCTGCATTACGGCAGAGCGTCTACCGGGGGCGCACACCCACGACACACGCCCTGCGGCATCGGCAACCACACACCGACATAGCGACACAAGCCCCTCCCCACACCCCAAGCGCGGCGCGTCGGCGCACAACTCCGCTCCGGCTCCCGTGGCGGTCTGGTATGTAAGGCCGAGCGGCCACTTCGCCCGACGTCGAGAGCTTTTGCGGTCAACGGCTCACTACTGCATAGAGAGCCTTATGACCGCGCTTTCGGCGTTGTTCTCCGTTGCTCCGCCTCCCATACCAGCCCTGTTGCCCCGGCCACCTCCGCTGTACGCAACGCCGACACACACCGCGCTTGCCGCCACATCAACCCGACGCGCTTCCCCGATTTGCAAATGATTTCGCCGAGAGTGGATTGGCCGGGATAACAAAGGAACGTGGCATTACCCAATCCACCAACTCGGCTGCATCATCGGGATTTCACCGCACGTCGGCCTGATATGGAAACAGGAATTTGCCGCGACCTCAGAACGACCTGCGCCCGTTCTGATTATCGCGTCAACGACATCACCGCGCTTTCGGCTCGGCAGGGTGCGGCGGCGTGGCGGTAGCGGCGGTTACATATTCCACCCGAAAATCCCGAAGCGACCCGAAAAAAGCGGCAGGCCGTGGGGGGATAGTGCAAGGCACCCTCGGTGGAAAATATTCCCCCGAACCCCCTTTGCGCCTGATAAAACATTGTTTTTCAGGCTTGCAACGATTTTTACCTCCTAAAAATCCGTGGGATTTTGTAGAACCGCCGAAGCGGTACGGTCAAACCGTTGTGCTACACCTCTTTGCCGCCGCGATATTTCGGGGCCCGATTTCATACCCGAAACATCGCGGCGGCGAGGTGTATTCAGCGCGCAAACTGCGTGGCCCGTCGGCTGCACCGCCCACAGTTTGCGCTCCACACCCCTAAAACCCCGTCTTTTAGTGGCAGGGAGTCAGCGGTTACATTTGCGCAATAAACTGTTGAATTATGGCTAATTACAATACTTCCGCAACTGTAACCCTATCGGTCAACGGCAAACAGGCCCAGCAAATGCTGAAACGTTTGCAGAACGAGGCGGCGACACTGGAGAAGAAAATCGCAAAGGCAGCGACCGCCGGAGATAAGGCCTCGATGTCGAAGTTGCAAAAGGAACTGAAACAGACCAACGGCCTTATTCAGCAGTTGCAATCGTCGGCAAAGACCGCCGAGCAGGTTTTAAGCCGTATGGACAGGGCTACGCCGCGAGAGCTTAACAAGGCTCTTCGAACCCTCCAGTCGCAGCTTAACGGCATTCAGCGCGGCACCGCCGCATGGGACGCGCAGATTGCTAAGATTAAATTGCTCAAAGCGGAGATTGCAAAGGTCAACGCGCAACTGGCCGTAGGGCAGACGCGATGGCAGAGGTTCAACAACTGGCTGAACAACTGCCAGACGGCAATTATGGGCGTGGTGGCCGCTATAACGGGGCTGGTGATGGCCGGTCGTAAGGCGGTCAACACTTACGCCGAAATGGAGGAAACGCTTGCCAACACGCAGAAATACACCCGTATGACTGCCGCCGAAGTCCTCGAACTCAACGAGGCTTTCAAGGGCATGGATACGCGGTTGGCGCGTGAGCAGCTTAATCTTCTCGCACAAGAGGGCGGACGCCTCGGTTACAATACGGTGCAGTCGGTAAAGGAGTATGTCGAGGCCGCTTCGATTATAAATGTCGCACTGGTGGATTTGGGAGAGGGTGCCACGCAGACCATCGCCAAGCTCTCCAACATCTTCGGCATGGAGCAGATGTTCGGCGTAAAGGACGCGATGCTAAAAATCGGCTCGACGGTAAACCACCTCTCGCAGAACTGCACCGCCGCCAAGCCTTTCATCGTGGAGTTCGCGCAGCGCATGGCCGGCATAGGCTCGACCGCGAAAATGACTATCCCCGAAATTATGGCTTTCGCGGCCACGCTCGACGCACACGGCCAAAAGGTGGAGATGTCGGCAACGGCATTGCAGCGCACCATTATGGAGCTTTTCAAGAAACCGGGAGAAATGGCAAAAAAGGTCGGTCTCGAAACCGACACCTTCATCGAAACGCTCAACAGGTCTACCGCCGAGGGGGTGATGATGTTCCTCGAAGCCCTGAACAGACTGGGCGAGGATCAGGCTCTCGCCGTACTATCGCCGCTGTTCCAAGACCTCGGCCTCGACGGTGCCCGTGTGTCCTCGGTGCTTTCCAACCTCTCGTCGCACCTCGATTTCCTCAAATGGCAGTTGGGAGAGGCGAGCCAAGCCTTCCGCGAGGGCACTTCGGCTTCCAACGAATATGCCATTTTCAACAACACCGCACAAGCGGCCATCGACAAGGCGCGAAAACGGGTTACGGAGCTTGCCGTGGAACTCGGCGAAAAGCTCTACCCGGTAATGCGCCACATATATACATCTTCTTCCGTTTTCCTCCGCGTTCTCAATCAGATTGTTACTTTCATCATCAAGTACCGCGCCGCAATTCTCGGCATCATCACCGTTTTTGCCGTGTATTATTCGTGGCTCGGACTGGTGAAGACGGCTCATGTCGCCTACAATGTCGTTGTAAAGACAGCCACCGCCCTGCACAACGCATGGCGCATCGCCGTTGTTCTCGGTCGTATCGCCGTCATAGCTTTCACACAGGGCATAGGAGCGGCAACGCACGCTTTCCGGCTACTTACCGCCGCAATGTCGGCTAATCCTTTCGGCCTCATTCTCGCGGCGGTTAGGGCTCTTGTGCTTGTAATAAAGGCGTTGTGCGACCGCACTTCCGAATACACGAAGAAGATGCGCGAGGCTGTCAACACCGCCGCCAATTTCTCTAAGGAACTTGCAAAGGAGCAGCGGCAGCTTGACGAGCTTTTCGGCAGACTTGAAGCCTGTAAGCGCGGCACAAAGGAGTACAAGGAGGTCAAGGACACCATAATAAGCCAGTACGGGAAATATCTGCGCGGCCTCATCAACGAGCGCAACGAAATTACAGACCTCACAGCAGCTTACAGGAGGCTCGCGGCTGCGGCGCGTATCGCCGCTAAGGAACGCGCCATTCAGGGCGCGAAAGACGCGGCACAGGAAACTTTCGACGATGCTTTCAGCGGCCTTGCCAAGAAGTTACAGGAACAGCTTATCGCCTACGGAAAATCGTACAAGGACGCTGTGCGCATAACAAACCGCGTTGTCATAGACTTGCAGACAACTGGCACTATCGGTCAGGATATCGTCGGCGAGTTGGAGGGCATAAAGGGCAGCTTGCAGGACAAATGGGGGTGGACGGCACACCCGGTCAATGTGGTTAATGAAATGATTGGCACCCATACCGAGTATCAGACCGCTATGGGCGAAATAAGCAACATCGAGCGCGAAACAAACCCTCTCGCCGGTTATTCGGCCACGGAACTGCGGCGGCTTATCGAGGACTTCGAGGGGCACGCCGGGCGCGGTGAGGGCGGAACCATAATCATAGGCATAGACGCGCCCAACCCGACAACAAAGCGAATCGCAGCCAACGAGGTGGCCGACTTCCTCGATGAAGCGCGTGCCCGGCTGTCGGTGCTTGAATCGCCCTCCGCCGATGTCGTGTCGGGCAACCCGGATTTCTCGCTCGATGATTTCACTCCTTACGAATCGGAGAAAGACCGAAAGGCGCGCGAGGCCGAGGAACGCCGCGCGGCAATAAAGACGCGCAAGGAGTTCAAGCAACAGCTTAACGTTGCAAAAGGCGAATGGGAGGCCGGTGCCGCGCAGAATGTCAGCGACTACTCCGCAGGGCTGAAATCGTGGACGCAGTTTCTACTCGACAAGCACAATCTCGAAGTGAAATACTTCGACGACCGCCTCCGTATTTTCGAGGCGAACAATCTTCAGGAGGACGAGGATTATCAGGAACTGCTGAAGAAGAAAGCGGAGCTTCAGGCGGAATGGCTGAAAAAGAACGCCTCGCTGTCGGTGGAGGAAAGCCGCCGCAAGCAGACCGCAGAGGAAGTTCAGGCGCAGATGGACGCGGCCACGCCCGGAAACACCCTCTACGGTAACGAGGAAGCCTTGCAGCAGCGGCTTTTCGAGATTAAGATGAAGTATCTCGCGGAGATGCGCGACGCATATACCCAAGACAGCGAAGAATATCATAATTATGTGGTGCAGATGGAACAGACCGAGGACGCGGAGCGTCTGCGCCGTCAGAAGTTGTTGGCGCAGCGCGTAGCCGAGTGGCGCAAGCAATACGAGTATCAGGAGGCCGGGAAACGCCTCGGACTTGAAACGCAGTTGCTCGACGAGGCGTATGCGGCTGAACTTATCTCTTACGAGGATTATCTTCGGGCGCAGCGCGACCTGAAAAGGAAGTATGCCGACGAGTATATGCCCGAATCCGCCAAGCCCTCGCAGGGATCGACGGCGCGGACGGCCCTTGCCAAGAAACGGGAGATGGATATTGTGGAATCGCTCGAAGCGCAGGGAATAATCACCCACGGGGAAGCGGAGGCGGCAAAAGACCGCATCAGCCGCGCATACGAGAAAAAGGCCATAGAGGGCGTGAGGCGGTTAGGCTCCGCGCACACCAACCAGTTGCTCGACATTTACGAGGCGTGGAAGAATTTCTTTGACAGCACCGAGGAAGACGGCGGCAACTGGGCGACGCGCCTTGCCGCGCTCGCATCGTCGGTGTTCGCCGTGATGACTGCCGGTATGCAGCAGTATTCGGAGTATGTAAGGGCTTGCGCAGACCTCGAAACCGCAAAGGTGGAAAAGAAGTACGACCGGGAAATAGAGCTTGCCGAGGGCAATTCCTACCGCGTCAAGAAAGCGGAGAAGCAGAAAGAAAAGGAACTTGCCAAAATCAAAACGGAGGCGAACCGCAAGATGTTCGTGATGCAGGTGATTCAGGCGGTGGCGCAGACGGCCACAAACGCCCTGAACGCATACGGCTCCGCCGCAGCTATCCCGGTTATCGGCTATATCCTCGCGCCCGTCGCGGCGGCTATGGCCGTCGCTGCCGGAGCCTTACAGATCGCAACCATAAAGAAGCAGCAACAGGCATCGGAGGCGCAGGGCTATATGTCGGGCGGCTTCACTCCCGACGGCAGACCCGACGAAGTGGCCGGTGTGGTACACGCCGGGGAGTGGGTGGCATCGCAGAAGCTCGTGAAGTCGCCACAGACGAGGCCGCTCATCGAAGCCCTCGACTATGCGCAGCGCAACAACACTATCGGCGCGCTGACCGCCGCCGACGTGTCGCGCTCAATAACCGCCCCTATGGTGCTTGCCGCGCAGCCCCAGCCCTCGCCGGTGGTGAATGTCAACGTGCCGCCGCAGCCGTCGGCAGGTGCCGACGAAAGGCTGTGCGCAACCCTCGACCGCCTCGACGAAAGGCTTAACGAGCCTTTCGTTACCGTCAACACAGTTACGGGCGACCACGGCATACAGCGCGCACAGGAGGAATACGACCGCCTAATGCGAAACCGTCTGCCTAAATCAAGGAAACAGTAATCACCCAATCTTCATTCCACATTCCTCAATCCTCTTTATACGATGGAAATAAGAATAAACGGACACGATGCAGTCCTCAAAACAAGCACCTCTTTCGAGTACATCGCCGAAAACCGTATGTTCAGCGGTTCGGACGGCTACACGTTGAGCATCACATTTCCGCTGAAAGACTGCCCGGAGAATATCGCAATTTTCGGCAACATCAACCGTGCGGACGTTATCGCCCGTAAGGTCATTTTCGAGTGCGAAATACGCCACGGCAAGTTTTTCAAGTTCGGCTCTATGACGGTTAACGAAATCAACGCCTCGGAGGTCAAATGCCAGTTCCTCGAAGGGCGCAGCGAGCGCAATTTCTCGCAGACCTTCGACGATATTTATATCAACGAGCTTGACTTGGGTTCGTGGCCGTCGGGCAAGCCCGACCCGGCAAAGGCGTGGCAACCGCTCTATTATCCCGATGCCGTTGCCCTGCCGTGGGTAAACGACTATTCGGGCAATATTCAGAATCTCGCCGAGTATACCGTGGACGATGCCTCGCAGAACAGGGGGCATTACTCGTGGCACGCCGACACTTGGGGGCTGTCGTGGCAGCCTTACCTTATCTTCATCGTCAGGAAAATATGCGAGGCCGTCGGATATTCCGTTGACCTTACGCGGTGGGAGCAGTCGGAGGAACACCGGTGGCTCCTTGTGTGCAACTGCCTACCTGCCGCGTGGTACACGCCGCAATTCGCCCGTGCGCTGCCGCACTGGTCTGTCGCGGAGTTCTTCGAGAAACTGGAGCTTTTCTTGGGGGCGGAGTTCGAGATAAATCACCGCGCCAAGACGGTGGACTTCGCTTTCACACACGAAGTCATGGACGCTTCGGGTACGGTGGAACTGCGCGACGTGCTTTCCGAACACTCCACGGAGGTAGCCGTGGAGGACGCGCAGTGCGAGTATGCAGAGGCTAAGAATCTCGTCTACAAGGAGTGCGACCACGCCGTTTGGAAATACTACTCTTGCGACTGGTTCATCAAGGCGTGGAAAGACCGTGCTGTTGTCTATGAATCGCTGAACGAGCTTTTGGCAGCCAACAGAGGGTGGCGTACTTGGGACGGCCAACACCACCGCAACAGTCAGATCGACCGGCTACTTTATGCCAAAGACGCGGACGCCTATTTTGTTATCCGCGCTGTCAGTCGCACCCCTTATTTCAACGGATTGAGGCTACGCTTCAACTACAAATGTGTGTTACAGCCCGTGAATCTTTTCGGAGGCCGTATCGTGGACGAGAGCGAGGACGCAGACCAAATCGAAATCGAGTTTGTTCCGGCGCGTATCGACTACACGGAGGAAAAGTGCGGGCGGTGCCTGTTCCTTTCTTTCTCCGGCTACGACGAGGACAACGGCACAGGGGAGGACGAAAGCAGCTATCCTTTTATGCAGACCTATTCGATACAGAGCATCGAGGCCGGGGAAAAAGAGAAGAAAGCCGAGTATTACGACCGTATTTATGTCGGCTTTTGGGATGGCGCGCAGAACACTCGCGGCAAGCTCCCTTATCCGCAAGTGGAGGATATAGAAATAATGGAAGACTGGAGTAACTTTCAGTATCTCCATTTCAATATGCGCCTCAATAACCACCAACTCAACAGCCGCCGGATTGTGCATCACATTGACACAGCAAAGAAAACTACCTTTAAGTTCATTGCCGACGCTATCCCGAATGTCAGGAGCGTTTTCGTCATACACGGCAAGAAATACATCTGCGAAAAAATAACCGCGACCTTCTTCGAACAAGGAATGTCGCAGTTACTCAAAGGCGTTTTCTATCCTATTACCGAGTAGAGGAAACTGTTACCCGGTAACAAATCTCCACCCTGCGGAGTAACAAAAAAAGAGGTCAGGCGACCTCTTTTTGATTTTGTTATTTTAATTGGTTCTTTCTTGGCTCTCGTTTTCGCCTAAATCGTTTGTACTCTTTTGAAATCAAGCAGGTAACATCATAAGAGAAAATCCAACGCAGAAGCCCACGCTTGTATATGCAATCAATGCGTCAGACGATATTTCTCACGAAACATCATGCTGACAGCAGAATATTACATATCCACGGGCATCTACCGTTGCTCAACCCTTGACAGAGAATGAAATTTTGCGAGAATTTCTAACAATCAAGAATCAGCGCGGATAAACGCTTTCATAAGTATGCCATACATCCCGCCGCTCAAACCCCAGACCGGGGCTTCTGCAAAACGGTCTGCGCCACAAAGGTATAAATAATTTTTGAATTAATATTCAATTATGTAGAAAAATATATCTTTCTTTTTTGGATAGTCTCAACCCTCCTCCAACCCCACAACAAAAGCCTCCGGCGTCCCTCTTTACGGAGACCACCGGAGGCTTCGTTGTTTTGTTTAGTAATAGTATCACAGCACGCCCTGGGCCATCATGGCGTCGGCTACTTTGATGAAGCCGGCGACATTGGCGCCGCGGACATAGTTGACGTAGGTGTCTGACTCGCGGCCGTAGCGCACGCACTGGGCGTGGATATTGGCCATGATGTCGCGGAGCTTGGCATCGACTTCCTCGGCCGACCACGAGAGTTTCTGCGAGTTCTGAGCCATCTCAAGGCCCGACGTGGCCACACCGCCGGCATTGGCCGCCTTGCCGGGCGCATAGAGAATCCTGGCGTCGAGGAACTTGTGGACGGCTTCGGCGGTCGATGGCATGTTGGCGCCTTCGCTCACCGCGAAGCAGCCGCCGGCAAGGAGTGCGTCGGCATCGTCGCCGTCAAGCTCGTTCTGTGTGGCCGAGGGCATGGCTATGTCGCACTGCACAAGGCGCCAGGGACGGCAGCCGTCGTGATACTCGATGTGGGGGAACTGCTCGTGAACCTCGCTGATGCGTCCGCGCATGATGTTCTTGAGTTCGAAGATATAGTCGAATTCCTCCTGGGTGAGGCCGTCACGCGCTATGATGGTGCCGTTGGAGTCGCTCATCGACACAACCTTGGCGCCGAGCTGGAGGAGTTTCTGAACGGTGTAGGTGGCCACGTTGCCCGAGCCTGACACGGCCACGCGCTTGCCTGCGATGTCGATGCCCTTGGTGGCGAGCATATTGAGCAGGAAGTAGCAGTTGCCGTAGCCCGTGGCCTCGGGACGCATGAGCGAGCCGCCGAAGCTGATGCCCTTGCCTGTGAATGTGCCCGTAAATTCGCGGGCCATCTTCTTGTAGAAGCCGTACATATATCCCACCTCACGGGCGCCTACGCCTATATCGCCGGCCGGGACGTCGGTGTCCGCACCGATCTGGCGCCACAGTTCGGCGATGAAGGCCTGGCAGAAGCGCATCACCTCCATGTTGCTCTTGCCGCGCGGCGAGAAGTCGGAGCCGCCTTTGGCGCCGCCCATGGCGAGGGTGGTCAGAGAGTTCTTGAAAGTCTGCTCGAAAGCAAGGAATTTGAGGATGGAGAGGTTGACGGACGAATGGAAGCGGATGCCGCCCTTATACGGGCCGATGGCGTTGTTGTGCTGCACGCGGTAGCCCATGTTGTTCTGCACGCGTCCTTTATCATCGACCCACGACACACGGAATGAGAAAATGCGGTCGGGGATGCAGAGGCGTTCAATCAGATTGATACGCTCGTACTCGGGGTGTCGGTTATACTCGTCTTCGATTGTGGAAAGGACTTCCTCGACGGCCTGATGATACTCGGGTTCGTTGGGGAATCGGCGCTTCAAGTCCGCCAGAACTTCGTTTGTTTTCATCCTTAAAAAATGTGTTTATTGGAAATGACGCGCAAAATTACACATTTTATCCGACATTACAAACTTTTTGGCGGTCGATATGACATTAGGACGACATTATTCACATTACAGCAAAATTTGAATTGTGAATGCAACGCGTTCACTTTCGGATATTCGGCTAAACCACATTCCAAAAAAATTTCGTGAGACGATGCAAGATTTCGGCTCCTTCCGGATTTAATATAGCAAAACAACCAATCAACCACACCTAAATATGAAAAAAAACCACATTTTGCTCACAGCACTTGGTCTCGGAGCTATCATGTCGCTGCAGTCATGCATCAACGACGATGACGACGACCGCAGCCTCCTCTATCAGCCTACGGCAATCGTGACAGTGTGCCCCGAAACCGACGGCAGCTTCATAATGCAGCTCGATGACGACACGCGTCTCATCCCCTCAAACGTAAAGACCTCACCCTACGGCAACAAGGAAGTCAGGGCTCTTGTGAACTACATCGAAGACGACACACAGGACGCCACCGAAAATCTGCGCTACGTACGCGTGAACTGGATTGACAGCATCCGTACCAAACTGCCCGTGCCAACCTTAGGCGAACTTGACGAAGAACACTTCGGCAACGACCCTCTGGAAATCATACAGGACTGGGTGACCGTGGCCGAAGACGGCTATCTGACGCTCCGCATCCGCACCCTCTGGGGCATAGTCGATACCCCTCACACCATCAGCCTTATAGCCGGCACAAATCCCGACGACCCCTACGAGCTTGAACTCCGCCACGACGCACACGGCGATACCGACGGCGCATGGGGCGACGCACTCATAGCATTCAACCTCAACGGCCTGCCACGCACCGACCTGAATAAGGAAAAGATAACCCTCAGATGGAATTCGTTCTCAGGCGAAAAGACGGCGTTCTTCGACATCAGGATGCGTCCTGTCAATCCGATGGTAAATCCGCTCACTGTGCAATATTCCGGAAGCGTGGAATAGCACAGAAATGAGTTAGTCCGAATCCCGGACACGAAAACCGGGCTCCTCTACGTTAGCTATAAAAAACAAGATTTCTCCGAATCTTCAGGCAAACATCACTACCAAGTGCTATCCGCCACGGCCGATAACGAGCAGCAACTCATAGCCCTTGTAAGGAAGGGCGAGCCGACGGCTCTGAGAACGGTATACTCCGCCTATATCCGTTATCTCACAGCCGTCTGCTGTCGTTACATAGGCAATAACGAGGATGTGCGCGATGTGCTGCAGGACAGTTTTCTGAAGATATTCTCCGAAATAGCGTCATTCGAATACCGCGGAAAAGGCTCGCTGAAAGCATGGCTGACAAAAATCACAGTCAACGAGTCTCTGAAATTCCTTCAGCGAAGCAAGCGTATCAAATTCGTGGAAATATCCGAACAGATTCACGAACTCTCTGAGCCTGAGCCCGACATCGACAGCCTGCCGGCACAGACTCTCTTCGAGCTGATCCGCTCTCTGCCCGACGGCTACCGCACGATATTCAATCTGTACGTCATCGAAAACCGAAGCCACAAAGAAATCGCCGCGCTGCTCAACATCAAGGAGAGCACCTCGGCCTCACAATTACACAGAGCCAAATCACTGCTGGCCTCAAGAATAAAACAATACAACAACTGATACCACCCGTCATGATGAACGAAGACTGGCTGAATAAAGTACGCGACCGTATGACCGACTACGAAACCGACGAGCCGGAGAATCTGTGGGCATCCATCGAATCGAAGACGGGCACCCAAGTCCCGCCATCCACGGGAGCGAAGCGCCGTACGCTGCTCCTGAAGGCGCGACTGCGGACTATTGCTGCCGCAGCCATGCTGGTCATGGCTGTCGCCGCCGGCATCTATATGCTGATGAGTACCCCCGGCCTGACTGATACGCCTGTGTCGCTCGCCGTCAGCGACGACATGGTCACTGAGCCGCAAGAGACCGTCAGCCCGCTTATGGCGGACGCACGGATGACAGTAACATCAGAGCCTTACACCGGAAATATCCGCCGCACCGAACGCTCCAAGGATGCGGCTCATAAAGAAATACCGGCCGATGACACGGAAAACGTGCCGGATGAGCCCTCCCGAACCGAGCCGGAAACCGAGCCGGAAACCGGGACGGACGCATCCCTCCGGACGGTCCCGGAGACCACCGAAGAGTCCGCAACGGCCGGCGCCCGGACCGATGTGCACCGCCGGTCTGACTTCACGCACGACATAGCACCGCTTCGACACAGCTCTGCCCGAGAACACCGTATGTCAGTATCGGTATTCAGTTCGGGAGGAACAGGCTCCATGCAGAACTCCAACCGGAAGAGCCCGGCGTTTGTTAACACTACAGGTCCGGACAATTCCAACTGGGCCGACAGTCCTAAGCTCGGCATACTTGTATTCAATCAGGGTAAAGACGTAAGCACCGATATCAGGCACCGCCTCCCCATACGCGCCGGAGTGTCGTTCGCGTACGGTCTGACCGACAGGCTCGGACTCGAGAGCGGTCTGACGTACACCGGGCTCACCTCTGACATAAGAGAGGGAAGCGAGAGCCACTACTGCGCCGGCGTGCAGAAACTGCACTATATAGGCGTGCCGCTCAACGTCAAGTACCGTCTGATATCATGGCGCATGCTCGACCTCTACGGTTCGGCCGGAGCCTTAGCCGAAAAGTGTGTGTCGGCGCGAGTTGACACAGACTACATCCTCGACGGTCGCAAGACGGCTTCGGACACCGAGAGCCTGTCGGAGCATCCGCTCCAGTGGTCGGTCAACGCGTCGCTTGGCGTGCAGTGCCGCCTCATAAGCGCACTGAGCCTCTACGTCGAGCCGGGCGTCAGCTACTATTTTGACGACGGTTCGTCGCTGAACACCATATACAAGGACAAGCCCGTGAACTTCAACCTCAATTTAGGTCTGCGATTTACATTCGGCAAATAAAATGTTTGATCAGTTACTCATATGTGCGGCCGGCCTCGGGCTGGCGTCGCTGCTCGGTTCGGCGGCGGGAATGATAGTGCGCAAGATACCGCACAAACTCAATGATATATTCCTGGGCTTCTGCGCCGGCATGATGCTCACGGCGTCAATCGTATGCCTGATAGTTCCGGCCGTGGATATGGCCGGTCTGAAAGGCTGGTGGCAGCCTGTGCTCGGCGTGACTCTCGGTGTGCTGCTCGTGGCCGCACTCGACCGCCTGACACCGCATCTGCACCACATAGCCGGAGTCGACCCTATGGAAGAGAAGCACTCGGCATCGACACGCTCTCTCGACCGCGTCCTGCTCTTCGTCATGGCCATAGCCATCCACAAATTCCCCGAAGGACTGGCCACGGGCATAGTGTTCGACGGCGGAAACGAGGCCAACGCCTACACCGTGGCCATCACCATCGCCCTGCAGAACATCCCCGAAGGCATGGTCGTGGTCACGCCGCTCATAATGATAGGCGCACGCTTCAGCCGTGTCTTAGGCGTCTCGCTGGCAGTGGCCGCACTCGAAGTGGCCGGCGTCATAGCCGGCTATCTGCTCGGCGACATCTCGTCAGCGCTGCTTCCGGCGCTCACGGCCCTTGCAGGCGGAGCCATGCTCTACGTCATCAGCGACGAGATGATACCCGAGACCCACAGCCACGGCTTCGAGAAGCAGGCCACCTATGCCCTGGTCGCCGGCGTGATGGTCATGCTGATGATACAGAAGATGGTGTGAGAGCATGCTTTCCGTATGTCCGGAATTGCAAAAATGAATTTGGTTTTGCCTCGACTTATTCATGTCTTTGACTACGTCTTAGATACTCATGCTCGGTAATACTCAAATAAAATTTGGTATTACTCTCGACTTATTCGTATCTTTGACTACGTCTTAGATACTCACGCTCGGTAATGCCAAATAAATTTGGCATTACGCTCGACTTATTCGTATCTTTGCATCACCTTAAAAACCAAAACACTCTATGTACCGAATAGTAGAAAAAACGCATTTTTCAGACAAGGTCGTCAAGCTGGTCGTGGTGGCGCCCGAGGTGGCCCACGCACGCAAGCCGGGACACTTTGTCATCGTCCGCTGCGGCGAGTCGGGCGAGCGTATCCCCCTGACCATCGCCGATGCCGACGAGCGGACGGGCACCATCACTCTCGTTGTTCAGGCTGTGGGCGACTCGACCCGCGCCATCTGCGCCCTCGAGGCGGGAGATTCGCTCCATGATGTGGTGGGTCCGCTGGGGCGCGCCACCGACATCGGTCTGCGCGACGGCACGGTACTGTGTTGCGGCGGCGGTGTGGGCGTGGCTCCCCTGCTTCCGATCATCAAGGCTTTCAAGCAGGCAGGCAACCGCGTGGTGAGCGTGCTTGCGGCCCGGAATAAGGACCTGATAATACTTCAGGACGAGGTGGCTGCATACAGCGACGAGGTGGTCATCATGACCGACGACGGTTCGGCCGGACGCAAGGGCCTCGTGACTGCCGGAGCTGAAGAGGTGATACAGCGCGAGCATGTGGCCGAATGTGTGGCCATCGGTCCGGCTGTCATGATGAAGTTCGTGGCCCTGCTGACCAAGAAATACGATATCCCCACCATATGCTCGCTGAACACCATCATGGTGGACGGCACCGGTATGTGCGGTGCCTGCCGCGTGACCGTGGGCGGCAAGAACCGCTTCGTGTGCGTGGACGGTCCTGAGTTCGACGCCCACCAGGTGGATTTCGACGAGATGATGATGCGTATGCGCGCATATGACAAGAAGTAACTCTCACTCAGAAGCCATGACAGACAGACATAATGACCAGGGCCGAAACGCAGCATGGCGTCAGACCCTCCGCGACGCAATGCCGGCCAAGGAACGCACGGCCATACCGCGCACGGTGATGCCCCAGCTTGATCCGGCATACCGCATCACAACGAACGAAGAAGTCAATCAGGGACTCACGGCCGAGCAGGCTGTGACCGAGGCTACACGCTGCCTGGACTGCCCGACGCCTACGTGCATCGAGGGCTGTCCGGTGAACATAGCCATCCCTGACTTCATAAAGAACATACAGCGCGGCGAAGTGCTCCGTGCCGCCGCCATACTCAAGCAGACGAGCGCCCTTCCGGCGGTCTGCGGACGCGTGTGTCCGCAGGAACGCCAGTGCGAGAGCCGCTGCATATACAACAAGATGAAGAAGGAGCCGGTGGCAATCGGCTATCTCGAACGCTTCGCCGCCGACCGTGAGCGCGCCGCAGGTCCGGCTCCCGTACCGGCCGACATCGTGCGCAACGGCATCCGCGTGGCCGTTGCAGGGTCGGGTCCGGCAGGACTGTCGTTCGCGGGCGATATGGCCAAGCGCGGTTTCGACGTGGATGTGTTCGAGGCGCTTCACGAGATAGGCGGCGTGCTGAAATACGGCATACCCGAATTCCGTCTGCCCAACTCGGTGGTGGACGCCGAGCTCGACAATCTGCGCGCCTTAGGCGTGAAGTTCCACACCAATACGGTGATAGGCAAGACCCTGAGCTACGACGACCTGCTGAACATGGGCTTCAAAGGCATCTTCGTGGCATCGGGCGCCGGTCTGCCGCGCTTCATGGGCATACCGGGCGAAAACCTGTCGGGCGTGATGTCGAGCAACGAATATCTGACCCGAATCAATCTGATGGGCGCCGGACGTCCGGGCTCGGCCACTCCCGTGCTCAAAGGCCGGCGCGTGGCCGTGATAGGCGGCGGCAACACCGCGATGGACTCCGTCCGCACGGCTCGCCGCATGGGTGCCGAGCGCGCCATGATTATCTACCGCCGCGGCCTTGAGGAGATGCCCGCACGCGTGGAGGAGGTGCATCACGCCCGGGAAGAAGGCGTCGAGTTCCTCACGCTGTGCAATCCCGTCCGCTACGAAGGCGACGAGTCGGGCCGCGTGTGCCGCATGTATGTGCAGCGCATGGAGCTCGGCGAGCCTGACGCGTCAGGGCGCCGCAGCCCCGTTCCAATTGAGGGCGCAGTCGACGAGATTGAGGTCGACCAGGTGATAGTGAGCGTGGGCGTGTCGCCCAATCCTCTGATTCCGGACAACATCGCCGGACTGAATGTGACACCGCGCGGCACCGTGGCCGTGGACGGGAACCACTGTTCGTCGATTCCGACCATATATGCCGGAGGCGACATAGTACGCGGCGGAGCCACAGTAATCCTCGCCATGGGCGACGGCCGGCAGGCAGCGGCGTCGATGGCCGAAAAACTTCTTGAAAATGCGTAAAACGCTTCTGTACATCGCCACAGTCCTGCTTGGGGCTGTGGCGACTTCCTGCTCTCAGAGTGGCCGTGCCGCCACTGACAGCGAGAGCTATGCCGTGAGCATAGAGCCACAGCGCTGGATACTCGAACAGCTCGTATCCCCTCAGGCCCGCATCACCACCATGCTCCGCAGCGGAGCCGACCCCGAGTCGTACGAGCCGTCGATAGGGCTCCGTGCCGAGGCCGACCGCGCCGCGCTGTACTTCGCCACGGGCTCGCTGCCCTTCGAGGACGCGCTGCGTCAGAGCCTGACGGCGCCCGTGACGGATACGTCCGCAGGCGTCGACTTCATCTACGGCACGCATCATCATGACCACGGACACGGCGCAGAGAGCCACGGCGACGAAGGACTGCCCGACCCGCACTACTGGACGTCGGTGTCGGGGGCGCTTACGATGGCACGCAACATGGCCCGTGCGCTCTCGGAGCAGAATCCCGACAGTGCCGGAGTGTACGGCGAAAGGCTTGCGGCATTGACCGCACAGCTTGACTCGCTCGACCGCGGAATAAAGGCCCGCGTGGCGTCGGCTCCCGTGAGGGCGTTCGCCATATGGCATCCGTCGCTGTCGTACTTCGCACGCGACTACGACCTCGAGCAGGTGCCCGTGGGAATGGAGAACAAGGAGATGTCGGCACGCCAGCTCCGCGAGGTCATCGACCACGCGCGCGGCGACAGCATCCGTGTGTTCTTCTTCCAGAAAGAATACGACCGCCGTCAGGCCGAGACCATCAACGAAGCGATAGGCTCGCGAATAGTGACCGTCGACCCGCTTGCCTATGAGTGGGACGACCAGATGATGCTGATAGCCGATGAACTCGCCAGGCCATAGTCCCCACTGCCGCTGCTCGGCGTGCGACCACGAGCACAGCCGTCATGCCGCACCGCTGCTGTCGCTCTGCGGTGTATCGTTCGACCGCGAGGACCGCAAGGTGCTTTCGGGGATTGACTTCACCGTCGACCGCGGCGATTTCATAGCCATAACCGGCCCTAACGGCGGCGGCAAGACCACCATACTGCGGCTTATCCTCGGTCTGCTGAAACCGACCGCAGGCCATATACGCTACTTCGACGAAGCCGGGCGCCGCACCGCGACAGCTCCGCGCTTCGGCTATCTGCCTCAGAAGAACAGCGTGGACTCCCACTTCCCCATCACCGTGGCCGAGGTGGTGGAGTCGGGCCTGCTGGCCTACAGGATGCCGAAGGACGAGAAGAAGGCCCGTGTGGCGCAGGTGCTCGATATGATAGAGATGGCGCCGATGGCCTCGCGGCCTATCGGACGGCTGTCGGGCGGCCAGCTGCAGCGCACTCTCTTCGGACGCGCCATCGTGAGCCGTCCGCCGGTGCTCGTGCTCGACGAGCCGCTGAGCTATCTCGACAAGCACTTCGAGGAGCATCTGTACAGGATTCTGTCGGAGATAGCCCCCGAAGCCACCATCCTGCTCGTCAGCCACGAGATGTCGCAGATAGCAGGCATGGCCAACCGCCACGTCATCGTCGACCACACCCTCCACGAGTGCGGAGCTGCGCACCACTACATCAAGCCCGAGTGCGAATGAACGCACTCGGGCGAGTATTTCTCTGACAACAGGAATTGTCCGATAGTCATTTTATCGAGATAATATTTTGTTGTAAGTAGAAAAATTACTACTTTTGTGATGTCGAATTATAACATAACCATGAAGTGAAACGTTATAAGGTCAAAGAGGTAATCCAAATGTTTGAGGCTGACGGATGGTACTTGGCTGCGACCAAAGGCGACCATCGTCAGTTCAAACATCCGACGAAAAAAGGCCGCGTGACGGTGAATAAAAAACCGTCAGATACCTTGGAGCAGGAAATCCTTAACAGTATTTTCAAACAGGCGGGTTGGCGTTAAACCGACTTTCCATAAAAAACGACAATTATGGCCCACATCATAAATGTAGAAGTAACCTGGTCTGACAAGAATTATTGCTGTGGCTGGGGACTCGAAGACATCGGAGCTGTCTTCTGTACGAACAAAACTCTTGAAGGTCTGAAGCAGGAATTTGAAGACACACTCCGGTTTCACCTCGAAGCGATGGCTGAAGACGGCGAAGCTGTCCCAGCATGGCTCATAGACGGAGATTATGAAATAGTTTATAATCTCTCAGTCGCAGCACTTCTGCGTCAGGCCGAACAGTATACCACTATGGCTGTGATAAGCCGCGTCACCGGAATCAATCAAAAGCTACTCAGCCATTATGCGAGTGCTCTTAAAATTCCGCGTGCCACACAGCGCGAACGTATCGTCAACGGACTCCATTCAATCGGAGAACGTTTTCTAGCCGTAAGATAATTAGCCGAATCAAGGGTCGCGCGAAAGCGCGGCCCTATTTCTTCACCGACGTTTTCGTCGGGTCCTTGAAGTGGAGATTGTTCATCTCCATTGGAGTGAGCTTGCGCGCCGAGGGGATGGAGGGGCGGTTGATATGCTTTATCATTTCTGTTCTGATTTATCGAATGCGGGCATGAGCGCGTTGATGGCCAGCAGGACTGCCACATAGACCGCGCAGAGGATGACGAAGTGAAGGGTCGGAGGCCATGCCGTGCGGAAGGCGCCCCCGAAGATGTAGCAGGCCAGCGAAAGCCAGAGGCAGGCCTGAGTGATGAGGCAGAGGGTGCACCACGCTTTGGCACGGTACTTCTGATACCACACGCTCCAGAAGGAGAAGGGACAGCAGCAGGCGTTGATGAGCGCGAGCGTGCCTATATGCCGGGGGAAGAGCAGGAGCGTGGCGAGACTGACTCCGAAGTAGGAGAAGCCGACCTCGCTCCAGCCGAAGAGTCCGAAGAACTTCGATGCGGAGGTGTCGAGCACCGAGCGGCATCCATTGCGGTCGATCATGCCGCAGATGTCGTCGCCGTGGCGGCTCTCGATGTGCAGCGACTTCAGGACGAGTTCGTAGGTGATGTAGAGTCCGACGAGATTGATGACCGTGAGCAGCACCGTCGAGACGTGGGCATAGATGTGGCGCGTGACGAAGAGGTAGGCGAATACCGGCACGACGGCCGCCAGCAGGACCCAGCGCTTGGAGCGGTTGCCTATCTCGGTGAAGCGGTGCGCGTCAAGCTCCGGCTCGGCAGCCTTGTCTGACGGGTATCCCAGAAAGACTACGCCTGACCATGCGTCGCAGAAGGCGTCGCGGCTCATCTCCATGTCGGTTCCGGCGGAATCGGTGTATGTGACCTGACGCGGGTCGAGAGTGCGTACGACCACGAAGTCGCCGCCAACCTGCGCCATGAAGGGCGTGGTGAGGACGTCGAGGGCGCCGCTCTTGTCGGCCACCTGGTATGCCTCGCTGTCGACACCGTAGGACTGCATGAGTTTCGACAGTCCGAAGAGCGACTTGAACATCATCCGGGCGAACTGCCTGTCGCTGTACCACTGTGTGTGAGGCACACCAAGCGCCGAAAGATAGATGGAGAATATGCTGCTGTTCACGGCCACGACGCTAAAAATCAGTTCATATAGTGCTGAATCTTCTGCAGCAGGACGTTGCCGTCAATCTCGCCGTCGTACTTCCACACCTGCTCGCCGTTGCGGTAGATGAAGAATGTCGGAGTGCCGGTGACGCCGAGACGGTCGGCGAGGGGGCCGTATTTGTCGATGTCCATCTGATAGACGGGGACCTTGTCGCCGAGGAGTTCCTTGATTTCATCGACAACGGGAGCCATGACCTGGCAGTGTCCGCACCATGTGGCAAAGAATTCGATAACTACTACGGGGGCTTCATTGACGAGTTTCTCGAACTCGTGATTCATTACATTTATAGTCATAACAAGTCTGTGTTTAAGTTTTTCAAAGACTTAAACACAGATGAAGCCCCAAAGGTTGAGGGTCAGACGCCGTAAACTTCGCGGTGGAGTGTGCGCTCGACCGCCGCGGCATCGATGGCCGGGTCGGTACTCATCAGGCGCAGAGGAACTGACGGGAGTCCCGGCTGATAGGGCGGCTGGACGTAGTCGTGGCCGAGGAGCGCGAATCCGTTGCGCTGATAGAATCCTATGCGGCGCGCGGCCATGGGATTATCGTCAGCCACGGGTTCTGCCTCAAGGACAAGTGGCCGACAGACCATGTCGGCGAGTCGCGCCAGGACCCGCGCGCCTGTGCCGCGGCCACGTATGGAGGGGTCGATGGCGAAGTGCTCTATGTAGACGAAAGCGCCGAAATCCCATAGCGTTACGAAGCCCGCGAAGATGTCACAGCCGTCGGCCACGAACATCAGGCGCGGACCGGCCTGCGACGCCGGCGCCACGATGGTGCTCCACGGGCGCCTTTCCTCCGGAGGGAAGGCGTCGAGATAGAGGCTTTCGGCTTCGGCAAGCCATGACTGCGGCACGTCAGCGCCGTCCAAGGAGAGTAATTTCAGACTTTCGTTCATATCGGAAGAGTGTGTGTCAGGAATGTTTGCCGGTGAGTATACCGCGGATGTCGTTGAGTTTCTTGAGCGCTTCGAGAGGCGTCAGATTGTTGATGTCCACGCCGAGGAGCTCGTCGCGCACCTGGCTGAGAACCGGGTCGTCAAGCTGGAAGAATGACAGCTGCATGCCTGCGACGGTGTCGTGGACCGGCGGTGCGATGCGTGCTTTGCCGCGACGCCGGCTTTTGGGCGTGGCCGTATCCGCCTTGCTTTCGGCCGGTGCGTCTGAGGCGGCGCCTTCGAGCTGCTCGAGAATCTCGGTGGCACGGCGCACTATGCTCTGGGGCATACCGGCGAGCTTGGCCACGTGTATGCCGAAACTGTGTTCGCTGCCGCCGCGCTCGAGCTTGCGGAGGAATACCACCTTGCCGTCGATCTCGCGGACGGAGACGTTGTAGTTGACGATGCGGCTGTATGACGCCTCCATATCGTTCAGCTCGTGATAGTGCGTGGCGAAGAGCGTCTTGGGGTGCATGCCTCCGGCCTCGTGGATGTGCTCGACGATGGCCCAGGCTATGGAGATGCCGTCGTAGGTCGACGTGCCGCGGCCGAGCTCGTCGAAGAGGATGAGCGAGCGCTCGCTCATGTTGTTGAGGATGGATGCGGCCTCGTTCATCTCGACCATGAAGGTGGACTCGCCCAGCGATATGTTGTCGCTGGCGCCGACACGGGTAAAAATCTTGTCGACCACGCCTATATGCGCGCTGTCGGCCGCCACGAAGCAGCCTATCTGGGCCATGATGACGTTGAGAGCCGTCTGACGGAGCAGGGCCGACTTACCGGACATGTTCGGGCCGGTAATCATCATAATCTGCGCGGACTCGTTGGAGAGCTCGACGGTATTGCTGATGTAGGGCTCGCCGGGAGGAAGCTCGCGCTCGATGACGGGATGACGGGCCTCGACGAGACGGATGTCAAGCGAGTCGTCCACGACAGGACGGTTGTACTTGTTGTCGATGGAGACGCGCGTGAAGGCGTCGAGAACGTCGAGGCGCGCGAGCATCGACGCGTCGAGCTGCAGCGCCGGGATGTAGCGGGCCACGAAGGCCACGAGCTCGGAGTAGAGCCGCTGCTGGATGACCTCGATTTTCTCCTGAGCGCCGAGGATGCGCTCCTCGTAGTCCTTGAGTTCGGGAGTGATGTATCGCTCGGCGTTGACGAGCGTCTGCTTGCGTATCCACTCCGGAGGCACCTTGGACTTGTGGGTGTTGGTGACCTCGATGTAGTATCCGAAGACGTTGTTGAAGCCTATCTTTAGCGACGATATGCCCGTGGCCTCGACCTCGCGTGCCTGAAGCCGGGCGAGGTAGTCCTTGCCCTGGAAGGCTATGTCGCGTAGCTCGTCGAGCTCGGCGTCGACACCGCGGCAGATGATGTCGCCGCGCGATGCCGTGCCGGCTGCATCGTCGGGAATCTCTCGCGATATGCGGTCGCGGACGTCCTTGCACGGATTGAGCTGGTCGCCTATGGCCTTGAGCTGCGACAGTCCCGAGTCAAGGCACATCTGCCTGACAGGAGCCACGGCGTCGAGCGCATTGCGCACCTGCAGGAGCTCGCGCGGCGAGATGCGGTCGCAGGCCACCTTCGTGACCAGCCGCTCGAGGTCGCCGACCGTCTTGAGGTGCGAGGCAATCTCCTCGCGTACGTCGGGACTGCGGAAGAAGTACTCGACCACGTCAAGGCGCTCGTTGATGGCCTTGGGGTCGCGCAGAGGGAACTGGAGCCAGCGGCGCAGCAGACGCGCGCCCATCGGAGTGCAGGTGCGGTCGATGACGCCGAGGAGGCTCTTTCCGTCGGGGTCGAGCGGGTCGAAGAGCTCGAGGTTGCGTATGGTGAAGCGGTCGAGCCGCACCGAGCGCGTCTCGTCGATACGGCGGATGGAGGTGATGTGGCCCGTGCGTGTGTGCTGGGTGAGGTCGAGATAGTGGAGGATGGCGCCGGCGGCGATGATGGCATGGGTCATGCGGTCGATGCCGAAGCCCTTGAGCGACGCCGTGCCGAACTGCTTGCGCAGACGCTCGTCGGCGGCGTCGGAGGTGAACATCCACTCCTCCATCTCGAAGTAGAGATACTGCTGCGAAAGGCTCTCTGCGGCCTGCTGGCGGCATCCCCGCATGACCAGAAGCTCTTTCGGAGCCATGCTGCCGAGGGTCTTGTCGATGTAGTCGACCGAACCTTCGGTAGTGAAGAACTCGCCGGTGGAGATGTCCAGGAGCGCCACGCCGCAGGCCGACTTGCCGAAGTGGATGGCGGCCAGGAAGTTGTTCTCGCGGCGCGAGAGCACGTTGTCGTTCATGGCCACGCCGGGAGTGACAAGCTCGGTGATGCCGCGCTTGACGAGTTTCTTTGTGAGCTTTGGGTCCTCAAGCTGCTCGCAGATAGCCACGCGCTTGCCGGCGCGCACGAGCTTGGGCAGATAGCTGTCGAGGGCGTGGTGGGGGAATCCGGCGAGCTCCACATACTGCGCGGCACCGTTGGCACGACGCGTGAGCGTTATGCCGAGAATCTCGGAAGCGGCTATAGCGTCGTCGGAGAAAGTCTCGTAAAAGTCACCGACCCTGAAGAGCAGGATGGCATCGGGATGCTTGGCCTTCATCTCGATGTACTGCTTCATCAGCGGCGTTTCGACAATCTTCTTGGCCACGGCTCTACTTACGGCTATCGGCTTCCCCTCGGGCAAGTTTTGCCTCACGCAAGGGGATGGCTATCGAGGTGATAATCTGGATGGCGGCGCCGGCGAGGGTGAATGCCAGCCAGTCGCGCATCTCATGGGTGTAGAAGAGGAGGAATGCCGCAGCACAGTAGAACACCGCGCTCCAGCTCTCGATGCGGTGGAGCCGCTTGAGCCGGGCGTCGGAGCCGCGGTAAGGCGTGAAGAGCCGGATGAGCAGGAGCATCAGTGCTCCGGCCGAGTAGACATAGGGGTAGCTGTCGACAGCCCACTGCCGGTCGCTGAGAAAAAAGGGGACAACCGTAGCGGCAAGGACCAGAAGCAGTCCCACGGGGACTCCTACGGTAACCCATGCCGACGGACGGGATGTGTTATTCTTCAATTTCCTGAGGTTTTTCTTTAAAAATATAAACGTCTTCGCCGGCGCGCTTCATGCCGTACTGCTCGCGCACGACCTGCTCGATGAGGTCGGGGTCGGAGGCAAGGCGGCGGTTGAGGCCCCGGTAGTACAGCATGGTGTCGCGGTTGGCCGCAAGTTCCTGACGCAGACTGTCGATAGTCCGGTCGTAGTCGATGCTATTGAACACGGTGTTCTCACCTGCGAAGACGATGTATCCCAGCAGGAGAAGACAGATGAGGGTGACGGGGGAGAGAAAGCGCTGCGCCCATTTCCCGAAAGACACAAATTTGGGGTTCATAGCACAAAGGTAGTCACAAAACGGCAATCCGCCAAAAAAAGTTTACGCGCTTACTCGTGCCGTGTGGGCGGATAGTCGATGGTGTAGTGAAGTCCGCGCGACTCGCGGCGCTCCTTGGCCTGACGCATGATGAGGTAGCCTACATTAATCATGTTGCGCAGCTCGCATATCTCGCGCGATGCCTTGGAGCACTTGAAGAGGCGCTCGGTCTCCTCGTAGAGGATGTCGAGACGGTTCCATGCGCGGTCGAGGCGCAGGTTGGAGCGCACGATGCCCACATAGTAGCCCATAATCTGGTTGACCTCGCGGATGCTCTGGGTGATGAGCACCATCTCCTCGTTATGCGCGGTGCCTTCGTCGTTCCAGTCGGGCACGTCGGTGCGGATGGCCAGCGAGGGCAGCTCCGATGCGGCGTGGCGCGATGCGGCGTCGGCGTACACAACGGCCTCGATGAGGGAGTTGGATGCCAGACGGTTGCCGCCGTGGAGACCCGTGCACGAGCACTCGCCCAGGGCGTAGAGCCGGCGGATGGACGACTCGCCGTTGAGGTCCACGCGGATGCCGCCGCAGAGGTAGTGGGCGGCCGGAGCCACGGGGATGTAGTCCTTGGTGATGTCGATGCCGAGGCTGAGGCACTTGCGGTAGATGTTGGGGAAGTGCTTTTTGGTCTCCTCGGGGTCCTTGTGGGTCACGTCGAGGTAGACGTGGTCGTCGCCGTAGAGCTTCATCTCCGAGTCGATGGCGCGGGCCACGATGTCGCGCGGAGCGAGCGAGAGACGCGGATCATACTTGTGCATGAACTCCTCGCCCTTGAGGTTGCGGAGAACGGCGCCGTAGCCGCGCATGGCCTCGGTGATGAGGAACGACGGGCGGTCGCCGGGATGGAAGAGCGCCGTGGGATGGAACTGGATGAACTCCATGTCCGACACCGTGCCCTTGGCGCGGTAGACCATGGCTATGCCGTCGCCGGTGGCGATGAGCGGATTGGTGGTGGTGAGATAGACCGCACCTACGCCGCCCGTGGCCATGACAGTGATTTTGGCCAGGAATGTGTCGACCTTATGCCCCTCGATGTCGAGGACATAGGCGCCGTAGCAGGTGATGTCGGGAGTACGGCGTGTGACAATCTTGCCCAGATGATGCTGCGTGATGATCTCGATGGCGAAGTGATTCTCGTACACGTCGATGTAGGGCGATGCCTTCACGGCGCGGATGAGGCTCTCCTGAATCTCGAATCCGGTGTTGTCGGCATGGTGAAGGATGCGGAACTCGCTGTGTCCGCCCTCGCGGTGCAGGTCGAAGTCGCCGTTCTCCTTGCGGTCGAAGTCGACGCCCCACTGCACGAGCTGACGGATCTGTCCGGGAGCGTTCTTCACCACCTGCTCGACAGCCTTGGGGTCGCTGAGCCAGTCGCCGGCCACCATCGTGTCATGAATGTGCTTGTCGAAGTCATCGACCTCGAGATTGGTCACTGAGGCCACGCCGCCCTGAGCCAGGGCCGTGTTCGCTTCCTCGAGAGTGGTCTTGCATACCAGTGCCACACGCACACCCTCGCGGGCTACTTTCAGGGCAAAGCTCATACCGGCGATGCCCGAGCCTATAACAAGATAATCGTACTCGTATCTCATATCAGTCTGTTTTGTGAGGCAAAATTAACGAAAAATTTCATGACTGCGATTATTATGGTGCCGAAAAAAATGTGCCGGAGCAGCCGTGGGGCCGAACCAATCGCCCCACCGGATGTTTTCATTAATAAAAACCTGTTGTTTATGAGAAACTTTGCTATTATCGCAGCAACTACAGTCATGGCCATAAGTTCAGCATTTCAGTCAGATGCCTGTTCACGCGTAGTGTACAAAGGCGACACCGACATCATCATGGTCGGCCGTACGCTCGACTGGCGCACTCCCATCCCTACAAATCTGTATGTATACCCTCAGGGCGTGCGCAAGACGTCGATGCCTTCGGCCCCCTGCCTGGAGTGGACCTCCAAGTACGGCTCGGTGATAGCCGTCGGATACGACGGCGGCGTGACCGAAGGCATGAACGAGGCCGGACTGGTGATGAACGGACTCTTCTGCAAAGGGACGGTCTACAAAATCGCCACCGGCACCGGCGATACTCCCGTGGTGAGCCTTGCAATGCTTGTCAGCTACTTCATCGACAACTTCGCCACGGTCGAGGAGGTGTACTCGTGGCTGCAGGCCAACGAATTCGCAATCTTCGGCAAGACTTTCGACGGCGGAACGGTATCGACACTGCACTGGGCGCTGACCGACCGCTCCGGAGACACGCTGGTGATGGAGTACACCGACGGAGACCTCAGGCTCTACCGCGGACCGCAGTACACCGTGCTCACCAACGACCCTACCCTTGACAAGATGATGGCCATCAACGAGTACTGGGAAGGCATCGGCGGAAAGTACATGCTCCCCGGCACAGTGCGCAGCGCCGACCGCTTCGTACGCGCATCATACTTCATCAACCACGTGCCCAAGAACTACGGATATGCCGAGGCGCTGGGCTGCATAGAGAGCATCATGGGTGTGGTCAGCGTGCCATACGGCTACGAACTCCCCGGCGAACCTAACGTGTCATCGACACAGTGGCGCTCGGTGGCCGACATCGGCACGGGCAAGTACTATATCAAGTTCGCACAGTCAACCGGCGATATGTGGATAGACATGGGCCGTCTGCAGTTCAATCCGGGCGCGCCTATCCTCAAACTCGACACCACAGCCAACATCGAAGCCACAGGATGTGTCAACGGACTGCTGAAAAAATCCGACGGATTCACGCCGATGTGGTGACAGCCAGCCGAGCAATCTGCCGCACAAAGAGTAGACATTTTATACGATATATCACTGTTTTTTATTAATTTTGCGCCGTGAACGCTGAAAAAGCGTTCACGGTGCTATTATTTTTAAAATATATTAAAAACTCGTTTTCAATAGTTAATGGCATTGTCTCCTGTGCTTGCAAATCTCGTCGAAGAGCTCAGTCGCGGCGCCCACACGCTTGCGGTGGCCTCGGGCGACACCGTCCGCACCTTCAGCCGGCGCGGAGTGGCTGACCTCTACAGCCTGCTCACCGAAGAACCCGGCATGCTGCGCGGCGCCTCCGTAGCCGACAAAGTGACCGGCAAAGGAGCTGCCGCCCTGATGATGCTCGGCGGCGTGGCCGAAATGCACACGGACGTCATCAGCGAGAGCGCCCTCGGACTGCTGGAGCAGAGCGGCATGGCCGTGCACTACGACCTTGTCGTGCCCTACATCATCAACCGCCGCGGCGACGGGATGTGCCCCGTGGAGACGCTCTGCCTCCCCTGCCGCACCGCCGCCGAATGCCTGCCGCTGATAACGGAATTCATCGAACGAAACAAACAGCAAAAGATATGACTACCGACGTAAAACTCTATTCCCTTGACTTTTCGGCAATCCGTACTTACCTCATAGCTCTTGCCTTCGTAGCCGGAAACATAGTACTTCCCCAGCTGTGCCACACCGTGCACATGGGCGGCCTCACATGGCTGCCGATATACTTCTTCACACTTCTGGCGGCCTACAAGTACGGAATCGCCGCCGGACTCTTCACAGCCGTGGCTTCGCCCGTGACGAACTGCCTCCTCTTCGGCATGCCGGCAGAAGCCGCTCTACCTGCCATCCTCATCAAGTCTGTGCTCCTGGCACTCATCGCAGCCTTCGCCGCACACCGCTCGGGCCGCGTGTCTCTCGCCTTGCTCGCCGCAGTGGTGCTGGGCTACCAGGTGACGGGGACTCTGTGCGAATGGGCGCTGAAGAGCGACCTCTGGCTCGCCGCCCAGGACTTCCGCATCGGCATCCCCGGGATGCTCGTGCAGGTATTCGGCGGATGGGCCGTGCTGAAGTATATCCTTCGCAAATAATCACAATATTATATCCATCCACAGAGTACAATCATTTCTTCCCCTTCTATTCCTTTTTTAGTTATTCCTTATGACTGAAATCACCAACTACCGCAGTCTTACTTCTGACGAAATCTCCCGGCTCGAGGGCCGCGGATGCACCAGCACGGACTGGAGCCGCGTCGAAGTGCCCGAAGGCGACTTCGACTGCTCCAGGCTGACCAACGTCGAATTTTCAGGCGACGTGCGCCTGGGACGCCTCGAAGGCACCTTCCACCGTCCCGGCGGTCTTGACCGCCGCTCATCCCTGACCGGCGTCACCCTCCACAACGTCACCGTGGGCAACGGCGTATTCATCCGCCATGTGGCCAACTATATCGCCAACTACGACATCGCCGACGGCGTATACATCGACAACATCGACAGCCTCGTCTGCTCCCTCGACTCCACTTTCGGTATAGGCACGGAGGTATCGGTGCTCAACGAGACCGGCGGACGAGAAGTGCCAATCTACGAGCGCATGTCGGCTCAGACGGCCTACCTGATAGCCATGTACCGCCACAACCGCGAACTGGTCGAAAAACTCGTGACGATGGTCAAGGTGCACGCCGACTCGCTCTTCGGACTGCGCGGCATCGTGGGCAAGAATGCCGAAATCACCAACTGCGGCACCATCACCAACGTGCGCATCGGCGCTTACGCCCGCGTCAAGGGCGCCACTCGCCTGAAAGACGGCACCATCACCGGCTCGAAGGCCGCCCCCGTCACCGTGGGCCGCGACGTGATAGCCGAAGGATTCGTCTTCGCCTCGGGCAGCCGCGTGGACGACGGCGCCGTAGTGCACCACTGCTTCGTAGGTCAGGCATCGGCTCTGTCGCACCTCTACTCAGCGCATGACTCGCTCTTCTTCGCCAACTGCGCCTGCGAGAACGGCGAGGCCGCAGCCATCTTCGGCGGACCCTACACCGTGTCGATGCACAAGTCGAGCCTCCTGATAGCAGGCATGTTCTCCTTCCTCAATGCCGGCTCCGGCTCGAACCAGAGCAACCACATGTACAAGCTCGGGCCTATCCACCAGGGCGTCGTGGAGCGAGGCTCCAAGACCACCAGCGACTCCTACATCCTCTGGCCGGCACGCATCGGCGCATTCTCCCTCGTCATGGGACGCCACGTCAACCACCCCGACACCTCGCGCCTGCCCTTCTCCTACCTCATCGAGAGCCGCAACGAATCGTTCCTCGTGCCGGGCGTCAACCTCCGCAGCGTCGGCACCATACGCGACGCCCAGAAGTGGCCGCGCCGCGACAAGCGCACCGACCCCGACAAGCTCGACTCCATCAACTTCAACCTCCTCAGCCCCTACACCGTAGGCAAGATGATGGGTGCCATCAGCCTGCTCAACGACCTTGAGCGCACCGCCGGAGCCACCGCCGAGCGCTTCGCCTTCCAGGCCATGACCATCGAGGCCCGCGCACTCCGCCGCGGCCGCGAGTACTACGGCATGGCCATCGACAAGTTCATGGGCAACTCCGTCATCAACCGCCTCGGCAAAGAGCCCCTCGACAGTCAGGAAGCCCTCGCCGACCGCCTTGCCCCCACACACGCCTCAGGCGCCGGCAAGTGGGTGGACATCTGCGGACTCTTCGCTCCCAAGAGCGAGGTCGACAGCATAGCCTGCGAGATAGCCACCGGCGTCATAGACACCCTCGAATCGCTCGAAGCACGCTGGAAGCAGCTCCACGCCGACTACTACGACATGGAGTGGACCTGGGTATGCGAGCACATGAAAGGCTGGTACGGCAAGGAAGTCGGCGAACTCGACGCCGACGACATCCGCGCCATCATCAGCCGCTGGCACAAGAGCGTGACCGACCTCGACCGCATGCTCCTCGACGACGCGCGCAAGGAGTACAGCCTCAAGTCGCGCACCGGCTTCGGCATCGACAACCCCGGCGGCGAAGCCGACAGCGACTTCATCAGCGTCCGCGGCCAGTTCGACGATGACCCCTTCGTGTGCATGGTCAAGGACCACATCGAGAAGAAGACCGCCCTGGCCGAAGCCTCCCTGGCCCTCCTCGGCTAAGCGAGTCCCATCATACAGAACGCACAGAAACGGGCGTCCCGGCCGGGGCGCCCGTTGTGACTCTGCACGACCGCATAAACGCCCGCCCCTACACACCTTTTTTGCTATTTTCAGAAATTATCACTAATTTTGCGGCATAATTCCAACAACAAACACAGACCTCCTATGGGCGGCTTTTTCGGTGCAATTTCCAAACGTCCGTGTATCAACGAACTATTCTACGGCACGGACTATAACTCCCACCTCGGGACAAAGCGGGCCGGACTTGTGACATTCGATCCGGTCACAGGCTTCAACCGCACAATACACTCTATAGAGCGTGACTACTTCCGGTCGAAATTCGAAGACGAACTCGACCGGTTCACAGGCAACCAGGGACTTGGCGTCATCAGCGACACCGACCCGCAGCCTATCATCGTAAACTCGCATCTGGGCCGATACGCCGTCGTGACGGTGGCCAAGGTGAACAATATGCGCGAGATTGCCGACGAGCTTCTCGACAAGCGCATGCACTTCAGCGAATTGTCGGCGAACACTATCAACCAGACCGAGCTGATTGCTCTGCTCATCAACATGGGCGAGACATTCCTTGACGGCATCAACCTCGTCTACCGCAAAATCAAGGGTTCGTGCTCGATGCTCATCCTCACCGAGGACGGCATCATAGCGGCACGCGACTACCTCGGACGCACTCCTGTCGTGATAGGCAAGGCCGACCACGGATATGCGGCCACGAGCGAGAGCTGCGCGTTCCCCAATCTGGGGTATACACGTCTGCGCGACGTGGGGCCGGGCGAAGTGGTGCGGCTCCGCGCCGACGGCATCGAGGTCATGCAGGCTCCGGCACGCCGCGAGCAGATATGCTCGTTCCTGTGGGTGTACTACGGATTCCCGGCCAGCGACTACAACGGCATCAACGTCGAGGCTGTACGCGAGGAAGGCGGCCGCATATCGGGCCGCGCCGACGCTACGGAGGCCAACTGCGTGTGCGGCGTCCCTGACTCGGGCGTGGGATTCGCTCTCGGCTATTCCGAAGGCCGCGGCATCCCCTACCGCCGCGCCGTGCTGAAGTACACTCCCACATGGCCCCGCAGCTTCACGCCGGGCAATCAGAGCCGCCGCGACCTGGTGGCCAAGATGAAGCTCATCCCCAACCGCGCCATTCTGGAGAACAAGCACGTAGTGTTCTGCGACGACTCCATAGTCCGCGGCACGCAGCTGCGCGACAATGTCTCGACATTCTTCGAGGGCGGAGCACTGGGCGTGCATGCGCGCATCTCCTGTCCGCCTCTGGTCTACGGATGTCCATTCATAGGGTTCACATCGAGCAAGAGCGAGATGGAGCTTATCACCCGTCAGATCATCAATGACTTCGAAGGCTGTCCCGAACCGGCCAACCTCGACCGCTACGCCACCACGGGCACGCCCGAGTACAAGCGCATGGTCGACGAAGTGGCCCGGCGCCTCAATCTCTCCACCCTTCAGTTCTGCCACATCGAGGACCTCATAGCCAGCATCGGCCTGCCCAAGTGCCGCGTATGCACCCACTGCTTCGACGGCTCGAGCTACGGCCCCGAGCAGGCATACGCCGAGGACCACAAGTAAGCGGCAACGCGCCTGAACATATCACAGAGGATACGCAACCGGACAACATCCGGGTAAACGTATCCTCTCTTTTTATATGAAAAAACGCACTAATTACGCGTATTTTCACAGAATTGACGTACCTTTGCGGATATCTTTAAATCAGCTATCCATGAAAATACAGCCACGTCTACTCCTCACGCTCCTGCTCGCCGCGCTGGCTTCAGCAGCGGCCGTCATCACAGCCGCCCCTACCGCATCCGACCCATCAGCCACCGAGACCGTCCGCACGCTTACGGCAGCCGACGCCGAGGTGCGCACGCTCGTATTCGCCGGCGGCGACAGTATCTCGAAGTTCTACCGCATCCCCGCAGTGGTCACGCTGGCAGACGGCACGATAGTCGCCGTGGCCGACCGGCGCCTTGACAGCAATGCCGACCTCCCGGGGCGCATTGACGTGGTGTCGCGCCGCAGCACCGACGGAGGACGCACGTGGGAAGACGTCGTCACCGTGGCGTGCCATGACGACGGAGGGGGCTACGGCGACCCCGGGCTCGGACTTGCCCCCGACGGCTCGCTCGTCTGCGTGATGACACACGGCGACGGCCTGTGGCAGTCGGCCGAAGGCTCGCACGCGTACATATATACATCGCGAAGCACCGACGGAGGGCGCACGTGGAGCACTCCGGCCGACATCTCCGCAGGACTCTTCTCCCAGACCGAAGGCGAGGCTCCGGTGCGCTGCATCACTGCATTCGCCACGTCGGGCCGCATACACACCCACTCCGACGGCACGATGTGGTTCGTCCTGGTGGCCCGTCCGGTCATCGACATGTGGTGCGACCTGTCGGTCTATCCCTGCCGCAGCACCGACGGGGGGCTCACATGGGAAGCCGTCCCCGTGACTGTCGACACCGACGGCGACGAATCGAAGATGGCCGAGCTGGCCGACCACTCACTGCTGATGAGCATCCGCAACCGCCGGCAGCACTTCCGCAAGTTCGCCCGCAGCACCGACGGCGGACGCTCATGGACAGCCGTCGAGAAGTCGTCCACCCTCCCCGACCCGGCCATCAACGGCGACATCATCACCCTCCCCGACGGCACCCTCATCCACAGCATCTGCAACAGTCCCGACACACGCACGCGCGTGTCCTTATATAAATCGGCCGACAACGCCGCCTCGTGGCAGCGCATGGCCGAAGTCTGCCCCGGCGGCAGCGCCTACTCCGCCCTGACGCTCCTCGACGGAGGACGCACCCTCGGAGTGATGACAGAAGAGGATTCGGCCGACGGAACGGGCTTCAGAATATGGTTCACCACCTTCAATCTCGAAAAATTGCTCGGAGAAAAGTAAACTTTCATATTGACGCCAAAAGCAAGCCTTCCGGCAGAAATTGCAAGCGTCCGGCGCGGCGAGACGCCATCTTTGTTAAATAAAATTGAAACGGCTTCGCCAAGTGTCCGGCACAAATCCGAAAGGGCGGCGGCGGCCCGGAATTTATTTATCAAAATTAATTTGCAAATATCGTTTTTGTTGCTAACTTTGCCGTCAAGTTAACCAACCAGTCTGCCCCGTGGCAGAGACACATAAACACTACTAAACATGGACATCAACAGTATCATGTCGGCCCTCGAGGCCAAACACCCCGGTGAAAAAGAATACCTCCAGGCTGTCCGCGAGGTTCTTATGAGTGTAGAAGACGTCTACAACCAGCACCCCGAATTCGAACGCAACAAAATCATCGAGCGCATGGTCGAGCCCGACCGCATCGTCACCTTCCGCGTCACCTGGCTTGACGACAAGGGCGAAGTGCAGAACAACATCGGCTACCGCGTGCAGTTCAACAACGCCATCGGCCCGTACAAAGGCGGCATCCGTTTCCACGCTTCGGTGAACCTCTCTATCCTGAAATTCCTCGGTTTCGAGCAGACCTTCAAAAATGCTCTCACCACCCTGCCTATGGGCGGCGCCAAGGGCGGCTCGGACTTCTCGCCCCGCGGCAAGAGCGACCGCGAGATCATGCGCTTCTGCCAGGCCTTCATGCTCGGCCTCTGGAAGAACCTCGGTCCTGACCGTGACGTTCCCGCAGGCGACATCGGCGTAGGCGGCCGCGAAGTAGGCTACATGTACGGCATGTACAAGCGTCTGGTCAACCAGCACGACGGCACATTCACCGGCAAGGCCATGGAGTTCGGCGGCAGCCGCATCCGTCCCGAGGCCACCGGCTTCGGCGCCCTCTACTTCGTGCAGAACATGCTCAAGCAGCGCAACGACGACATCAAGGGCAAAGTCATCGCCATCTCCGGCTTCGGCAACGTGGCATGGGGCGCAGCCCTGAAGGCTACCGAACTCGGTGCCAAGGTTGTCACCATCTCCGGTCCTGACGGCTACGTATACGACCCCGCAGGCCTCGACTCGGAGAAGATTAACTACATGCTCGAGCTCCGCGCTTCAGGCAACGACGTCGTCGCTCCCTATGCAGAGCGCTTCCCCGGCTCGACATTCTACGCCGGCCGCAAGCCCTGGGAGCAGAAGGTGGACATCGCACTCCCCTGCGCTACCCAGAACGAGCTCAACGGCAACGACGCCAAACAGCTCATCGCCAACGGCGTCGAGATGGTGGCAGAAGTATCGAACATGGGATGTACCCCCGAAGCCATCGACGCATTCATCGAAAGCCGCACCACCTATGCTCCCGGCAAGGCTGTCAACGCAGGCGGCGTAGCCACCTCAGGCCTTGAGATGAGCCAGAACGCCATGCATCTGCAGTGGCCCGCAGAGGAAGTCGACCAGAAGCTCCACACCATCATGACCGACATCCACGAACAGTGCCTCCGCTACGGCGTAGAACCCGACGGATACATCAACTACATGAAGGGCGCCAACATCGCCGGCTTCATGAAGGTGGCCAACGCCATGATGGGTCTCGGCGTCTGCTGACAAGCGGCACAACGCGACTCATCCTTGCGACAAAGACATATCCCGGCAGCCATGCGGCGGCCGGGATTTCTTTTGCCCCTGCGGCCGGAGGCGACGGCAAGGGAGAGGCACAAAAAAAATTCCGCCGGACCCCGGGACAGGGGTTCAGCGGAACAATAGGTTGCATGCAAGGTCCGCACGGCGGCTTTGCGCATCAGCCGCACTGGCGGAGCGAAGTAATGCGCTGATTACTTTTTCTTGCGGACAGCGTAGCGGCTCATGAACTTGTCGACTCGACCTGCGGTATCGACGAGCTTCTGCTGGCCGGTGAAGAAGGGGTGCGACGAGCTCGTGATTTCGAGCTTCACGAGGGGATAGGTAACGCCATCAACCTCGATGGTCTCGCGGGTTGCCACGGTCGAGCGGGTGATGAAGATTTCTTCATTCGACATATCTTTGAAGACAACTTCGCGATAGTTGGAGGGATGAATGTCTTTTTTCATTTCTTTATCTCTTTAATACGTATTAATCAGTTACTTGGCAAGTGGTGGTAAGACACTTTTCTCGTAATGGCCTGCAAATTTACGCATTTTTCGGCAAACACGCAAATTTTTTCGCGAGAGGACTACGGCGTAATGCCGGCGAATCACTCCGGTGGCACCTCACGCGGCGCTTTTCCGTGCACAAATGCCTGCCGCACAGAACTATTAATAAATTTTAACCGCGACACGCAGGGGATAACAATTCCGGAGGCGAAAATCCAAAGAATATGTTGTATAACATGTTTTGAATTATCGCACTAAACATCAATCGGTTAACAATCGAATTTCAAAACTTTAAGCAACAGTTTACATTTTTTATCCGGGCTTAATTTGTCAAAGCGCCCGAAAAATGTTAACTTTGGGAGATTAAAAAAAATCAAGCCAACAAAGATTAACACGCCTTAACATACTTGTCATGGAACAGACCTTCATCATACTGAAACCTTCGACGATATCCCGCGGTCTCGTCGGCGATGTGCTCACCCGCTTTCAGCGTAAAGGACTCATTATCAGCGGTATCAAAATGATGACTCTCAATGAGGCCATCCTCCGCGAGCACTATGCCCACCTGACTGACCGCCCCTTCTTCCCGTCGCTGGTGAAGTCGATGATGCGCACTCCCGTGATAGTGATGGCGCTGAAAGGCGTGGACGCCGTAGCCGTGGTGCGCTCCATGGTTGGTGCCACCAACTGCCGCAAAGCAGCTCCCGGCACCATACGCGGAGACTTCGGCATGAGCGGACAGGAGAACATCGTGCACGCCTCCGACAGCCCCGAGAACGCCGCCATCGAGATAGCACGCTTCTTCAAGCCCGAAGAAATCTTTGACTACGACATCATCACAGGTCCTGCACTCTACGCTCCTGACGAAGTATAAGCGACCGCCAATCTCTCACACTCTTAGACAAAACTCTCCAATCAAGCCAATTGATGAAATCAATCATAACAGCACTCACAGCAGCACTTTTCATATCGCTTGGAGCGGCGGCAGAAGATTACATCCTGCCCGACCGCCACGCCTCGCAGCATGACCGGCTTCTGGCCAATCAGGGCAATGCGGGCATATCGGTAGACAACACTACGAAATATCTCGAGGACCTCTTCAACGAAGAAGAAGAGCCTGAATTCGACATATACACCGAAGGATGGGACAGCAACCGAGTGAACTGCTACACGGGCGTGTCAGTTCCTCAGGAAGCTACTATCGACGTATCGCGCTTCTCCATGCCGCACCCGGGCTACATCACATCGCCTTACGGCTACCGCAAGCGCTTCCGCCGCATGCACAAGGGCGTCGACCTGAAGGTGAACATCGGCGACACCATACGCGCCGCCTTCGACGGACGCATCCGCATCACCAACTTCGAGCGCCGCGGCTACGGCTACTACGTCGTGGTGCGCCACACCAACGACCTTGAGACCGTCTACGGACACCTCTCCAAGTTCCTCGTCGAACCGGATGCATACGTGAAAGCCGGCGACCCCATAGCTCTGGGCGGCAACACCGGCCGCTCCACAGGTCCGCACCTCCACTTCGAGACCCGCTACATGGGCTATGCCATCAACCCGTGCGCCATCTTCGACTTCGCCAACCAGACCACGCACACTGACACATATACGTTCAACAAGAACACATACACCCGGGCTCGCAACTTCTCGCCGGAGGCCAACACGCAGTACGCCAACGAATACCGCAAGAAGAATCCTCCCAAGCCCTACGTGCGCTCATCCTCGTCAGGCTCGAGCAGCAAGACAGCATCGTCGTACACCGTGCGCAAAGGCGACTCCCTGAGCAAAATCGCCGCACGCAACGGCACCACCGTCAGCAAGCTCTGCCGTCTCAACGGCCTCTCGACCTCCTCGAAGCTCCGTCCCGGCCAGCGCCTGAAACTGCGCTGAGACAATACCCGCGAATCACATCAATACTACATAGCAGGGTCACGGCACAGCGCCGCGGCCCTGCGCTTTTTTCGTGCCGGCATATGCGACGGGATATAAAAAAGCATTAACTTTGCAGACGCAAAACCTTTCTCTGTAAAGGGCGTTTAATCTTCAAAATACTGTACGGAAAAAATGAAAACGACAAACGCCTCTCTCCTTGCCATCGGCATACTCGCGGCAGCGGCAGCAGGCTGCACGCAGAAGAATGACACTACCATCAGCTTCGAGCGCCTCTCTGTGGAGCAGGCATACCGGCTCAAGGACTCCGCCGCTGACTACGACGTCAGTTCCGACCTGTCCTTCGGATGCAAAGCCGACGTCCTGCTGCCTGAAAATATCTTCGGCAAAAGCGCCACGGCTCTCCGCGACAGCATACTCACACTTGCCTTCGGACACGACGAGGAAGACGATACGATTTCCATCAATCTCAAGGACAGCCCCAGGGACATAGCCATCAGCAGCCTCCGGGAATTCGAAGGCCAGCTCGGCTTCGCCCTGGCAGACACCGTCATCCCGGCCGACTCGCTTTCTTCGGGATTCGTCAGCCGCTTCGACGGCTTCGCCCAGGTCGACGGCTACATACAGACCCTCACGCCCGACATCCTCTCATACGGAGTGACATCGTCATGCTACATGCCCCGTGCAGCCCACGGCATGTACTCGATATTCTACCTCAACTACTACATTGACCGTGACGAGATTGTGACGCTCGACAAGCTCTTCACGCCCGAAGGTCTCGCAGAACTTCCGGCCATCATACGCCGCACTGCGCAGGTGATGCAGCCCATGATAGGCACCACCGACGTGACGGCACTCCCCTCGCGCAACAATTTCTACATCAGCTCGGACTATCAGCTCGTATTCTGCTACCAGCCCTATGAAGTGGCCTCCTACGCTCAGGGCGAGATTCGCATCCCCGTAGAGGCGTATCTGGTGGGAGAGTATCTCACGCCGACAGGCGAGCAGATACTGCTGGCACGATAAGACTCCGGTCAGAAAGAAACAACGGTCCGCGAGACGGGCGACACAGAACAATTTGCGGAACAGACGTGTTTAGTATCAGTGAACTCATACTCTAAGATAAACTACTAAATACTGTCAATTATGAATGTAAACGAACAAGCCGCCAAGGCAGCTGCCGCCGTATCGCAGGCGGCCGCACAAGTATCGGCAGCAGCCGCAAAGACAGCCGTCGCCGAAGAGGCACAGGCCGTAAAGACCGACGCTCGGGCCGTGGCACAGAATGCACGCGAAGGTATGGCAGAGACCATCTCCGACCTCAAGGACAAGGCCGCAGGGCTGGCCGGAGCCGCACGCGACCGCATCAGCCAGACCATCGCCGACCAGCAGAACGACCCCGACTCTATCCTGAACCAGACCAAGGAAAAGGCCGGCAATATATCCGACAAAGTGAAGGGAACCGCAGCAAACCTTATGGACCGCGGCGGCGACCTCCTCGAGAACCTTGCCGAAAAGGCCCACGGACTGGCCGGGCGCATGGGAACTCCGGATAAATAACCGGCAGATATTGATACAGGACAAGGCGCTGAGTCGAATTCGACCCGGCGCCTTGCCTGTGTATCATGCGGACGTATAGGGTCAGCGCACGGGAATCTTCTCGATGCGGCGCCGGTGACGGCCTCCCTCGAAGGGCGTGGAGAAAAATATATCGACACATTCGAGAGCCGTGGCAGGCTGGATGAAGCGAGCGGGCAGCACAAGGACGTTGGCGTCGTTGTGCGCGCGGGCCAGACGGGCCAGCTCGGGTTCCCAGCAGAGTGCGGCGCGGATGCCCTGATGCTTGTTGAGAGTCATGCCTATGCCGTTGCCCGATCCGCAGAGGGCTATTCCCGGATACACCTTTCCTGCCTCGACCGCCTCAGCACAGGGATGGGCGAAATCGGCATAGTCGCAACTTTCGTCCGAAAATGTGCCGAAGTCCTCGAACGCGATACCTTGCGATTCGAGATAGCCTTCGATGATGCACTTCATCTCGTAGCCGGCATGGTCAGAGCAGAGACCTACCGGAAGTCCGGTCTTCAATATAGTCATATCCTGATAAATTTTTATAGCCTATTTGGAACTATTTTGAGTTTAATATTGCAAAGATAACAATTTTAGAGGATAGTTATCCCGATGTAAGCAGAAAAAAATTCGTACCTTTGCAGCCTGTATGAAATTGCGTCTTATATATCTGCCCTTCCTGTTCATCGCTTTAATGACCCTGTTGACCCCGGCACGTGCCGAGGCGCTGTCATTCAGCCTCGACTCTATAGCCGAGTGGGGACGCTTTCCGCGCTTCGTGGTGAACACCTACCGATGGGGCGACCGCTTCTTCAACGGCTACGACACCACCTACGTGCAGGGAGCCGGTCACAAGTTCAGCGCCAAACTCACATCGGAGAGCTGGGTGGACGGCTATCACTTCGAGCTGCCGAACTCCAAGCAGATTACTCTGATAAGCGACCCGTCGACATCTGCCGGCGTCTACCTGTCGTATCTGGCCGTGTCGGTGGGCTATGACGTGAATTTCAGTCAGATATTCGAGGGCAAGGACCTTTCGCGCAAGCGTTTCCGCTTCGGATTCAACTGCATGCTCTTCGGAGCCGAAGCATATCTGATACGCAATGACGGAGGTACGGTGATGCGCCGATGCGGCGACTACAACCATCTGAAAGTCAACTTCAACGGTCTGACGACCAAGCTCTGGGGCATCGACACCTACTACTTCTTCAACCACCGCAAGTACTCCGAGGCGGCGTCCTTCAACTTCAGCCGCGTGCAGAAGCGGAGCCAGGGGTCGTTCTACGCCGGATTCTCCTTCTACTCCCAGGAACTCGACTTCAACTTCTCCGGACTGCCCGAGATTCTGCGCGAGCAGTTGCCCGAGGAGTGGCCCGACCGGCGCTACGAGGTGAACACCAAGAACTATGCCATCCGCGCCGGATATGCCTATAACTGGGTGTTCAAGCCGCAGTGGGTGCTCGGCGTGAGCGCTTCGCCCATCATAGGACTGCGCAAGGGCTACGTGTCGTACTCCGACTCGGACACATCATTCTCGATGTACAACCGCATCAAGGCATCCGTGGTGTGGAACAGCCGCAACCACCGTCTGTTCTTCGGCGCCGTGGCCAAGTTCGACATGTCGATAGTGAACGACAAACGCACCACCTACACCGGCGGCGTGCTCAGTGGCGAGGCCGTGTTCGGAGTCCGCTTCGACCTGTGGTAGCGGACCGCCGATTCACAAAAAAGCCTCGACAGAATAAAAAAGCGGACAAAATGTTCTAGATATGATTTTTTTTAGTAATTTTGCCACCGAATCTCAATCAGAGCTATTATTAAGACACTGTATAATATGATTATCAGCCTCACTTCCACCTTCTCGACAGTCATGTCGATGATGATGCGCAGCCGAGCGGACCGGGTGTGAGACTTTGACATGCAGATACTCAACGAGCACACGACATACACGGTTCCGCAACCCACACGGTGCGGGACCGTTTCTTTTTCGCCCTCTTTACAGACTCTATCAGAAAAAAATAAATCAGCAGATATATGGACTATTCGAAACTCGGCTTCGCCACCCGGCAGATACACGCCGGACTCAACCCCTCGGAGGCCACCGGCTCGCGCGGCCTGGCCATCTATCCCACCGCCGCCTACCGCTTCAGGAGCTGCGACCATGCCGCACGGCTCTTCGAACTGAGCGAGGGCGGCAACATCTACACACGTCTCCAGAATCCCACCACATCGGCCTACGAGGAGCGCATAGCCGCCCTCTACGGAGGCGTGGGCGCGCTGGCAGTGTCGTCAGGCATGTCAGCGATATTCATCGCCATATCGGCGCTCGCCTCAGCCGGCGACAACATCGTGGCATCGCCTCTGCTCTACGGAGGGACCTACAACCAGTTCCGCCACAGCCTCCGCCGCCTCGGCGTGGAGGTACGCATATGCGCGAGCACCGACCCCGAGGACTTCCGCCGCGCCATCGACAGCCGCACACGGGCAGTCTTCGCCGAGAGCATGGGCAACCCCACATGCGAGGTGGTCGACCTCGAAGCCATCGGACACATCGCCGCCGAAGCCGGCGTGCCCTTCATCGTGGACAACACTTTCGGAGCCGGCGGCTACCTCTGCAATCCCTTCGACTGGGGCGCCAACATCATCGTCGACTCGGCAACGAAGTGGATCAACGGCCACGGCACGGCCATGGGCGGCATCATAGTCGACGGCGGCAACTTCGACTGGAGCAACGGGAAGTTCGCCTGCATCGACGGCCCCTCGGAAGGCTACCACGGCCTGAATTTCCGCGAGGCCTTCGGCAACGCAGCCTACATCGTGAAGTGCCGCGTCGACGGTCTGCGCGACTTCGGCACATGCCCGTCGGCCTTCGACAGCTATCTGATGGCACTCGGTCTGGAGACCCTCTCGCTGCGCGTTCGCCATCAGGTGGAGTCCACCCGCAGGCTCGCCGAATACCTGCGCGGCCACAAGGCGGTGAAGCGCGTGAGCTACGTGGGCTTCGAAGACCATCCCTCGCACCGGCTGGCCCGGAAGTACTTCCGCTTCGGCAGCTCGGCTGTGCTGAACGTCGAGCTGCAGGGGACGGTCGGGACCTCCGCGCGCTTCGTGGAGGCGCTCCAGCTATGCGCTCACATGACCATGATAGGCGACTCAGTCACGGTAGTGACGCATCCGGCATCGACCACCCACAAGCAGCTCTCCGAGGCCGACCTCGAAGCCGCCGGCGTCACGCCCACGCTCCTGCGCATATCCCTCGGACTGGAGGACGTCGAGGACATCATCGCCGATTTCGAACACGGATTCGCCGCCGCCGGACTATGATACAGTACTTCGAGTACCCTCATCCCTTCGAACTCGAGCAGGGCGGCACGCTGCCCTGCCTGACCATAGCCTACCACACCTACGGGCGCCTCAGCCCCGAAGGCGACAACGTGGTGTGGGTCTGCCATGCCCTGACGGCCAACAGCGACGTGGCCGACTGGTGGCCGCACACGGTGGAGGCCGGAGCCTTCCTTGACCCCGACCGATACTTCACGGTGTGCGCCAACATCCTGGGCTCGCACTACGGCACCACCGGCCCCCTCACTCCGCTGCCGCCCGAAGGCCGTCCGCTCTACAGCCGATTCCCGGCACTGACCATAGGCGACATGGCCCGTGCCCACGCGCTGCTGGCCGACCATCTCGGCATAGGGCGCATCCGCCGGCTCGTGGGCAGCTCGGTCGGCGGCTTTCAGGCGCTGGAGTGGGCCGTGCAGCAGCCCGCGCGCTTCGGCAGCCTGGCGCTCATAGCTACTGACGCAAAGGCATCTGCATGGACCATAGCCGTGGACGAGACCCAGCGCATGGCCATCATGGCCGACCCCACCTACGGCGAGGAGCGCCCCGACGCAGCCTCGGCCGGACTTGCGGCGGCACGCGCCATAGGCATGCTCACCTACCGAGGCCCGTGGGGCTACAACCGCACGCAGACCGACCCCGAGGGACTCGCCCCCGGAGCCGTGCACCGCGCCTGCACCTACCAGCGCCATCAGGGCGAGAAGCTGTGCCGGCGCTACAACGCATACTCCTACGTGGCCATCCTCGACGCCTTCGACACCTACGACATAGGGCGCGGACGCGGCGGCCTGGAGGCAGCCCTGGCCACGCTGACGATGCCAGCCACGGTGGTGGCCATCACATCGGACATCATCTTCACTCCGGCGGAGATGCGTCTGCTGGCCTCGCGGCTGCCGCACGCCGCCTACTACGAGATAGACTCCGACATGGGCCACGACGGCTTCCTGGTCGAACACGAACAACTGAACAGAATATTACGCGAACCATATGAGTAAGATCAACATAGGACTCTTCGGCTTCGGCACCGTCGGGCAGGGAGTCTACGAGGTGCTGCGACGCACCAAGAACGCGCACGCCGAGATACGGCGCATCTGTGTGCGCAATTTAGCCAAGCCACGCGCCACCGAGGTGCCCGACGGACTGCTGACCGACCGCGCCGAGGACATATTCGGCGACCCCGACATCAACCTGATAGTCGAGCTTGTGGACAATGCCGACGCATCGTTCAGCATCGTGAGCACGGCACTGAGCCGCGGCATACCCGTGGTGTCGGGCAGCAAGGCCATGATAGCGCGCCACCTGCCCGAGCTCATCGAGCTCCAGCACCGCCACGACACGGCGCTGCTCTACGACGCCTCGTCGTGCGGCTCCATACCGGTGATACGCAATCTTGAGGAGTACTACGACAACGACCTGCTGCTTGAGGTGAAGGGCATCCTCAACGGCTCGTCGAACTACATTCTCTCGCGCGTCTTCGACCACGGCGAGAGCTACGACGACGCCCTGAGGCGCGCCCAGCAGCTCGGATTCGCCGAGAGCGACCCGTCATTCGACATCGAGGGCTACGACGCGCTCTTCAAGCTCATCATCATCACCGTCCACGCCCTGGGCCGCTTTGTCCCGGCCGAGGACGTCTTCACCTTCGGCATATCGCACCTGCAGGACGCCGACATCCGCTTTGCGCGCGAGAAAGGCGTGAAGATAAAGCTCGTGGCACAGGTGGCCAAGGTGGCCGACGACCGCTTCACGATGTTCGTCATGCCCGAGCTGGTGGAGAAGTCGAAGTACATCTACTCGGTCGACGACGAGTACAACGGCGTGGTGATACGCGGCGAGTGCTACGACCGCCAGTTCATGTTCGGCAAGGGCGCCGGAGGACTCCCCACGGCATCGTCGATACTGAGCGACATCATGGCGCGCCTCCACGGCTACCGCTACGAATACAAGAAGATGGCCTTCTCCGACCGCCCGTCATACACCACCGACATCAGCCTGACGGTGTACGTGCGCTACGCCTCGACCGACATCCCCTCGCTGCTCGACTTCACCGGCACGACCGTGCGCCACTTCTCGCCCGGTGCGAACTACATCATCGGCCAGGTGAAGCTGAGCGAGCTCATCGCAAAAAGGCATGTGCTCGGCGCCAAGGATGTCTTCATAGCCAACATCCCGACCTTCTTCGTAGAGAAGGATAACTGACGAGAGCAGAATCTGACTTGTCAGACCTGTCGGACATGTCAGACCCGTCCGACAAGTCCGACCCCACAAAAAGAAGGGGCCGCGCCCGTGCGCGGTCCCTTCTTTTTGTGGTATAGTGTGAGTGCTTATTCGGCGCTGAAGATTACGATGCGGTTCCAGTTGTTCTCGTTGTAAGGCTGGGAGTCGCTGCCCTTAGCGGAGATGGCGAGGCGGTCGGGGTTGATGCCGTATTCGTTCACGAGGGCGTCATAGACAGCCTGAGCGCGGCGCTTGGAGAGGTTCATGTTGTAAGCCGACGTACCGGTGTCCTTGTCTGCGTAGCCCCGGATTTCGACGTTCTGACCGGGATTGGCCTTCATCCATTCAGCCACATTGTAGACGTTGACTTTCTCCATGGGAGATATCTTTGCAGAGTTGAGGGTGAAGCGTACGGTGGCCATGAGGGGCACTTCGACGGTTTCCTGCACTTCCGTGACTTCTGCCACTTCGGGGCACGGGAGCTGCGATTCGGCGACGGCGAGGGCTGCTGCCGTGGTGGCGAGGGCGCCGCGGAGTTCGTTGACCTGACCGTTCAGGTTGTCGATATATCCGAGGTAGTCGCAGGGATTGTACTGCTGGTAGTCGCGGCCGCCGAAGGTGACGGTGAAGCCGCCGTTGAGAGTGACGTTGATGTCGACGGGATAGCCTTCGCAGATGTCGTTGAAGTTATCGCCGTAGAACGATCCGCGTGCTTCGGTGAAGAAGTCGACGTACTTGCAGAGGCGGAAGCGGAGCTGAATACCAGCCGACACGGGGAGCGTCCACTGGTTGCTGCGGACGTGGCCGTCGCGACCGATGATTTCGCCCGAAGGACGGAATTTCCAGGTATAGGTGCCGCCCAGACCGACGAACGGGATGACGGAGAATACGCGCTTGCTGTTGACGCCGCCCAGGGAGTTGAACATATCCCACATGAAGTCGAGGTTGGCGCCTACGTAATTGAATTTATCCATATGTCCGGCGCGTTCGGCATGGAGAGGGCCTCCATTGAAGACGAGGCGCCATCCCATATAGGGCGAGAACCATTTGCCGAAGCCGGCATTGTAGTTCATCGTCAGATGACCTTCACGGTGGCCCTGTTCGGTGCGTCCTTCCACGAAAGGAACAGCGAAACCGGCACCGAGCTGGATGAACCAGTTGTCTTTCTTATCTACATAGTAGTGGGTCTTGCAGGGAACGTCTGCAATAACGGCGGTTTCCTCCACTACGACGGCTTCGTCCTGGGCATTGGCCCTGAGAGCCGGCATCAAAAGTGCGCAACATGCAGCGGTGGTGAATAATGCTTTCGTTTTCATTTCTGTTGAGAGTAGTTTTGTTTGACGTATTTTTCTTTTTTTGAAGATATAACACGCCGTTTTTAATTTTTGTTCGCATATCGCAACAAAACGAAAACGGCCACAGCGCCGTTCGCGCCGTGGCCGTAAAACATTCATGCTGAGTGCTGCGCCGCCGTCAGAATGTGTATCCCTGATGCTTGACAGGCTTCATGATGAACGTGAAGGTATAGTCGCCGTAGGGGAGCATGTACTGTTTCTGAGGTATGGAGCCCCAGCTGTCGACGCATCCCAGACCCATCTGTACCTTGTCGATGAGGACATTGGTGAAGGGAGCCTTCTCTACCTCGGGCGAGTGGCGCTGGTGCTTCTCGGTGCCGTCGTCGAGGCTCTCGACGGTGTAGTTCAGGGCCGAAGCCGAGAAGGGCGCGTCGGATGTGAACTCGAGGCCCGTGCCGCCGGCATTGAGCTGCTTCCACGAGCGGACGTCGCTCTTGGTGCCGTTCTCCTGCGGACGGATGTAGGGATAGAACTGGTCTGCCACCGTCTGGCGGTAGAGTCCCACAGGCTGGCTGTCCTTGCGGTCGGAGTAGTTCTCCACAGGGCCGCGGCCGTAGTACTCGATTTCGCCGAACGACAGAGGCATACGCATCTGCATGCCGAAGCGGAAGAGGGGAGCCACATCGGCGCCGGGAGTGGCCTTGAGAGCCTCGGTGACGCGCACGGCGCCCGCATTGTTGATCAGGTAGGTCAGGGTCAGGCCGGCCTTAACGGCAGGAATGTCATATGCTGCGGTGACCTCGATCATGCCGTCGGCAGTCCGGGCAGACTTCAGCGACGTGAGCCTGATGTCGGGATTGCGCCATGCGGCGTACTTGTTCTGGAGGTTGGCGCCCATGTCGTTGTCGGTGGGAGCGCGCCAGAAGCTCGGGGTGAGCTCGGTGCCCTGCTCCATCATCTGAGTGCCATTGACTTCATAGCGGTTCATGAAGCCTGAGCGGCGGCTGAACTCTACGGAGAAATTCTCGCCGCGGACTATCATGGCGTTTGCCTGATTGTCGATGACCTCAGGCTCGACCACGGCCGTATTGGGCTGCGTCTCGTTGGCCAGGGTCATGTCGGTCTTGACGGGAGCGGAGAGGGCGAGCTGGTCGTAGGCCACCACGGTGCCGGCAGGCAGAGGGCCGTCGGCGTTGCGGAGCGAGTAGCGCACGTTGAGGAAGTACTCGGCGCCGTCGCCCGTGGCAGGCAGAGGCAGAGTGACGTCGGCGGTCTTCTGAGGCTCTACGGCCGGAAGGTCAGCGCGGCCCGAGGCCACGGGGCGTCCGTTGCGGATGACTTCCCAGTCCATGACCACGTAGTCGAGCGGACGGAAGAAGTTCTCATTGTAGACGCTCACCACGCCCTTGCCGAGGTTCTTCGGACGGGTCCAGATGTTCTGATAGTAGTAAGCCACCTCGTAGGCGTGGGGATTGAGCACGCGGTCGGGGCTTATGAGGCCGTTGTCGCAGAAGTTGTTGTCAGAGGCGTCGAAGCGGTTGAAGTCGCCGCCGTAGGCGTAGATTTCCACTCCGTCCTTGCCCTTCCAGCGGATGCTCTGGTCCACGAAGTCCCAGATGAAGCCGCCCTGGTAGGCCGGATACTTGCGGACGAGGTCCCAGTACTCCCTGAAGCCGCCGCCGGAGTTACCCATGGCGTGGGCGTACTCACACTGTATCAGAGGCTTGCCGTGAGGATTCTCGGAGTACTTGGCGCAGTGCTCGTAGTCGTAGTACATCGGGCAGAAGATGTCGGTGTGGTCGTTCCAGCCGGCGCGCTCGTACTGCACCGGGCGCGAGGGGTCCGTAGCCTTGATGTCCTTGTAGACTTCGACGAAGTTCTCGCCGTCGCCGGCCTCGTTGCCCATCGACCAGAAGATGATGGAGGGATAGTTGAAGTTGCGTGCCACGTGGCGGCGGTTGCGCTCCAGGTGCATCAGCTTGAAGTCCGGACGGATGGCCAGAGTCTTCTCGTCGTAGCCCATGCCGTGGCTCTCGAGGTTGGCCTCGGCCACGAGGTAGAGGCCGTAGCGGTCGCACAGGTCATACCAGTATGCGTCGTCGGGATAGTGGCAGGTGCGGACGGCGTTGATGTTCATGCGCTTCATGATGGCGGCGTCCTGCTCCATGCGCTCGGGCGACACCACATATCCGCCGTCGGGGTCGAGCTCGTGGCGGTCGGCGCCCTTGAAGAGCACGGGCTGACCGTTGACGAGCACCTGGTTGCCGGCGAGCTCTATCTTGCGGAAGCCCACGTTGACGGGCACTACTTCGTCGGTGCCTTCCATCGTGGCGATGAGTTTATAGAGGTAGGGAGCCTCGGCCGACCACTTGCGCGGATTCTTCACGTCGATGACGATGCGGCCTGACTTGGCTGCCTTGGCCGTAGCCACGGTCTTGCCCTCGGCGTCGAGGAGGTCGATGTTCACCTTGCCCGAACCCTTGAGCGTGAGGTCCACGTTGAGCTTGCCGTCGGTGTATGTGCCGTCGAGGTCGGGGGTGACGCGGATGTCGGCTATGCGGTTGCGGCTGCGTGCGTAGAGGTAGCAGTCACGGCCTACGCCGCAGAAGCGGAAGAAGTCCTGGTCCTCGAAGTAGGAACCGTCGCACCAGCGGAACACCTGGAAGGCGATGAGGTTCTCCTTGCCGGGGGTCACGTAGGGCGTGATGTCGAACTCTGCCTCGAGCTTGCTGTCCTCGCTGTAGCCCACGAAGCGGCCGTTGACCCACAGATAGATGTTGGAGGTCACCGAGCCGAAGTGCGCGAAGATTTCCTTGCCCTTCCAGTCGGCCGGAATTTTGAATTCGCGGCGGTAGGAGCCCACGTGGTTGTCCTCTACGGGCACTTCGGGCGGATTGCTGGCGAAGCTGTTGCGCCATCCGTAGCCTATGTTGACGTACTGTGGGTCACCGTAGCCGTTGAGCTCCCATACGCCGGGAACGGGCATGGTGCCCCAGCCCTTGTCGTTGAAGTCCTTCTTCCAGAATTCCGTCGGACGGGCCGACGCGTCGTTCACCCAGTTGAAGCGCCAGGTGCCGTTCATGCTGAGATAGTTCTGCGACTGTTTACGTGACAGGTAGCCGTCGGTGTTCTCGCCGGGACGGTAGGCGAATCCGGCTGCACGCATAGGAGCGCGGTTGATACCGTTCACCGCCGGGTCGTGCCATTCGGTGAAGGTCTGAGCACCGGCGAATAGGGAAGCCAAACAAATAGTGCCGGTCAGCAGTAATTTTTTCATGTTACGATCTAAATAGTTGGATGAATTTTTTGTCTGCTGCAAAGTTAGCAATTAAATTTTAATAATAAAAGTAAATCAAAACCTTTACATAACATTTTTCAAATTATTAAAAAGTCACGGGATTCCGTGACTTTTGATATCATTTTTTGAAATTGTGCTTTTCCAAAGAAAAAAAATCATCAGGAAAGCCTAAATTTGTGGCACAAGTTCTTGGCAGTCTCAGAAATTATCCATAACTTTGCAAATCCTAAGAAAAGAAGAAAGACTGAAGCGCACCCGTGGTGCACAAGTCCTCTCTCCTCAAATGTCTAATCTTTAATCATCGAAACCGCGGTTTCTGACACTCCAATGAAAAAGCTCTCACTCTATACCCCGGCTCACAGAGCTGTCCCCCGTAAAAATCGGGATCGGCCTCTACCCCCCCATTTGCGATAACAGGTTCACTATCAGCAAGTTATCACCAATTCATAGTTAACCTTTTACCGGAAGGGGCTTCGCGCAAGCGCGAGGCCGCCCTCCCGGAGATTCTTCGCGCGCGGGCGCGAGAGTCTGCGCTGCAGACAAGTTCTGCGCTCCATTCCTCCAAGCCATATCAATCGTCCCGGGCAAGGGCTCTCTGACAGGCCCACCGGATTCCCGACTAACCGTTCTCGCTACATACCCATCTGAAAGTTCGTCTCAGCCACGGCTTTACGTTCGACCGCACCGATATAGTGATTACACCAATAACCGAACTCATATCCAAAGTGTACTAACAATCTATGAAAGTATTCCACATCATCGCCATACTGCTGCTCGCGGTCTTTGCGGCTCCATGCGCCAAAGCGCAGAACGTGGGTCTGAAGACCAACCTGCTCTACGACGCCCTGCTGTCGCCGACGGTGGGCGTGGAAGTCGGGGTCGCGCCCAAATGGACGGTCGACCTCTCGGGCACCCTCAACGCGTGGACTGTCAACGACCACCGCTGGAAGCAGTGGATGGTGCAGCCCGAAGGCCGCTACTGGTTCTGCCAGCGCTTCGCAGGCCACTTTGTGGCGGCTCACGCTCTTGGCGGACAGTTCAACTTCGGCAACATCGACGCCGACTTCAAGTTCCTCGGCACGGATTTCTCCAAGCTCAAGGACGAGCGCTATCAGGGCTGGATGGCAGGCGCGGGCGTGGCATACGGATACTCGTGGATCCTGAACCGCAACTGGAACATCGAAGCCGAACTCGGCATTGGATGGGTCTACTCGCGCTACGACGTCTACCGCTGCGCCGACTGCGGAAAGAAAATCCGCGAGAACGAGAGCCACAACTACTTCGGTCCCACCAAAGTGGCCGTCAACCTCATATATGTATTCTGACATCAACCTGAATCCCACATAAGCAATGAAAAAGTTCCTGTATTCTTTCGGACTGGCCTCAGCCCTCATCCTTGCTAATGCGCCTCAGGCTGACGCCGCCCGAATCCCCGAGCTCAAGGTCTACGACCTTCAGGTCGACGTAGACGAGACCCGCAACACCGTCGACATCAGCCTCGACCTCCACGCACGAGCCTTCGAGCTCAGCCGCGACCGCGAAGTCATCTACACCCCCGTGATAATAGCCCTCGACGACTCCGACGAGCTCGAGCTTGACCCCGTCATCATAGCAGGCCGCAACCGCTGGTACTACTACATGCGCGAAGGCGCCCTCGACCAGCCCGGGCACAACATCTACCGCGCCAACACCGACGTCCACGCCCGGTACAGCACCACCGTGCCTTTCGAGCCCTGGATGGGACACTGCACCATCGAGATGCGCCAGCAGACAGCCAACTGCTGCGCAACCCCCGAAACAGTCCCCGGCGACAGCGACAAGGGCAACGTCCTGATGGCCTCCATCGACACCGAGCGCCCCGCCCTGGCCGCACCCTTCATCTTCGCGCCACCCGTCGACGCAGGTCCCGTCATCAAGAACATCGAAGGCTCGGCATTCATCACCTTCGTGGTGAACCGCACCGAGCTCAAGCCCGACTACATGGTCAACCGCCGCGAGCTGCAGAAGATCATCAGCTCCATCGACTTCGTCCGCCGCGACTCCGACGCCACCATCACGCGCGTGCATATCAAAGGTTTCGCATCGCCCGAAGGCCCGTATGATAACAACGTACGCCTCGCCAAGGGCCGTACGGAGACCCTCCGCCGCTACGTCCGCGACCTCTACAGTTTCCCCGACACCACCGTCACCCAAAGCTACGAGCCCGAGGACTGGGCCGGACTCCGCTCATACCTGACCGACTCGATGAACTTCGACATAAAGCACCGCGCCGAAATCATCGACATCGTCGACGGCCCCCTCGGATTCGACAACAAGGACCTTGCCATCAAGACCCGCTTCCCCGAGGACTACGCCGTCATACTCAAGCAGATATACCCCTGGCTCCGTCACTCCGACTACCGCGTGACCTACTCCATCCGCACGTATACCTCGCTCGAGGAGATACGCCGAGTATTCGCCGCCGACCCCACCAGGCTCCGGAACGTCGACTTCTACACCCTCGCGCAGAGCTACCCCGAAGGCAGCCCCGAATATATGGAAGTGTTCGCCACAGCAGTCGAAGTCTACCCCGACGACCCCATGCTGAACCTCAACGCCGCCAACATCGAGCTTGAGCGCGGCGACCTCGACGCAGCACAGTCGCACCTCCTCAAAGCCGGCAGCTCACCCATAGCCGACTACGCGCGCGGTGTTCTGGCCGCACGCCGCAAGGACTGGAAGGAAGCCGTCAGGCGATTCACCTCAGCGCGCGACGGAGGCATAGAGCAGGCTCAGCAGTGCATCGACATGGCCGAGTCCATCCGTGACTATCACCCCGTGAGCTATCACATCACCACCACCCTCAAGGAAGCCCAGGACGAGGCGAAAGCCAAGGCCGAAGCCGGCAGCAAGTGATGCGCACAGGCGCCCCCTCCCCTCCGAAATGATATTCTCTTTATAAAGGAAACAATCAATACAATCAACTCTAATAACAAATCACAAAAAAATCCAATCAAGCTATGAAGAAATTCTCATGCATGATGATGGGCGCAGCCGCTCTCGCAGCATTTACCGCTTGCTCGAGCGACGACGTAAAGCCCGTCAATCCCGATCAGGGAAATGGCGAAGGTACCACCATGTACCTCTCCATCAACATCAAGGATGCCAACTCGCGCAGCCGTGCCATTCAGACTGAAGACGATGCTCCGTTCCAGGAAGACGACCTCGTATGGGGCAACACCGATGAGCACACTGTAACTCGCGCCGACTTCTTCTTCTTCGACGAAAAAGGTGTATTCGTAGCCAACACCAATGAGGTGTACAACTTCACCGACGGCGACGCCGAGAACATCGAGTGGATGGGCAAGAACAAGCTCGTGCTCCGTGGTCTTGACGAAGAGAACCTTCCCAAGTACATGATCACTGTGCTCAACGCACCCGTTGACCTTGCAACCAAAGTGAGAACTGAAGCTCTGTCGATGGACGCTACCCGTCAGCTGACTCAGGATATCCTTAACGGCAATAACTTCATCATGTCGACAACCAGCTTCCTTGACGCAGCAGATCAGGAGCGTTACGACAACGTCCACTACTACGCAACCAAGCTGAAAACCTCCGACTTCACCAAGGAAATCGCTGACGCAACGACAGCCACTATGGTAGATGTATACGTAGAGCGTCTTGCAGCCAAGTTCGAGCTGACCGGTCTCAGCGCAGACTACACCTACCCCGTAAAGGTAACTGTCGGCGGTGAAGAGAACAACAACGGCGGCGTTGAACTTCAGATTGTATTCAAGGGCTTCGGCATCTCCGGTCAGGAAACCGAAAGCTACCTCTCGAAGAATCTCGACAGCTATGCTTCATCCAGCCTTTGGACTGACTGGAACATGCCCGGCCAGTTCCGCAGCCACTGGGGCAAGTCGGTAGAGTACGGCAAGGCTCTTGAATCAGCCATGCTCCAGCACACCACCTACAATGATGCAGTAGCTCAGTCGACCAATGCAGGCAAAATCACTCCTATCTACGGTTACGAGACAACCACTGCCCTCGCAAACCTCTACAATGGCACAAACCTCGTCAACGAGCGCACACCGCACTTCATCATCGTTGCACAGCTCCAGACGACAGACGGCACCCCCTATGAACTCGTAGAATACCGCGGTACTTACTACACCTTCGACGAGTTCTACAAGGTTTCGATGCAGCGCGCACAGGCCAACGGCTACGAGCTCTACTCCATGAAAGAAGTGCCTACCGGCGGAACCGGCAGCAACGGCGAGGCTCTTATGGACAAAGTATATACCGGTGTACCTTTCGAAGCCTATACCTTCGCAATGGCTGAAGATACGGCCGAGAAAAACGGCGCTGCCGACGTAACCGTAGTCGGACTCAATCTCACTGTTGATGGGACTGACGTTACTACTTTCTACAAGGTTATCGGCAAAGACACGAATAACAAAAACATCTACGAGGCTCTCACCATCGAAGAAGCTGTCGCATACGCCAACACCGAACTTGCTGCACTCAGCGGCGAATTCAGCATCGACGGCTTCAAGGACGGTATGATGTTCTACAGCATCCCCGTTGAGCACCTCCTCGGTCCGAAACCTGACGGCACAAATTCCGGCATCGTAGCCAGCGAAACCGAAGGTGTTTACGGCGTAGTCCGCAACCACTGGTATCAGCTCGCCATCAACAGCGTGAAGGGTCTCGGCAAGGGCATCTTCAACCCCGGCAAGGACATCGTTCCCGTAACTCCCGACCCCGACCACTTCGCTCTCGGCGCTGACATCAACATCCTCTCCTGGAAGATCGTTCAGCAGAGCGTAGACCTCTAATCTGATAATCCTCTAAATGAACCGGGGAGCGCCCCGGCGTCCGTGCCACGGGCGCTCCCCCTCTTCTTCTCTCTCTCACTCTCTCGCTCATCCAACCCACGCGCAAAATAAACAGTATGATACTTCAGACATTCAGGGCACTGGCCCGCCGTATTGCCGCACTCACAGTGGTAGCCGCCGTCGCAGCAGCCTCTACGGGCTGTGACGACAGTTTCCTCTTTGACTATGAAGGCGACTGCGACCCTTACTTCAAGGCGCGGTTCCGCTTCGACATGAACCTGCACTACGCCGACGCGTTCCCTAATGAAGTAAATGCAGTGACGCTCTATCTGATCGACCCCTCGACGGGGAACATCGTATGGCAGCGCAGCGAAAGCGGTGACCGCCTCAAAGAAGACGGTTATCTGATGGACATCGACGTAGCCCCCGGCGATTATCAGGTGATGGCCTGGTGCGGCGAAGGTGTAGGACAGCACTTCACCGTCCCCGTCGACGCTACCCATCACACACACCTGACATGCACCCTCGGCCGAAACGCCGAGACCGGCGGCGCGACTGTCCGCGACGACATCAAGCGGCTCTATCACGGCGCCATCCGCAATGACGACGGCTCATACGCCACCGTCAATCTTCCCGACGAAGAAGGAGTGCACATCATAGACGTGCCCCTCGTCAAAGACACCAACGACGTGAATATCCTCCTGCAGCACCTCTCAGGCAAGACAGTCGACGCATCGGACTACACGTTCACCATAACGGACAACAACGGCTATCTCAACTGGGACAACTCTATCCTGGATGACGAAGCGATAACATACTACGCGCACCACGTGAGCCAGGGCACTGCGGGAGTTCCCTCAGCAGCACCGGCCGTACGCGCGGACCCCATCACCACGCTGTCGGCCTGCCTGGCGGAGCACACTGTGAGCCGTCTGGTCAAAGGTCAGAACACACGCGTGAAAGTGTACCACAAAGACAAGGCAGACCCTATCATCGACATACCACTGATAGACTATGCCCTGATGATGAAGACCACGCACTACAGCCACATGACCGACCAGGAGTACCTCGACCGTCAGGACAAGTACGACATCACCTTCTTCCTCGACGAGCGCGACCACTGGATGTACGCCACCATCAACGTACTGTCATGGTCAGTCGTGGTACAGAACACGGACCTCTGACGAGGACTCCGCCACGCATCTTCTGCAATCATACCACAGCCCTTGCGGCCTTCTTACGCACCCCACCTGTTACTTAATTCCCAACCGATCACACCGATTAAGAAACGACTGAAAGAAAAGTTCCTATGCTCTTCAAAAAGATACATACACCGCACATGTCACCGCTCAAGACGCTGCAGGCCCTGATGCTTGCCGCGGTCTGCGCTGTGGCTCCGGCATCGTGCAGCGACAGCGGCGACGCTCCCGAGGGGGACGGCGGCGCAGACTCGCGCACGGAGGTCGATGCGGGCTTCGTCATCACTCTCAGCAGCGGTGGCGTCAGCGAGTCGGCGGGCAGGGCACCTTCGGAGCCCGACGGCGGCTATGATCCGGGAGCAGGCTACGAAAACTACATTGACATCGACGGCGGAGACTTCCGCTTCCTCTTCTTTGACAAGGACAACCGATACACCGGCACCTTCGACGTCACCACCATCGAGCCGCTCTCCCAGACACCGACATCGAAGCGCTACTACGTGGCCGGAAATGTGGCCAAAAACCTGATTGACGGCAAGGAGCTGAAAGTCGTGGCGCTGGCCAACTGGCGCACATACGACTACGAGACATCCCTGACGGCCGGAGTCACCACCATCGACGACGTATGCTCGCAGATATACTCTTACGACACAGTCCTCCCCGAAGGCCAGGACCTCTCGGCAGCCAACATCATTCCGCTCTACGGCGTGACCAACCTCATGACCCTCACACCCTCGACGACCAACCGCGTGGACCTCGGACAGATCAACCTCCTGCGCGCCCTGGCCAAAATCGAGGTGATATGCGCCGCCGACGGCCTCGAGCTGGAGTCGGTGCGCCTGCAGAACTACAATAAATCGGGCTTCAACGCTCCCCTGGGAGTGTACGCTCAGGACCAGTACGTGCACGGCGACTATGACAAGGACTACACCGGCAAGCCGTCCGTAATCCCCGGAGAATCCACTCCCAACGCCACTGCCGACTACATCACCCCCCGACCCTTCATCAAGGCCGGCACCGACCGCTGGGTGCTCTACGTGCCCGAGTTCGACAACCTCCGCGAGACTGCCTCGCGCCGGGCCAGGCTCCTTCTCCGCTTCAAGTACATGAACGCTGACGACGTGGTCGAGTTCAAGGACTACTCACACGGCGGAAATGTCTTCGACATCATGCGCAACTACTGGTATCGCTTCACCGTCCGCAAGAACGCCGTCACGGTGCAGGTGGTGCCCTACTCCGAAGTGCTCCTCAGCCCGATATTCGGACTCGGCAACAAAATGGAACTCGTGGAGATGGAGACCGATATGGGCATCTTCTACTACGACCGCAATACCGGCAAGTTCTACGACGAGAGAATGAATGAGGTGGCCAATCCGTACTTCCAGACGACTGACCCTCTGACAGGCTGGAGCATCCTGCGCGACCGCAACAACCTCTTCCTGTGCTACTATGACGGAACCGCAGGCGTGTACTATGCGGCCGACAAGCAGACCAGGATACTTCCGCCGAACGAGAACGCGCTCAGCGATGACCCGGACATGCTGATGGTCATCGACGCCGAGACGCGCATATCGTACTACATCCACGACCAGGAGAACAGCTGGCTGTACGCCAACGACCGGACCACACGCATACAGAATCCCTTCGGGCGCAAGAACGCCGTGGCGAACCGCATACCTTACATCAGCATCGACGCCACCGAGACCTACGGATGGTATGACCTGACCACACGCAAGTGGTACGATTCAGATAAAGCAGACGCCAACGAAATAGAATATCCTTTCTGATGAAAACGATGATACGACATATAGCTTCATATCTGCTCGCGGCGGCCGCACTGGCCGGAGCTGCAGGATGCGTCGACGATTTCCGACCCGGCGTGGGCGAACTCGGCGAAGGCGAGACAGCCGTAGACGTGTCCGTCGAATTCGACCTCGTGGACGAAGTGGACATCATGTCGCGCTCCGGCGCCGACGACGTGGCCGACGGCAATATCATGGACGCCATCAGCTGCTTCTATATGGTGCTCTATACTCCTGAAGGAAAGACTTTCGCCGACGGCAAGACATACAAGTGCGTCAAAATATTCGAGAACGACAAATGGTGCCCCTCCGGTGCTGCCGATGAAGTGCGCTTCGAAGGCATCAGATACGAGCTCGACGACAACCGTCTGCCCGAGGAATCCGGCCTTCAGGACTCGAGCACAGGGCGCCTGACATACAAGCTCTTCCTCCCAGCCGGCTACTACTACGCCTACGGCGTGGCCAATATCCCCGGACTCGAGGACTACGACATCTCCACGCGCGAGAAGCTCAGAGCCATAGAGCGCACGTGGGAGAAAGGCGGCAAGGTGACTCTCTCGGACAACGACGAGATGAGCGGCATATTCAGCATCGAGCCTGACCGCTATGCCACCGACGACCACACCATCGGCCTCCGCGCCAACGGTGCTTCGATGCACTGCTGGCTGCGCCGCCTGGCCTCGAAGCTGACAGTGTCGTTCGACGGCTCGGACCTCTTCGACGACGTCGAGATATACATCACCGACGTCATCGTGCACGACGTGGCCAAAAAGTGCTCCCTATACGGCAGCAATACACCGGGACGCGACCTGAACTCGCTCGAAGAAGGCAAGATGCTGCCTGCCTCCCAGCGCTATACAGCCGAAAACGGCGTCATCGCCGACGGCGGCTCAATCCGCTATCAGACCATCCCGGCGACCTTCGATCCGATGCGCGACGACAAGGACGCATACTTGCACGTATGCAACATCCATCCCTACTTCGGCAATACGGAGGCGGCAGCCGACACGGTGACGCGCGACGAGCGTCACGGCCATGCGAAGAGATCGGTATTCTTCTACGAGAACCGGCAGGGAGAAGGCAAGGACAAGGCGCAGGACGCTGACGGCGACGGCATCATTGACTATCCGGCCTGGACGGAAGGCGACGACAACCTCGAGACTTCGGGCTGGAAGGACAGCAAAGCCTACGGCACATGGGTAGAGGTGAAGGCCATCTACCGATGCTCTAACGTCATATCCGGCTCCACGGCCTACGTCGGCACAGGCCCTATCACCTACCGCTTCATGCTCGGCAACGACGCCAAGCACGACTACAACGTAGACCGCAACACGCACTACAAGCTCACCATGAAGTTCAAGGGCTACGGCAACGAAGTCGACTGGCACATATCCTATCAGGAGGAGCCGGGCATCTACGCCCCGACGCCCCAGTATGTGTCGTACCTCTACAACAAGCTGATGACCAGCACCATGAAAATTGTGGGAGAGGTTGACGAGTCAGATCCGTACCTCTATGCCACTATCATCGGAACAGAGAATCTGCCTTCCGGACATCCGGCTCCGGCTCTCCCCTCCGAATATCAGGAGCAGACTTACTGGGAGCCGTGGGGCGACGGATCGTCAGAGGACTTTCCTCCCACAATGGACGCCGGAGGCATAGTCAAGGACAATCAGGGAGCACCGATTTACCACAAATTCAACGGTACGAACCTCAAGAACGGGCCGTGGCACGGATTCCTGACCCTGCGCAAGGTCAAGGCGATACGAATATTCGACCCGGATTATCCCAATGCCCCGTCGAACCACGGTGGAGGCCGCGACACAAGATACAACTACACGTACTTTGACAATCAGAAATCAGGCTACGCCAAATATGAAATCGGAGGTCCCGAAGGCATCCAGAAAGACTTCGACGTATACGGCGCCGAGACCGGCACGTACAGGGTGACTCCCCAGAAAGACAGCGAGGGCCGTATCAACGCCTACATATTCAATATTCCCGTATATACGCGCGCCAAGGAGCTGATTACCAGTACCGGCTTCACGGGCAACAATCCTTATCCGTCACAGCCCCGGCGCGAACTCGTGCGCTATTCCATAAAGCTGAAGGACAAGTCCGGCAACTCGAAGTGGTTCCACAAGTACGTGCACTACGTTCAGGTGCGCCGCATCGAGAACCCCAAGGGCGTATGGCGCCGCGCCGGCAGCGCCGAACCGTTCCACGCCACACTGATGCACCGCAAGGATATCAATGGCCTCAAGGACTACGAAGCATTCAAGTCCAAAGGCAAATGGTCGGCAGAAGTAATCGGTGATCCTATCATCACGCTGAGCACCACTTCCGAAGGCAGCGACGACAATATGCCGATGATGAATATGAAGAAAATTCAGGGCGCCTCGAACTGTCCGGTCGACTTCATGATCAACTTCAACGGCCAGGTGGGCTCGGCCATCGTGCGTGTGCGCTATCACAACTACAGCTGCGAGCACGACATATACTGCCGCAACGGTTATGGCGACGTCGACCTGAAAGGAAACGGCACACTGTGGTCGTCATTCAACGTTTACCGTTTCAAGAGCAATCACGAGCCCGAACTGACCAATTCGCCCCTCGAGGCCGGGTCGTTCTTCCGCCGGGCAAGCTACACTGCCATTCTTGAAAGCAACAATACGACCTATCCGGTTCCTGCTATTCCCAACTACCCGTTCTACGGAGCTACCATACCATTCTCAGGCAGCGATCCGTCGACCGGATACTTCAGCGTAATCAAAGAAGGAGACGCGGAAACAGTGTCGAATATGAAGTGGGACGACACTGATGTGAGCAATACGGCACTTTCAAGCAACTGGACCATAGGCGGCGACAGCGAGATTGCCGATATCCTTGACTTCTACGACCTGGCATCGCCCGACGACCAGGCGCAGGCTCTCTTATGGCCGATAGGCAAGGCTTATGGCGTGGTTTATGCCGACGGAGCGGAAGCTGTACAGGCATCGCCCTCCATGGCTCACGGATATACCCGCGCCGACGGCATTTCGTCGCCAAAAGGTATGCGAGGCATCATCATATACAACAAAGATATGAACTACAGACAGATTTTCCTGCCCGTAGGCTCTACCGGTCACGGCCGACGCAAAAGCCTTTCAAACTTAAGCTGGTGGCCCAATCCCAAGGATATCAAAGGCACGCTCAGGTATGCCTCCCGCTCATACTACTACGACCTCGGTACCACCCTTGACAACGTGCCGCTGTTCTGGGACCTCTTCAGGCGTCCCGGAGCTCTTTATTGGTGCCGCAGATGGCAAGAGATTGGTAAAATAGAAGTGGAAGTCGGAACTGGCTCGGGTAAAAGGAAAGTCACATACAACGACCCGAAAACCTCTTCGTCGTTCGACTTCAACTACTTTACCATGGGCTTCGAAGGGTTCGAAAACAACGGAGCACCCGACGCGTCCGGCGTCAACAGCGATGCGATGTATATCCGGACAGTAAAGAAAGCTAAATAAGAATAACCCGAAACAGAAGCGGAAGGCCGTCTGTGGTCTTCCGCTTTTGTTTCATGTCCCGCAGCCATGCCGCCGAGCCCTCACTTGCGGCAGCGGAGGTGGCCGGTCAGTACCGACGCCACAAGGAGTGCGCCCAGGGCGGCGATGATGATGTGGTGCACGCGTTCGCAGCGGCGGTGCCGGCGGATGCTGTTCTCAACTTGCTGAAGTTCTTCGATTTCGCGCGTCTGTGCGCCTTTGATAAGTGCCATAATAGTAGAAGTGTTTGCAGTTAGTCCATATACTTGTCTGTGTATAGAAACAAGCACTGCGCCGAAAGGTTGCGTATGTCGGATTTTTTACCGAAATTTGAGGAGTCTAAATACAGTAATGTCACATAATTGTTACAGCTGTGTTACAAACGTAAAAGTATTAAAAATTTAAGAAAAATCGTCAACATTATCCGTTTCGGAGGGTTATAAAGTCATAACGGAGCAACTGACAGTGCAACGACAATCCGTTATAATCTCAAAACAACGAAAACAACGCTTTTGCTATCTGCTATATGATTACACGGAAAGTTATTCAGACTCTATATCGCAAGTACCGCAGTCTGCCCGAGAGCCCCGACTGCCTCGACATGGCCCTCCTCTTCGATGCCGCGGGCCAGCACCACAATATCAGCGTCGATATGGAAGGGCCGGTGGACTCGCTGGTGATAGGCAGCATAGCTCCCGAATCGCCATTCCACAAGCTGCCGCTGGAGCGCATCCACGCGATAGTCCCTTTTGAGGAATGGGTGGGTATAGTGATGCACTCGTCGGTGGTGTTCCTCAACCGCAATTCGGCCAAAGTGAGCGTGAACGTGCGGATGGAGGAGCCGAGCCTCTTCGACCGCGTGTGCGGATTCTTCCAGAAGCGGTGATGACGGCGACGGCCTGCCACATCGAATGAACGACATAAAACTGATACAGGACGGAGCGGAACTGAGTCTCCGCCGGCAACTGGTGCTGACAGCCAAACTGTCGGCACCTGCCATCATGGCCCAGCTGTCGACGATACTGATGCAGTACATCGACGCGTCGATGGTAGGACGCCTCGGCGCCGGCCAGTCGGCCTCGGTCGGACTGATGAACAGCAGTCTGTGGATGTTCTGGGGCGTGTGCTCCACCATCACCATGGGCTTCTCAGTCCAGGTGGCCCACCGCCTCGGCGCAAAGGACACCACAGGGGCGCGGACGGTGCTCCGCCAGGGCATAGCGGCATGCGCCATAGCCGGCACCGTCATAGCCCTCATAGGCATAGCCATCTCCGGCGCCCTGCCCCGCTGGCTGGGCGGCACCGAGGACATATGCGGGGCGGCATCGGACTACTTCCTGATATTCGTGTCGGCCCTCCCTGTTCTGACGATGAACTACCTCGCCGGCGGCATGCTCCGCAGCGCCGGCAACATGAAGATACCGGGGCTGCTGAACGTGGGCATGTGCGTGCTCGACGTGCTCTTCAACTGGTTCCTGATTTTTCCGGGCCATTCGCTCGACATCGGCCCGTGGCACCTCGACGTGCCGGGCGCCGGACTGGGCGTGCGCGGTGCGGCCCTGGGGACAGTGGCGGCGGAGTGCATCGTGGCCGGAGTCATGATGTGGTATCTGATCCGGCGCCAGCCTGACCTGCAGCTGCGCGGCGCCGAGGCGCGGAAGTCGTACAGGCCGACGCGCGGCATCCTGGCCAAGGCCGGGCGCATAGCCGTGCCGATGACGGCGGAGCACGTCATATTCTGCGGCGCGCAGATCACCATCACGCTGATTGTGGCTCCCTTAGGAGTTGTGGCCATCGCCGCCAACGCCTTCGCCGTGACGGCCGAGAGTCTGTGCTACATGCCCGGATTCGGCATCGGCGAGGCGGCCACGACGCTGTGCGGACAGAGCTACGGCGCAGGCCGCACGTCCCTTGTGAAGCGGTTCTGCTATCTCACCACCTGCCTGGGCATAGGCATCATGTCGCTGATGGCGCTGGTGATGTACTTCGGTGCCGACGCCATGATGTCGGTGATGACTCCCGTCGACGCCATCGCTGACCTCGGGGCCGAGGTGCTGCGCATCGAAGCCTTCGCCGAGCCTATGTATGCGGCCTCGATAGTGGCCTACGGCGCCTTCGTGGGCGTAGGCGACACGCTGATACCCGCGGCGATGAATTTCGGCAGCATATGGCTCGTCCGCATCCCTCTGGCGGCGCTGATGGCCCCGGCGATGGGCCTGCGCGGCGTGTGGATAGCGATGTGCGCCGAGCTGGTGTTCCGCGGCCTCATCTTCATCTGGCGCATGCTCTCGGGCAAGTGGCTTAAGCCTGGCCGCAAGCCCGAGGCCGACCCCGAAGCCGAAGGCTGGCTCGACGAAGGGTGAGAGGAAAGTCGGACTTGTCGGACTTGTCAGACCTGTCAGACTCGTCGGACAGGAGCTACCGGAGGCTCTCTTTTATACTGTCTTCACCCCCTGAAAGTCACCAGGCGGTTATAGACGAAGTTGGCCAGGGTGTAGACCACGTTGCCGAGGATGGTTGCGATGCCGTAGCCGGAGATGACCACGCTGTAGACGCGGAAGTCAATCTTGCCGAAGTCGCTCTCGGTGAGCATCCACACGACGATGAACTGCAGGAGGTAGCACACGCCGAAGCCGACGAGGAATTTGACGGCCTCGCGGCGGTAGCTGCCCTTAGACTTGAATACCCACGACTTGTTGCACAGGAAGGAGTTGATGACGCCGGCGATGTAGCCCAGGGCGTTGCTCAGGTACAGGTTGAGTCCGAAGAAGGATTTGCAGAGATATATGACGCCGAAGCATACGAGGGTGTTGAGGACGCCCACGATGCAGTATTTTATGAACTGGACGAAGCGGTCGAAGCGTTCGGAAGAGGAGTTATTGTCGGCGGTGTTGTTTTCGTTCATTTTTCAGGCAGGTCTTTCGGGTCAATCTTCAGGATGGGAAGAGACCAGTTGAAGTGGACCGCGGCTATGCGTAGTCCGATGACTGTGACGGCACATCCCAGCTGCGGCACCAGCGGAGAGAGTCCGGGGATATTCATCAGCAGCCAGTAGGCGAGACCTCCGGCGAGGCACGCCGTGGCGTAGATGTCCTTGCGGAAGAAGAGAGGAATCTCGTTGATGAGGATGTCGCGCGTGATGCCGCCGAAGGAGCCGGTGATGAGTCCCATCGCTATGGCCACCCACGCCGGGAAGTCGGCGGCGAAGCTCTTCTCTATGCCTACGACGACGAAGAGCGCCAGACCGATGGCGTCGAAAAAGAATACCGTGCGCATGCCTTTGACAAGAGCCTTGCGGAAGACGATGACGGTGACCAGCGAGAGGAAGGTGACGGCCAGATACATCCAGGTCTGCATCCAGAATACGGGGATGCCCAGGAGAACGTCGCGGAGCGTGCCGCCTCCGATGGCCGTGACGAGTCCGACGACGTAAGCGCCGAACCAGTCAAAGTTCTTGGCGGCCGCAAGCCTGATGCCTGATATGGCGAAGGCTATGGTGCCGAGGACCTCGATGATGAATATGAAGAGGTTTTCGTCAGACATCGTCGTTATCATGCTGAGAGGCGTCAGATGTGGTGCCGGGATTGGTGCGCGCGTAGTATCGGCACAGATCGGTGAGGAAGCATGCGCCGCAGTCGGGGCGCCGGGCCTTGCAGACGTAGCGTCCGTGGAGGATGAGCCAGTGGTGGGCCGTAGCGATGCGGTCCTCGGGAATGTTGGCGGTGAGTGTGCGCTCCGTCTCCAGAGGCGAGCGGCTGCGCGTGGTGAGGCCGAGGCGCTCCGATACGCGGAACACGTGGGTGTCGACGGCCATGGCCGGACGGTTGTAGACCACCGACAGGATGACGTTGGCAGTCTTGCGTCCTACGCCGGGAAGCGAGAGGAGGTCGTCGATGTCGTCGGGGACGCGGCCGCCGAATTCGTCGACGAGGCGCCGGGCCATGCCCAGGAGCGACTTGGTCTTGTTGTTCGGGTACGAGCAGGAACGGATGAGCGCGAACACTTCCTCCGGAGCGGCTGCGGCCAGCGCCTGCGCGTCGGGGAAGGTCTCGAAGAAAGGCGGAGTGATGATGTTGACGCGCTTGTCGGTGCACTGCGCCGAGAGGATGACGGCTACGAGGAGCTCGTAGGGGTTGGAGTAATGAAGCTCGGTGGCCGCTTCAGGCATACGGGTGCTGAAGCGGTCAACGATGGCTCTGTAACGTTCCTTGCGGGTCACTTCCGGCGGATTAATGGGCAGCGGTGAACTCCTCGAGGAAGCGGATGTCGTTCTCGGAGAAGAGACGGAGGTCCTTCACGCGGTACTTGAGGTTGGTGATGCGCTCTATGCCCATGCCGAGAGCGAATCCGGAGTATTCTTTAGAATCGATTCCGCAAGCCTCGAGGACGGCGGGGTCGACCATGCCGCAGCCGAGAATCTCGACCCAGCCCGTGCCCTTGCAGAATGAGCAGCCCTTGCCTCCGCAGAGGTCGCAGCTGATGTCCATTTCGGCCGACGGCTCGGTGAAGGGGAAGTAGCTGGGACGGAGACGGATGTCGGTCTGCGGGCCGAACATCTCGCGTGCGAAGTAGAGAAGGGTCTGACGCAGGTCGGCGAAGGTGACGTTCTTGTCGATGTACAGTGCCTCCACCTGGTGGAAGAAGCAGTGCGCGCGTGCGGAGATGGCTTCGTTGCGGTAGACGCGTCCGGGGCAGATGATGCGGATGGGGGGCTTCTGCGAGGTCATGACGCGGGTCTGCACCGACGATGTGTGGGTGCGCAGGAGCACGTCGGGATTGCGCGTGATGAAGAAGGTGTCCTGCATGTCGCGCGCAGGATGGTCAGGAGCGAAGTTGAGCGACTCGAACACGTGCCAGTCGTCCTCTATCTCGGGACCTTCTGCTACGGTGAATCCGAGGCGGCGGAAGATGTCGATGATCTGCTCGCGGACCAGCGAGAGAGGATGACGCGTGCCCAGACGCACGGGAGCAGCCGAACGGGTAAGGTCCAGCAGCGACGCGCCGGCCGAGTGCGAGGCGGCTTCCTCGCGGAGAGCGTTGATGCGCTCGGTGGCGAAGTTCTTCAACTCGTTGATGGCCTGCCCCACCTCACGCTTCTGCTCGGCGGGGACATTGCGGAAATCATTCATCAAAGCGCTGACAGCGCCTTTTTTACTGAGATATTTGATACGCAGAGCCTCTACTTCCTGCTCACTGGCGGCGGAAAGAGCTTCGAGCTCGGCGCGTAATTCCTTGATTCTTTCTATCATCTGTCAAATGTTTTTCAGTGTGCAAAGGTACATAAAAATTTACAAAGGAGGAAAAATAATGGATGCGCTATTGCGGCGTTACGGTGATTTTTCATTACTTTTGCTTGTTAATTCGATAAGCATGGATGAATTACTGTACATATTGCCCCGTGGTGTCGCTATCGGCATCCTCATTTCGGCTCCTATGGGGCCGATCGGCATGTTGGTGATTCAGCGCACGCTCGGCAAGGGCCGCTGGCCCGGATTCTTCACGGGGACGGGAGCCTCGCTGAGCGACCTCATATACTGTCTGCTGACGGGCTTCTGTCTGAGTTTCATATCCGACTTCCTTGACGCCCACAAACTTATCATACAGATTCTGGGCAGCTTCGTCATAGCCGCCTTCGCCTACTATCTGCTAAAGAAGAACCCCACACGCTCGCTGAAAGCTCCTGACGTGAACGCCAACAACTACTGGAGCGACTTCGTGACGGGATTTCTGCTGACAGTATCCAATCCGCTGATTCTCTTCTTCATCATCGGCCTTTTCGCCCGGTTCAACTTCATACTGCCGGAGTATCTCTTCTACCACTACATACTGGCCTATCTGACCATCCTCGGAGGCGCAGTGCTGTGGTGGTGGGGCGTGACCACGCTCGTTCACCGGCTGGGACGGCGCATCAACGTGCGCTCGCTCAAACTCATCAACCGCATCATCGGTTCGCTGCTCATGCTGATGGCCGTGGCAGGACTCGTGATGGCTCTGATCGACATATTCCAATCCTGACAAACCAATCACCGAAAAAATGGAAGACAACATACTGCGCCTGCCCCGACTGGACGCGCTCGACGACATGACAGATCTCACACCGGCCTCCGGCATCCTGCGGACATCGGGCGCATGTGCCGACATCGGTCTGCTGAACTGGCCCAGGTCGTATCCGCGCAAGGAGGATACGCAGCTCCACGCCGCGTGGACGCCGACGGGACTCTATCTGCTCTTCGACGTGTGCACGCACTCCACCGTGGCCGTGCACGACAAGGACCAGTCGATGGTGAGCGACGACTGCTGCGTTGAGGCCTTCATCCAGCCCGTGGAAGGCAAGGAGTACTTCAACATCGAGGCCAACTGCATAGGTGCCGTGAGCTCGTCGCACCGTATGGACCGCCGGAACAGCACGCGCCTGACCGCCGACCAGCTCGGCATGATCGAGGTCTACACTTCTCTGCCCGAGCGCGAGACCTTCGCCGAGCGCCCCGGCGAGTGCCGCTGGTCGGTGATGATGTACGTCCCCTGGGACCTGCTCGAAGTGACGCCCGAAGCCGGCACCGTGCTCCGCGGCAACTTCTACAGCTGTGCCGGAGGCGCCGGCACGCCTTACTATCAGACGCTTTTCCCGATAGACTCTGCCCGGCCCGACTTCCACCGGCCGGAGTGCTTCGGCAAAATAATACTCGAATGAATATGAAACGAATCGCCGCAGCCGCCCTCGCGCTGGGCGCATGGCTCAGCCCGGCGCTGGCAGCCGACCCTGTCGGGCTGGAGTACGAAGTGTCGCTCTTAGCCAACGCGTCGACCGGCGACCATGCGCCCTATATGATAGGGTCATGGAACTACGGCCGCATCACAGGCGCCTCGGGCATATGGAACGACGGACGCATCGAGAAGCGCACCGACCTGCAGAAGCGCTTCAGCTGGGGCGCGGGCGTGGAGTACATGGCCGGCTACGGCTCGGCCGCCGAATATGACCGCTACGATGCCGCACACATGACGATGGGCCGTCAGGGCGTGCGTCAGGCGCCGATACGCCTGCAGCAGCTCTACGGCGAGGTGAAGTACCGCGGCGTCTATCTGCTCGCCGGCATGAAGGAGCGCCGCTCGCTCATCGTGGACGGCGACCTGTCGTCGGGCGACCTCACGCGAAGCAACAACGCGCGACCCATACCGGGCGTGGCGGCCGGATTCGTCGACTTCCAGGACATACCGCTGACCGACGGCTGGGTGCAGATCGACGGCGAGATAATGTACGGCCGCTTCACCGACAGCCGCTTCCGCGAAAAGACATTCAACTACTATACCGGCGAGCTCTGGACCGGCAACTGGTACACCTACAAGCGGTGCTACTTCCGCACCAAGCCCTCGATGCCCTTCTCGGTGACGGTGGGCATGCAGACGGCCGGAGAGTTCGCCGGACGCCGCCGCTACTACTATCAGGGCGAGCTGCGGAGCGACACGCGGCGTCCCTTCAAGGTCAAGGACATCTTCGAGATGTTCTTCCCCCTGGAAGGCAGCGGCGAAGACTACTACAAGGGCAACTCCCTGGGGTCGTGGGACTTCAAGGCCCGATATAATTTCCGCGACGGCTCCGCGCTCTCGGCCTACTTCGAGTGGCCGTGGGAGGACGGCTCAGGCATCGGCAAGGCCACCGGATGGGACGGCCTGTGGGGCCTGCAGTACGACTTCGGCCGTCAGGGCGCCGTGACCAAGGTGCTACTGGAATACTTCGACTTCACCAATCAGTCGGGCCCCATACACTGGGCGCCGGGCGACTCCCCCGGAACCGACATGACCAATCCGGCCACAGGCGGCGACAGCTACTACGACAACGTGTTCTACGGTCCGTACGCCAACTACGGCATGTCTATCGGCACGCCCTTCGTAGTGTCGCCGCTGTACAACAGCGACGGCGTGCAAACCTTCGTCCACAGCCGTGCCCGCGGATTCCACGCCGCCGTAGAGGGCACGCTCCGTCCGGCCTTCGACTACCGCGTCAGACTCAGCTACCAGAAAGCCGGCGGCACGGGACGCATCCCGGCCATACGCCGGATGTCCGACACATCGGCATCGGTGGCCGTGCGCTGGCGGCCGGTCGACAGCCTGCCGGGCCTCTGTCTGACCGCACAGGCGGCATTCGACGCCGGCAAGCTGCGCGGCAACAACTTCGGCGCGCTTGTCGGCATATCCTACACCGGACTACTTAATATCGTGAAGTGATGAAAAGACTTGCATATATCACAGCCCTCCTCGCTGCCCTGGCGGCGACATCATCGTGCACGCAGAACAACGGGCACATAGGCCCGCTCTTCGGGTCGTGGTCGCTGCAGTCGATGACCGTCGACGACGCAGACATGCCGCTGCCTCCCGGAGTCATCGGCACGACCATGAGCTTCCAGAGCGATGTGGTGCGGTTCAATCTCATCTATCAGTACAGCCACACCTTCGAGTCATTCGCCACGTGGAGCAAGACCGGCGACGTCATGGTCTTCGACTTCGCCCACCACGACGACGTGACCGCCGAAGGTACCGGCATGTACGCTCCTCCCTCGTGGCTCGGCTTCGAGGCTCTTCAGGAGACCGTGACAGTGACCGAACTGGACGGAAAGCACTTCGACTTCGTGCGCACCGACGACGAGGGACATAAATACATCTATAAATTCGACCGAACATGGTGACCGACAACAAGACACAGCAACGCACGGCGCTCGTCACGGGTGCCGACGGCTTCATAGGCTCGCATCTCACCGAGGCCCTGCTTGCCAGGGGCTACAGGGTGAAGGCGCTGGCCCAGTACAATTCGTTCAACAACTGGGGATGGCTCGAAGACGTGACTCCGTCAGAGAATCTGACAGTCATCACCGGCGATGTCCGCGACCCAAATTTCTGCCGGGTGGCCGCCGAGGGCACCGACATGATATTCCATCTGGCGGCGCTCATCGCCATCCCGTACAGCTACATAGCCCCCGACAGCTATGTGGACACCAACATCAAGGGCACGCTGAATATCTGTCAGGCAGCCCGCGACGCCGGTGTCGGACGCGTAGTGGTGACGTCCACCAGCGAGGTATACGGCACGGCCATGTACGTCCCCATCGACGAAAAGCATCCGCGCCAGCCGCAGTCGCCCTACTCAGCCACTAAAATCGGCGCCGACGCCATAGCCAAGAGCTTCTTCAACGCCTTCGACACTCCCGTGGTGATAGCCCGTCCGTTCAACGCCTACGGCCCGCGACAGAGCGCCCGAGCCATCATCCCGACGATAATCACGCAGATAGCCTCCGGAGCTAAGGAGATACGCCTGGGCGACCTCCGGCCGACACGCGACTTCAACTTCGTGACCGACCTCGCGGCAGGATTCATAGCTCTGGGCGAGACCGAAGGCATCGAAGGGCGCGAGATCAACATCTGCACGGGCACCGAGGTGTCGATGGGCGACACCTTCGAGACCATATGCCGTCTGATGGACGCCGACGTCAGGTGCGTGACCGACCCGCAGCGCATACGCCCCGGCAAGAGCGAGGTGAACCGCCTGTGCGGCGACAACACGCTGATAACGAGCCTCACGGACTGGCGTCCGCAGGTGACCTTCGACGAAGGTCTGCGACGCACCATCGAGTGGATATGCCGCCGCGAGAACCTCGGCAAGTACAAGCCTGACATCTACAACGTATGAGCGCCCCAGACAGAGCCGGTATTGTCCGCGAAAGAGGGTCGGTGAACTTTCTCTTCCTCGGAGGCGCCAAGCGCGTGGCGATGGCCCGGATGCTGCAGGAAGCCTGCGGCAGAATCGGTCTGGGCTGCACCGTAACGGGCTACGAACTCGACCGGCGCTGTCCGCTGGGCGGATTCTATCCCGTCGAAATCGGGCTGCGCTGGTCCGACCCCGGTATATTCGCGCATCTCGACGCGGTCTGCCGTGAGCGCGACATCGACATCATGCTCCCCTTCGTCGACCGCGCTGTCGAGGTGGCCGCCGCCTTCGTGAACGACAGCTCGAGCACCGGCGTATTTGCTCCTGTGAGCAGCTACGACGCATGCCGCAGGATGTTCGACAAGTGCGCCGCCGCCGATTTATTCGGACGGGCCGGTGTGGCCGTGCCCCGCACATGGACGCCCGGTGACCCCTGCGAGGGACTGATAGCGAAGCCGCGCTTCGGATCGGCCTCGAAAGGCATCGTGTGCGTCGACAGCGAGGCCGACCTGCGCGCGCTCGGCGACGACCCGGCGGCGCGCTATCTCATACAGCAGCGCATCGACGACCGCGACGAAATCTCCGTGGACTGCTATGTGCGCATGGCCGACAGTGCTCCGCTGGCCGTCAGTCCGCGCTACCGCGAGGAAGTGAGCGGCGGAGAAGTGGTCCGCACTACGACTTTCGGCGACATGGAGTGCCGTCGGCTCACACTGCAGGCCATAAGCGCCGCCGGCCTGCGCGGAGCCGTGACGGTGCAGCTGATACGCGACCGCCGCACCGGGCGGCTGATGGTCATGGAAGTCAATCCGCGGCTCGGAGGAGGGTGCCCGGCATCCGTACACGCCGGAGCGGACATCCCCGGCCTCATCATAGCGGACTTCCTCGGCCAGGCGCGTAAGGGCGTGAGCGCCGTCCCCGGAGTGACGACGGTGCGCTATCTTGAAGATGTAGTATTTTATCCCGATAAGTAACTCGCAGCAATCTACGGAAGTTACTTTTAAATTTAATATAAACTAATTTTTAAGAGTTACTTAATTTCGCATGACAGACAATCAGCACGTCATAATCATAGCCGAAGCCGGAGTGAACCACAACGGCAATATGGAGATGGCGCGCCGCATGGTGCACGAAGCACGCATGGCCGGCGCCGACTATGTGAAGTTCCAGACCGCCGTCCCAGAGCTGGTCATATCGCAGTTCGCTCCCAAGGCGGAGTATCAGAAAGAGACCACCGGCGAGGGCGAGAGCCAGCTGGAGATGTGCAAGGCCATACACCTGCCTCTGTCGGCATATGCCGAACTGAAGGAGCTGTGCGACCGCGAGGGCATAGGATTCATGAGCACGCCCTTCGACCTGGTGTCGGTGGACTGTCTCAAGGCCATCGGCCAGGACTACTGGAAGATACCGTCGGGCGAAATCACCAACCTGCCCTACCTGCGGAAAATCGGAGCCTACGGCGACCGCATCATCATGTCGACAGGCATGGCCACGCTCGACGAGGTCGAGGCTGCCGTCCGTGTGCTTGAGCAGGCCGGCACGCCGCGGAGCAGCATCATCCTGCTGCACTGCACCACGCAGTATCCGGCGCCGTACAGTTCGGTGAATCTGCGGGCGATGGATGCCCTGGCCACGCTCGGATGCGCCGCTGTAGGCTACAGCGACCACACCGTGGGCACCGACATAGCCGTGGCCGCCACGGCCCGCGGAGCGCGCGTGATAGAGAAGCATTTCACCCTCGACCGCACTCTGCCCGGCCCCGACCACAAGGCGTCGCTCGAGCCCGACGAGCTGAAAACGCTCGTAGAAGCCGTGCGCCGCACTGAGGAAGCGCTGGGCTCAGGCGTGAAAGTGGCTGACAGCGCCGAGCGACCCAATATCGAGGTGGCGCGCAAGAGCATCGTGGCAGCGCGCGACATAGCCGCCGGAGAGGTCCTCTCGGAAGAGAACATCACCGTGAAGCGCCCCGGCAACGGCATCTCGCCCATGAAGTGGGACTCGGTGACAGGTACCCGGGCCATCCGCGACTTCGCTGCCGACGAGCTGATAGAAATCTGACCGCCCTTTCTTTTTGACAGGAGTACAGGAGGAACAGGAGTTTTTTAGTTCTTTTAGTCCCCGTGTTTTTAGTCCCTGTGGGTTTGCAACCCACAAGGGGGTGATGGCAATAGCTGACACCGGGACGGTGAAGCAGTGGGTTGCAAACCCACTGCGACTAATGCCAAGAGTCCGAGGACGAATGAATCAGGCTTTTAGTCCTTGTGGGTTGCAACCCACCGGGAGCCGGGGCCGGATGAATCAGGCATCAAGCGCCTGCTCGATGGCCATGGCGAGCTGGTCGGGGCATGAAGTGCCTCGGCCGCGGCAGTCCGTACCGCGGAGCATACAGGCGACGGTGCGTGCGTCGGCGCCTTCGGCCAGACGGCTCACGCCTGTGGTATTGCCGGGACAGCCTCCGGCAAAGCGGATGTTGTGCAGGCGGCCTTCGGCGTCGATGTCAAACTCGATGTTCTTCGAACAGGTGCCTGCGGTGGGATATGAAACGTGCATGATGATGGTCTGTATATGTTCGGTTGATTACTGAAGGTCGTGGCGCACAGCCTCGACAGGACTTCCCATGAATACGGCGGCGAGCTGCGAGAATTTGTCGGGCTGCTCTGTGGTGATGTACTCCACCGTGCCTCCGCGCGTGATGCGCGCGTCCATCTCGGGATGGCGATGCAGATAGTCGGCCAGCGAGCGTGCCACGATGTCGCCCTGAGGCAGGACGGTGACCGAGGGCGGCACGTACTGCCGTATCTTGTCCAGCAGCAGCGGATAGTGGGTGCATCCGAGGATGATGGTGTCGATGTCGCGGTCCATGTCCATGAGGGCCTGAAGGTCGCGGCGCACGAAGTAGTCCGCGCCCGGCCCGTCGGCTTCGAGATTCTCCACAAGGGGCACCCACATGGGGCAAGCCTTCGAGTACAGGCGGATGCCGGGATGCAGCTTCGCCAGCTCCATGTCGTAGGAGCGCGACGCCACCGTGCCGGGAGTGCCGACAAGTCCGATTGAGCCCGTACGGGTGATGCCGCCGATGATTTCGGCCGTGGGCCTTATGACGCCGAGCACGCGGCGCGCAGGGTCGAGCGCCGGAAGGTCGCGCTGCTGGATGCTGCGCAGAGCCTTGGCCGAAGCGGTGTTGCAGGCCAGGATGACGAGCTGGCAGCCGCGGGCGAAGAGATAGCGCACGGCCTGCAGGGTGAAGCGGTAGACGAGGTCGAACGAGCGGTTGCCGTACGGCGCGCGCGCGTTGTCGCCCAGATATATGAAATCGGCCTCAGGGAGCTCGCGAATCAGAGAACGGAGCACCGTGAGGCCGCCGTAGCCCGAGTCGAACACCCCGATTGGACCGGGGTGTCCGGCTGTGGCTGCGATTATTTCAGAGAGGTCATCAGAGCTTTGCACGGATAGCCTCTGTTTCCTTTTCGTAGCCGGGCTTCTCGAGGAGGGCGAACATATTGCGCTTGTAAGCCTCGACACCAGGCTGGTTGAAGGGGTTGACACCGAGCAGATAGCCGCTGAGTCCTACGGCTGCCTCGAAGAAGTAGATGAGTTCGCCGAGGGTCTCGGGATTGATCGAGGGGATGATGACCTGCATGTTGGGCACACCGCCGTCGATGTGGGCGATACGGGTGCCGAGCTCAGCCATCTTGTTCACTTCATCGACACGCTTTCCGGCGATGTAGTTGAGGCCGTCGAGGTTGTCGGCGTCGGCAGGGATGCGGAGCTCGTGAGCCACCTTTTCAACCGAAATCACGGTCTCGAAGATGATGCGCTCGCCTTCCTGAATCCACTGGCCCATAGAGTGGAGGTCGGTGGTATTGTCGACCGATGCGGGGAAGATGCCCTTGTTGTCCTTGCCTTCGCTCTCGCCGTAGAGCTGCTTCCACCATTCGCTGAAGAAGTGGAGCTTGGGGCTGTAGTTGACGAGAATCTCAATCTTCTTGCCTGCGCGGTAGAGGGCGTTACGGGTGAGCGCATACTCCATCGAAGCGGCGTTGCGGCCTTCGAGAGTCTCCTTGGCGAGCTTGGCAGCACCTGCCACGAGAGCCTTGATGTCGAAGCCTGCCACTGCGATAGGAAGCAGACCCACGGGGGTGAGGACGGAGAAACGTCCGCCTACATTGTCGGGGATGATATATGTCTTGTAGCCTTCGGCGGTGGCGAGGGTGCGGAGTGCGCCGCGCTTCTCGTCAGTCACAGCCACGATACGGCGTACGGCCTCGTCATGGCCGACCTGTGCCTCGAGCTGCTCCTTGAGGATACGGAAAGCGATGGCCGGCTCGGTGGTCGTGCCGGACTTGGATATTACGATGATACCGAATTGTTTGTCTTTGAGGTAGGCCTGAAGTTCGGCAAGATAGTCCTCGCCGATGTTCTGACCGGCGAAGAGCACGCGGGTCTTGGTCGGCTCATAAGCGCTGAACGAACCGCTGAGAGCCTCGATGACTGCCTTGGCGCCCAGATAGGAACCGCCGATACCGATGGCCACGACGGTGTCGCAACATTCGCGCAGACGTGCTGCGGTCTCGTTGATGTCATTCAGATGTTCGTCGGTGATTTCGAGAGGGAGACGTACCCAACCCAGGAAATCGTTGCCGGCACCGCTGCCGGAAAGAAGAGTTTCCAATGCGGCATTGCCTTCGGGGGCAAGCGCTTCGATAGCGTCACGGCTGACAGTGCCGCAGACTCCTTTGGTTACAACTTTGATGTTTTCCATCTTTACTTAGAAACTTAGAAATTTGTGCAAAATTAGCAATTTATAGTCGGCTATGCAAATTTGTAACGTTTTCGCGTGGTTTAAAGATGTGAAAAAATTTGCCGTAACGATAATAAAGTGTTAACTTTGTGGGAAATATGCAGCCCGGCCGTGGACGCGACAAGCGGGCATCTGCGGCTGTGCGGTATAAATCATTTATAACAAGACATTTATCATAACGATATAAGACGAACGATGCTTAAACGTTTTTTCATCTCGGTGCTGGGCACGATGACAGGTCTGTGGCTGTCCGTGGCAGTGCTTTTCTTCTGCGGAATGATCATGATCGGATACTCGATAGGCAAAGCCGGCGATTCGGCCGTGAAAGTCGAGAAACGGTCCGTTCTATACTTCAATCTGGCCGGTGAAATATCCGAGCGCGCCACTTCGCAGCCCTTTCTCCAGCTCATTCAGAACATCGACTCGGAGTCGATGACTCTCGAGGACATGCTCCGCTCGCTGCGCCGGGCTGCCGACGACGACCGCATCGAGGGCCTGTACATCAAGTGCGACGGCTCGGCCATGGGCACGGCTTCGCGCGAGGAACTCGTGCAGGCCATCGACTCATTCAAGACATCAGGCAAATGGGTGGTGGCCTATGGCGACACCTACACTCAGGGCGACTATCTGATAGCCTCCACCGCCGACGAACTCTACCTCAACCCCGTAGGAGCGATTGACATCCACGGCGTGGGCGGCATGACCCCGTTCTTCAAGGGACTGCTCGACAAGGTGGGCGTGAAGATGCAGATTATCAAGGTCGGGACATTCAAGAGCGCCGTCGAGCCTTACGTCCTCACGTCGATGAGCGAGCCCGCACGCCTGCAGATGCAGCAGTACTGCGACTCGCTGTGGAGCTACATCGCCGGAACCATCGCCGACAACTCCGGCATGCCGGCCGACTCGGTGCGCATTCTCGCCCCGCAGATGATCGGCACCCGTCAGGCATCGTTCTTCGTGGAAGCCGGTCTCGCCGACGAACTGCTCTACGAGCGTGAGGTGGACAATCATCTGCGCGACCTCACCGACCTGAGCGCCGACGACGACCTGCGTCTGGTGACTCCGGCAGACTACCTCGCCGCCAATTCGTCGAGCCTCGCTTTCAGCACGGAAAAGAAGCATATAGCTGTATATTACGCCGCAGGCGACATCGTCGACTCGGGCTCCGAAGGCATCGTGGGCATGACCGTGGTGGATGATATCGTAAGCCTTGCCGACGACAAGAACGTGGCAGGTCTCGTGTTCCGCGTCAATTCTCCCGGCGGCAGCGCCTTCGCCTCCGAGCAGATATGGGAGGCGCTTCAGTACTTCAAGAGCAAGCACAAGCCGCTCTACGTCTCCATGGGCGACTACGCCGCATCCGGCGGCTACTACATCAGCTGCGGTGCCGACAGCATATTCGCCGACCGCACGACCCTCACGGGCTCAATCGGCGTGTTCGGCATGATTCCCGACCTGAGCGGACTCGTCACCGACAAGCTCGGCGTGAACTTCTCCGTAGTCGAGACCAATCCCAACGCCAACGGCATCAACCTGACCAAGGCCATGACGCCCGAGCAGCACGCCGCCATGCAGAAGAGCGTGGAGAATATCTACGAGCTCTTCACATCGCGCGTGGCCGAAGGCCGCCATATGCCCCAGGACTCCGTCAAAGCCATAGCCGAAGGCCGCGTGTGGACCGGAGGCCGCGCCATAGAGCTCGGTCTGGTCGACCGGCTGGGCTCTCTCCGCGAGACTGTCGTGGCCATGGCTGACCGCCTGGGCATGAAGACGTCGGAGACTGTAGCTTATCCCGTGATTGACGAGAACGTATGGGAGAAGATACTGCGCGAATCCGGCGGTCTGGAGATGGAGGCGCCTCTTGACAAGGAGACCCTCGAATACCTCTACTTCGTCAAGCGTCTGCGCGAGATGAATCCGATGCAGGCACGCATGGAGGAACTTGTCATAGAATAACGGTTTACGTCACACTCAGATACGCACGAAACGACACGATGAAAAGACGTTCGCTCCTTGCACGCATAGCGCTGGTGCCCTGCTCGAAAATCTACGGGGGCATCACGTGGCTGCGCAACAAATGCTTCGACTGGAAAGTGCTCCGCGAAGTGGAGTTCGACGTACCCGTCATCACCGTGGGCAACATCGCCGTAGGCGGCACGGGCAAGACTCCGCACGTGGAGTATCTCGTGGGAGCCTTCCGCAAGACGCGCCGCGTGGCAGTCCTCAGCCGCGGCTACAAACGCAGCACCAAGGGCTTCATCATAGCCGGACGCACGTCGATGCCGCGCGACATCGGCGACGAGTCGTATCAGATATACCATAAATTCAACGGCGAGGTCATCGTGGCCGTCTGCGAGGACCGCGTATTCGGCATACGCGAGCTGATGCGCCTCAATCCCGGCATCGACCTGATTATCCTCGACGACGCCTTCCAGCACCGCTACGTGAAGCCGGCCGTGTCGATAGTCATCACCGAGTACAACCACCCTCTCTCCGAGGACGCCATGCTCCCCTACGGACGCCTCCGCGAGCCGGCACGCGGCATCAACCGCGCCGACATAGTGGTGGTGGCCAAGTGCCCCGAGCAGCTCCGACCGCTCGACTACAGCCTGGTGACTAAGGACTACAATCTCTTCCCCTCGCAGCACCTCTACTTCTCCCACTTCGCCTACAGGCCGCTGTGCCCCGTCTTCCCCGAAATCGCCACAGGCGTGCCATATCTCGACTGGCTCACGTCCGACGACTCTGTCCTCGCCGTGGCAGGCATAGGCAATCCCAGACCCTTCGTCAGGCATCTGAAAAGCTACGGTGCCAAGGTGAAGGTAGACATTTTCCCTGACCATCACCAGTACACGCGCAAGGACATCAGCCACATCCTCGAGCGTTACCGCTCGCTCAAGGGCAACCAGCGCATCATCATCACCACGGAGAAAGACGCCGTGCGTATGGCAGCCAACCCCTACTTTCCCCACGAACTCAAGGCCATCACCTACTATCTGCCCATCGAAGTGGAGTTCAACTCAGGCTACAATCCCCAGCAGCCCATCGAGGAAGTAATCGAAAAAATGCTTAAAGACCGCAACATCGCCACGCTCTGACAAAACCGGGCACCGGCTCCGGACGTTTCAACTAAACGGGCACACGTGCCGGCCATCCTGCCGCACGCAGTCCCTCAATAATATTCACAGACCAATATAAAACCTGTCTTACCCATGCTCGAAAAAATCAAACAAACCGCCGACTATCTGCGCCAGCAGGTCGACGTAATGCCTCAGATCGCCATAATCCTCGGCACCGGACTCGGCTCGCTCGTGGACCACATCGAGAACAAAAAATCAATCCCCTACTCCGAAATCCCCAACTTCCCCGTATCGACCGTACAGGGCCACTCGGGCAACTTCATCTTCGGCACCCTCGGCGGAAAACCCGTCATAGCCATGCAGGGCCGCTTCCACTACTACGAAGGCTACGACATGAAGACCGTGACATTCCCCGTGCGCGTGTTCCAGAACCTGGGCGTGAAGACTCTCTTCGTGTCGAACGCCGCCGGCGGTATGAACAAGGAATTCCGCGTCGGCGACGTGATGATCATCACCGACCACATCAACCTCTTCCCCGAGAATCCTCTCCGCGGCCGCAACTATGAAGAACTCGGCACGCGCTTCCCGGCCATGACCGAGGCTTACGACCACGAGTACGTGGCTCTGGCCGACAGCATCGCCGCAGAGAAAGGCATGCGCCTGATGCACGGCGTATATGTGGGCACCACAGGTCCCACATTCGAGACTCCGGCCGAATACGAGTACTTCCGCATCATCGGCGGCGACGCCGTGGGCATGAGCACCGTGCCGGAAGTCATCGTAGCCGCACACGCCGGAATGCGTGTCTTCGGCCTTTCGGTCATCACCGACCTCGGAGGCAAGGACGTCACCCAGGTTCCCACCCACGAAGAAGTGCAGCAGGCAGCCGTTCTGGCACAGCCCACCGTCGAAGCCCTCGTCAAGGCTATGGTAGAACGGGTGTAACCCCTTTTCAGGCTATAGACATATAGACGACAATGGCAGAAAAACAGACAGAAATCAGCCAGCTCGGTGAGTTCGGACTAATTGACCGTCTCACCGAGGGGCTTGAGAAAGTCAACGACAGCACCGACACGGCCGTCGGCGACGACTGCGCGATTCTCCGCTATCCCGAGGACCGCGACATACTCGTCACCACCGACCTGCTGCTGGAGAACGTGCACTTCGACCTGACATACGTGCCGCTGAAGCACCTCGGCTACAAAGCCGCCGTGGTGAACTTCTCCGACGTATGCGCCATGAACGGCACACCCCGGCAGATCACCGTGTCGCTCGGCATATCGAAGCGCTTCACCGTGGAGCACATCGAGGAGCTCTATGCCGGCATCCGCATAGCGTGTCAGTACTATAATGTGGACATCGTCGGCGGCGACACCTGCGCGTCGAACCAGGGACTCGTCATCTCGATTACCTGTATCGGCGACGCTCCGAAGGGCACAGCCGTGAAGCGCTCCGGCGCGCACGACACCGACCTCATCTGCGTCAGCGGCGACCTCGGTGCGGCATACATGGGCCTCCAGCTCCTCGAACGCGAGAAAGTAGCGTCGGCCGGACAGACCGACTTCCAGCCCGACTTCGCAGGCAAGGAGTATTTGGTCGAGCGCCAGCTCAAGCCCGAGGCACGGCTCGACATCGTCAAGGCGCTCCACGAGAAGGGCATCAGGCCCACGTCGATGATTGACGTCAGCGACGGACTATCGTCCGAACTGCTCCACCTCTGCAAGGAGAGCCACTGCGGATGCCGCGTGTACGAGGACCGCATCCCCATCGACTATCAGACAGCAGTCATGGCCGAGGAACTGAACATGAACCTCGTCACGGCCGCCCTAAACGGCGGCGAGGACTACGAGCTCCTCTTCACAGTGCCGCTGACCGACCACGACCGCGTCAAGGAAATAGAAGGTATCAAGGTCATCGGCTACATCACCAAGCCCGAACTCGGCAGCGCCCTCATCACCCGCGACGGCGGAGAGATCACGCTGAAAGCCCAGGGATGGAATCCGCTGGCCGAATAAGCACTATATCCCCAACATTATAACGAACGCCCCGACGGCTGCCGAGACAGCTATCGGGGCGTTTGCTATGCGTGTATATCCGAGTGGGAAGAATTACTCCCACTCGATGGTTGCCGGCGGCTTCGAGGAGATGTCGTAGCATACGCGGTTGACGCCGCGGACCTTGTTGATAATCTCGTTCGACACCTTGGCGAGGAATTCGTAGGGGAGGTGCGCCCAATCGGCCGTCATGGCGTCGGTCGATGTGACGGCGCGGAGAGCCACGGCACGTTCGTAGGTACGTTCGTCGCCCATCACGCCCACGCTCTGCACGGGCAGGAGGATGACGCCTGCCTGCCATACCTGATTGTAGAGGCCGCTGTCGCGGAGACCCTTGATGAAGATGTGGTCGGCTTCCTGAAGGACGGCCACTTTCTCGCGTGTCACCTCACCGAGGATGCGCACGGCCAGACCGGGACCGGGGAAGGGATGGCGCGATATGAGGTGTTCGGGCATGCCTAAAGCGCGTCCTACGGCACGCACCTCGTCCTTGAAGAGGAGGCGCAGGGGTTCGCACAGACGCAGATTCATGCGTTCGGGAAGACCGCCCACGTTGTGGTGGCTCTTGATGACGGTGCCGGTGATGGAAAGCGACTCGATGCAGTCGGGATAGATGGTGCCCTGTGCGAGCCAGCGCGCGTCGGTAATTTTCGATGCCTCGCGGTCGAAGACCTCGATGAAGTCGGCGCCGATAATCTTGCGCTTGCGCTCGGGGTCTGTGACGCCTGCGAGGTCAGCGAAGAACTTGTCAGAAGCGTCGATGCCGCGCACGTTCAGGCCGAGGCACTCATAGTCGCGGAGCACTTCGGCGAATTCGTCCTTGCGGAGCATACCGTGGTCCACGAAGATACAGGTGAGGTTCGAGCCTATGGCACGGTTGAGCAGCACGGCTGCCACGGAGGAGTCCACGCCGCCGCTGAGGCCGAGGATGACACGGTCGTCGCCGAGCTGAGCCTTGAGTTCGGCCACGGTGGTCTCGATGAACGATTCGGCACTCCACGAGCGCGATGCGCCGCAGATGCCCACGGTGAAGTTCTCAAGCAGCTGCATGCCGCACTCGCTGTGGAACACCTCGGGGTGGAACTGCACGCCCCACATACGGGGATTGGCCTCGAAGGCGGCGAACTTCACCTCGGGAGTCGAGGCCACGCAGCGCCAGCCCTCGGGAAGGGCGGTGATGGTGTCGCCGTGACTCATCCACACCTGTGCGCCCTCGGCGATGTCCTTGAAGAGAGGACAGGCATGGTCGATATAGGTCAGGCGTGCGCGGCCGTACTCACGCGACGGCGCAGGCTCGACGGAGCCGCCGTTGCTGTACGACATGAGCTGGGCGCCATAGCAGATACCCAGCACCGGAACTGCCTCATTGATTTTAGCGATATCGACACGGTAGGCGTCCTTGTCGTACACCGACAGCGGACTGCCCGAGAGAATCACACCGATGATACCGTCCTCGGCTTCACGGCCGAAGGGATACTTGTTGTAGGGGATAATCTCGCTGTAAATATTCAGCTCACGCACACGACGCCCGATGAGCTGGGTCGTCTGCGAGCCGAAATCGAGGATAACAATCTTCTCCTGCATAAGAAATGAACTTGAAACTTTTTGCAAAGTTACGGATTATTCGGGGGATACGCAAGTCCCGGAGGGCTACATGAAGCGCGAGGCGTACTTGCGGCATATCGGCTCAAGCCCCTCGGCATACGGAGTGCCCACGGCTTCGAATTTCCACGCACCGTTGCGGCGGTACAGACGGCCGAATTCCACACCTTTCTCCGTCGAGAAGTCCTCGTCGAGGTCATAGCGGCATATCTCCTCGCCGCTCACGGCGTTCTTGATGAGAATATACGCGTTGCGCACCTGGCCGAAGTTGTAGCGCTCGCTCGGCGTGCCCTTCTCCCAGTAGATGCTCGCGGTGAATATGATCTGGTCGACCAGCGGCAAAGTCTTCGAGAGGTCGACCTCAATCTGCTCGTTTCCTTCTCCGGTGTCATCGTCATCCTCGCCGAGGTCATCGACCGAACCGAGGACACTGCCGTCGCTCGACACGGGACGCTTGCCGTCGGGCGTCTCGATGGTCTTGCATGAGCCGTAGAATACAAAGTCCTCTTCGACACCTATCTCGCCGTTGGCGCGCAGCAGGAAGGTGGAAGCGTCAAGGTCATAGGGCGGATTCGCATTAGGATTGACTTTCCAGCCCATCTCCACTACAAGTCTGGACAGGCCGATTTCGACGCGCTGGCCCTTTACAAGATTGATTGCCATTTTACTGTGTATTTAGATTAAGTATGTGCAAAGATACGTTTTTTTTCGAAAAAAACATCGACAGCATCACTTATTCTCTGCGACCCTACGTACAGCCGGGGCGCAACCGACAGACAGACTGCCACCGAACACAGTCACATCGCTCAGGTTCCGGGCGCACACCCACACCGCCGCGTGGACCAGACCGGGGGACTCGCGGCAGTTGTCGCGGAGTTCTTTCACTTCGGGAAGTTCTGGCACTTCCCGGGCCGGAGGGGCGCAGGAAGCCGCCGCAAGCGCGGCCACGAGTCCCGGACACACAATCAGGGACATTAACGATACTCTTTTCATTGGCGATTTCACAAGAGTTTATGTATGGCTGCAGCCGAAGTGTGTGTATAAATATAGCGAGAGAAAGAAAAGGGGCTGCCGTCCCTGCCTCGGCGCATAGTAATAAACCTGT
>DLAL01000083.1 GCA_002493945.1 Porphyromonadaceae bacterium UBA7048
GACTATTATCTGAATATCCCTAACATAGTGTAGTTTTAGTTTATCGGACGGCAGACAGCGCCGTCGGAAGTAAAAACATCATAAAACTATTTTTGTTCAGACATAGCACGGCATCCACAACACGGGGCGCCGCGCGATTGTTATTACAGACGTACAAACATTATAAATTATGACTGTCATCAAAACTAAACGAGCATATGACACTCCTGAAAAGAGTGACGGCTACAGAATACTTGTCGACCGTCTATGGCCGCGCGGCCTGACACACGAGCGGCTCGACTGCCCTCTGTGGGCCAAAGACATCGCGCCGTCGACCGGCCTGCGCGAATGGTATCATGCCGACACGGCCGACCGATGGGCCGAATTCCAGAGCCGGTACAAAGCCGAACTCGAGGCATCCCCCGAGTTCGCGGCTTTCCTCAGGACTGTCGAAGAGCATCCGACAGTGACATTCGTCTACGCCGGACGCGATGAGGTCCACAACGAGGCTGTCATTCTCAAGAATCTCTGCGACAGCAAGATGACGTAACGAATACGCCTATGGCCTCCTGCGTGTCTCCGGACTCTGAGTGCAGATAGACTGCGTCCGCCATATACACAAGAAACGGCATCCTCCGCTGATGAAGGATGCCGTCTTGTGCGTGTTTAATGCGTATCCGGTGAGATTATTCGCCGGGGTTGATTGCGTCGTTGGGGCAAACCGATGCGCAGGTACCGCAGTCGATGCAGGTATCGGGATCGATGTGATAGATGTCGCCTTCAGAAATAGCGCCCACGGGGCATTCGGGGAGACAGGTGCCGCAAGCTACGCATGCATCAGTGATTACGTAAGCCATAGTTGTGTGTTGTAATAAGTTATAGTTATAAAATGAATGTCCTGATCCAAGGTTACTCCTTTTGGATAGTGCAAATTTACGGATTTTTTACGGACAAAAGCAAATGTTTTAGCCGAAAAAATGTATAAATTTGCACTCCGCCTCATCCGGCGAATCAAATCATGGAAGCTATCACATCTTTAATAGAGGCTGCCAGTCGCTCGGCTTCCTCCATGGTGTGAGCCTCGGAGTAGATGCGGATGATGGGTTCGGTGTTGGATTTACGCAGGTGTACCCACGATTCGGGGAAGTCAATCTTGACGCCGTCGATGTCGGTAATCTTCTCGGAAGCATACTTCTCCTTGACGGCGCTGAGGATGGCGTCGACGTCAATCTCGGGTGTGAGCTGAATCTTGGTCTTGTAAATCTCATAGGCGGGATAACCTGCGCGGAGCTCGCTCACGGTCTTGCCGGACTTGGCCAGCAGCGTCAGGAAGAGGGCGATGCCGACCATGGCGTCGCGGCCGTAGTGGAGCGCGGGATAGATGATGCCGCCATTGCCCTCGCCGCCGATGACGGCTCCGCAGGCTTTCATGGCTGTGGTGACGTTGACCTCGCCTACTGCAGCAGCGGTGTACTTGCCGCCACGTGCCACGGTGACGTCGCGGAGAGCACGCGAGGAGCTGAGGTTGCTGACGGTGTTGCCGGGGGTATGGCTGAGGATGTAGTCGGCCACGGCCACGAGGGTGTATTCCTCGCCGAAGAAGGCGCCGCCGTTGCTGATGATGGCGAGACGGTCCACGTCGGGGTCGACCACGAAGCCTACGTCGGCACCGCTGCGGCGCACGGTCTCGGCTATGTCGGTGAGGTTTTCGGGGATGGGCTCGGGGGTGTGGGCGAAGTGTCCGGTGGCCTCGCAGTTGAGGGTGACGATGTTGCGCACGCCCAGAGCACGAAGCAGTTCGGGCACGATGATACCGCCTACGGAGTTGACCGCATCAACGGCCACTGTAAAGTCGGCCTTGCGGATGGCCTCGACATCGACGAGGTCCATGGCAAGAACCTGCTCGATGTGGCGGCGCACATATGTTGTGTTGGTATATACGTGACCGAGTTCATGCACGCCTGCGAAGTCGAAGTCTTCGGCCTCAGCGATGCGGAGCACTTCGGCACCTTCGGCGGCGTCAAGGAATTCGCCGCGCTCGTTCAGGAGCTTGAGGGCGTTCCACTGTATGGGATTGTGCGATGCGGTGAGGATGAGGCCGCCGCATGCGTTCTCGCCGGTGACGGCGAGTTCGGTTGTCGGAGTGGAGGCAAGGTCGATGTCGACAACATCGAAGCCGGCACCCACGAGGGTGCCTATGACGAGGTCCTTGACCATAGGACCGGAGAGACGTGCGTCGCGGCCGACGACTATCGTGCGCGACGTCTTGGTAGTGGTCGAGGATATGAACTTGGCAAATGCGGCGGTGAACTTGACGATATCAAGAGGCGTAAGGCCTTCGCCGACAGGTCCGCCGATAGTGCCGCGGATACCTGATATTGATTTGATAAGTGCCATAATGTGAAAGAAATGAGTATGGTAGTTTCTTGATTTGGCTTACTGACGGCGGTCGTAGGTGAGACGGAAGAGATAAGGCTGCACGTACGACTCCTCGTCGCTCAGACCCATCTGCGACTTGACCACAAGGTCGACCTCACAGTCCACGGGGAGGAAGGCGAGCGGACGCTGCACGCCTACACCCCAGGTGACAGACGCCTGAATGCTGTAGTTGTTGTAGCGGAACCAGTAGGGGCTGAGGGATATATTATTGCCCTGCCCTTCGGGAAGTTTGCCGTCGGAATACGCGGCGAGCGCGTAGCGGGTGAAGCGGAAATATATCTGCTCGTTGTCCTCGACCATGTTGCCTTCGGTGCCGGGACGGATGACGCGCATATACAGGAGGCCGTCAGGGTCTATGCGGTAGAAGGGAGCATCCGGACCGTAAACGAAGACACTGTCCTCGGGGATGTCCATGATGACGTTCTGGTCAGCCAGATAGTTGTTCACATACATATCTTCTTCGTTTAGCAGCTCGGCATACGACTTTGAATCGTCGCATGAGCACAGGGCGGCCACTGCGAGCATGAAGACTGCTATCAGGGAATATTTCTTCATTATTTATCGATATATCGTTTTTTATTTTCCAGAAGGATGGAGCGGAACCGCTCGGCGGCTTCGTCAAGGGAACCGTAGAATTCGCCGCCGGCGGCGTTGAGGTGTCCTCCGCCTCCGAAGTACTCGCTGCAGACCTCATTGACGGGGAAGTCGCCGCGGCTGCGCATGGACACGCGGATGCAGTCGGCCTCCTGACGCATGAAGCAGCTGTAGACGATGCCGGGGATGGCGAGCGGACGGTTCACCAGACCTTCGGTATCGCCCTTGACATAGTGGAAGCGGTTGAGCTCGTCGCGCGAGAGGGTGATGAGCGCGGCGCCTTCGCCCTCGAAGACTTCCATCTTCTTTAGCATGGCGTAGGAGTTGAGCTTAAGGCAATTGGCCGAGAAGGTATTGAAGAGGCTGTTGTAGAGCTTCTCCTTGTCGGCACCCTTACGGACGAGCTCTGCGGTGACGTCGAACAGTTCGGGGTCGGAGCAGTTGTAGGCGAAGTTGCCCGTGTCGGTCATCATACCTGCCAGCAGACACTCCGCAGCGTTCTTGTCGATGAAATTGAAAAGCTCGAGGCGGCAGAAGACTCTGAACATAAGATATGCCGTGGCGGCCATCTCGGGATGCGAGATCACTGCTGCGGCATCGATGGAAGGATTCAGATGATGGTCGATGACGACCATGGGGGCTTTGGCGCCCTCGAGCAGGGGCTGGATACGGCCCGTACGGGACAGTTCGTTGAAGTCCAGACAGAGTATGAGGTCGGCCTCACGGATAAGGCGTGCGGCAAATTCGCCGAACTTCGATGCGTCGACCATCTCTTTGGCCCCGGGGAGAGTGCGCAGATTGGCAAGCGCCGGGTCAGGGATGACCACGCGTATGTCCTTGCCCAGAGCAGAGAACACGTGCATGGCCGCGAGGCACGAGCCGATGGCATCGCCATCGGGACCGGTATGACACACGGTCACGATATGTTCGGCACGGTCGATGAGCGACTTGGCCCGCGCTATGGCTTTTTCGTCAATTCGTCGGGATATCATATCATACAATTATCCGACAAAGTTACGAAAAATGCACGAAGGACAGCCCTCCCCGTCGGGAAGCTGTCCATGTTTTAAGATTAATTAAGGGAAACCTACGGGGCACCGGGAGCTACCCGGCGATGGCCTCCGAGACCTGCTTGAGCCAGCGGTCGATGCGGCCGTCGGTGTACTCGGGATGATTCACCTGGTCGAGCACGAGACCGCACATGAGGGCACCGTCGGCTGCACGCGAGTGGTTGAAATTGTACTCCGTGGCAGGGAAGTCGCCGGTCATGGTGGCGCCTGTTCTGGCGAAACGCTCGCGAAGCTCGCCCACGGCGTTGCAGAAGGTCTCGCTCATTGTCTGGTCGCCGCAGCCGAACACGGCCACAGTCTTGCCGCGCAGGTCGAGAGCGCCGAGACCGTCGACGAAGTCATACCAATCTTCCTGCAGCTCGCCATTGCCCCAGGTGGATGTGCCTGCGAGGATGACATCGTAGTCGCCCAGCGCATGGGGAGCGGTCGAGGCCACATCATGGACGTCGGCGTCAGCCACGCCGAGCTTCTTGGCAATCTCCGCAGCCACTTCGGCCGTAGTACCTGTCGTAGATCCGTAAAATATACCGATTCGTTTCATCTTTTTCGAAGTTAAAGTGTTACGCATTTACAACACCCGGCCACTGCCGAGTGTCTCGTTCTGAAAAAAGTTG
>DLAL01000076.1 GCA_002493945.1 Porphyromonadaceae bacterium UBA7048
ACAGGTTTATTACTATGCGCCTTTCGGGCGCATAGTAATAAACCTGTGTTTAAGCATAGAGATTGCAGAGGCGGAAAATGAAAAATTTTTTATCTGTACTCCATGTAGCTTAGCTCTGAACGCACTGCGATTTGGAATCTTCAATTAATTTGTGGCTTGCGCTCGAGAACGGACGGCGTGCCGTCGAAGGTGCCTGTCCGGCGGAGGGCGCCGTCGGTCACGCGCAGGGTGTCGGGCTCGTCGTCGGGTGAGATGATGACGAGATTGTCACGGCGAATATACGTGTCCATTCAGAATACTGCTTGATGAACCACTCCCTGGTTCTTACCGCTTTACGGACTGGATATAGGTAAGAATCAGGGAGGGTTTCGCCAAGCCGATTAATTCTGTGCGTCTTGCGGCATCAGATTTATCACTTGAAGCCTTTCATCGCCTTGCGGAAATCGTAGTTGGCGATAAGTACATCGGCAATTGTATCTACGATTTTGTCCTCTTCGAATTGCGACGGCGTTTTGAGGTCTATCCAGAAGTGGGGGTTATTGGTTATGCTGTCGGACAACCATCCCTTGTCATGGAGGTATCTTAGCTCGTCGATGTAACTCGGGAAGTAAGTCTCGCAGCCTTCGTAGGTATAGCCGTTGAAGTACCACGTCCGCTTGCTCAGAAGCGGCGCGAGGACGGAGTCCAGCTTATTGAGACTGTCGGCGATGACCGGTTCCTGCATCAGTTCGGCGAACGATTTGCCGGCAAGTCTGTCCGGACGGCTTATATAGAAATCAAGCCACAGACGCAGGGCTATCTCCTTTTTTGCGTTGATCGACGGGGTGAATGTCACGTCGAAGCAGGTGTCATCATCAATCCAGAAGTAGACGCCGCCGTTTCCGGTGTTCCGTTTGAGCTGCCATCTGTCGATGTCGGGGCGTCTTTCGTTGAGACGCTTCATCACGTTCTTATGGAGCTGCTGTATGAGTCTTTTCTTGTCAAGGTCTTCTGCCTTGAACTCTGCGTTAATGCCTGTCACGGATGATTTATCCATGATTTCCTTCATCTTCTTGCCGAGCTGCTGCGCATCTGCCTGATTCGTCTTTTTAAGGATGTCAATCACCAGATTCAGCAGCAGTGCGATGTCGTTGAGGCGCTGCGTCAGGTACGCGTCGGGCAGACATGCCGCTTCAAGAATACGCTCCCATTGATTGCCGGATTCGTTTTCGGCGGAATCATAGTCCGCCTTGATTCCCATTTTCTGTGCGAATTCCGGTCCCCAGGATGTAAAGCACGAATCACTCGAGAGCATACGGTATATCTTGGGATAGCATATCTGTATCGAGACAGTGATGAGATTGAGCAGTTTGTCGTCCAGCGTGTCATCTTCGGATTTATCACTTTGCGTGCTGCCGCACTGTGCGATGCAGTCGAGCAGTGACAGCGTATTTATGAGGCGCTTGATTGACCGCGGATTCTTCCCTACAGATGCTTCCACGACAGTCGAAAAGAGCGCTTTAAGCTCCGGATTGGATGCGTCGAGAGAGTTGATGTATCCTATGTCCACAAGTGAACGGAGTACGAAATCCATAGGCCGGTAATTATTCACGGGCAGTGAAAACGGCACCTGGATGATTTTATCGAAGAATGAGCGGAACTCGCGTTCATTCTTGTCGGTGAGTTCGCCGAATTTCGGCTTCAGTCCTTTCACGACGACGTCATAATCGATGGCGAGGACGAATATGCAGTTGTCAAGAGTGAAGATATTCTTGAGTAGTTCAAGTATCTCGACGGCTACCGGAGGATTCAGACGGTCAAGGTCATCCACGAAAATGATGACTCCGCGCTTGTCTGCTTCCTTGATTGATTTCTGTACGGCCTCCGACAGGGCTTTCTTCAGATCGGATAATGACGCCGGCTCGATGTCCTCCGAATGTTCGGACAGCTGGGTCGGTACATTCGCCGCTTCAAGTCCGACTGCGAGCACACCGCCGACGCCCGGAATCGTCTTCAGACTCTCCCGCGCTCCCCGGTAGAGGAAATTGCCCGCACCGCGCAGAAAGCCTTTGAAAGTCTTTTTCGATGCCGCGTCATCTTTGGTCAGTTCGCGGACTAACTGAGCCAGTATCTTATAGACCGTTGCTTCGGGCGTCGACATCATGGAGTACTCCCACGTATTTATATCTATGCCGATGAATTGTGATTCGGGCGCGGAACATAGCGCCCGTTCGAGCCGGGTCATCAGTGAGGTCTTTCCGCTGCCCCATTCGCCCTGCAAGGCGATAGTGATCGGTGCGGAAGAATTCTCGATGAACTTGATCAGTCCGTTCACATACCGCTCTGTTCCGAAGTCGTTGATGTTCTCGTTGAACGGAAGGTCTGACAGTGATGTCTTTTTCATCTTGCCTGAGAACGTTTGTCGTTGTTTGAATCAAGTTGATGTCGCGGACAGTCGCCGGATGCCGGCATCCGGACCGTGGCGGATTGATGGCCACAATACTCACAGTAATTTCTCATGATATTCAGGTATCTTCGCGCCTCCGGCTGACGGGCTTCGGCATTTCCGGTTGTATCAAAAAAGAGGATACAACACTCTTTTCGTCATCTCTTCGGTCAGGCTCTGGTATTGCTGTTGGGTCAAGAATTAGAAAAAGCAGCCTGTGCCCTCGTTGGAGGACGCACCGAGCAAGCTTTGACCGGTTCTTTCGACCCTTCAGTTAGATTTACCAGGTTTAACTGAATCGAGATATGGCCATTGCAAGTTAATGCAAATCGTTATGTATTCTTATTTTTGTCTTCTTATATTTCGAAACTTATGATTGTTATACAATCATAAAATTACGGAATATTCGTGAGACAGACAATATGTTTTATAACATATTTACAGGCTGCATTATTACTGTGTCCGCGAAATGCAAGGATAGTTTCAGAGTATCTCTACTTTGAGCTCGCTTGAGTTTATGTAGCCAATCGTATAATCGACGTTATACTTCATCTTGAACTGACGCTGTTCTGTACGGCCTAATTGGCGAAGGAAAGAACGGTAGCGCTGTAGTATAGCGGTCAGGTATTCGCGTCCCGAAGGTATCTCATCCACGATGATGCGCCCTTAAGCGAGAGGTTTTTTCTTTGCCGCAGCTGAATGCCGGGGCCGTAATCCGCTGCAAATTTAGTCATATCCTGTATCATTCAGCGATACGGGATATGACTTTTTTTCTTATTCAGGACCTCGTTCCGTCTTTTCCCGGAAGAGAGTCCGGAATCTGTCGCCTCAGGCGCATAGTTCCACGATATTTCCTTCGGGGTCGGCGACGATGCTCTCATAGTATCCGTCGCCTGTGGTCCGCGGATTCCCGAGGATGACGACGCAGTCGGCACGCATCTGTTCGGTCTGTGCGTCGACTTTATCCTTGCCGCCAAGAGAGATAGCGATATGGCAGTAGCCCCGGTATTTATCCGGGATGCCGCGGTCGGCTATCTCAGGAACGTTCATGAGTTCCAGTCTGGCTCCTTCGTCGGGGAATGTCAGAAAATATGAAGTGAATTCCTTTGAAGGATTGTAGTACCGCTCGCCTGCGACGGCGCTGAAATAGCGGACATAGAATTCTTTGAGTGCTTCCGGGTCTTTGGCCCATATTGCGATGTGGTCGATATTCATGACTGTGTTTTTGGATGAAGGAATTTAGCGGAAAGCCACGCCCGTACGGGTAAGTCATATACCTTTACGCTGGCGTAGGCTATCGCTATCGATGCGATGAATATACTTACGGCCACCCATATGTGTGTGCCCAGGGGAGCGTCGGCATGACGGGCGGCCCAATTCATCTGCACGTATATCATGGGGTAGTGGGTGATGTAGAGCGGATATGAAATCATGCCGAGGAACCGGCAGGCGGCTATGGTCTTCTTTCCGGTCAGCGGACTGCCTGCACCTGCGGCGACGATGGCCGGATAAACGAGCAGAATTACGATGGCACAGTAGAGGCCGTTCAGCCACTCGTGCGTCTTTCCGCCGATGTGGGGAACGACAAGAGTCGCTACTACAGCCAGCGAGCACCAGGTCATGGCACCGCGTCTGAGATTGATGCGTAGTTTTCCGAGACGGTAGAGCAGCAGACCGCCGAAGAAGGGATACAACAGTCGGCAGACGCCTATATATATCTGGTCGGGAGTGAGACAGAATCCGCCTATCACGGTGTAGCGTGCATATTCGCGGGTCGCCAGCAGTCCCGTGACGTCAAGATTCATGGCGAGGTCGATGGTAAGGAATGACGACAGGAACACGAATACGGCAAGCACCGCGATGCTGAACCGGCGCACAAACAAGGCATAGATTATGTTGGCCACATACTCCCACAGAAGCGACCATTGCGCGCCGTTGAGAGAGTTTATCTCCTGCCATCCGCGGATGTCCATCGACGGCGGTGTAGGGAACATTATACATCCGAGTATCATGATGAGGAGTAGCTTCCACCAGGGCGTCTGCATCACGGATTCAAATTCGGGCGCACCGCTGAAATAGAACCAGAATGCGCCGATGAGGCAACCAAGCACGACCATCGGCTGCAGGCGGATCAGACGCCGCTTGAAGAAGTCCCATGTCGTCATCCGGTTCCATCGGTCGTCATATGCATAGCCTATCACGAAGCCTGAAAGCACAAAGAAGAAATCCACGGCAAGGTAGCCGTGATTGAGTATCTGGTCGCTCGGACCGGAGGAGTATGTCTCGAAGAGGTGGAATGCTACGACTATCATAGCGGCTACGCCGCGAAGTCCGTCAAGTATCTCGAATCTCGGTTTGGATGATAGGGGGATGATTTCTGATGCCATATTTTTGTCTGTTTTCAGACTGCAAAGTTAGCAAGTATTTATTTCACTCAATTTACCGAAATTTTGAAATAATTGAACTATATTTGCGGTATGCAAAAATGCGCGTTCATATTCGACGATGTCCGCATCCCTCCCGAAAGGCAGATAGGGATGCACTCTCACTCGCAGTGGGAATTGTCATGTGTGGTCTGTGGAGCCGGAATCCGTACAATCGGTGATTTTACCGAACCCTTCCGTCAGGGCGAAATCATATTGGTGCCACCGAATATTCCGCACATATGGCGATTCGACCCGGCCATCACCGATGGGGGCAATATTGCCAATATGTCGGTATTCTTTGACTCATCGCTGACAGGCGCGATGAGGAATCTTTTTCCAGAGATAGAAGGTGCGCTGGCGAGGATTGAGTCGCTCGGCCATGCCGTATCCTATCAGGGAGCGCAATATCAGACCATCCGTCGCCTTCTGGAGCTAATGCACGGGCGGACGCCGGAACAGCGGTTTCCCTTGATGATGGAGTTGCTTATCGCCATATCCGACTTCTCGGAGAGTATATGCACAGGTCGAGTCCGCGCGCTAACCCGTACCGAGCAACGCCTTGAGAATGTGAGAGTCTACTGCGCCTGCAACTACGACCGGCAGATAACGCTTGATGAGATAAGCCGGCACGTCGGTATGAATAAATCAGCGTTCTGCACCTTCATGCGCCATAACGCCGGGATGACTTTTTCCGAATACCTCAACAGCCTGCGCCTTGAGAGGGCCAAAGACAAATTGCTGCATACTGACTGCGGAGTAGCCGAGGTAGCCGTCATCTGCGGTTTTCAGAACGTGACGTATTTCAACCGTCTTTTCCGCAAGAAATACGGCTGTTCTCCGACGGCTGTCAGAGGCGCCGGTCAGTGCTAAAAATTTATCCTGAGGGCTATCCTCTCCAGTACCGAAGGATTTCCCTTCCGGTGAGCTGAAGGCGCCCGTTGTCGCGTCGCGGTCTGGCGTCGATGCCGCCGCATCTGGCGCCTCTCTTCAAGTCGCGATAAAACTTGCCGCGGCTGACTCCGAGCAGGCGGATAGCTTCAGATACACTGTATATACCGGTAGGTATTACATCGGGTGGTTCATTTACCATAATTTAAAGAAAGATTAAAAGTGGTTGACATTTACAATCTAAAGCCAAAGAGCTTATTACGGTTTAACGCGCAATAAAATCTTTTAGTTCGTTATGTCTTGTATATTCAGTCCGTCAGACGGCGTTCGGGCTGCTGTTCCGCATGCTTCTATTCGTAAGTACCTTCGAAATGGTATACGAGCTGGCTGAACGGCTCATACTTTTCGCCGTCGACCCATAGTTCTGTCGGCGACAGGTTGAGCATGACGTTGTGACAGGTGTAGTTGGCATCACCGCCGAAATTCTGAGAGAATACTATTCTGACGGTCCCCGTGGCATCGGAGCGCGTCACATCGTCGGGATGCATGACGAAACTGTACATGTCGTCCATCTGCAGAAATTCGTAGCCTGACTTGACAGGGACTGTTCCGATTTCGCGCAGCCGCGCGGCGATGTTCTCGTCCCCGATAGTCGTGGCCATCGGCACAAGGTCCATGTCGACTGTCAACGAATCCCTTGATACGGCTTTGCAGTCGAGCTCGTCGTCGATTCTGTCGCCATGATAATAGGAGACACGCATCTTGCCATGGTATGTGCCTTTCATTTCGAAAAGCGCATTTTGAATCTCTAATGACGAAAACCTCGCCTCGTCGTTGTCGCAGCTTGTGATGAGTGTCAGTACTGCAGCGAGTGCTATCGGAATTATTCTTTTCATATTTGTTCTTGTGGTTTTTACATTGACCATTTCCGTCGATGTTCGTCTCTGTTATACCGTCAACTCCCGAAAGTCGAGACTCGACCATCCCTGATGGTCCGTCGTGTTGGCAATGTGGCGGCGCGACCATATCCAGTTCATGCCGTCCTTGATGATGACTCCGCCGCAGAGGAGGTGAGTGTCCTGGCCGCACGGGGCCTTCACCACGGGATTACGGGCGATGTAGTCAATGAGCGCGTTGTGCTTCAGGTGAGCTGTTTCGGGCTCGCTGCCGGCACTTTTGGTGTCGAAAAGCATGACGTCGCCGTTCTTCAGTCTGATGATGAAATCGACGTAGAACGGTCTGGCTATACCTGCCGCATCAGTGTAGCCGACGGCGAAATGCTGGCGGCCTTTGTCGCCGTTCTTGTACCACCAGTCGATGAATTCGGAGTTCTTCTCCAGAAATCCGACAAACTCCGTCTCCGGGTGGCGCACGGTGTGCAGCTCGGCGAACGGCTGCAGGGCATGGTTGACTGTGGGCACGATGTGGTGCGTATCTTCCTCGTAGTACCGCTCTTCAGGAACGCTCCACACGAAGTCCTTCAGCGTGCGGTCCGCCGCATCGCGCCGAGTTTTGCGGTAGCTGATATAGCGCTCGACGGCGCTCCGGAGCAGACGGTCGAACCTCGGGCGGTTGATATGGTACAGAAATGCCTTCTTGGCTCCGGTATCGCTGATACCGAAGAAGTCATCAAGACACTCCAGCAGATAACCGGCGAGTTTGTCGGCGGGGTGGTTCTTGCTTTCGAACGCACCGACGTATTTTGAAATCTCGCTTATGAAAATGCGGTCAATCTCTCCGGCTGTACGGGCGAACTTCACTGTGCGGTCGACCACGTCTATTGACTGGACCTCGTTCTGAAAGCGAATGTCTTTCGGAACGGGAATCCTCACATTCGGGACGTCGAGCCGCAGGAAGTCCCCGACGCAGCTGCGGTTGGAGGCGATACGGTCGCCGCTGTCCTGCGCGGCTTCGGGAAGGTCGTCGCCGCTGCGCACTGCTGCGAGTTCGGCCGTGTCGACCGGAGCATTGCCCGACGGCGTGACGCCCCATGTCTGCGCGCACTCCTCGAAGAGAATCCTGCGGAAGTCCGGACCGAAGTAGTTGCGGCTGTCGTTCGGGCGGTCGGCGTACACTGAACTCAGACAGATGTTGTTCAGCCCGGGTCGTCGCGCGGCCACCATCATATCCTTCTTCAGATAGCCCGCGTCGGCGGTGACTATCCTGATTTTATCCTTGGCGATGTCTGTGTATACATACCCTATGTTGAGGCTCTCGTCGGGGTAGTAGTGCTGCTCGGGCATGCGCAGTATGCGTCCGACAGTCTGAATGGTGAACTCATCTCCCGAGAGTTTGCGGAATATCAGCAGCACGGCGGCGCGCGGACAGTCCCAGCCCAAGGCGATGGCTTCCTTGAAGAGCAAGACCTGCGTCATGTTGTCGTGGCGCTCGAGGTCGTTCAGGTTATGCTTCTCTTCCGAAAGCCAGACAGCAAGCCGTCCGTTGTCTACGGTGATGCCGCGCGAGGCGAGGTAGTCCTTCACAGACTCGGCGATGGCGCTGTCCTCCGTGCTCATGGTTTCGGTCCGGTCATCGGGCAGCTGTATAAGCAGCAATGGATTGACGGCCACGCCGAGGGCTCGGTAGGCTTCGGCCAGTCTGTCGCGGCGGTCGAGCGCGAGTTGCATCAGATGCTCGTTGAGACTCTTTGCGTCTTCGGCTGCGCCGGAGAGGTCGGGATTGAGCACCACCTGCCGCTTTATCATCTCGGCTGCGATGACCTTCTCGCGGCTGATACGCACCTTTTCGTCGGGCGATTCGGTCCTGGGAGTCGCGGATATGCGTATTTCGACCTCGGGATTTATACGGTTAAGAACAGCCGCCGAGCGGTCGGCAGTCTCTGACCAGAACATATGCTCTTCGTCGATAATGGCGACGACAGGCAGTCTGCTCCGCTCCCGTGTGCGTCGGCAGACCTTGTAGAGTGAGGCTTTCGACTCGCTGTCGCGCACCATCAGATTGTTCTCCTTGTTGATGCTTTCCCAGTTGACGAACAGTATTTCGCCGGGCTGTATGCCTTCGGCCGGCTCTATTTCGTCGAACATCACGGGCTCCAGTTCACGCCCGTCGGCGTAGACGTCCTTGAGTTTCAGATAACTCTGCAGGTGGAGTTTGCGCGGAGCGAACCATATGTAGGCTACGTCGCCGTAGCGGTTGGCGGCGTCAGACCTGAGCGCTTCAGCTACAGCGACAAGCGCGGCAGGCCACGACGGTCTTGCCGGAGCCTGTCGGGGCTTCGAAGACTACTTTTCTACGCGTTCCGCCTTCGTTGAGGAGGTCGATGACGCTGTCGGTCAGTTGTCCGACTGCTTTGCGCTGATATGCCAGGTCTTTCATATGTCGTCGTTTTTATTCAGTATCGGCTTCGATGCCGGAGTCCATATTTTCTTCTTTCGCCGTGGCCGGGTCGGCGGGATCGGGCAGAATCCGTGTGTACACGTTGTAGATGGCCGCCGGGAGGGCAGTGAGGCGTATCTTGTGGCGGACGCTCTCGAAGTCGCTGCTCCATGCGTCGTTGCCGGGCGAGAATACGTAGACGCTTACGGGCACGGCGACGTCCGTCTCCTCAAGGGCCGGAACGATGTCGTATATGGCTTCCTCGTTGTAGATGACGAGCATCTGACGGGTTCCGTCCGAGAAATAGCGGAAGCCGTTGCTGACCGTCGGGATGCCGGCGAATTCGTCGAGTTCGTCGTACAGATTCTCCTTGACGCAGAGCATGTCGGAAGCCAGCAGCATGAGGCGGCGCATGTTCTGCGGAGTGCGGCGACGCCCGACGAACTCCGTGCGGTAGTACCGCAGACTGTTGTCGTGCAGCCCTTCGACGGCTTCTCCACCGGCGGTCGTGTAGCCTTGAATGACCATGCGGTTGCGGCGGTAGGTGACGTTTTCGCAGATGCCGTTCTCATTGTTGGTGCAGAGTATGCAGCGGCGGCGTCCTCCGTCCTCGGCATTGAGCTGCATCACGGCATGAAGCGTGGTGCCCGATCCGGCAAAGAAATCGAGAACCGTTATGTCGTCGGGGAACTGGGCGATGAGTATCAGGTACTTGATGAGTTCGACAGGCTTGCTGTACGAGAAGTCAATCTGCATCTCTCCCAGCAGAGTGGTGCCGAGAGTGTTGATGAAGTCGGGGATGACGTCGTTGGGCAGCGTTGTATTCTCCTGCGCTTCCTCGTCGGCATACTTCTTTTCGTATACGTTCCAGTCGGTATGATTGCCTTCGGAGTCTATCAGCGGCGACCGGCTGGACCTGGAGAACATGATGCGGTCCTTCTTCTGGAGATATGACTGGTAGCTCCAGCGCCACACCTTGTCGTTCCTTGTCCGCGGCACCACGAAGGCGGCGTCCTCGGCGGAGTCGGGCATGGCGTCGCCTGGCGGTATGACCAGCGTGCCGTCGGGCGCCTGCATGTAGTAGCGCTGATTGCGGCATCCCCTGAGCGGATCGAGCGATGCCTGGAAGAAGGAGTGCCCCTTGCGGTAGCGGCGCCCCGTGCGCTCGTCGGTATATTTGTAGGTCTTCGAGTCTGACGATGCGTTGACCTCGACGAACGGACTGACGTTCTCTATCTTTCGGCAGCAGACTATCACGTAATCCTTAGTAGGTCTGAAATGCGTCCCCTGGTTCGACCCTTTCTTAGCGATTCGCGGAACCAGGGCTATGGTCTGGAACATTTCGTCGCAGAGCAGTTTCAGATTGGCCACTTCCTCGTCGCCTATCGAGATGAAGATGACACCTCTGTCGGAAAGCAGCTTTTTGGCTATGCGGAGCCGGCGCTGCATGAACGAGAGCCACATGGAGTGGCGGTACGCGTCGTCACTGTCGACATATTTGTCGTTGTAGCTGAAGTCGTGGTTGCCGGTGTTGTACGGCGGGTCTATGTAGATGACGTCGATTTTACCTTCGTGTGTGTATGCGAGAGTCGTCAGGGCATCGAGATTGTCGCCCTCGATGATGATATGGTTCGGCGCATCGGGATTCTCCGAGATGACGGCTCGGCTTCTGACCTCTTTGAGAACCGGAAGTTCGGAGCGCTGCCGCTCCTCGACGTTCTCGGTTTTGTTCTCCCATACGAGGCCATAGGTCTTGGACTCGTTGAGAAGTTCGAGCAGCGCGGCGCGCTCGTCATCGGTCAGACCTTCAAGAGTCCTGACGCGGTCGATGAGTTGATATTTTTCAGTCGCTTTCATAGATGCAAAGGTAGCAAAAAAATGCAGACGGTCATCGCTAAATGCCGGGCAGACATGAAAAAACTCCCGGCCGAACGTATCGGCCGGGAGCTGCTATGAATTATCTGAATAAATGCAAAAGAAATGACTTTTTGTGCACGATGAACAAATCAGGTCTCGCGGCTGTTGTTTTTATCGACGGTTTATAGCTGTCACGAAATCATTCAAAAACCTGATCTTGATATTAACAGTTTAAATTGCTTCGACTATGGACAAGTATGTATGTGAAGTCTGCGACTGGGTGTACGACCCCGCAGCAGGAGATCCTGACAATGGTATCAAACCCGGTACGGCGTTTGCCGACCTTCCCGATGACTGGGTATGCCCCATATGCGGTGTCGGGAAAGACGAGTTCAAGCCTGTCGAATAAGTCGCTTTCGTCAGAAAACGAAAGAATCCGGCCCGACAGGCCGGATTCTTTGTTGCGTCCGTAGTGCTTTTCAGCCACGGGGACTGACGGTGAACAGATAGTCGCCGGAGCCTACTTCCAGCTCCGTGTGTCCTGTCGGTGAGCTGCCGAGGCACTTCACGCATTTCACGCGGTCGATCGGTGCGCCGTGCTCTCTGATGTCCGAAGCGCTTGCGGCCGGCAGGCGGATGACGGCGCTGCTGTTGGCCGGGATGCGCACGCGCATGGTGAAGAGTCCGTCGACATTCTTCCACTCACATTCGACGCGGCCGTAAGGCGATTCGTAGGTCGTCTGTGCGCCAGTGATGTCGCCTGACGTATAGGGGTCGATGTAGAGCCGCTTGAACGCGACGGAGTTGTCGGCCTGTCGCAGACCTCCCACTCCGCCGTAGAGCCACTCCATGAGGTGGCCGAGCATGAAGTGGTTGTTCGACACGAATCCGTAGGCCTGCCATGACTCGGTGAGGGTGGTGGCGCCGTGAGCGAGCTGCCATCCGTAGCCGGGCACATCGTAGCGGCTGTTCATGCGGTATATCACGTCGTCGGCTCCGGCATTGTGGAGCGCCTGCAGGACGTAACGGTAGCCCATATCTCCGGCCGTCAGTGCATAGCCGCGGCCGCGGATGTCGGCTTTGAGCGACTCGAGTACTGCGGCAGCCTTCTCATCCTCGACCAGGCCCATGTAGAGGCTTATGGCGTTGGCTGTCTGACTGCCACTGTCGTACGACGCCGTTTCGGGATGGTAGAAAGTGTCGTTGTATGCTTTCCGGATGTCAGCTGCCAGCCGGTCATAGGCCGCGGCATCGTCGTCGAGGCCGAGCAGCCGTGCCATGCGGCTCATCAGTGTCACGTCGTGGTAGTATATGGCCGTGGCCGTGACGCCGTTCGATGTCAGCTGCGCGTAGCCCGGCTCTTTGGGTCCGAGGTCATACCAGTCTCCGAGGCCGTAGGACACGATGTGGTTCTGCGCGCGGCTTCCGAGATAGTCGATGAACCGCTTCATGGCAGGGTAGTAGGTCTCTATCGGCCTGCGGTCGCCGTACCACTTATAGATGTTCCACGGCGAGATTATGAAGGCGTTTCTCCACTCGGGAGTGTCCTCGAATCCGCCTTTGAAGCGGACGAGTTCGGGTGCTATCGTCGGTATGACGCCGGCTTCGGTCTGGGAGACCGCCATGTCTGACATCATCTTTTCGTAGAGCAGCGGTGTGGCGTAGCGGTACTGAATCGACGGCTGCATCAGATGCGCCTGTTCGAGCCATCCGAGCTTTTCGCGGTGCGGACAGTCTGTGAGGACGCTGGCGGTGTTGCTGCGTACGGCCCAATCGATGAGCTCATGGACACGGTTGAACATCCCGTCCGAGCACCTGAATGTACCGGCCACGGGCAGTGCCGCGGCCATGCGGATGCCTTCTATTGACATCACTTCCGGAAGACTGTCCGAGTCAGTGCCGGTCTCTACCTCGACATATCTGAAGCCGTAGTAGGAGAAGCGAGGCTCCCACACTTCATCACCGCCTCCTTTGAGAGTATATTTGAAATAATATGGATGACCCGTCGCACTCTGGTTGACCGTACTGTCGGCGTTCAGCAGTTCGCCGGGATGGAATTTCAGCATGCTGCCCTGCGGGCCTTTGACCCGGACTCTGATGATACCCGAAAAATTCTGGCCGAAGTCATACACTGTGTTGTTGCTCCGGTTGACGAACTTCCTCACGACGGGCAGCTTCATGTCAGGGCGCATCTCTGTGCCGATTTGACTCTTCAGTCTGATGTCCTGACTGACGCGGACTGCCGGCTGCCAGCCCTGTTCATCCGGCACCGGCGAGCACCATCCGTCTTTCTCAAGACGCGCGTCATAGTCTTCGCCGCCGTATATGCTGGAGTATGTGATCGGTCCCGCGGCGGCTTCCCAGCTGCCGTCGCTGCGGACGTATTCGGCTGATCCGTCGGCATACTGCACCTTGAGCACGAGTCTCATCTTGGGCGCTCCGTACGAACCGGCTATCTTGTGATAGAGTAGAGTGATATAGGTTTCATCGCCGCATCGGGGTCATGACTTGCATTTGCCCACGGGCGGCTCGGTGAGCGTTATCCTCACCACAGTGGTGCGGTCAAGGCTGCGCGCTACGGCTTCGCCGAAGCGGTCCATGTGGTCCGGAAGGAAGCGCCGGCACAGCAGTCTAAGTGCCTCGGTTTTTTCTTCGGCGGACTCCACGATTGACGCCGTACCTACGGCGACAGCCGAATTGTAGTGCTCGGTGAAGTTGCACTTCTCTTCCTCGAATACCGGCGAACACCGGCTGACGGCCGACAGGCTCACCACGGGGTTGTGAGTCAGGCAGTCGAGCTTCTCGCCTTCGGCGGCGCAGTGAAAGTAGAATGTCCGCTCGTCACGTCTGACCAGCGACAGAGGCAGCCCGTAGGGAGTGCCGTCGGGACGTGTCATGCTTACGGTGACAAAAGGTGCTTTGTCAAAAACGTTGAAAGCCCACCCGGCATTTTGCTGCCGGGCGGCTTTTCTCATAATTCTCATGTATGGTCCGATTACATTTTTCGATGATTACAGGTCTATCCGTGGTCAGTCGGGAACGCCCACGCGGTTGAATACGTAGTCTGTCTTGCCGATTTCGAAAGTCATGACCGAACGGTGGTGCACTTCTATGTCGTCGATTTTGTTGTAGCGGCTGAACAGTCGGTGTATGGCCGGTGCTATGAGTGCACGCCAGCGTTCGGCGGTCACGGCGGTCAGCGAATCAAGTTCGGGCTGCTGCATCCCTGTGAGCACATTCTGCGAGAATGTTACACCGGCGGGATCGACGTCGACTTCGTACGACGCCGGGTCAAGGGAGATGAATATATCGTCGGCGTCATCCTCCTCGGTGATGTAGTGGCCCGATGCCGAAGCCGTGGCTGCTATGCCTGCTTCGTAGACCAGGTCGGCTCCCTCCGTACCCTGAGCCGCCTGCTCGACCTCGATGACGGCCGAGATGTTCACGTTGCCGCGGTGAGTCTTGGCGTCGACAGGCGCGAAGTCAATGCTTACGGTGGCTGTGGCGTAGTCCGAAGCGTTCACTTCGATGCGCTCGGGCTGTCCCTGCCACATACCTGTGTACTGGTCAGCTTTGGTACATGCGGAGATTGCCGAGACGGCGAAGAGCACTGTAAGGCTTCCGAATAGTGAGATGTCCTGAAAGTTCATAACGGATGAATATTAAAGTTTCATTTCATAAAGTAGTGTTATGATATTCGAACGTACAGAGTGCGCGAAATGTTCGTGGAACGGTAAAAAAAGTTCCGCACAACCGATGTGCGGAACTTTCTCATTGTTTGCCGTTGGTAGCTTATGCGTTCTTCACCTTCTCTACTACGGCAGCGAAAGCTGCGGGGTTGTTGAGGGCGAGGTCGGCGAGGACCTTGCGGTTGATTTCGATTCCGCTCTTGTGGATAAGGCCCATGAGCTTGGAGTAGCTCAGGTCGTGCAGACGTGCTGCGGCGTTGATACGCTGAATCCAGAGGGCGCGGAAGTTGCGCTTGTTGTCCTTGCGGTCGCGGTAAGCGTAGGTAAGACCTTTTTCCCAGGTGTTCTTTGCAACTGTCCATACATTACGGCGGCAGCCGAAGTAGCCTCGTGTGAGTTTGAGGATTTTCTTGCGACGGGCACGTGATGCAACGTGGTTGACTGATCTTGGCATTGTTTCAAATGATTTTGAATGACAGCGTCAGCTTCTGAGGGCTGCTCTTTGGGCTGTACATTCGGTTAATAATGAAAAATTATAGAATCACGAATTAAGCTCGATAACACGCTTGCGGGAGATGAATCACTTCATGCCCAGCATAGCCTTGACGCTGTTGACATCGGCGTTGGCAACGAGACCCGAGTGGGTGAGGTTGCGTTTCTGCTTTTTGGTCTTCTTCGTCAGGATATGGCTTTTGAAGGCGTGTTTTCTTTTGATCTTTCCTGATCCGGTAAGGGCGAACCTCTTTTTGGCACCGGAATTAGTCTTAATCTTGGGCATTGTTTTGTTTGTTAAAAGTTAATTCGAGTTTATAATCGTAAGCCACACGTGGCTGATTATTTCTTTTTCGGGGTGATCATGATGATCATGCGCTTGCCTTCGAGCAGGGGCATCTGCTCGACTTTTCCGTAGTCCTCGAGGTCGTTGGCGAAGCGGAGGAGCAGTACTTCGCCCTGTTCCTTGAAGAGAATCGAACGTCCCTTGAAGAATACGTAGGCTTTCACCTTGGCGCCTTCCTGGAGGAAGCCGATGGCATGCTTGAGCTTGAAGTTGTAGTCGTGGTCATCGGTCTGAGGTCCGAAACGGATTTCCTTGACTACGACTTTGGTCGACTTGGCCTTGATCTCCTTGGCTTTCTTCTTCTGCTGGTAGAGATACTTCTGGTAGTCGAGCACCTTGCATACAGGGGGATCTGCGTTGGGCGATATTTCGACCAGATCGAGTTCCTGTTCTTCGGCTATGCTCCGGGCCTCGTGAATGGAGTATATACCGGGGGTTACGTTGTCGCCGACGAGACGCACCTCACGCGCACGGATGTGCTCGTTGATGTTGTTGGGCGCCTGCTTCTGCTGACGCGAGTCGTGTCGGGGCTGTTGGGGACGTGGTCCGGCGACGTGGCCGGGTCGTTGGGCTCCGGTGTTTGCCGGGCGAGGTGCTCCGCCGCCATTGGGTCGGGGTCCTGCCGGGTTGTAATTCGGTTTTTTATCCATTCAGTGTGCCTGGTGGCAGTTTAATTAATATTAAGCGTTTATTAATTTATTGACTTCGTCTGTCAATAACTGTGCAAAGTTAGCAATTTTCATCGAACCAAGGTCGCCTTCTCCGGTTTTTCTTACGGAAACTTCGCCGTTTTCGGCTTCTTTTTCGCCTACGACGAGTATGTAAGGCACTCGTTTGAGCTGATTGTCGCGGATTTTGCGGCCGAGGGTCTCGTTGCGGTCATCGACCTGTGTGCGGATGTCGGCGGCTTCGAGCTCTTCGGATACCTTGCGGGCATAGTCGAGATATTTGTCGCTGACGGGGAGGATGCTGACCTGCTCGGGGGCGAGCCACAGGGGCAGACGGCCGGCGGTGTGCTCCAGCAGCACGGCCACGAAGCGCTCCATCGAGCCGAAGGGGGCGCGGTGTATCATCACGGGACGGTGCTTGGCGTTGTCGCTGCCGGTGTACTCCAGCTCGAAGCGTTCGGGCAGGTTGTAGTCCACCTGGATGGTGCCGAGCTGCCAGCGGCGGCCGATGGCGTCGCGGACCATGAAGTCGAGCTTGGGACCGTAGAAGGCTGCTTCGCCGAGTTCGGTGCGTGCGTTGATGCCCTTCTCGGCACAGGCTTCGATGATGGCCTGCTCGGCTTTGTGCCAGTTCTCGTCAGAGCCGATGTATTTTTCTTTATGTTCGGGGTCGCGGAGGGATATCTGTGCCTCGTAGTTCTCGAACTTGAGCGCCTTGAAGATGTATAGGATGATGTCCATCACCTTGAGGAACTCGTCCTTGATCTGCTCGGGGGCGCAGAAGATGTGGGCGTCGTCCTGCGTGAATCCGCGTACGCGGGTCAGACCGTGGAGCTCGCCGCTCTGCTCGTAGCGGTATACGGTGCCGAATTCGGCCAGACGCAGGGGCAGGTCGCGGTAGGAGCGGGGGAGTGCGCGGTATATCTCGCAGTGGTGGGGGCAGTTCATGGGTTTGAGCAGGTATTCCTCGCCTTCCTCGGGAGTGTGGATGGGCTGGAAGGAATCCTTGCCGTACTTGGCATAGTGACCCGATGTGACGTAGAGCTGCTTGTTGCCGATGTGCGGAGTGATGACCTGCAGGTAGCCGTAGCGCTTCTGAATCTTGCGGAGGAACTGCTCGAGGCGGTCGCGGAGTGCGGCGCCTTTCGGGAGCCAGAGGGGCAGGCCTGCGCCGACGCGCTGCGAGAAGGCGAAGAGTTCCATCTCTTTGCCCAGCTTGCGGTGGTCGCGCTTCTTGGCCTCTTCGAGAAGAGCCAGATACTCGTCGAGCATGGCCTTCTTGGGGAAGGTGATGCCGTAGACGCGCACGAGCTGCTTGCGCTTCTCGTCGCCGCGCCAGAATGCTCCGGCGAGGCTCATGACTTTGGCGGCCTTGATGGGCGCGGTCGACGGGATGTGCGGGCCGCGGCAGAGGTCGGTGAATGAGCCCTGGGTGTATGTGGTGATGTGGCCGTCCTCGAGTTCCGAGATGAGCTCGCACTTGTACTCTTCATTGCGGTCGCCGAAGAGCTTGAGAGCGTCGGCTTTCGAGATGTCGGCACGCACTATCTGCTGGTCTTCGCGTGCAAGCTCGAGCATCTTGGCCTCGATTTTGCCGAAGTCGTCGGCTGTGAGCTTGTTGTCGCCCGGATCGATGTCATAGTAGAAACCGTTCTCGATGGCGGGACCGATGCCGAACTTCACGCCGGGATAGAGCTCCTGAAGAGCTTCGGCCAGCAGGTGGGCCGAACTGTGCCAGAAAGCGTGCTTGCCTTCGGGGTCTTCCCACTTGAAGAGCTTGACGGATGCATCCGTGTCGATAGGCCGGGTCAGATCCCACTCGGCATCGTTGACCGACGCCGCGAGCACCTCGCGGGCCAGACGCGGCGATATGGACTGGGCTATCTGAAGCGGCGTGATGCCGGCTTCAAATTCCTTTACACTATTGTCGGGAAATGTGATCTTAATCATATCTATTTCTTTAACAATCAGCCCGCAACGGCCACATTTGCTGAGCAGGCTCAA
>DLAL01000088.1:0-16120 GCA_002493945.1 Porphyromonadaceae bacterium UBA7048
TACTTATTTAATACTATCGGAAGGAATGTTTCTCTCATCAATGCCGTATCAGTGGCTTCAACTGGTTGTTGATAAAATACAGCTTCATATCGTTTCTTTTTTACATTAATTTGATACGATATATCTTCATTATCGGGTATTGTCTCAACATTTCCAAATGACATGTACTTCGGATTCTTTTCAAACTGCCGACATAGATTGTTAAATCTAATTTGAATTGCACGCTCATCAATCCTATTAACATCCGATACCATCACGCGACAGACTTTATCTCCATTTGTTACGATATTTACATATACGTCACAGCCATTAAACTGTCCTTCAAGTAAATCATTGTCATAAGAAGTAGATCTGAAACCTTTCTTTTTAAGTTTCTGAACCATCTCGACTTTACTGCCGTCTACAGGAATTCCAAGAAACTGCGTTACATCTTTTTGAGCATACGCGCATAGTGCAATCTCTATGCAAATTAAGCTCAGTATAAACTTTCTCATATCTGTTTTCTATGCATCTCAGTTACCATAGATGCCTTAAAGACCACGAAGCGTGGAACTGCAATGCCACATCTTAGTGTGAAGGTGGTAGGAATACCTTTATAGACAGATGTGAGAATAACAGCCCCACGCGTATACGTGGAGACAGTTAAGCCATCTCTTGTCTATCAGTGAACAGTTTCCGACGCTTTTCACACGCAAGAAGAAGACATAACGCCTCTTTTATCAAAATGTCATGGAACAGTCGAAACCGTTCCGATTGCAAAGATAACTAAAACTTTTGAGAGCATAATAAGGCGTGTAGTAAAAATTGACTTGAAAGACCAAAGCACAACAGAATATTTTCTTGCAATTACCTTACCGTTAGTCGCTGATAACCAGCAAAATTTAAAAAAATGAATCCTATCAGATAGGTCCTGCCTCCGAATTTTTTACTACCTTTGTCACCAGCAAACAGAGTAATTAATTACCAATGGAAATATTTCGGCGACTTTACAGGCAGTTTGTGCTGGCGCGATACGCGCTTTTCAGGAGGAGCAACAAGAGTGGCTTGCAGAAGTTCGATATCGCGGACGAATATAATGTGATAGCGTTTTTCAATGCCGTATCTCCGGTATGGCTGGAGACTACTGTCGTACTTATGATTTCGGAAGTCGTTCCGATTGCTGTCGGGACACGCCTTGAGATTATCGCCGGTCTTTTTATCGTCAATATCCTGATATCGCGCATATTTATCATCCGTAAGCTCAGGAAGGAGAACTTCGTCGAACGTATCGTTGGCGAGTCTGATGCCTGCGGCGAGGATGCGCCGAAACACAGCGGCTTCGTATCCAATATGCTGCGTCTGTCGTGCTACGCGATAGTCCCCATGCTGCCCGTTGTCATCTATTACACCGTCTGGCGGTAAATCATGGTTTGGGAGCGGTGAGTGCTGCGACCGCCACACTCACCGCTCCTTGTCCTTCTGCCTGCGTTGCCGCCTGAGGTCGTCCTTCATATCGTCCCAGTGCTGATTGACGCTTTTATTGAATCTGTACTGCGAGATGCCCGTCAGCTGCTTGAGCATGGACAGGACACGGCGGCCAAAGCCGAAGTTCTTACGGCTGTCTTCCAGATGGATACCGACAAGCCTTTGGTCGGGAGAGAAATCGAGCCGGACACTGTCACGGTCCAGATTGTCGACCCGCGCCACGAGGTCGCGGATGGCAGGCTGGAGGTCCGGGGCCTCGGGCGGCTCATATATATCGATGCGCTGAGCGCTGAAGTCATGTTTGTCCCATTTCCGGGCCTCCTTCACGGTGATATATTCCTTGTCCATGATGTACACTTCGGCGTAGGTGGAGACATAGACTGGCTGATTGATACGGTTGAAGCGAAACATGTCATGCCCACGGCCATTTGACTCTATGTTGAACGAATATCCCGTAAGGTTCTGAGGGGCGACCGAGTCGCCGGCGACATTCTCATAGTTGAACCGCACGCGGAAGCGCTCGAAGTCGAGGCCGTCCCTGAAAAATCCCGAAAGATTGGGTACCCACTTCCGGCTGGCCGTATCGGCCAATACGTCGACGTCGACCATCACGCGGCTGTTGTTCTTCGACCATATCTCCGTGGCGCTATACTTGCCGAAGAGCGTATCTGTGGCGCAGTCCGCGTCTATGAGCGACGGCGGCAATCCGGCCGTCGGCGCCACGCGCATCCAATCGGACCACGAGAAGTGATGACGGCTCCGGTCGCTCACACTGTCGAGCCCGGCGTCGTTCGTGAAGCGGTAGTACGACCGGCACGAAAGTATGCGCGGACTGCGCCAGCCCTTGAACTTCGCCTTCCTGCCCGACGGAATCATATAGTCCACCATCTTCTCGCGGAACATAAATACGGAGTCGGAATACGAAGTCAGCAACGAATACTCCCGGACGTAAGCGAGCATATGGAGCACCTTATGGTCGCGTGTCTCAATCACCAGTTCGGGCAGCTCGGCGATATTCTCCACCATGAATACGGTGTCGCCGGGCTGCCCGCCAGCTGCAGTTCTCTGAAGCCGAGATAGCGGACGGTCACCGGATAGCTGTCGGGCCACAGAAACGGCAGACGCCCGCGGGCATCGGTCATGCCGAGCGCGTTGCCGTTGCGGTCGAATACCGACGCGCTCGGCAGCGGCATATGCGTGGCCGAATCGGCCACGACCGGGTCGCGCCTCTGCGCGTGCACCAGCAGCGCGAGCAATACTGTCAGTATGAAGACTAATATACGCTTGAGCATGGCTACCTTGATATTTTGCCACAAAATTATGACAAGGGCGCCGGGCATCATCAACGCGCTCCCTTATTTAGTCTTAAAAACAGGCTTATTAAATCTTAAAACCGGAATATGCCGTCACCATATACGAGTTATTATCAGTACCTTTGCCTGCATGAAACGTTTCAGACTATACAGCACTCTCATCGTGGCCATACTCGTGATTCTGCTCGGGTACAACACCTACTGCATCGTGCAGCTCTACAAGAGCATCGCCCGGCAGACCACCGAACTCGTGACCCAGTCGCTGCGCGATGCCGACCTCGACGAGATTCTCAACCGCGCCAAGAAGTACCCTGTGCCCGACTCTCTGCCGCCATACCGCGGCAAGCAGTTATCGCAGTCGCGGTCAATCCATGGCGACACGCTGTACATCGTGGTGGCCGACGACAACGGCGACATCTCGGAAATCCGAAAGGAACCGCTCGCGCCCGGCACGAATTATTCCGACATAATGGTGAACGAGATAGGCTACGGCGCGCATCAGACCATCGGCCCGATGTATCCGCTCGACATCGCCGACCTCGACAGCCTCTTCCGCCTGTCACTGTCGCGCAAAGGGATAGCGACCGATACGGCGGCGATAATCAGCGTGGCCGCTGACGGGCGCGTCACGGCCGGCGACCCGTCGCTGCGCCGCGACTCACGGCTTGACAGCGTGTCGATATGCTACAACATCATGACCGGAGGCCGCTATGTGGCCTACTATTCGTCGCCGCTGGGGTATATACTGACACAGATGACGGGCATCATCGTCTCGGCGGTTGCCCTCGTCATCATCATAACGGTGGCCCTATGGTATCTCTTCCGCACGGTGTCGCGTCTGCGCACCATCGAGGAGATGAAAGACGACTTCGTCAGCAACATGACCCACGAACTGAAAACGCCTATCGCCATCGCGTACTCGGCCAACGACGCGCTGCTCAACTACGACACCTCCAACGACCCGTCGCGAAAGGAGGCATACCTCAGGATAGCCAACCGGCAGCTGAAGCGCCTGAGCGAGCTGGTGGAGAACATTCTTGCCATGAGTATGGAGCGGCGCCGGACCATGCGCCTGCGGTGCGAGGCAGTACTGCTCCGCCCCTTCGTCGAGGAGATAGCCGCCGGGCAGCGCATGCGCGGCGACAAGAAGATAATAATCGACGTGGCCGTGACCGGCGACGCCGTCACCGAAGCCGACCGGACTCACCTTGCCAATGTGCTGAACAACCTCATCGACAATGCCATAAAGTATTCGGGCGACAGCGTCCGCATAACCGTCACGGGCGACAGCCGCGGAATATCGGTGGCCGACGACGGCATAGGGATTCCGGCGAAGGCACTGCCGTACCTCTTCAACAAATTCTACCGCGTGCCGCACGGCAACCGCCAGGACGTCCGCGGCTACGGCATCGGACTGTACTACGTCAAAAGCATATCGGAGAAAATGGGCTGGACCGTCGGTGTGAGAAGCAAAGAAGGCGAAGGCTCTGTATTCACTATAAATTTCAACGGCGATGAACGGTAGAATACTGCTTGTCGAGGACGAAGCCGACCTCACGCTGATAGTCTCGGAGACGCTCAGAGAACAGGGCTACGACGTGGTCACGGCCACCGACGGCATCGACGGACTGGAGAAATTCACATCGGCCGGAGCCGACATCGTCGTGGCTGACGTGATGATGCCACGCATGGACGGCTTCTCCATGGCCGCACAGATCAGGCGCCTCGCACCGGCGGTCCCTCTGATTTTCCTCACGGCGAAAAGCACCGTCGACGACGTCGAGAAAGGCTTCGACATAGGCGCCGGCGACTATCTGAAGAAGCCCTTCGAACTGCGCGAGCTAATCGTCCGCATTCGGGCGCTGCTCCGCCGTCAGAGCGCCCGCGCGTCGTCCGCCGCGGTGTACGCCATCGGTCAGTACACCTTCAACGTGGCCACACATACGCTCACGTTCGGCACGAAGGAGACCGTGCTGTCGCACTTCGAGGCGCGCATCCTGGAACATCTCGTGGCCAATACGGGCGCGACCGTCGACGCCACCGACCTCATGATAGCCGTGTGGCAGCGCGACGACCCGAGCAACCGCAACTCCCTGCACGGCTACATCCACAAACTGCGCCGCGCCTTGCGCCACGACCCGGCCATAGCCATCATCAATCAGCGCGGTTTCGGCTACATGCTCGCCGTGAAGCCGGCTCGATGTTCGGAAGGAATGCCGTGACTATGCCCAGCAGAGGCAGAAGCGTGCTCACGCGGAAGATGAACTCGATGCTTGTCCTGTCGGCAAGCCATCCGAAGAAGGCCGACCCGATGCCGCCCAGTCCGAAATTCAGCCCGAAGAACAGTCCGGCCATCATCCCAACCTTGTCGGGCTTCAGCTCGGTGGCATAGACCAGGATAGCCGAGAAGGCCGAGGATATTACCAGACCGATTATCACGGCAAGTATGACCGTGAGGGTGAAGCCGACGTACGGCAGCACGAGCGTGAAGGGCGCAGCTCCGAGAATCGAGCCCCATATCACATACTTGCGCCCGTAGCGGTCGCCTATGCTGCCGCCGAGAACCGTCCCGACAGCCACCGCGGCCATGAACGCGAAAAGACAGTACTGCGACACCTGGATGTCGACACCGAACTTGTCGATAAGGAAGAAGGTGAAGTAGCTCGTCATGCTCGCCATGTAGAAATACTTGGAGAATGTGAGCACGCACAGTATCACGATGGCCCACCGTATGCGGCGCTGCGACAGGGCGGCCACCGCCGGATTGACCCTCACTCGGGCGGCCGTCATGCGGTGCAGCATGCCCTTGTACCAGCGTCCGACAGGCAGCAGCGTAGCGCCGGCGACGAGAGCCGCTATGGCGAACCACATGATGGAGTACTGCCCGTAGGGGATGACAATCACCGCCGCCAGAAGCGGACCTATGGCGCTGCCGCCGTTGCCTCCGACCTGGAAGATGGACTGCGCCAGCCCCTTCTTCAGTCCGCCGGCCATCTGAGCTATACGCGATGCCTCGGGGTGGAATATCGACGAGCCCAGACCGATGACGCCCACGGCAGCCATGATGAACACAAAGGTGTCGGCCACCGACAGCAGGATTATGCCCGTGAGGGTGAACACCATACCCGTGGACAGCGCGAAAGGCATCGGATGACGGTCGGCATACCGCCCTACGAGGGGCTGCAGGAGCGACGACGTCATCTGGAAGACCAGCGTGATGATGCCTATCTGACCGAATGTAAATCCGTATTTCTCCTTGATGACAGGATAAATCGACGGGATGATGGACTGCATCATGTCGTTGAGCAGATGCGCGAAGCTGATGGCGAACAGCACCGCGAAGAATGTCCGCTCCCTTTCATTTGCCGCTGATGTCTCCGTCATATCGCCTTCTCGAGTTTAAGAAGATACTCCTTGACTTCAAGTCCGCCGCCATAGCCCGTGAGCGAGCGGTCGGCGCCTATGACACGATGGCACGGAGCGAATATCGACATCGAATTGGCGCCGTTTGCGTTGGCCACGGCACGCACTGCCGAAGGCATACCGATGCGTCGGGCCAGCTCCACGTATGACACTGTAGTGCCGTAGGGGATGGCGAGCAAGGCTTCCCATACTTTCTTCTGGAAATCAGTGCCGGTGAAGAGCAGCGGCACGTCGAAAGCCGGGCGTTCTCCGGCGAAATAGTCGTCGAGCTGTGCTGCGGCAGCCTCCGTCACCGTGGAAGTTCCTGCCGCAAATTCCGCCCCGAGCAGGCGCTGCAGCCTGCGGTCGACCCGGGCGCGGTGACTCTCCGTCTGCCAGTCGCACAGACACAGCCTGTCGCCCAGCGAACCGAGCGTCAGCACTCCGCACGGCGATTCATACGGGCGGATTATTATCGTATTCTTCTCTTTCATGTATTCAGAATTTGACGGTGCAAAATTACAACGAAAAATCTTCACCGACGGCATCCGCACCGCTTTTTTATCGGTCTGCGCCGCAGTCATGAACCCGGACGGCACTCACGGACGTTATTCATAAAAAACAGAATTCCATCATGCGACAGATTATACGACACTTCACCGATGACGACCTATACAAATTCACGATGTGCTGCGCGGTGATAGAGAACTTTCCGCGCACTCAGGTCAGATACGAGTTCAACGACCGCGACAACACTGTCTATCCGCAAGGATTCGCCGATGAACTGCGCAGGCAGATAGCGATGCTCGAGACCGTCGTCATCACCGATGAGGAGATATCATTCATGCGCCGCCGGTGCAGCTACATCCCGGCATGGTTCTACAGCTACCTCAAAGGATTCCGCTACGACCGCCGCCGCGTCACGGTGAGTCAGGACGAGAGCGGACATCTCGGCATCAGCATCGAAGGATGCTGGAGCGACACCATCCTGTTTGAAGTCAAAATACTCGCAATCGTCTCCGAACTGTACTACATGATGACAGGCCGCGACAAGACCTTCGACTACGACAGCTACTACACGCACTCGCGCGAGAAAGCGCGCCGCCTGATCGAGGCAGGATGCACCTTCAGCGACTTCGGCACTCGCCGCCGCGCCTCCTTCCGCGCGCAGGACACCGCCATCCGGGCCATGAAGGAGTGTCAGGGCGCAAGCGCCGGACCGGGGACATTCATCGGCACGAGCAACGTCTACTTCGCCATGAAGTATGACCTCGTGCCCATCGGGACTATGGCCCACGAACTGATATGCGCCATCGCCGGAATGTTCGGCCCGCAGATGGCCAACCATCTGGCCATGGCGACCTGGGCTAACACCTACCGCGGCGCGCTCGGCACATTCCTCTACGACACCTACGGATGGCGCATATTCAGCCTCAACTTCTCCGAAGACTATGCCAATATGTTCAAGGGGCTGAGAGTGGACAGCGGCGACAATTTCGAGGAACTCGACCGCATAGTCGACAAGTACCGCAGCCTGAACATCGACCCGTGCACCAAGCAGATAGTGTTCAGCAACGGGCTGAATGTCGACTCCGCCATCAGTGTGCAGCGCTACGCCGAAGGAAAGTGCATCCCGTCGTTCGGCATCGGCACCCACTTTACCAACGACTTCGAGGGCGTCCGGCCCATGAACATCGTCATCAAGCTCATCGCGGTGAAAATCACCGAATCATGGCCCTTCTACTGCAACACCTGCAAGCTGAGCGAAGACCGCGGGAAGTACTCGGGCGACAAGGCCACCGTCGACCGAGTACTCGAAATCCTTCATCTCAAGGAGTCGGACTGACATGCTTTCCCGCAGGTGTCCGAAGCGCAGTCCTTGACGCTACCCTTGCGGTAGTCGCGCAGCTCCTCAAGGTAGCTCGCAGTGATGACGCCCGACGGCAGCGCTATGATGGCCACTCCGAAGAGCGACGACAGCATCGACACCACGCGGCCTATATCCGTCACGGGGCAGAGGTCGCCGTAGCCGACGGTCGTGAGTGTCACCGTGGCCCAGTACAGCGCGTCGAAGAACGAGTGGAACGTCACCTCGCCCGTATGCGGATTGATGTGCGGCTCGGCGTTGAACATCACCAGCGCCGTCAGGAAGATGTAGAAGAGGGCAAGCATCAGCACCGACAGCAGTACCTGACGCTCCTTCTTCAGCACACGGAGGAAGATGGTAATCTTATCCGAATAGCGGAATATCTTCAGCAGCCTGACTATCTTCAGGAGCCGCGTCATCCTCAGCAGCTTGAACTCCGGACTGATAAGATTCAGACCCGGCAGTATCGACAGCAGGTCCACGATGGCCATCGGAGTGAAGGGATAGATGACGTACGACATCCAGCCGCGCTTCAGAAGCAGCGTGCACGTGAACCAGCGGAAGAGATAGTCGATGATGAAGGCCGACACCGTCACAATCTCTATGAGACGGAACACCGGATAGTCCTCGATGAACATCAGCGGCACTATGCTCGCCATGATCATCACGAGCATATACCAGTCATAGACGCGTCCGGCCCACATCCCTTTGTGGTCGCGGTTGATGATATTGTATATTTTCTGTCGCAGCATGATTGAAGTCAGGGGATATCGGTGTGCAAAGTTACGCAAATTCCCCGACATCCCGGCTCCGGACGCCCCCTTTCGCCACATTCTTTATAAATAAAATGACAATTATTCCTTCGGATTCAGATATTTCCGCTAACTTTGCATGACCGTTTCCACTCAAGGGAACTTACTCTGATGCTGACATTTCTTAAATATCTCATACAACTCATTCTGGCGCCGGGACACGGCTGGGAGGACATCTGCAAGGAGAATCCCGACCCCGACCGGCTGCTCCGCTCGGGACTCTATCCGCTGCTGGGCGTGGCCGCCGCCACCGAGGCTCTGGCACTGATATACGACCGCGAGGCCACCGTGGCCGGCGTGCTGATACATGCCATCAGCGACTTCGGCGCATACTTCATAGCCATCTTCATAGCGCGGCTCATATTCGACGTATATCTGGGGCGCATCACCGCCTCTGAGCCTGATTCGCGCCGGCAGGGACAACTCATCGTCTGCGGTGTCGGACTGATGGTGCTCGTGCAGATACTGTGCAACTGCGTGCCCTGGCATCTGGTCATACTCAACTTTCTGCCCGTCTACGTGGTTATGGTACTGTACAAGGACATGAAGTACGTGGACGTCGAGCCCGGCAACGAGTGGCGCTGGCTGGCGCTGGTCACGTGCGCCATAGTGCTCGTGCCGCTGGTCATCTATAACCTCCTCTATCTGGTAACACAATGAACGCTAAAGATATAAATATCAAGAACCGCCGTGCGACGTTCGACTACGAGATAGTCGAAACGTTCACCGCCGGTCTGGTGCTGACAGGCACCGAGATAAAGAGCATCCGCGCGGGCCACGCCTCGCTCGTGGACACGTTCTGCTACATATCGTCGCAGAACGAGGTGTGGGTGAAGAACATGAACATCGCCACCTACTTCTACGGCAGCTACAACAACCACGAGGCGCGCCGCGACCGCAAGCTCCTCCTGAGCAAGAAAGAGATACGTCAGCTGGCCAAGAGCGGCCGCGACGCCGGATTCACCATCGTTCCGCTGCGTCTGTTCATCAACGGCAAGGGCCTGGCCAAACTCGTCATCGGCCTCGCACGCGGCAAGAAGGAGTACGACAAGCGTCAGGCCATCAAGGAGCGCGAGGACAAGCGCAATCTGGCACGCCTGATGCACAAGTGATTTTTTACGTCTTTCTATGATTTCAAATTATCCTGATTCGATAGAGCATAAAATCGGATTCGACTCGGTGCGCGAGTATGTGTCGAAGCTCTGCACTTCGGCTCTGGGCCGCACGCGGTGCGAAGAGATGGCTTTCAGCGCCGACTTTCAGTCGGTGCGCCGCCGCCTGCACGAGACCGCCGAGATGCTCGGCATCCTCAACAGCGACGCCGGATTCAATCTCGGAGGCATCCATGACCGCCGCGAACTGCTGACATCGCTCCGCGTGCCCGGCACCTTTCCCTCCGAGACAGACCTCCCCGGGCTGAGGGCGTCGCTGACAGCCATGGCCGACATTGCCTCGTTCTTCGCCAAGTCGCGCAGGGACGACGGCAACCGCATCGTCACACCCTACCCCGAACTCGACGCACTGGCACGCGACCTGATGGCCTTCCCGACAGTGACCTCGGCCATCGACCGCATCATCGACCGTCACGGCGAGATCAAGGACAACGCCTCGCCCGAACTGGCCGAGATACGCCGCTCGATGGCGGCCTGCGCCGGAAGCATCAACTCAACGATACGGCGCGTGATATCGAACGCCGTGCGCGACGGCTATCTCGACGCCGACGTCACTCCGTCCATCCGCGACGGGCGTCTGGTGCTCCCTGTGGCGCCGATGTACAAGCGCAAGATCTCCGGTATCGTCCACGACGAATCGGCATCGGGCAAGACTTTCTTCATCGAGCCTGCCGAAGTGGTCGAGGCCAACAACCGCCTGCGCGAGCTCAGCATCGAGGAGCGCCGCGAGATAGTGCGCATCCTCACTAACCTTGCCGACATCATCCGTCCTGAAATCGACGCGCTACTCGACGGATTCGGACTCCTCGGCGAATTCGACTTCATCCACGCCAAAGCGCAGTATGCACGGATAGTCGGCGGACTCCTGCCGAACCTGTCAGACTCGCCCGAACTCGAGTGGTACCATGCCGAGCATCCCGTGCTCCGGCTCGCCCTCGAGCGTCAGGGCAAGGAGATAGTGCCGCTCGACCTCACTCTCACTCCCGAGCGCCGCATACTCATCATATCCGGCCCGAATGCCGGCGGCAAGTCTGTGACGCTCAAGACCACCGGCATCGTGCAGTACATGGCCCAGTGCGGCCTGCTGCCACCCGTCTACGAAAACTCGCACTTCGGCATCTTCGAGAGCATATTCATCGACATCGGCGACGACCAGTCCATCGAAGACGACCTCTCCACCTACTCCTCGCATCTGCGCAGCATGAAGCACTTCCTCACCCACGGGTCGGGGACTACGCTGGCGCTAATCGACGAGTTCGGCGGAGGCACCGAGCCGCAGATAGGCGGCGCCATCGCACAGGCCGTGCTCAAGCAGTTCAATGAGCTGAAGATGTGGGGCGTCATCACCACGCACTACCACAACCTCAAGCAGCTGGCCGAGGAGACTCCGGGCCTCGTAAACGGCTCGATGCTCTACGACCGCCAGCGCATGCAGCCGCTCTTCAGACTCGCCATAGGGCAGCCGGGCAGCTCGTTCGCCATAGAGATAGCCCGCAAGACGGGGCTCCCCGAACAGATTATAGAGGACGCCAAGGCCATTGTGGGCAGCGACTACGTCAACATGGACAAGTATCTGCTCGACATAGCGCGCGACCGCCGCTACTGGGAGAACAAGCGTCAGGATATACGGCAGAAGGAGAAGCGCATCGAGGAACTGCTGGCACGATACGAGGAGGAGATGGAGACTCTGCGCGGCAAGCGACGCGAGATCATCTCCGAGGCACGCGACGAGGCTCGCCGCATCCTCGACGGCTCCAACGCCACCATAGAGCGCACCATACGCGAGATACGCAGCTCGCAGGCCGACAAGGAGCGCACTAAGGAGGCGCGCCGTCAGCTCGAAAGCGACCGCGAGGCACTGCGCAACGAGACCGACGCAGAGCATCCGCTGCTCGACCGCCGCATACTCAGGCCGAAGAAAAAGAAAGAACCGAAGCCCAAGCAGCCGGCGGCAGAAGAACGGCCGCTCGAGGAGGGCGACAACGTACTGCTCGACGGTGCCGGAACCGTAGGAACCGTGATGGAGATAACGGGCAAGAACGCCGTGGTGGCTTTCGGCCAGATGAAGACGACGGTGAAGCTGTCGCGCCTCAAGCGCACCATGCGCAAGGCGCAGACCGCCCAGGCATCGCCCTCGGCTCCGAGCTATCTGTCGGCTCAGACCGCCGACACGAGCCGCGAGCGCCAGCTGTCGTTCAGCAACGAGATAGACGTCCGCGGCATGCGCACCGACGAGGCCGTGCAGGCAGTGATGTACTACATCGACGACGCCGTGCAGTTCAACGTCGGGCGTGTCCGCATACTCCACGGCACAGGCACAGGTGCGCTCCGGCAGTACATCCGCCGCTACCTCGACTCGGTCAAGGCCGTGCGCCAGTATCATGACGAGGATGTCCGCTTCGGAGGACCGGGCATAACCGTAGTAGAATTCTAACATCTTGATATGATAGGAAAACTGTTTCTCACCTTCGCCAAAATCGGTGCTTTCACCTTCGGCGGAGGATGGGCCATGATTTCGATTATAGAGCGTGAGGTGGTGGACAAGCACCACTGGCTTGACAAGACCGAGTTCCTTGACCTGCTTGCGGTGGCACAGTCGATGCCTGGGATTCTCGCCGTGAATATATCCGTAGTCGTGGGCGACAAGCTACGCGGACTCAAGGGCGCCGTAGCATCGGCGCTGGGCACCATCACGCCCTCGTTCCTGATAATACTGCTCATAGCGATGTTCCTCACGCCGGAGGCCATCACAACCAATCCCACGCTGACGGCCATCTTCAAGGGCATACGTCCCGTGGTGGTCGCACTCATCGTGGCGCCCGTATTCACGTCGGCCCGTTCGGCCGGGATAGGACTCCGGACGGCGTGGATACCCGTAGTGGTGGCGCTGCTGATATGGTCGAAGTGGCCCGTGGTGTCGAATCCCATCGTCTACATAGTGCTCGGCGGCTTCATCGGCTGGCTGATGGCCACGCGCTCGCACCGCCTGCTGCACAAAACCGACAAGTCTAACGAATCAGATTCATCACGATGATATACCTGCGTCTCATATGGAGCTATCTGAAGATAGGTTTCTTCGGATTCGGCGGCGGATATGCCATGCTCGCCCTTATCGAGAACGAGATAGTGTCGCCCGGATGGATTACCAGGCAGATGTTCACCGACATCGTGGCCATCTCGCAGATGACGCCCGGTCCCATAGGCATCAACTCGGCCACGTACATCGGTTATGTAGCGCCGGCCCAGTCGTCTGAAGCCTTCGCATCGCCCGTCTACGGCATCCTCGGCTCGATACTGTGCACCCTCGTGGTGGTGCTGCCGTCATTCATCCTGGTGCGCTATGCCGGACATTACATAGCCCGTCACCGCGAGAGTCCGGCCATCCGCGGCGTGTTCGCCGGACTGCGTCCCGTGGTGGTCGGACTGATTGCCTCGGCGGCTCTGCTGCTCATGAACGAGCAGAACTTCGGCTCTACCACGCCCGACATGGTGAAGAGCATCCTGCTGGCCGCCGTGGCACTTCCGCTGGCTCTCTTCACGAAAATTCATCCAATACTCATCATCATAGCCTCCGGACTCATCGGTTGGCTCATATTCTGAACAGCAATGAACTATCAGGAAACGCTCGACTTCCTGTACTCACAGGTGCCGATGTTCCAGAACCTCGGAGCAGGAGCATATAAACCCGGACTTGACACTACCCTCACCCTCGCCGGTCACTGGGGCGACCCGCACCGGCGGCTGCGCGCCGTCATCCACGTGGCAGGCACCAACGGAAAAGGCAGCACGGCACACACGCTGGCTGCCATCCTCCGCTCGGCCGGCTACCGCACGGCGCTATACACGTCGCCGCATCTGCTCGACTTCCGCGAGCGCATACGCGTGGACGGCAAGATGATTCCGGAGCAGGCCGTGGTTGACTTCGTCAGCGAATATCTCCGCACTTCTTCACTGACGGCGCTGCATCCGACCTTCTTCGAACTGAGCACTATCATGGCCTTCAAGTACTTCGCCGACTGCGACGTAGATGTGGCCGTAGTGGAAGTAGGCCTCGGAGGACGGCTCGACTGCACCAACATAGTCAGCCCCGACCTGTGCGTCATCACCAACATATCGCTCGACCACACCGCCCTGCTGGGCCACACCGAGCCCGAGATAGCACGCGAGAAGGCCGGAATCATCAAGCCGGGCGTACCCGTTGTCATCGGCCGTGCCGAAGGCGACGTGCGCCGCGTGTTCGCCGATACGGCCGCGCGCGCCGGAGCGCCGATAGTCTTCGCTCAGGATGCACTGCCCTACACCGGCTTCGAAAGCCATACCGACCACGTCGACTACCGCGGCACACGCTGGGGCGACATCCGCGGAGAGCTATGCGGCCAATGCCAGCCCGAGAACGCGGCCACAATACTCACGGCTGTCAGCCTCCTCGCGGACAGATTCCCGGCCATCGACGCACGCAGCGTCGCCGACGGCTTCGCCCGTGTGTGCTCGCTCACGGGGCTGATGGGCCGCTGGATGGAAGTGCGGAAAGAACCCGTCAGAGTCATCTGCGACACGGGCCACAACGTCGGCGGATGGGAGCACCTCGGAGCACAGCTCCGTGACATCGCCGCCACGGGACGCCTCCACGCCGTGCTCGGATTCGTCAACGACAAGGACGTCAGCGCCATCGTCACGCAGTGGCCGCAGCACGCCGAATACTACTTTGCCACCCCGTCGGTGGCACGCGGACGGGCCGCAGCCGACACTGCTGCCGAAGCCATGCGCCACGGCATATCGGGCACGCCCTACGACAGTGTCGAAGAAGCCTTCAGGGCAGCCGAAGCCGCCGCACGCCCCGGCGACACCATCTTCGTGGGCGGAAGCACCTTCGTCGTGGCTGATTTCCTGAGGATTTCCTGACATCCGCTGTAAAGCACACCTTACCGCACAGAGGGTCGGCCGATGGCCGGCTCTCTGTTTTTTATTTTTGGTATTTGAAAATAAATCATTAACTTTGTCACGGATAAACCCCACCTTGATCTGCGGGAAACTACATAAACCAAATACCTATATTCATCATCAATTAAACGCAAACCTATGAGGAAACAATTCATGGCCCTGATTGCCGCGGCAGTCATGGGCGGTGTTGCAGTAAGCGCTTCGGTGCTTGCATGGGGCGGCAGCCACAGCGTGGCATACGCCGCCGAGACTACCTCCGAAGACGCAGTCAATCTGCTCGCCGACGTATTCACCAATCAGACAGCAGGACAATTCGCACAGGCTCCCTGGTACTGTGTCGACACTGACGGCAACTCCAAAGAGTGGCCAAGCGGCGGCACCGTCCGCAGTGCATATGCTGCGACAAGCGGAACTCCCGAAATGCTGCTTCTCCGCTGGCCCGGCTCGTACAACAACAGCGTGACTGTGCTTAAGGTGCCCGGTCTCGAAGCAAACCGCAAGTACACTCTGACGTTCACCGCCGCCAACTGGAACAAGAACGAAGAACGCACAGTGTTCGTCTCGTTCTCGACATCGAAAGTCCTCGGCGCATCCGACGCCCAGAGCTACAGCTTCACATGCCGCGCAACCTCGAAGGCGTTAGACAAAGACCGCTACGACGACACCAAAGAGGTTCGCACATTCACCTTCTCAACCATCGCTGCCGGAACTTATTACATCCGTTTCCGCTGTGAACGCGACTGGGCAGACGACACCATCATCCCCATATCGGGCTTCTCGCTCGTTGACTCGGGCGACGCATCGAACGCCTATCTCGAGCGCTACGCCGAAGCCAAGGCCGAGGCCGAAGCGTTCCTCGCCCTCTATCCTGACGCATCAGCCGAAAGCCGTCAGGCTCTTCAGACCCTCATCGACGCTGCAATTCCTTCCACTCCCGAAGAGGCTGACGCAGCAGTCGAGGCATTCGCCAATACCGACATCCGCCGCGCCATAGCCGAAACCAACGCCCGTGCGGCCGGCGTCGAAGGCGCAGTGGACTTCAGCAGCGTCATCGCCAATCCCGACGCCACCGAGGGTACGGGCAACGAGTTCCCCGGATGGAATCTCGCCCAGGCCGACGGGGGCGCCAAGATGGAAGTATACCGCGAA
>DLAL01000088.1:16457-17208 GCA_002493945.1 Porphyromonadaceae bacterium UBA7048
CGGCACTCAGCTCAACTACTTCAATCCGGCAAACTGGGGCGGTTCAGACTGGACCACAAGCATGGAGCAGGTGGTAGAGCTTCCGGCAGGCAAATACCGTCTGTCGGCTCTCGGCCGCGCATCGGACGGTCTGCGCTGGTTCCGTCTTGTCGCCTCCACCGAAGTACCTGCCGACGGCGCTCACCTTGAGAACGTGACCGAGACCGAGCTTCCGTCGTTCAGCTTCCCGCTCAAGGGCTCCACGGGCGAACTCTTCGGCCGCGGCTGGAACATCGGCTACTGCGATTTCGAGCTCCCCGTGGCAGGCAAAGCCGTCATAGCCGTACAGGCAAATACACAGAAGCAGTACCAGTGGCAGAGCTTCACCGGATTCCGCATCGTGCGTCTCGAAGACTATGAAGTGAACGACGATGACCTGGCCGCTCTCGAAGCCGCCAAGACCGAAGCCCGGGAATTCCTGGCTCTCTATCCGCAGGCTTCCGCAGAAGCAGTCACCGCCATTCAGACCATGATCGATGCCGAAATCCCGACTACAAAAGACGAGGTGAAGGCCGCTACCGAGGCCTTCGGCAATCTTTCGCTGCGCCGCGCTGTCGTCGAGACTGACGCACGCTATGCCGCAGGTGAGAACGTGACCGATTATTCATCAGTCATTGTCAACCCCGATGCCACCGAAGGCACGGGCAATGAGTTCCCCGGATGGAATCTTGCCCAGGCTGACGGCGGTGCCAAGATGGAAGTATACCGCGAA
>DLAL01000088.1:17550-18497 GCA_002493945.1 Porphyromonadaceae bacterium UBA7048
CGGCACTCAGCTCAACTACTTCAACCCGGCAAACTGGGGCGGTTCAGACTGGACCACAAGCATGGAGCAGGTGGTAGAGCTTCCGGCAGGCAAGTACCGTCTGTCGGCTCTCGGCCGCGCTTCCGACGGTCTGCGCTGGTTCCGTCTTGTCGCTTCCACCGAAGTACCCGCCGACGGCGCTCACCTCGAGAACGTGACCGAAACCGAACTCCCGTCGTACAGCTTCCCGCTCAAGGGCTCCACGGGCGAACTCTTCGGCCGCGGCTGGAACATGGGCTACTGCGACTTCGAACTTCCTGCTGACGGTAAAGTCGTGATAGCCGTACAGGCAAATACACAGAAGCAGTACCAGTGGCAGAGCTTCACCGGATTCCGGCTCGTGCGCTATGCCGATGCCGAACCCGTCGAAGCAGCTCCCGAGCTTCCCGACCTCTACGTGAACGGCGAAATCTTCACTGCTGACGCAATCAGTCTGCAGATGGATGAAGTCGAGGTGACTTTCGACCTTCCCGAAGACGTGCAGCTCTTCTACAAATGGGAGACCTCCGACACCGGCGTAAGCGCATTTGCTGACGCTGAAGAAGACAGCACCGACGGCTTCACCGAGTACACCGAGCCTGTCAAACTGAGCGGCAACGGATTCTTCCACTACTATGCACAGCGCGGCTCGCTCCGCAGCGATATCCGTTCGCTCGCAGTGAGCGTGATGTCGGCCATCAGCGCAGTCGAGGCTGCCGCCGACGCGTCAGCAGAGTACTACCGTCTTGACGGTGTACGAGTAAATGCCGACGCCCTCACCCCCGGCATCTACGTGCGCCGCACCGCCGAATCGGCCGTCAAAGTCGTAGTGAAGTAAAAAGATAATATACTGCACATACAATCGAGTAGGAGGTAAACACTAATAGCAGGTGGTTATCTCCTGCTTTCGTGTTTACCGACCTCTCACA
>DLAL01000052.1 GCA_002493945.1 Porphyromonadaceae bacterium UBA7048
TTCGAGTCCATCTTGAAGCGCAAGTACTCGTGCGGCTGTTCCTTTTATCAAGGAGCGGCCGCTTTTTTGATTCTTAATCATTTCATTTCCGCATTTTTTATGTACATTTGCGGTACTAACAATGCTCAGATGAGAAAAGTAATATTCGCACTTCTGCTGCTTGCGGTGATGGCGGTTCCCGACGTCATGGGCGCCGGTCGGCAGATGATCATAGACAGTCTTGAGCACCGGCTCTCGACTCTCCGCTCTCCTTCCGACAGTCTCAAGGTACTGTGGGACCTTTTCGACATACAGAATACTTCTGCACAGCGGCTGCCGCTGATAGAGCGTGTATACCGCACGGCTGTGAATGCCGGCGACACTGCGGCGCGCATCGAGGCTATCATGCAGCAGGCCAATGTCCAGAGCGGCGATTCCGTCGGACTGGCACGTCTCAATGAGAAGCTGCTCGATCTCAAGCCGTCGCCGGAGTTGAGGGAGGCTCGTACTTTCGTGAAATTCCTTAGGGTGGAGACGCGTCTGCGCAATCTGAGGTCGAAGCCTTCGTACCGCGATATGTCGCGTATGATACGTCAGTTCGACAGTATCTCGGGTGCTGACCCGTACGACAAGATGCTGCTTCTGTACTCTCTGTGCACTTATCTTTCGACGACCACGCAGGGCGGACTGCTGGAAGAGTATGCCTCGAAGCTAAGTGCCATGGTGGACACCGTGCATCTGCCGATGGGGAGTCTGCGCAATCTGGTGTACTCCCGAGTCGCGCCGGTCTACACCAACAACGGGGCGGCGAAGAAGGCTGTAGAGACTGACTGCAAGCTGCTGAACATCGTGGACTCCCTTTCGCGCGTCTACGAGGAAAAGGGCCGGAAGTTCCGAAAGTTCGAGCGCAACCGCTACATAAGCTACCGTCGCATGCTGGCCAACTACAAGGCGCTGACCTCCGCAGAAGTGGAGATGTACCATAATCTGATTGAAGACCTCGCAGCCGAGAATCCCGATATCCGGAGCGACCTTGACAACTGCCCGCGTGCGCATGCCTGCTACTATATGGCTACGGGCCGCTATGAGGATGCTGTCAAAGCCCTCAAGCAGTGTCTGTCGCGGCCCGGGGTGACCGAGCTGCAGTACTATCTCTATGACGCTCTCTATGAGGCAGCGGCGCAGACGGGCGACCGTCAGACCCAGCTCAATGCCGCACTGCAGTACAACAGTCTGCTACGCAAGCAGCTGAATGACCGCGCCGACGAGCGCTTCCGCGAACTGCAGATCATATATGACGTAAGCGAGCTCCGCGCCGAGAATCTGCATCTTGAGGAGTCCCGGAACAAGGCCCGTCTGCGCAATACGTATATCGTGATAGGCATTTCGGCGGCAGCCCTCGTGGTGATGCTGGTCCTGATACTGATTCTTGTGTCGCAGAACCGCAAGATGAAGGCTCTGGCAGAGAATCTGCGTCAGTCGGCCGACCACCTCACCAGTGAGCGCAACGACCTGCGCAAGACTCACGAGGAGCTTATAGAGGCTCGCGACCAGGCCAAGGCGGCAGACAGGCTCAAGACCGACTTCGTCAACAATATGTCGCACGAGATACGCATCCCTCTCGCTACGGTGGCCGAGTATACGAGGCTCATCATAGACTGTATCCCCGAAAACCGCCGCAACTATCTCGACCGCTTCGCCGATGTGGTGGAGCTGAACACGAATCTTGTCATCTCGCTTGTCGACGATGTGCTGGACACTGCCGCCATAGAGCACGGCACCATATCGGTGAAGAAGGAACCCGTGGGTGTGCACAAGCTCGCTACGGTGGCTGTCGCAGGCGCTTTCGACAAGCATACGCCGCAGGAGGGCATCAAGGTGGTGTTCAATCCCGAGGGCAAGGAGGATGTCACGGTGCTCACCGACCCCAAGCGTGCGGTGCGTGTGCTGGTCAATCTGCTTGACAATGCCCGCAAGTTCACCGACAAGGGAACTATCACTCTCGATTATACTGTAGACACAGACAGGAACATGCTCACATTCTCGGTGACGGATACCGGGTCGGGCATCCCTGCCGATAAGGCGGATGTCATATTCGACCGGTTCACCAAGCTGGACAACGGCTCGGAGGGCGTGGGTCTGGGTCTGTATATATGCCGCCTTGTGGCGCGTCTGCTGGACGGTTCGGTCGAATTCGATACCACTTACCACAAGGGCGCACGATTCTTCTTCTCTCTTCCGCTATGAAGTTCTTCTCAGGATGTCCGTTGTACGTCTCGGTGCGTGCTCTGCTGCTGATGCTCGCGGCGGCATTGCTGTCGGGCTGCAGTTCCACCAAGCATGTGCCCGACGGCAAGTATCTGCTCGACAACGTCAGTATCACAGTGGAGGACGGAGCCGACATCAACCGCACGGAGCTATACAACTTCCTGCGTCAGCAGCCCAATCACAAGGTGCTGGGTTTCGCACGTCTGCAGCTGTCGGCCTACAGTCTGTCGGGACGCGACTCCTCCAAGTGGTACAACCGCTGGCTGCGCCGCCTGGGACAGCCTCCGGTCATCTATGACCCCGACCTCACTGACGCATCTGCCCGTCAGCTCCGCCTGGCCCTCATCAACAGCGGCTACAACGACGCCGTGGTGACGAGCGACACTGTCAGCCACGGCAAGAAGCGTGTCAACGTGGAGTATCACATCGTGGCCGGCGAGCCCTTCAGGGTCGACGCCATCAACTATAATATCCCCGACACGGCGCTGAGCCGTCTGGTCATGCGGTCGATCAACCGTTCGGGCCTTAGGCCGGGCATGCTGCTGGACCGCACCGTGCTCGACAATGAGCGCGGACGAATCACGGCGCTCCTGCGCGATGCAGGGTACTACGACTTCAACCGCGAGTACATCTCCTTCACGGCTGACACAGTGATGGGCGACAAGAGCGTGGGGCTGACGCTGAATCTCTTCACTCCCGACCGCCGCAAGCGTCCGTCGGGGAGCACGGCGCTGGCTGACAGTCTCGGCCTCGACCCGCGGCTCCATCACCGCTATGACATCCGCCATGTGGTCTTCGTCCTTGACGAGGACGCCGGTTCGCGTGCTCTGGCTCCGGCCGACACCGTCGTGTGCGACGACACGTACTTCATCTACGGGCAGGACCGCTATCTGTCGTACAAACTGCTCGACGAGATGTGCTATATACAGCCCGGGCGTCCCTACTCGGCCGCTGCCGTCAGCCGCACCTACGAGGCGCTGGGACGCCTCGGCATCATCAAGTTCATCAATATAGAGATGAAGCCCGTGGGCTCGATAGGAGGCATCGGACTGCTGGACGCGTACATCTACCTGTCGCGCAACAAGAAGCAGTCGATGTCGGTGGAAGTGGAGGGCACCAACTCCGAGGGCGACCTCGGCTTCGGAGTCGGCCTGACCTACCAGCACCGCAATCTCGCCCGGGGCTCGCAGCTGCTGTCAGCCAAGCTGCGCGGCAGCTACGAGAGTCTGTCGGGCAATCTCGACGGCCTCAACAACAACCGCTACACGGAGTTCGCCGCCGAGGTGGGCATCACTTTCCCGAAGTTCGAGTGCCCGTTCCTGTCGAAGTCGTTCAAGCAGCGGCGCCTGGCGTCGACCGAGTTCACCGTGTCGGCCAACTATCAGGAGCGCCCGGAGTACACGCGTGTCATCTTCGGCACGGCATGGAAGTGGAAGTGGCAGCAGCAGCGCGCCGGATTCACGCGCCGTCAGACCTACGACCTCATCGATATCAACTACGTGCGCCTGCCCAAGTCGACCCTGAACTTCATCGACGAGATCGCTCCGTCGAATCCTCTGCTGCGCTACAGCTACGAGGACCACTTCATCATGCGCATGGGCTACACCTACAACCGCACCAACCGGCGCGCCCCGGCCGCCACGGTCAACTCACTGTCGGTGCAGCCTGTGGTGACGTCGGTACGCGCCTCGGTGGAGTGTGCCGGCAACCTGCTCTACGGCATATCGAACATGATAGGGCAGAAACGCAGCGACGGAGTCTACAAGGTGCTCGGCATCCAGTACGCCCAGTATGTCAAGGGCGAGTTCGACTATACGCTGACGCGTAACTTCGACGACCGCAACTCGCTGTCGTTCCACTCGGGCTTCGGCCTGGCCTATCCCTACGGCAACTCAACGATGGTGCCATTCGAGAAGCGCTTCTATGCCGGCGGCGCCAACGGCGTGCGCGGCTGGGGTGTCCGCACCCTCGGCCCGGGCTCATACGACGCGCGCAATTCGGTGACGGACTTCATCAACCAGTGCGGCGACATCCGCCTGGACCTGTCGCTGGAGTATCGCGCCAAACTCTTCTGGGTGCTCGAGGGCGCAGTGTTCGTCGATGCCGGCAACATATGGACCATCCGCGACTATGAGAACCAGCCGGGCGGCCTCTTCCGGTTCAACCGCTTCTACAAGGAGATAGCGGCGGCCTACGGCATCGGCCTGCGTCTGGACTTCACATACTTCCTCCTGCGCTTCGACCTGGGCATGAAGGCGCACAATCCCGCCCGCAACCAGGAGCCGTGGCCTATAATACATCCCAACTGGCACCGCGACGCCAACTTCCACTTCGCCGTGGGCTATCCGTTCTAAATCTCACAGATATGAAATCATACGTAATATTCGACCTCGACGGCACCCTGCTGAAGACCATCGACGACCTGGCCAACGCCACCAACTACGCCCTGCGCACGCTGGGCTATCCCACGCACGGGCTGTGGGTCTATCCGTCGATGGTGGGCAACGGTGTGACGCGTCTCATCGAGCGTGCCCTCCCTGACGAGGCGCGCACGGAGAAAATCATCAACGACGCCCTGGCGGCGTTCAAGGAGTACTATAACGAGCACTGCTGCGACACCACCGTCCCCTATCCAGGCATCCCCGAACTGCTGGCGCAGCTCACGAACGAGGGTGTCAATCTGGCTGTGGCGTCGAATAAGTATCAGGAAGCTGTGACGAAAATCATAGCGCACTATTTCCCCGATGCCAATTTCAGGGCCATTCTGGGCAACGAGCCGGGATTTCCGCGCAAGCCTGACCCGTCGATAGTGTTCAAGGCGCTGTCGATGTGTCCCACCCCCAAGGCCGACACGCTCTACGTGGGCGATTCGGGCATAGACATCGAGACGGCGCGCCGCGCCTGTGTCGAGTCGGTAGGCGTGACCTGGGGCTTCCGCTCCATCCACGAGCTGAAGGAGGCCTGCGCCGACCACATAGTGGCCACGCCCTCGCAGATCGCCGACCTCGTGCTGGGCTGATGCGCTCCGGGGCGGTCAGGAGAGCTGACGCTCCACGCGGTTGCCCGGGCTGATGTTCAGCGTGAACGCCGCCGAGCGGCCTGTGGCCTCGCTGCGGTAGCTGAAATGGTAGCGCTCGCGGCCGAGGCAGTCAAGCGTGGCCCATGCCGCCGTGACGGGCGCGTCATGGCGGTTGCCCGGAGTGAGGCGCTCGTCGATGGTGACATCGAAGCCTGAGATGTTCACGGCCAGGCTGTAGGCTCCCGATTCGGTCATGCCTTCGAGCCCGAAGCGGTGTATCTCGAGTTGTCCGCGGTCATTGACCAGCGCCACGATGCCGGGCTGCGACTGCGCGGCGTCGCCGCGCAGAGTGCCGCCGTAGAGGAAGGTACGCACCGGCCCGCGGTGCGACGGCATGGAGGCCGCCGCCACGACAGCGGCGGCGATGAAGGCCGTGATGATGTAGAATTCGACGGTCTGGAATATGCTAAGAATAATCATTGTCAAAACAGTTATATATTGAACGTTCTCAGGCGCTTCTTTATTGCCTTGCTCGACCGCGTGCTGGTGCCGCGTGTGTGCGTGCTCTGCGGCACTCCTCTTGCCGCTGACAGTCCGTATGTATGCACGGCCTGCATGGCGTCGGTGCCCGTGTGCCGTGCCGACGGCGTGGAGATGCTCGACCTGCGCGCCGCCATAGTGAACGCCGCCGCGCCTGTCGGTCTGGTCAGCGCATGGAGCCTCTACGACCCGTCGCATCCCACGGCCGGCCTGGTGCGGATGTCGAAGTACGGCGACGCCCCCGGTCTGGCGCGGTGGCTCGGCCGGCAGTATGGCCGCGACCTGCTGCGTGGCTACGAACGCGTGGAGAAAACCTCTGACGATGAAATCCTGCCTTCGGACATCGACGTGCTGCTGCCTGTGCCCATGCACCGGGGCAAGCTCCTCGGCCGAGGCTACAATCAGGCGGCTATGATAGCCCGGGGCATATCGGATGTGACGGGCATACCCGTGGGCGACAATCTTGTGGCCGTGCGTCCGCACCGCACGCAGACCCGTCTGGACCACCGGGCGCGCATATCGAACGTCGCGGGATGCTTCGCCGTGGAGTGCGGCGAGGAGCTGAGGGGGCTAAACGTGGCCGTCGTGGACGATGTCATCACCACAGGGGCGTCGATGTGCGAGGCCGCTGTAGCAGTCAGCCGCGGTGCGCCCGATGTGGCGTCGGTCTCTTTTCTGGCGCTGGCGCACACCATGCGCGGTATATAAAAAAGCAGAAGCCCCGATTCTTCGCGAGTCGAGGCTACTTATGTTTTTAAAAGTTAGCGGATGTGTGTCCTTCTAAGCTCTTTTATGTCTTATTACTGATAGTTGGACTGAAGCGCGGTCGGAAGGTTTAATACGTATGTATCTGTTTAACATGCGTTAACATTTGGCTATCAGTGCGCCGTCAGCTTTCAGGCGCCCTGCGCTGACGAGAGTGCCGATATGGCTCACCACCTCATCGTAGTGATGCGGATAGTAGGGCCTGAGCGAGCGTAGGTCGAGCCATTTGTGGGGCGCTATCGCGTCGAAGAACGAGTCGAGCCGTCGCTCGAGTTCGGCCGTGTCGAGAGGCACTGCGCGGAGGCGCCTGCTGCGGCAGACGTCGCACTTTCCGCAGTCTTGTGCCGGCGTCTCGCCGAAGTAGCGGAGCATGCCGGCCACGCGGCAGGAGGAGTCGTCGAAGGCGAAGTCTGTCATGGCCTTTATCTGTGCTTCCATGGCGTGGCGCCGGTCCTCGTAGACGGCGCGGGGGATGATGAGTCGGTCGGAGTACACGCGGTTGGCCGTGAAGACTATCTGCGGACTGCTCCGCCGAGGGATGTAGCGGATGATATGCTGGCGCCTCCAGCGCACGAGCATCTCGTAGACGGTCTGCTGCGGAAGTCCGCATGCCGCGGCGATGAGCGATTCATTTATCTGCACGAAGTCGGTGAAGAGGCCGCTGTAATGGCGCAGCATGTAGTCCATGACGGCGTCCTCGCGTGCGTCGAAGTCGAGGGTGTACAGTTCGTGGCGGCCGACGCATATCATGGCCTCGGCCTCGCGGTCAAGCGGCCCCGTGTAGCTGATGTACTCGGCGCGGTCGAGGATACGTATGGCCGCGAGGACGCGGCGCGGGTCCATGCCGTAGCGCGCGCACATCTCCTCGGGGCTGAAGTCGTAGACGGCGCCGAATCCCTCGCCCATCGGCACCGAGAGGAAGCGGCATATCTCGTCGTAGACCTTGCGGATGTAGTCCTTCTCGGGAAAGGCCGTGGACAGACGGCGGCCGAGCGTGGCGCGGTCGCGTGCGGCGACGGTCATCACGGCCACCGAGGGGAGGCCGTCGCGCCCGGCGCGTCCTGCTTCCTGATAGTACTCCTCGAGGGTCGAGGGCACATCGTAGTGCACCACTACGCGCACGTCGGGCTTGTCGATGCCCATGCCGAAGGCTGTGGTGGCCACCATGACGCGCGTGCGCCCCGTGGCCCAGTCGTCCTGGCGCGAGGCTTTCTCGTGCACTTCGAGTCCGGCGTGGTAGAATAGTGCGGCCACGCCCTGACGCTGCAGCAGGGCGGCAAGGTCGGCGGCGCGGCGGCGCGAGCGTGTGTAGACGATGACCGAACCCGTGGTGCCGCGGAGTATCTCAAGGAGTTTACCGAACTTGTCGCCCGTATGGCGGACGAGAAACGATATGTTGCCTCGGCTGAAGCTCAGCGAGAAGCGCCGCTCGCCTCTCATGCGCAGCTGCAGGGCTATGTCGTCGACCACGCGCGGAGTGGCGGAGGCCGTCAGTGCCAGCACGGGCGCCTCAAGTCCGGCTTCCTCGCGCAGCCGCGAGATGTTGAGATAGGACGGGCGGAAGTCGTAGCCCCACTGCGAGATGCAGTGTGCCTCGTCGACCACCACGAGCGAGACCTCCACCGATGCCAGCAGAGCGGCGAAGCGCGGCGTGTGGAGGCGTTCGGGAGCCACGTAGACCAGTTTGACAAGCCCCTGGCGGCACTGCTCGTAGGCGTAGTCCGTCTCGTGGGCCGACATGCCGCCGTAGATGCAGCAGGCCGGGATGTCGCGGCGCCGCAGATTGTCGGTCTGGTCCTTCATCAGCGATATGAGCGGAGTGATGACCACGGTGATGCCCGGGAGCATCAGCGCCGGCACCTGGAACGTGAGCGACTTGCCGCCGCCCGTAGGCAGCAGGCCTATGGTGTCGCGGCCGTCGAGGACCGACGCGATGATTTCGGCCTGCATCGGTCTGAAGGCATCGTAGCCCCAGTAGCGCCGCAGCACCTCCTCGGGCGAGTCGCCGGCATGACACGGCGTGGCCGGGGCGGCACTGTCGGTGTCGTCGCTGAAGTCGTAGTAGCCGTAAGGGGGGATGCCGGCGTCCGGGGAGAGTGACATGAGGATGTGTGAAGGGTGGAAGCGGTCGCGCCGGTTCAGCTCAGTTCCTCGCCTACGCGTATCTGCTTGACCATGAGCTGGACCGAAGAGCTCGAGTTGGGATGCTTGTTCTCTTCTATCGTGTAGCAGATGTTGAAGGGGCGGCCCGAGTGGATATGCTCGAAGTACGAGGCCATATTGAAGGCGATGCCGTTGATGACGCGGCCCGAGGTGTCGTCGACCAGTTCGAGCTTGATGTGCTCGAGATTGCGGCCTACGAGGCGGCTGGTGCCGAAGTCCTTTACGCGGCGAGTGCAGAAGGTGGGGATGCGGTTGCCGGGGCCGAAAGGATTGAAGAGCCGGAGCGTCGACACGAATTCGGGGGTTATCTCGGAGAAGGTGAGGAAGGCGTCGATGTCAATCTGCGGAGTCATCTGCTCGGGCAGGATGTTGGCGGCGACGTACTCCTCGAAGCGGCGTGTGAACTCGGGGATGTTCTCCTCGCGCAGCGAGAGGCCCACGGCGTAGGTGTGTCCGCCGAAGTTCTCGAGCAGGTCGCGCGTGGACTCCACGGCCTTGTAGATGTCGAAGCCCTGCACCGAGCGCGACGAGCCTGTGGCCAGGCCGTTCGACAGCGTCAGCACGACCGAGGGCTTGTAGTAGAGCTCGGTCAGGCGCGATGCCACGATGCCGATGATGCCCTTGTGCCAGTCCTTGTTGTAGATGACTATCGACTTCTTGGGGGAGTGCATCTCGCCGCGCTGCTCGAGGATGGCGTTTGCCTCCTCGGTGATGCGCTTGTCCAGCTCCTTGCGGTCCTTGTTGTACTGGTCAATCTCGAGGGAGCGGCGGTTGGCTTCCTTGGCGTCGCGCGCCACAAGGAGCTCGACGGCTTCGGAGCCGCTCTGCATGCGGCCTGACGCGTTGATGCGCGGCCCAATCTTGAAGACGACGTCGTTGATGGTGATTTCCTTGCCGCCGAGTCCGCAGGTACGTATGATGGCCCGCAGGCCCATGTTGGGGTTGGTGTTGAGGCGCTTGAGGCCCATATAGGCCATCACGCGGTTCTCGTCGACCATAGGCACGATGTCGGCGGCGATGCTGACTGCCACCAGGTCGAGCATGCACTCGAGCTCGGCGGTGGCTATGCCGTTGCTTATCGAGAAGGCCTGCATGAACTTGTAGCCCACGCCGCAGCCCGACAGGTGTGGGCAAGGATAGGTGGAGCCTTCGAGCTTGGGGTTGAGGATGGCGACGGCTTCGGGAAGCTCGTCGTCAGGCATGTGGTGGTCGCAGATGATGAAGTCTATGCCGAGCTGGCGCGCATAGCGTATCTCCTCGATGGCCTTGATGCCGCAGTCGAGGATGATGACGAGCTTGACGCCCTGGGCGGCTATCATGTCGATGATCTTGTGCGATATGCCGTAGCCCTCTTCGTAGCGTGTCGGGATGTAGAAATCAAGCTCGGAATAGTAGTTCTGGAGGTAGCGGTAGACCAGCGATACGGCCGTCGTGCCGTCGACATCGTAGTCGCCGTAGACGAGTATCTTTTCTTTGCATCCCATGGCGCGGTTGAGGCGCTCGACGGCCTCGTTCATTCCGGGCATGAGGAAGGGGTCGTGCAGGTCGCGCAGCGAGGGATGGAAGAATCGCTCGGCGGCATCTATGGTGGTGATGCCGCGCTGGACCAGCAGGTCGCTCACAGGAGGACAGTTGGCAAACCGGCGTGCGAGTTCGGCGCCGAGCCGCTGCTCTTCGCTCGAAAGGGACGGTAGATTCCATTTGCGTGTCATGTCGTCGGTGTGAGTCTTCTTTTGCAGGTGCAAATTTAGCGAAAATTCTCCGTAATTCAAATACCTCAAAAGTGGGTATGGCCGATAATATATGTTAATGGCAGTTAACCATATGTCGTCTTCGGCCGTCTAAGCCGGAAAAGAGCGTTGTGGTATCATGGAGAAGAGAATATGCCGGATAATCCGGATTCTAATTGTATCGAATTCGGTACAATTAGAAAATCCTACTCACCGGGGTTCGGTGGAGGTCATTAACCGGCATTAAAAAAGACCGCGGCATCGCCGCGGTCTTTCAGGTTCAATATGCAGATGTGTGAATCAGTCGATGAGTTCGTCTGCCTTGTAGCCGCCCATTTCGCGGATGGCGTTCTTGAGCATGACGTACTGCTGGAAGAGGTGGTTGACGGGCACCTCGTTCTTGGTGTAGTCGTGCATAGGGCTCTTGAGGAAGAAGCTCAGGAAGCGCTGGATGCCGTAGCGGCCGGCGCGTGCGGCGAGGTCGCTCAGGAGCACGAGGTCAAGGCAGAGAGGAGCGGCGAGGATGGAGTCGCGGCAGAGGAAGTTGATCTTGATCTGCATGGGGTAGCCCATCCATCCGAAGATGTCGATGTTGTCCCAGCCTTCCTTGTTGTCGTCGCGCGGGGGATAGTAGTTGATACGTACCTTGTGGTAGTAGTTGGTGTAGAGGTCGGGCTGAGCCTCGGGAACGAGGATGGACTCGAGGGTCGAGAGCTTCGAAACCTCTTTGGTACGGAAGTTGGCGGGTTCGTCGAGCACGAGACCGTCGCGGTTGCCGAGGATGTTGGTCGAGAACCAGCCGCTCAGACCGAGGCAACGGGTGCCGATGATGGGAGCGAAGCCCGACTTAACGAGGGTCTGGCCGGTCTTGAAGTCCTTGCCTGCGATGGGCATATGGGTCTTCTCGGCGAGTTCCCACATGGCGGGGATGTCGACGGTGGTGTTGGGAGCGCCCATGATGAAGGGAGCGCCTTCGCTGAGTGCTGCGTAAGCGTAGCACATGGAGGGAGCGATGTGCTCTTTGTCGTCGGCCTTCATGGCAGCCTCGAGAGCCTCGAGGGTGTAGTGGCACTTCTCGTCAACGGGCACGTATACTTCGGTGGAAGCAGCCCAGAGGACTACGATGCGGTCGCAGTTCTTCTCGGCCTTGAAGCGGCGGATGTCTTCGCGGAGCTGCTCAACGAGTTCCCAGCGGGTACCCTGCTTGAGGTTGTTGCCGTCGAGACGCTTTGCGTAGTTGTGGTCGAAAGCGGCGGGAAGGGGCTTGATGGCGATGAGCTCGTCGCGGACGGGTTCGATGTCTTCGCGCTTGAGCACCTGTGCGTTGAGGGCCGATTCGTATGCGTTTGCGGGATAAACGTCCCATGCTGCGAATTCGATGTCGTTGAGGTCAGCGATAGGAACGATTTCGTTATATTTGAGGTATTTCTTGTCTTCACCTTCTCCGACGCGGATGCGGTCGTACTGGGTCATAGAACCGACAGGCTTTGCAAGGCCCTTGCGGGTCATCAGGACACCTGTCATAAAAGTTGTGGTCACAGCACCGAGGCCGACAACCATAACGCCGAGCTTGCCTGTAGCCGGTTTTGCTATACTTTGGCTCATTTTGATTTGGTTTGTTTAGGAATATTTACTTTTTCAATTTTTTTCTCAAGGTGGTCTTGCGGCGAGCCGCATACCGAGCATACCACACCCTTCCCGAGGGGTATGCCTCGTTTAGTGGGGTCAAAAGTACTAGGTTTTTCGCAATTGCAAAAATTTTTGTAGTATAATTTTAGTGAATCAATGCTAATATTCCACAAAAATATCGCTCAATTGTGTAGATATGTTAAATATTGGATGTTTTAGCCACAAACGTGTTAAAATGGACTAATAAAGCATCTCGAGGTCTGACAGCTTTTCGATGCGGTCGGGGCGCTCGGGCAGAGGCTTTTCGCGGAACCACTGGCGGCCGGCTATCCATGCGGTGCGGCAGCCGAGACTTTCGGCCGGAATGATGTCTTTGGAGAGGCTGTCGCCGACCACGAGCACCTCCTGAGGCTTCAGCCCGAGGGCGTCGACTCCGAGGCCGAAGATGGCCGGGTCGGGCTTGCGGACGCCCACGACGGCGCTCTCGATGATGCTGCCGAAGTAGTCCTGCAGCCCGTAGGAGGCAAGGACGGATGATATGTTGCCGTAGAAGTTGCTCACGAGCACCATAGGGTAGCGGCTGCGGAGGCGGTCGAGGGTCGGACGCACGCTTTCTATAGATGCGCGCGCGTGCGCGTCGCAGTATCCGGCTATGGCGTCGGTGCAGCGTGCGATGTCGGAGGAGCCTATGAGGCCCCGGTCGGCGAGGAACTGCAGCTCGATGCGCGCCTTGATGCGCATCATGGCCAGAAAGTCGTCGGAGGGGCTGATGTGCGGCGTGCGAGCCAGCTCGCGCTCGGCGTGGACGTAGGCGTCGCAGAAGTCGTCGAGGTCTATGTGGAGTCCGGCGGCCTCGTAGGCGTCGCGTATGACGCAGGCCCAGTGGTCGCCGCGGCAGTCTATTGTGCCGCCGTAGTCGAAGATTATGCCTTTAATTGAATTTTCCATCGTTGAGTTCGTCGGTGAGGCGCCGGCAGATGCGTTCGTGGCGGCACACCATGTATATGAGGATAGAGTTGAGCACAATCAGCTCGAAGGCGAAGTAGAGCCAGGGCATGCGTGCGAGTATTGAAGCGAAGAGGGCTATGGAGCGCCAGTTGAAGGACAGGATGTTGGTGTACTTCATCAGCGGCAGGCTCAGTCGGCGGAATTCGTCGCGGAACGACTGCGGCACGCGTCCGTCGGGATACTTCTCGCGGAGGGTGCGGCGCAGGGTCTGCATGGCCGGGGTGAGACTTTCCTGACTTGCGGTGTAGTTGGTGTAGAACCACAGCGTGAGCTTGCCCATGAAGTGTCCGCGCCACGGGGTCTCGGCGTAGCGTCTGCGCAGCTGGACGGTGCTGTCAAGTTCGCTGCCTTCCTCGCCCTTGAGGAAATAGAGATGGAACTGGCGGTAGTAGTCGGCCATGGCCGCCTGCTTGGCGTGGCACAGTCCGGCGGTGACTGCGATGACCCATATGACCCACGTGTGGGCCGAGAAGAAGTCGGAGGTGACGTTCTCGCGCAGGCAGATGGCCAGATATATGGAGAAGAACCACAGGTCGCCGCTGACGCCGTCGAGGATGCGGCCTATGCGCGAGTACTGCTTGGTCATGCGTGCGAGCTGCCCGTCGGCGCTGTCGAAGGAGTTGGCCCATACGAGCAGGATGATGCCGATGACGTTGACCCACAGGTCGTTGAAGTAGAATGCCACGCCGGCACCTATGCCCAGGAATATCGAGGCAATGGTGATGGCGTTCGGTGTCACGCCGAGGCGGCGTGCGAGGCATGCCCATGCGTAGCCGATAGGGCGGTAGAAGGCCAGGTCGATGCCTTCTTCTGTGTCGAGGCTCTTGAGGGATGCCTGATATGCGGATGTCGTAGTTTCTTTGTTCATTGTTCGCTTATTTGAAGCGCTTTAGTTCGTAGGTTTTCTGACGGAGATAGAGGCCGAGTTCTTCGGCGTTGCCGTGGTGCTGCATCTGCTCTTCGACGGTGACGGGCTGCCCCACGCTGATATGGATTTCCTTGCCGTTCTTGCGGAACACCTCGGCAGGGAGGCGGAGTGAGCGTGCCGGCCAGCAGGCGTGGCCCAGGAAGTTGCACCATGCGCTGTTGCCGCCGTGGAAGAATACAGGGATGACGGGGACCTTGGCCTTGTAGATGATCTGGAGCACGGCAGGCTGCCAGGGACGGTCCTGCAGGCCGTCACGGAGCGTGGTCTTGCTCATGGCGCCGGCCGGGAAGAATCCCATCGGCTCACCTTCCTTGAGCTGTCGGAGTGCCTGACGGATGCCGGCCACCGACACGGCGCGCTTGGCCGGGTCGTCGCTGGCCGACTGGTCGACGGCTATGAAGTTGGGCCGCATGGCCGATATGTGGTTGAGTATCATGTTCACCATCACCTTGTAGGCCGGGCGGCGCGAGCCGATGAGGTGGATGAGGGCTATGCCGTCGAGGGCGCCGAAGGGGTGGTTGCTCACGGTGATGAACGCGCCTTCGGGGAGATTGTCGAGGACTTCCTGCCCGTCGATGCGGAGTGTGTTGTGGAACTGCTCGAAGAGCAGCCGGCGGCAGAATTCGGGGCCGGGAGTGTCGCAGCAGGCGCTGTGCACGTCGTTCACCCTGTCGACGCTGAGGAAGCGCAGCAGGAAGTCGACTATCTTCGGATGGCCGTCAAGCGCCGGCACCATCTTGCGGATGTCGTCGTAGTTCAGTACGTCGGGGCGTATGTCATATTGGCTGTAATCAGGCATGGCGGATATCGGGATGCGTTAGCGTGTGATGCAGGCGGTATAGCGGCCGATGAAGCGGCTGAAAGCCGGTATCTTCATCAGTCCGTACTCGAAGAGCATGAATCCGGCGAAAGCCGTGGCTATGCCTGCCAGTACATCGCATATATAGTGGTGGTTGGAGTAAACGGCTGTGAACCATATGCCGAGGGTGACCACGGCCAGGACGATGCGCCATCCCAGCGGCGAGCGGCCTCGGACGGCGTAGATGAGCGCTACCAGCGTGTAGGCCGAGTGGAGCGAGGGCATGGCGGCGAATACGTTGGAATTGCGCGCGTAGAGGCCGTTGAATATGCCCAGGCCGGTCATCTGGTCGAAGCGGCCCAGTCCGGCCACTTCTCCGGGCGTGCCGGGGACGGCCTCGAAGCCGTGCATGGCCACGTACCACGGCGGAGCCGCCGGGTGGATGTAGTAGATGGCGAAGCCGAGCAGGTTGACCAGCAGGAAGACCAGCGCGAAGTGGAGGTACTGCCGTGTGTGTCCGGCGAAGTAGAGGCAGAGTCCGAATACTATCGGCAGGGGCACCCAGCAGAGGTAGAAGATGCCGGCCATGAAGTCCATGGCCGTGCAGTGGTGCAGGGCGAAGAACTCGTTGGGCGTCAGCCTCATGCCCTCGGCCACGGTGATGCCGAAGAGGCTCTTCTCGGTGTTGTACAGCCCTTCGGTGTCGACGGGATTGACCTCGTAGTTGGGAACGATGTTCATCCAGTCGTAGCTGATGCCGAAGACGAAGAAGGGGATGAGCGCTATGACCACACGGCGCGTGATGCCGCTGACGAAGAAGAGCGCGAATATCAGCACCGCCATCACCACGTGCTCGGGACGGAAGCCTATGAAGAGGGCCGTCACCGCCAGCCACAGGGCCAGCGATGCCGCGCACCACAGCGCTTCCTTGCCGGTAGGATGTCGGAGAGTCATGGTCAGGAGCGTTTTTCGAGACGTTCGATCTCGCGGCGGCTGTGGCTGACGCGCGCGAAAGCGGTGATGTTGGCGAATACGGCTATGATGCACATGGCGGCCACGAGGATGTTGTTGGGGTCAAAGGCCGAGCCTTCGGCGAGGTTCTGGCCCGTGATGCCTGTGGCGATGGTGGCCACGGCTGTCACGACCACGCGCTCGGGACGCTGCATGAATCCTATCTTGCACTCCAGGCCGAGACCTTCGGCACGGGCTCGCACGTAGCTCACCATGATGCTGCCGATAAGGGCCAGGAAGGTGATGGCGGCTCCGGGGAGATTGCCGCAGCATATGAGGTAGTAGGAGATACCGCCGAGGGTGAAGAGTTCGCAGTAGCGGTCGAGCACCGAGTCGTACATGGCGCCGAAGGTCGATGCCATGCCGCCCAGACGTGCCACCTGACCGTCGAGCATGTCGAAGAGAGAGAAGCCGATGATGAGCGCTCCGCCGATGGTGATGAGGCTCCAGTCCACCGGAGCACCCTGGGCGGCCAGATAGCCGGCCCAGCCGATGACGATGGCCGCGGCGACGTTGCCGAGGAATCCCACGGTGGTGACCATGTTGGGCGTGAATCCCATGCGGATGAGGAGATGCACGAACGGATTGATGACCATATAGATACCCTGCTGGAGTCCGTCGCGGGCAGATTTAGCCATTTGTTTGATATTCATTGTAGTCACGATTGACAAGAGAGGTTGATTTATTAGGGTTGTTCAGCTTTGGAAGTGCCTCCGAGCAGCCGCACGATGTATCGGTCGAAAGGCATCGGGCGGTAGACGACGTAGCGCTGGAGGGCGAAGTTCCAGAACCATGACACCATCAGGCTGATGAAGAGACGCGAGCCGATGAAGTAGAAGTTCTCGGAGAATCCGAAGCTCTGAAGCCATGCGTTGTGCTGCACGAAGTCGTAGAACGCCTCGGTGCCGTAGCTGTTCAGCAGGAGGCTGCCTACCCACACGAAGGCATATTTCACCACCACGGCGCGCCAGGGACAGCCCTCGGCGCGGAAGGTGAACTTATAGTTGATGATGCAGTTGATGACACCTCCGCAGAAGGCGCCTGCGGCCGTGGCCCAGAAAGCGTCCAGACCGGCCAGAGAGAATAGGCAGAAGCAGACGATGTAGTCGGTCCAGCTGGCGCACTGGCTCGACACTATCGAGCGGAGATACGTGATGATGAGCGAGTTGCTCTTGAGCAGCGTTTCGCCTATACGTTTAAGCTGCATGGTGCGGGAATATATAGAAGTAGTTGATACACAGAATGATTATGGCCGAGTATATGCCGGCCGCGACGTCATCGGCCATCATGCCGTAGCCGCGCGGCAGCCGCTCGGTGGCGCGGATGCCCAGGGGCTTGAAGATGTCGAAGAAGCGGAAGAGGGCGAACGCCAGCACTATCTCCCACCAGGGACACAGCGCCACTCCGGCCACGGGGATGAGCGACACCCACTGTCCGACGGTCTCGTCGACGCAGGCCACCACGGGGTCGGGACCCCAGTATTTCTCCGATTCGGAGCTTGCCCATATTCCGGCGATGCCGATGACCACGGAGGCTGTGACCGTGACGATGACGCACGTCTGCGCCGGCGCCCACAGGTAGAGCGGAAGCCACAGCACGACGGCCACCAGCGCGCCCCATGTGCCGGGAGCCACAGGCAGGAAGCCTGCGCCGAGCGACGTGGCTATCAGACGCGGAAGGAGCGGAAACCGGCGCGTCGACCCTTCGGGGAGTCTGGTGGATTTGCGGTACGGATTGGCCATGGCGTCAGTTCTTGTGATGCTTCTTGATCTCCGACATCACGAATTTGGCGATGTGGGGAGCGGCCTCCATGCGGCAGGGCGCGAAAGAGGGCCAGTCGTTGAAGTCGATAATCTGAATGGAGCCGTCCTCGGAGATGATGCAGTCGCCGCCGTAAATCTTGACATCGAGCACCTCTGCGGCGCGGTTGCAGATGGCCTTTAGGCGGTCGAGGTCGAACTTCAGGTCGTGCACGTGGCCGTTGATGGCTTCGTCGCCGTACTTGCTGTAGCCTACCTCGTAGGGGTAGAACCAGTAGAAGAACGGCGAGCCGGCTATACCGTAGAACTTGACCAGGTCGCCCTCGAGGTGGCGGTTGATGACGGCGCGCTTGATGCCGCGGAGGAAGAATTCCTGAAGAATCTCCTGGGCCTCCTCGGCATGGCGGGCGAAGCACACGTCCTCGCGGTGCTGTGTGTGCGACTCGCCGCGCTTGATCCAGCAAGGACCTATCTTGGCGGCGGTCAGGGCGTCGCGTACGCCTTCGTCGGTGCTGACGATGAGACTCTGCGGATGCGGGATGCCCGAGCCCATGAGGATGCGTGTCATGCGCTCGCGTATGCAGTTCTCGATGCCGTATCCCGAGTTGATGACCAGGTCACCGGCATCTTCGCGCTCCTGAAGCATGGTTATGGAGCGGTGCTCTCGGCACATGTTGAGGATGATGTGCTCGCCGTCGGCGGCTCCGGCGCAGAACTGCTCTTCACTGTATATGTTCACTTCGCAGCCGCGCTTGCGGAGCTGGTCGGCGACGTTGTTGAAGATTGTGGTGTCGTTGCCTATATGATTCGGCGAGAATGCACCTGCGCGCATTATCCCCGCTATTTTGATTTCAGCCATTGCAGAAATTCAGATTGGTTTATCAATACAAAATTAGCTAATATTTTTCTATTGGCAAAATATAGGAATGGTCTTCGGACAAAGTGACTTAGATTTATGGCCTGTAAGGCTAATCGTGCGTCGGCTGATACCTACTCGCCGAGCAGCCAGCGGGGGATGTCGGCGATGGCGATGCCTTCGTAGTCGCTCACTTCGTGGCGCGTTCTTGCCAGCAGCATCTTGGGATATGCGTCGCGGATTTGCAGCAGGGGGCTGACCTCGCGGCGGAAGGTCTCCTCGGCGGTGATGTCGTCACTGACCTGTATGTATAGTTTCTCGCTTCCTTTCATCGCCACGAAGTCAATCTCTTTCTGATACAGCTTGCCTGCGTAGACTTCATATCCCCGTCGCAGCAGCTCTATGAAGACTATATTCTCAAGCATGCGCCCCCAGTCCATGTTGCGCTTGCCGAGTACGGCGAAGCGGATGCCGGTGTCGGCGAGATAATATTTGCTCAGTGACTGCAGATATGTCTTGCCCCTGACGTCGTATCGCGTCGCCTCGTAGAAGACAAAGGCATGGCACAGGTGCTCGATATAGGAGCCGACGGTTTTATAGTTGGTTTCTGTTCCGGCGCCCTCCAGAGAATTGCTGATATTTCGTGAAGAAGAGATGTTACTCACGTTGTCTATGAGGTATTCCGCAACCTTCTTGAGTACGGTCGCATTTCCGAGGCGATACTTATCTACGAGGTCTCTGATCAGTATTGTGTCATATACGTCGCGGATGTATTTTTCCTTATCAGAGTCATTTTTATATGAATACGAACCGGCAAGACCACCGAGCTTTATGTAGCGGTCGAAATGCTCGTCGTAATCACCATCGATTCCGAAGTAAGTGCAGAACTCTTTGAAACTGAAGGGGTACACATGTATTTCCATATGGCGCCCCGTGAACAGCGTGGCGAGGTCGCTGCTCAAGAGGAATGCGTTCGAACCGGTCAGATATATGTCGTATTTTTCGTCAGAATGAAGACTGTTGATTGTCAGTTCGAAGTCGGGGCAGAGCTGTACCTCGTCAATCATCAGATAGTTGTTGACTTCCGGCCGGTAGTGCTGCTCGATATAGTCGTTCAGCGCATGATATTCTTTCAGATGCTCGAACTTGATTTTTGTCAGGTCGATACTGATGATGTTGGCCGTAGCATCGTTTTTCGCGATATAGTCAGCGAAGGCGCTGAGCAGCTTGGATTTACCGCAACGCCTTATACCCGTTATTATCTTGATGTCGGGAGTGTGTAGTAAACCCACTAATTGATTGAGGTATAACGGTCTGTCTATCAGTTTCATTTATCTTCATTTCCCAAACTTTAATTTTTTTTGATTTTGGGAAACGGTGCAAATTTACTGAAAATTTCTCAGAGTATCATGGCATAGGAGAATAAAAATTCGGCCCTGCATCGCGCCGGGGTGATGCAGGGCCGTGTGTGTTATGGTCGAGTCAGGTGGACCTTACTTCTTCTTGAAGTTGGCTATGCCTTTCTCGAGGAACTCGGCGAAGGCCGGGATGTTCTCGTCATAGCTGAAGGGACCCGACATGAGGCGTCCTTCGTTGTCGAGGATGACGTAGTAGGGCTGGGCGTTGGCGTTGAACTTCGAGCGCTGGAGGTAGCTCCACTTGTCGCCGTAGGTCTCGAGGGTGACTTTCTTGCCGTACTCCTCGACGGTGACAGGTGCCGGGAGGGGGCGGCGCTCGTCCACCATGAGCTTGATGACGACGAAGTTGTTCTCGATGAGGTCGTGGATGGCGTCGTTGTCGAGGACGGCGCCTTCCATCTTGCGGCAGTTCACGCAGCCGTGGCCGGAGAAGTCGACGAATACGGGCTTGCCTTCGCGTGCGGCGATGGCCATGCCTTCGTCGTAGTCGTCATACTCGGTCAGCGCGCGCTCGTAGAGGTTGAAGTCCTGAGTGAACAGCGGCGGCACGAAGGCGCTGACGCCCTTGAGGGGCGCTCCCCACAGGCCGGGCACGAGATAGGCGGCGAAGGAGATGGAGATGAGCGCCAGGAAGAAGCGGAAGACGCCCACCGAGGAGTTGGCCTTGCCGTAGTGCGAGAAGTTGAACTGGCCCAGGAGGTAGAGGCCCATCAGCAGGAAGATGGCTATCCACAGGACGATGAAGACTTCGCGGTCAAGTATGTGCCAGCCGTAGGCGAGGTCGGCCACGGAGAGGAACTTGAGCGACAGGGCGAGCTCGATGAAGCCGAGGACTACCTTCACGGTGTTCATCCACGAGCCTGACTTGGGGGCCTTCTGAAGCATGCCGGGGAACATGGCGAAGAAGCAGAAGGGGATGGCCAGGGCCAGCGAGAAGCCGAACATGCCGACGGCCGGTCCGAGCTTGTCGCCCGAGCTGACGGCCTCGACCAGCAGCGTGCCGATGATGGGGCCGGTGCAGCTGAAGGATACCAGCGCGAGGGTGAAGGCCATGAAGAAGATGCTCAGCAGGCCGGTGGTCTTCTCGGCGGTGTTGTCTATCTTGTTGCTCCACGACGAGGGTAGGGCTATGTCGAAGGCGCCGAAGAAGGAGATGGCGAAGACGACAAGGAGGAGGAAGAAGATGATGTTGCACACGGCGCTGGTCGACAGGGCGTTGAGGGCGCTTGGACCGAATATGGCCGTGATGAGCAGGCCCATGGCCACGTAGATGACGATGATGGAGGCGCCGTAGGTGAAGGCGTCGGCCATGCCTTTGGCCCTTGACTTGCCTTTCTTGAGGAAGAAGCTGACCGTCATGGGTATCATGGGCCATACGCAGGGCGTCAGCAGTGCCACGAAGCCGCCCAGGAAGCAGGTGAAGAAGATGTACCACAGTGAGCCTGACGACGACGAGGATGTGTCCTCGGCCGTGGATACGGGAGCCCACAGGGGCGAGTCGATGCCGCCCTGTGCCGGTGCAGCGGCCTCGGGCTGCACGGCCGCTGCGGCGGTGTCGGCTGCAGCGGTGTCGGGCATGGCTGTTGTCTCGGCGGTTTCTTCGGGTTCGGGCGCCGGCTCAGCGGTCTTGGCCGGTGCTGCGGCCTCGGGCGCTGCGGCTACTTTGGCTTTGCCTTTCAGCGCGAAGGTCTCCTTGGAGGGCGGGATGCAGTTCTGGTCGTTGCAGGCGCCGTAGCGGACGGAGCCGTCGACGGAGAAGTCGCTTGCCGTGGCGGTGAATGGCTGGCGGAGTGAGAAGTCGCCTTCCCACCAGCTCACTTCGCACTCGAACATGTCGTCGTACTGGCGTGCCGCCGGACGGCTGTAGCGGAGTGGTCCGTCGAGCCTGATGCCCGAGAGGGTAGTGTACGTTATCTCGAGTGGCGTCGGGCCGGCCGAGGGGTCGAGGTCATCGGAATAGACGTGCCAGCCTTTGAGGACGGTGGCCGAGAACACTATCTCGCCTTTGTCCGCTGACGTCATTTCTATGGCCGTCTTCCACTTCACGGGGTTCACAATCTGTGCCGGAAGTGACAGTACGGCGCACAGCAGTGCGAGCATAAGTGCTGCCGGGCGGATTACTTTCATTTGGATGTATCAGTTGTCTTGTTAAGAAAAGATGTGCAAATGTATGTATTTCGTGGCAAATTTCCAAATTTTCAGCATGGTAACACACTATGCCGCACATCATTTATGCTTCTTGAGCGCAGGGTCGCAGGTGAGGCCGACGCCGAGTTTGTGGAATATCTTGTGGTCGACTTCGCCGAGCATGACCGTGGAGTGCATCTGACATCCCTGGAGGCGCGGCAGCTGCTCGAGGGCGCGGCGGCAGTTGTCGACGTCGGTGCTGAGTACCGACAGGGCCACCAGAACTTCGTCGGTATGCAGACGCGGATTGCGGCTGCGCAGATATTCGGTCTTGGTCTTCTGGATAGGCTCTATCATCTCCTGGGGGATGAGTTTGACGCCGTGGTCTATGCCTGCCAGATGCTTGACGGCATTGAGAATCAGAGCGGCGCTCGGCCCGAGCAGGTCGCTGGTCTCGGCGGTGATGATGGTGCCGTCGGCCAGCTCGATAGCCGACGAGGGACGTCCCGACCGCTCGGCGCGCTCGCGTGCGGCGCCGATGGTGCGTCGGTAGCTGATGTCGATTTTCGACTGCTTGAGCAGCAGCGAGATTTTGTTGACCTCGGCCTCATTGTCGTCGCCCTGGGCCATGCGGTTGAGGGCGGTGAAGTAGCGGCGTATGATTTCGTTCTTCGATGCGTCGCAGCACGCCTCGTCGTCGTCGATGCAGAAGCCCACCATGTTGACGCCCATGTCCGTGGGCGACTTGTAGGGGTTCTCGCCGTAGATGCCTTCGAAGAGGGCGTTCAGGACGGGGAAAATCTCGATGTCGCGGTTGTAGTTGATGGCCGTCTTGCCGTATGCCTCAAGGTGGAAGGGGTCGATCATGTTGACGTCGTTGAGGTCGGCCGTGGCGGCCTCGTAGGCGATGTTGACCGGATGCTTCAGGGGCAGGCTCCACACGGGGAAGGTCTCGAACTTGGCATATCCGGCCTCGACGCCGCGCTTGTGCTCGTTGTAGAGCTGGCTCAGACAGACGGCCATCTTGCCGCTGCCGGGGCCGGGGGCGGTGACGATGACCAGCGGACGGGTGGTGCGGATGTAGTCGTTGCGTCCGAAGCCCTCGTCGGAGTCGATGAGATCGACGTTGGTGGGATAGCCTTCGATGGTGTAGTGGCAGTAAGTGTCGATGCCCATGCGCTCGAGCTTGCGGCGGAAGGTGTCGGCGCTCGTCTGGCCGTTGTAGTGCGTGATGACGACGGAGCTGACCAAAAAGCCGCGGTCGCGGAATGCCTCGCGCAGACGCAGCACGTCCACGTCGTAGGTGATGCCGAGGTCGCTGCGCACCTTATTCTGCTCGATGTCCTTGGCGCTGATCACAATGACGATTTCGGCCTTGTCGGCCAGCTGGGCCAGCATGCGCAGCTTGCTGTCGGGCTGGAAGCCGGGGAGCACGCGGCTGGCGTGGAAATCGTCGAAAAGTTTTCCGCCTAACTCAAGGTAGAGTTTGTTGCCGAACTGTGAGATTCGTTCGCGGATATGCTCAGACTGGATTCTGAGATATTTGTCGTTGTCAAAACCGTATTTCATAACGGGATGCAAAGTTACAAAAAAATCGGAAACGCCGCAATATCTCCGTGGCGGTCACTCCACGTCCACACCGTGGGGCGAGAAGGTGTCTTTCAGGCCGTTGAACGACAGCTCGCGGCTGATGACTTTCCCTTCGCGGTCGATGAGCACGTAGTGGGGGATGCCGTTGAATCTGAAGAGGTCGCGTAGACGGTTGATGTCGGACTGCGGCAGACGCCGGCAGTCCTCCCCGGCGAGATGGGCGGCTACATATTCGTCGTATGCCTGAGCCGGCGACTCTTCCTCGCCGGTGATGAAGATTATCTTGAAGCCGGGATTGTGGCGGTTGCGCTCCCGCTCGGCTGCGTGTACCTCGATGTCCCGGCGGCACGGGCCGCAGGTGGTGGCCCAGAAGTCGAGGAGAATCATTTTGCCGCTATAGGGTCCGATGATGTCGCGCAGGAGCCGGCCGCGCTCGTCGTCGGGAATCTCGAATGTGGCGTATGCGTCGGTGAAGAAGTCTTTCAGCCCGCGGCAGACTGCCGGGTCGGTCAGCGCGCCTTTGGCGAAGATGGAGTCGAGAGCGGCCATCACGTCGGCTTCGGTGTAGTCTGACGGGTTGATCTGTTTGTAGTCGCTCAGGCAGGCCGCCGAGGCGCACTGCCACAGCAGAGGCACGCTGTCGGTGCCGGCGAATGTCCTGACAGCCTCGGCTTTGCGCACGACGTCAGAGACTATGGCGTCGAGGACTGTGCGTCCGCTGCCTTTGATGACAAGGGGCTGCTGATAGCCGGAGAAAGAACTGAACGCGAGGCGGTTCAGGAGGATGCCGATACTGGAGCACGAGAGGAGCCCGGCGTCATGATGCGCCATGGCGTCACGGATGGCGTCGAAGAACTCCGGTGTGACGGGTTCTTTCTGCGAAGTGCCGGAGGTGTCGCCGGGCGTGAGGGCGATGAAGCGGCGGTACATTTCGTAGTCGAGGATGTCGGTCAGATACCGTCCTTTGAGATCGGCTCTTATGAGTGCCTCGGCCTCAGGACAGGGATGTGAGGAGGCTATGTAGTCCTCGGCCCGGGCGAGATTGTGCAGGTAGTCGGCCTCGAGCTTCCGCAGGGCTGCCTGCGGCACACTGTCGTGTGCCAGCTTGTCGATATCGTTCCATCCCGGAGACGGCGCTCCGGCCAGCCCGCGGTTGATTTCGGCGAGGACGCCTGCGAACTGTACGACGGAATCCTTCTGTGCCCCCGGGCGGATGACCAGCTCAAGGGTGCGGCCCGGCTCAAGGTAGTAGTTCTGAAAGAGGCCTTCAATGCCGGTCAGGGAGACGTAGCCGGGGCAGACCATAGGCACCGGGGCTTCGAACGAGCCGTCAGCGGCTATCGGGACCTGGATGGGAATCTGGGCGCCGTTGAGCGGATTGGTGTAGTAGAGCAGGAGATTGTCATACGTCGCCGAGGTGTCGCGCCGTTCGATGACGCCAGACACTACTGCGGCATCATTCTTCTCTAAGGATGATGCGGGCTGAGCGACTGAGGCAGCCGCCGCGAGTGCGGCCAATGTGATGATGGGGATGATTTTCTTCATGGCAGATTATGAATGACGGGAAAGCGCCCCGTCGGGTATGGACGGGGCGCGATGATGCGGTGTGCGTCAGCGTATGATGCGCTTGGCGGCAGTGCCGTCGGAGTACCGGATGACGTATACTCCGGCATTGGCCTGAGCCGGGTCGATGCGTCGGCCGCTGAGGTCGTAGACGCCCTTGACTGCGGCCGCTCCGGCGGCTGTGATGTCGGCTATGCCTGAAACCTCAGTCAGCGGTATGCTTATGCTGTGGCCGGGCGAGGAGATGGTGACATCGCCTTCGGCTACGACAGTGGCGGCGCTGTGCGTCAGGACGAGTTTGCTCATTATTTGCTGTCCTGTGGGCTTGACGGAGTACTCGACGCCTTCCGGCACAGTGACGGTGAGCTTGTCCGGGTCAGCGTAAGCGTAATAGCTCAGGAAGTCAATTTCCACGGGCGTTCCGTCGGCTGGCAGCTCGATGGCCCCGCACTCGGTCGACAGCCAGGGATACTCGGCTTCGAGGCAGATGGCGAAGGCGTTGTACATATCGCCTTCTTCACCAGTGATGGCGCAGATAGGCATCAACGATGTGCCGACGCGGTCCAGAATATTATTTTCTTTGAAGAGATATCCGTGGCACATATAGTCAGGATTGGGATAGCACGACTGCTTGGGAGCGAAGTACTCGACAGCGTCACTGTTGAAGCCGGTGAGCATCACGATATAGGCCGGAGTCTCTTCGGTAGCCTTTATCGTCACGGGGGTGTCGAATTTGAACGGAAGCACCATGTCGCCGCGGCGGCCGGAGTACTCTGCGATGACGTCAGACGCCTTGCAGACAGCCTTGGCTACGGGTTCTTCATCGCCGTAGAACTCGTAGGAGTCGGGGAGCGCGTAGAACGCAAGAGTGAATTCTGCTTCAGGGCTTATCTGACCGTAAGCCATCACGTGTGCGCTGTTGACCACGAGCGGTTCTTCTGCAGGATATATGAAGTTGATGATGCCTGTGAGCTTCGAGTATTCACCTTCTTCGGGTTCGTCGCCCTGATATGTGTATTCCTTGAGCCACCAGAGGTCAGTATTCTTGTTGTGGCCGAAAATCGGGCAGTTGTAGTCTCCGACTTCCTCATAGTCCACGGTGACGTGGGTGATGAGGTCGCGGTGTATCGGGAAGGGGTATACACCGACCCGGACACGGTCGTTTTCGGAACTGTATTCCGGAGCACCGCCGGCGAAGAATCCTGCTGTGGCGGCGGTGAAGCTGGCGTCGAGAGCCCCTTCCTTCGATGCCGTCAGGACGGGATTGGCTTTGCGGTTCGACGGACAGTTGACTCTGTCGTCGTGAGCCGGCATATAAGTCACTGTAAGTCCGTCGGCATCCCCTCCGGTGAGTGTGTCGAACGATTCGGGGTCGGTGTAAGACCATGTGTAAGTGGCATCAGGATCCCAGGGACTCATATTGGTCCATGTGATAGGCGTATTCACGGGAAGGAAGCCCATGTCGACTCCGAAACATCCCATTCCGATAGTACCGTCAGTACCGCTGTATAGGATTTCGAACGGTTCCATGTAGGAGATGTCCTCAAGGACAGGCTTGCCCACGGAGACGGCGTCAATAAGGACGACGTTGCCTTCGGGACCGACAAAACGGAATGCGAACTGCGTCTTCTTGCCTGCGAAGGCAGAGATGTCCGCCACGTGTTTCTCGGGTGCTGTCATCTGGCTGTACATCATGTCCTCGAACGATGTCTCGCGGTATTTCTCCGCGCCGCTGAAGAGGCGTGTCCAGTCCTCGTCGCCTTCGGCACGGGCCAGTACCTCGAAGTCGCTCGCCTGTACGCGGTCGCCGACGTAGTCGTATTCAATCCAGTCGACATTGTCAAGCGAGAAGAAGTATATTGGCGAGTAGTAAGCGTAGAAGTCAAGCTCTTCGCCTGCTGCGACTTCGACAGCCGGCGAGATGAGCCACTCGTCGCAGCCGTCCGTGTATGTCAGATAGGCGCCCATGCAGGTGGTGCCTTCTGCGGCAGGCACGTCAGAGTATCCGTGGGTGGCTTTCCAGCTGTCGGCGCGGTCTACTTTGTTCTGCAGGGTCCAGCCTTCGGGAATCCATTCGGCATTCTCGCCGTCCCAGCCTTCGAATCCTTCGAATAATGTGTACTCGGAGGGGTCGGCGAATGAGGGAGCGCTGCGGCGCACTTTCATAGGAGCTTTCATCGAGCGCGACGGACGGCGGTCGTCGATGCGGCGCATGCCGCCTCTGACGGTCTCGAAGACGCCGGGAGCGAGCGTGCGGGTCACTTCGCCGGTCTTTACTTTAAGTACGGGATGTGCTGGAGCTGCGGCCCTGTAGAGCGCTTCGGGCTCTACAGGGCCGCCGAAAGGCTTACGGCAGCAGTAAGGCAGATAGCAGTGAGTAAATGTTGTTTCATCTGATTAGAATGGTTGATTGTGGAAATAAATACGGCAGATATTATCGATATATGATGCAAATGTAGCCTAAATTTTTACATTGTGCAAGATTTAGGCTGCCAAATGTAAAAAAAGTGTGTGGAATAGGACCGGAACTATATTTTATAGAACTCCTTGTACCAGCGTGCGAAGCGGCGCAGGCCTTCGCGCAGGGGCGTGGAGGGGCGGAAGCCGAAGTCGCGCTCCAGGGCAGAGGTGTCGGCGTAGGTGACGGGGACATCGCCGGGCTGCATGGGCACGAGCTGCTTGTGGGCCTCGAAGTCGTAGTCGGCCGGGAGGACGCCGGCGGCGATGAGTTCTTCCTGAAGGATGCGGACGAAGTCGAGCAGATTCTCCGGCGTGCTGTTGCCGATGTTGTAGATGGCGTATGGCGGCACGGGGAGTCCGTCGTCGCCGTTGCGGCGCTCGGGCGCTTTCCTGAGTATGCGTATCACGGCCTCGACGATGTCGTCGATGTAGGTGAAGTCGCGCCGGCAGTTGCCGTAGTTGAAGATGCTGATGGTGTCGCCGCGCAGGAGCTTGTCGGTGAATCCGAAGTAGGCCATGTCGGGGCGTCCGGCCGGTCCGTAGACGGTGAAGAAGCGCAGGCCGGTCGAGGGGATGTTGTAGAGCTTGGCGTAGGCGTGGGCCATGAGTTCGTTGCTCTTCTTAGTGGCGGCGTAGAGCGACACGGGATTGTCCACCTTGTCGTCGGTGGAGTAGGGGACTTTGGTGTTCGAGCCGTAGACCGACGAACTCGACGCGTAGACGAAGTGGCGCACTCCCTCGCGGCCGTTGTCGTAGGAATGGCGGCATGCTTCGAGAAGATTGTAGAATCCGATGAGATTGGACTCCACGTAGGAGTCGGGGTTGGTGATGGAGTGGCGTACGCCGGCCTGGGCGGCAAGGTTCACCACGATCTCGGGCCGGAATTCGTCGAAGAGGCGGTCGACGAGCGCTTTGTCGGCTATGTTGCCGTGCACGAATGTCCACGTGGAGCCGGGGTGACGTTCGGCCGCGGCTGCGACCTCGGCCAGGCGGTACTCCTTGATGGCCGGGTCATAGTAGTCGTTCAGGCTGTCGATGCCCAGCACGGATATGTTTTCTTCGGAGTCGAGGAGAGCTTTGGCGAGGTTGGCTCCGATGAAACCCGCAGCTCCTGTTATAAGAATTTTCATGAACGTTCTGCTATTTAGGGATTAGTCGCGGCGGAATATGTCGCGTGTGTACACTTTGTCGGCCACGTCTTCAAGACACGGGTCGTAGCGGTTGGCCACGATGGCCTGCGAGAGGGCCTTGAACCGGTCGAGGTCGTTGACTACGAGGCTTCCGAAGAATGTGGTGCCGTCGTCAAGCGTCGGCTCGTAGATTATGACCTGAGCGCCCTTGGCCTTGATGCGCTTCATCACGCCCTGGATGGACGACTGGCGGAAGTTGTCGCTGTTCGACTTCATCGTCAGGCGGTATACGCCGACGACGCATGTCGACTCGGCAGCGGCGTCGTAGCGGCTGTTGGCGGCGTAGTAGCCTGCTTTGCGGAGCACCTGGTCGGCGATGAAGTCCTTGCGCGTGCGGTTGCTCTCGACGATGGCGCTCATCATGTTCTGGGGCACGTCGGCGTAGTTGGCCAGCAGCTGCTTGGCGTCCTTGGGGAGGCAGTAGCCGCCGTAGCCGAAGGACGGGTTGTTGTAGTGGCTGCCTATGCGCGGGTCCAGTCCTATGCCCTCGATGATGTCGCGTGAGTCGAGGCCCTTGACTTCGGCATAGGTGTCCAGCTCGTTGAAGTAGCTCACGCGCAGCGCCAGGTAGGTGTTGGCGAAGAGTTTCACGGCCTCGGCTTCCTTGATGCCCATGTAGAGGGTGGGGATGTCCTCCCTGACGGCGCCCTGCTTGAGCAGGGCGGCGAAGGTGTGCGCGGCCTCCTCCATGCGGCCGATGTCGGTGACAGCGCGGATGGCGGCGTTCTCCTCGGCGAACTCGGTCCGGTCCATGATTTTGGGCACGCCGGCTATGATGCGCGAGGGATAGAGGTTGTCGTACAGCGCCTTGCTCTCGCGGAGGAATTCGGGGAAGAAGAGGAGGTTGAACTGCCGGGCGCCCTGGGCGGCGTATTTCACATAGAGGCTGCGGCAGTAGCCCACGGGGATGGTGGACTTGATGACCATCACGGCGTCGGGGTTGACGCTCAGCACCAGGTCGATGACGTCCTCGATGCAGTGGGTGTCGAAGAAGTTCTTCACCGGGTCGTAGTTGGTGGGTGCGGCGATGACCACGAAGTCGGCGTTGCGGTATGCCCCGGCGGCGTCGAGTGTGGCCGTCAGGTCAAGCTCCTTCTCGGCGAGGTACTTCTCTATGTATTCGTCCTGAATGGGAGAGCGCCGGCTGTTGATGAGGTCGACCTTCTCCGGGACTATGTCGACGGCCGTGACATGGTTGTGCTGGGCCAGGAGCGTGGCTATGCTCAGCCCTACGTAGCCTGTTCCGGCAACCGCTATGTTGTATTTCGGTTTCATTATTCAGGTATTAAGGGCAATCCGGATTGATTGCAGTTGCGAAGTTACTGAAAATTTTTTATGTAGCGCCGTTTTTGCGCCGTCAATACTGCTGCCGTCGGGCTTCGCTGTCGGCTGCCGAGAGCAGGGCTTCGGGGGGCGCTATCAGGTAAAGCCGCTTCCGGGCGCGCGTCACGGCGGTGTAGAGCCATCGGTAGAGACTCATGCCGAGGGCGTCGTCGGGGATGTACGACAGGTCGACGAACACGTTGTCCCACTGTCCGCCCTGCGCCTTGTGGCAGGTGACTGCGTAGGCGTACTTGACCAGCAGTGCGTTCCAGTAGGGGTCGGTGCGGAGACTCTTGAGACGGTCGTCGACAGGTACGTCGCCGTAGCGCTCGTTGTCGCCCAGGACGCTGTAATAGAGATTGTTCCACATCTCTCGCGACATGGTGGCCTCGGGATCGGCGAGGGTGTCGAGTATTATTTTGGCGGTGAATACGGGCGCTTCGGCTTCTTCGCCCTCACTGACGGCTGAAGTCCCGGCGCCTCCGGCCGACGACAGCTCGAGCTCGACGTCGGCGAAGCGTATGCCGTAGCGTACCTCCGTGCCGATGACGCGGCGCACGCTGAGGATGTCGCCGTTGGCCACGAAGTCGAGGCCCTTGACCTTCTTGGTGAAGTAGTGGTTGCGCGCCACGATGAGGAGGTCGCCGGCGGTGAGTTCTTCCTCGCGGTAGAGCACCTCGGTGCGGATTCCGGCGTTGTACTCGGCGGCGCGGCGGTTGCTGCGCGTGATGAGTATGGTGTCGGCCACGCCCGCGGGGCTGCTGTCGTAGGCCTGCGATATCATCTCGGGGAGGTCTTCACCCTCGACTATGACCACGTCGTCGAATCCGGCGGTGCGGAGTCTGGGGACGGGCAGAGGCGCTCCTTCGGCAAGCGAGGCTATGCGCGCCATGGCGCGGCGCAGGCGTGTGGCGTTGTAGAGTATGCCCGAATCCGCCGCCTGACGGGCCGTCTCGGTGAGTGTGGCGCGTGTCACTTTCAGTCCGAGGCGCCGCAGCACGTCGGGCTCCATGGCCACGGAGCGCTCGTTGCCCACGGGAGGCAGCTGGGCCGTGTCGCCTATGAGGATGAGGCGGCAGTTGTCGCCTGCATAGACGTAGGTGATGAGGTCCTCCAGGAGATTGGAGCTGTCGCCGTCCTGTCCGGCTATCATCGAGGCTTCGTCGACGATGAACACGGCATCCTTGTAGCGGTTCTCGGCAGGCAGCGGCGGAGCGTAGACGCCGGGAGCGGCGCCGGGATTGTGGCGGTATATCTTGCGGTGGATGGTGAAGGCCGGATGTCCGGCTGAGTTGGCGCTGAACACCTTGGCGGCGCGGCCGGTGGGAGCCAGGAGCACGGCTTCGCGCCTGTACATCCCCAGGGTGCGCACCAGCGCGCCGGTGAGCGATGTCTTGCCGGTGCCGGCGTAGCCGTTGAGGATGAACACGCTCTCGGGGCGCGCCTCGGGCGAGCAGAAGCGTGCGAGGGCGGCCACGACCTGTACCTGCTGGTCGTTGGCGCGGTAGGGAAGTGCCAGAAGCACTTCGGCGGCGAATTCCTTGGGGTCCATCGGCTCGGAGTTCAGCGGCGGTTGTAGCGTGCCAGTTCGCTGTTGTAGCGGTCGACCTCGGCGTATGCTTTGCGGTTGGCCTCGTCGAGCAGTCCGTCGCTGTCGGCCTGATAGAGTGCCGACCCTATGGTGAAGAGATAGCCGAAGCGCTCCATATAGTCCTCGTCGTGCACGAGGCGGCTCCACTCGTCGGGACGGTCAGCCTCGGGAGTCGCCGCCACGGCCTTGTTTTTGTCGATGAGGTACTGGAGGATGGCTATGTTCTGCTGTATCATGGAGCTGTAGTCTTCCTGTGTGAGCTGCTGGCGCCGGTCAATCTGCTCGGCCAGCTTCTGGCAGAGTCCGGCGTCGTAGGTCGGGGCGGAATGGCCGCAGGAAGCGACGCACAGCAGCGCTGCTGCAAGGACGGATATGTAAAATCGGTTCTTTTTCATCTCAGAGATATAACCGATGCGAGGTGCCGAATGTTGCGCCGCTGCTCGTCGGTTGAGAAAAAATGATTAACTTTGCAGCTGCGAATTTACGAAATATTTCTGAAAGAAAAGTACTATGCGTATCGATATAATCACCGTGCTTCCCGAGATGCTCGAGTCGCCGCTGAACTGCTCCATCATCAAGCGTGCCCGCGATAAGGGACTCGTTGACGTACAGGTGCATAATCTCCGCGACTACACCACCAACCGCTACCGCAAGGTCGACGACTATCCCTTCGGCGGCGATGCGGGTATGGTGATTCAGGTCGAGCCGGTCGACCGCTGCATCGAGGCTCTCCGCTCGCAGCGCCACTATGACGAGGTGATATTCACCGCTCCCGACGGCGAGGTGTTCAACCAGCGCATGGCCAACAGTATGTCGATGCTCGAGAACATAATCATACTTTGCGGTCACTATAAAGGCATAGACTACCGCATCCGTGAGCATCTGATAACCAAAGAAATATCGATAGGCGACTATGTTCTGACCGGCGGCGAGCTTCCTGCCGTCATCATCACGGACGCCATCGTGCGCCTCATCCCGGGAGCCATCGGCGACGAGCAGAGTGCGCTCTCCGACTCGTTCCAGGACAATCTTCTGGAGCCGCCGGTCTACACGCGTCCTGCGGTATACAAGGGCTGGGGTGTCCCCGATATTCTTCTTTCGGGTCATCAGGCACGCATCGAGGAGTGGCGTCACGAGCAGTCGCTCGAGCGCACACGCCGCCTCCGCCCCGACCTCCTCGACGAGTAATCTCCCGGCCACATTTTTTTAGACAGGAGAACAGTAGGACAGTATTGAATTTAAGTCCTTGTGGGTTTGCAACCCACAAGTAGCCGTACAGGTGTGGGGTGGCTATGCCGTGGGTTGCAAACCCACGGCGACTAAGAGACTAAGTAAATAGGCCAGACCGAATTGGTTGACAACTTCATCGCCAACCTCAATGTATGGAGCTATATGACCATGGAAAATTTGAAGCATCTTCTGAAAGAGATAAATATTCTTAACCAACGGATTAAAGATAGAGAGGACCATGAAGACACTTTCAACCTCTTTGATTTGATGTGCAACCGATACAATGAAGTGTATCTGCACTCTCGCTTTTTATCTGTACTTCTTGATCCGGCCGGCTCACATAAAATGAAAGATTCGTTTGTCCGCTTACTTGTAGATAAATTGAATCTGCCTTTTGAATATAACCTATCTTCGTTAGAAGTATATCCTAATGAAAGAGACCAACATGAATATAAGGAAATAGATATACTTCTGATTGATAGACAAAGAAAATCAGCAATTATAGTAGAGAATAAGATTGGAGCAAGAGACTCAAACCATGAGGAGGAAGGGCAAATTGAGAGATATTATAGAATTATAACCCAAAAAGATGGTATTCCTGAAGATTCAACCTCTGTATTATACTTATCGATAGATCGAGATGCTCCTTCAGATGAAAGTGTAAACAAATCGGGCCTTTTTCCGGGGTTGAAGGATAAGGTCAGGAGCATACATTATGGTGTAGAAATACTTGACTGGCTGAGAAATTGTGTCAAGGAATGCTATAATAAACCCATTTTGAGAGAATCTATAATACAATATATAAGATTAGTCGAAGATATGACGAGCAACAATACATCTGAGGAAGACATGAAGTCTTTAATGTACCTTGTTGGTAAAAACGACGATAACCTCATGAGCGCAAAACGTCTGATTGACAATTCAAAACATTTGCATTGGTGGGCTATATTTGAATTTTGGAAACTGCTATCTGAAAAATTCGTTGGTTTAGGTTTTTCAATCAGACAGCGTATAGAGAATGAGATGATTGACAATTTGGTCCATGGCTCAGCTGCCCGAAGAAATAAAGCAGACTTTAATCTCGAATTAACAACCCCTGACAACATCAATTTCACCATCAATGCTGACCATGATAACTATATTTGTATCGGAGTAACAGATGGAGATGTTAAATCCTCCGGACTAAAGACTAAGGCCAAAGCTTTCTTTAAGGCAAATGAGGAAGTTTTGAATCTTGAAAACTGCGAGAACTGGCTGTTCTATAGATTCATTGACTTTAGTGGTTATGACGGCCTCTATTTGGGAGACTTTAGTGAGGAGCTTACCTTTAGACTTGTCTCTGAGAAATGTAGAGATGAAATCGTCAATACTGTCATAAAGCAGACGCAAAAGGTGCTTAAGGAGTATAGACGGTCGTTAAAATAATTGAGTCGGAACAATTTTATTCATCAAAATAATCCCAACTACTTCCGATAGGTTTAATGATGTATAATATTATTCTATAGTCCTTGTTGTTTTGCCACCCACAAGCCACCGTGCAGATATGGCGAGGCTATGCCGTGGGTTGCAAACCCACGGAGACTAAATCACCTGTACTCCTGTCCATAATTTTAAAGTCCTTGTGGGTTTGCAACCCACAAGCTGCCGTGCAGATATGATGTGGCTATGCCGTGGGTTACAAACCCACGGCGACTTAAGATTTAAGGCGCGTTCAGTCAGTATGATGTGCCACGGGAGGAAGGTGAATCGATGCCGAGGTCAAGGAAATCTATTTCGATGAGAGAGGGTTTGTCGCAATAGTTTGTACACGAAGAGTAAATGTAATGCCAGGGTTTAGCGACTGTCTCGTTCTGAAAAAAGTTG
>DLAL01000005.1:0-1878 GCA_002493945.1 Porphyromonadaceae bacterium UBA7048
GGCACCGGCAAGCGTATCTCCATCCGCGACACCCGTGGCATCATCGACGCTATCCTCGACGGCGCTATCCTCAAGGCTCCCACGAAGAAGCTCCCCATCTTCAACTTCGAGATTCCTACCGAACTTCCCGGCGTAGACACCAAGATCCTCGATCCCCGCGACACCTACGCTAACCCCGAAGAATGGTACACCAAGGCTGAAGACCTCGCTGCACGCTTCATCAAGAACTTCAAGAAGTACGAGAATAACCCCGCCGGCAAGGCTCTTGTTGCCGCCGGTCCCCAGCTCGACAAATAATCAGGCTACGCGCTTGATCTGACATAGAGGCACCCCGACGCTCTGCGCGCCGGGGTGCTTTCGTCATTTATAGCCGCTTTTCAAAACGCCGCTTGCATAATTTCAATAAAAATTGTATCTTTGCAAAGCCATAACATGCACTTATATGGAACCGAACACCCGACATACCGAAATCATCGGCCGCATCCGCCATCTTATCACGCTCAAGCGGTGCACGCAGGCTGCATTCGGCAAAATGATAGGAGTCGATGCCGCCACGGTGTCGCGAGTCCTCGCCGGGCGCACCATGCCCTCGGATGCCTTCCTTAACCGCATTGTCGTCAATATGGGTGTGTCAAAGCGCTGGCTTCTCGACGGCTCGGACGTCCCCTTCGCCAAGCCGCGCGGCGAAAACACCGACACCGCCCGCCATCCCCTCGGCGCGCCTGTCTACAATATCGACGTCACCGCCGGAACGACACCTCTCAGCCGCATGTTCACCGACGAGCGCATCGTCGGCCGCGTCAGCCTGCCCGGGCTTAATCCCGAGCTGCCCATCGTGCGCGTCAGCGGCGACTCCATGATACCGCGTCTCAATCCCGGCTGCTACATATCCATCCGTCCCATCAGCCTCGACGCACCTATCTCGTGGGGTCAGATTTACGTGGTGGTTCTCGCTGACTTCCGTCTGGTCAAGTATGTGCGCCGTCATCCCGACCCGGACATGGTCAAGCTCGTAAGCGCAAATCCGGCGTACGACGACATAGACGTGCGCCGCAGTGACATCGAAGGTCTCTATCTTGTCGAAAACGTCATCAATCATGACTTCCTCTCGTAAACAGTTCACCCCTCTTCCACCCTGCCATATCTCCGGACGGCTCGAAGCCGGATGCGACGAAGCCGGACGCGGATGCCTCGCAGGCCCCGTATTCGCCGCCGCCGTCATCCTCCCCGACGACTTCTCCCATCCCTGGCTCAACGACTCCAAGCAGCTCACCGAGCGCCGCCGTATGGAGATGCGCGACATCATCAAGGCGAGCGCCGTAGCATGGGCCGTAGCCCGTGTCGACCCCGAAGAAATCGACTCCATAAACATACTGAATGCCTCCATCGAGGCCATGCACCGCGCTCTCGACGCCCTCGCGGTGCGTCCCGGCGCCGTTATCGTGGACGGCAACCGCTTCAAGCCTTACCGCGACCTCGACTGCACGACATTTGTCAAAGGCGACGCTCGCTACGCCAATATTGCCGCTGCCTCAGTCCTTGCCAAGACCGAGCGAGACCTCTATATGCTTGCTGCCCACGACCGCTTCCCCGTCTATCACTGGGACATCAACAAGGGATATCCCACGGCAGCGCACCGCGAAGCCATAGCTCTCCACGGTCCCTGCGAACTCCACCGCATGACTTTCCGCCTCCTGCCTGTTATAAAGACAGGAGCACAGTAGAACAGTAATAATTACACTCCTGTCCCTCCTGTTCTCCTGTCTAAAAAAATTTGCAGGCAGTAGATTATAAAGACAGTAGAACAGTAATAATTACACTCCTGTTCTTCCTGTTCTCCTGTCTAAAAAATTGGCATGCCGGAAATTATAAAGACAG
>DLAL01000005.1:2161-2298 GCA_002493945.1 Porphyromonadaceae bacterium UBA7048
TCCTGTTCTCCTGTCTAAAAAAATCGCATGCCGGAAATTATAAAGACAGGAGTACAGTAGAACAGTATTAATAATATTCTCCTGTTCCTCCGGTTCTCTTGTCTAAAAAAATTGCATGCCGGAAATTATAAAGACAG
>DLAL01000005.1:2602-16932 GCA_002493945.1 Porphyromonadaceae bacterium UBA7048
TCCTGTTCTCCTGTCTAAAAAAATTTATTCGTTCAGTCTGAATACGCGCACACCGAGCCACTGGCGGTTGCGCTTCATGAAGTCCGCAAGCGGCTGGGCCGAAATCTCCACCTTGCCGTGGCTCGACGACGCATGCAGCAGATAAGGCTCAGCATCGGCCGACTCACGCACCACGATGCCCATGTGCGTCACGTCCAGATCCTTCAGGTTCGACACCAGCGCCACTACGTCGCCGTCGTGGAAAGCAGCCTTCACCGCCTTGTTGCCCAGGTCGATAGTCTTGATGTACGGGAAGCGGTGCTGCCTGTATCCGGCTTCCAAGCGGCGTATGCGCGCATAGTTGGCCGAATCCGCCAGCGCCGGATACTTATCGCGGTGAGCGCTCATGAAGTCGATTGTGCGCATCACCTCGTTCACGCGCGGAAAGTCGCGCGTCACGTCGCTGAAATTTCCACGGTGCTTATTGTCCACCGCCCAGTCGCAGATATAGTGCAGACGCGAGGGATAGCCGTCCACCTCGCCGTTGCGGTAGCGGATGCGGCGCAGATTGTACACGAAGTCGCGCCACGACGTGCGGTTCTCGTTCACGGTGAATGCCAGCGCCATCGATACCTCCACGAAGGTGGTGCAGTCGAGCGAGTCCAGATTCACAGTCAGCATTTCGGGCTCACCCTCAAGCGTATGCGCCCCGTAGGGCGTGCCGATGAACTTCCGTGCGAAAAAAGCCACACGGGCCTCCGGCGACGTGAACCGGCGCCCGGCTCCTTCGTCCAGCAGACGCGTCAGCGTCACCGTGTCGGCGGCCTCGTTGTGGAAGCGCACCTCTGTCTGGGCGTGCGCCGATATGGAGAGCAGGAGCATCAGCGCTCCTGCTATAATGGCTGATATACAGTGTTTCATTGTTTGTTGCAGATTAGTATGGCTCCGATGACTCCGGGCACCCATGCGCAGAGAGTCAGGGCGAAGACAAGGATAACCGAGCCGCACCCCTTGTCGATGACGGCAAGAGGAGGAAAGATGATGCAGAGGATGGCACGAAGGCACGACATGGTTTCTGTGTTTTTGGGAATTATTATGCGAAAGTACAAAAAATTCTCCACAAGCCAAAATCCGGCTTGCGCTCTGCGGCCATACTATTGCATAACTCCCGAAATCTCCGTACCTTTGCAGCTTGAAATTATGCTTGAGTAAAAAATGAACATAGCTATTGTTGGCGCTTCCGGCGCCGTCGGGCAGGAGTTCCTGCGTGTTCTTGAGACAGCACCCGTCGACATCGACGAGCTGCGCCTCTTCGGTTCCGGCCGCAGCGCCGGGCGCACTTACACTTTCCGCGGTCGTGAGACCTCACCCGTCCGTGTGCTCCGACATGAACCCGCCGATTTCGACGGCATTGACTTCGCTTTTGTCTCGGCAGGCGGAGATGTGTCCCGGGAGTTCGCCGACGTCATCACCGCCCGCGGTGCCCTGATGATAGACAATTCCAGCGCCTTCCGCATGGACCCGGACGTGCCGCTGGTGGTTCCCGAGGTAAACGGCGATGACGCCCTCGACGCTCCGCGCCGTATCATCGCCAATCCCAACTGCACTACCATACAGATGGTGGTGGCTCTCGAGCCTATCCACCGCATCTCCCCGATCAGCCGCGTCCACGTAGCCACCTATCAGGCAGCCAGCGGTGCCGGAGCCACAGGCATGGAGGAACTTGAGCTCCAGTCGCGCCAGCTCGCCGCAGGTGAGGAACCGACGGTGAAGAAATTCGTCAGCCAGCTCGCCTTCAACCTCATCCCCCACATCGACGTGTTCACGGACAACGGCTACACCAAGGAGGAGATGAAGATGCACCTCGAGACCAAGAAGATCATGCACGCCCCCTCGCTCGAGGTCAGCGCCACCTGCGTCCGCGTCCCCGTCATGCGCGCCCACAGCGAGGCCATTTGGGTCGAGACAGAGCGTCCCGTCACCGTTGACGAAGCCCGTGCCGCCTTCGAGGCAGCTCCCGGCGTAGTTCTGGTCGACCGCCGCGAGGCTCTGGGCTACCCCCAGCCCCTCGACGTGGCAGGTTCTGATCCCGTATATGTGGGACGTGTCCGCTCCGACCTCGCCAATCCCTGCGGTCTGTCCTTCTGGACCGTCGCCGACCAGATCCGAAAAGGTGCCGCTCTGAACGCTGTCCAGATAGCCCTCCATATCATCAGCCGCCGCAGCTGACGGATATCCCTGCACTCTTCCTCTCTCTCCTCTCCTTAATCACACAACCGGAAAAAACTTCAGCACATATGATAGCTCTCATGCAGGCACTCGTGACTGACCCCGTACAGATATTCTTCATCGTACTGGTCATCATTCTTGCGGCTCCGCTGCTGCTCAACAAGCTGAAGATTCCGCACATCATCGGCATGATAGTCGCAGGGGTCGTCATCGGCCCCTACGGCTTCAACATACTCGACAACGACTCCTCGTTCGCCATCTTCGGACAGGTCGGACTGCTTTACCTCATGTTCCTGGCCGGACTTGAGATAGACATGTATCACCTCCGTCTCAACCTGCGCCGCGGCCTCGCTTTCGGCCTTCTTACTCTGGTCATCCCCCTTGTGCTCGGCCTCCTCACGAGTGTCTACCTCCTCGGCCTCGACTGGACCACATCCATGCTGCTGGGAGCCATGTATGCCTCCCACACCCTCCTGTCCTATCCCGTGGCTGCCCGTATGGGCATAACCAAGGCTCCGGCCGTGCTCATAGCCATCGTCGGCACCATTGTCGCGGTCATCGGGGCCCTCCTCGTTCTGGCAGCAGCCGTGAGCATCCGTCAGGAAGGCTACTTCAACATCTCGGCCATCGCTCTGCTCACACTCCGCCTCGTCATTTGGGCCGGGGTCCTTCTCTATGTCTATCCGCGCGTCACACGCTACTTCTTCAAGAAATACGCCGACAAAGTCACGCAGTACGTCTTCGTGCTCGCCCTGGTCTTTCTCGCAGCCTGCTCCGCGCGCATGATAGGACTCGAACCCGTCCTCGGGGCCTTCTTCTCCGGACTTCTCCTCAACCGCTACGTCCCGATGGGCTCGGCGCTGATGTCATCCATCGAGTTTGTCGGCAATGCCCTCTTCATCCCCTACTTCCTTATCAGCGTCGGCATGATGATCAACGTCCGCGTGTTCTCTGACACAGGCACCATCGCCGTGGCCGCCGTCATGCTCGCCGTGGCCATCGCCGGCAAGTGGATTCCGGCGTGGATAGCCCAGCGCATCTATCACTTCCGGTCCGACAGCCGCGACGTCATGTTCGGCCTCACCGCTGCCCACACCGCCGTCGCCCTCGCCGTCGTCACCGTCGGCTACCGCATGGGCATGTTCGACGAGCGCATCCTCAACAGCACCATCGCCGTCATCCTCTTCACCTGCGCCCTCGCTCCCATAGTTACCTCCGGAGCCGCCGCACGCCTCAAGGTGCGGATGCTCGAAGAAGACGGCAACGACGGAGCCACCAGCCACAACCGCACCAACAACACCCTCATCGCCGTGGCCAATCCCGTCATCACGGGTCCTCTGGTCGATATGGCGCTCCTGATGCGCAACACGCGCGGACGCCACAACTTCTACGCCATCCACGTGCGCAACGACAATTCGCAGGCATCGAAGACCATATCGCGCAACGCCCTCGAGACGGCGCGCAACACCGGAGCCGCCGCCGACGTGGTAGTCGAGACCCTTGACCGCTACGACCTGAACACCGTCACAGGTGTCCTCAACGCCATCGAGGAGCGCGATATCACCGAAATCATCCTCGGCATGCACACTCGCGCCACCGTCATCGACTCTTTCTTCGGCAGCAAGACCGACCTTCTGCTACGCTCCACCCACAAGATGGTCATGATTGTGCGCTGCTTCATCCCTGTCAACACCATCACGCGTGTCTTCGTCTGGGTTCCGGCCGGAGCGCAGTACGAGACGGGATTCAGCCGCTGGGTGCGTGCCGTCTCACGTCTCACCCGTCAGGTCGGATGCCGCATCATCTTCTGCTGCCGCGCCGACGTCCAGCCCCTTGTCCGCGGAGTGATATATACGGAGAACTACGGCATCCGCTGCGAATTCCGCACCACCGAAGGGTGGGACGACCTCGTCATGCTCTGCAAGGAAGTCATCGACGACGACCTCTTCGTGGTCATCGGCGCACGCGCGCAGTCGGTGTCCTACTGCGCCGAGATGGCCGAGCTGCCGGCGTTCCTCCAGCGCTATTTCTCGCGCAACAATCTCATGATGATCTACCCCGAACAGTTCGGCGAGGCTCAGGTCCTCACGTCATTCGCCGACCCGCTCTCGAGCGACATATCCTCAACTGCGTCGCCCCTCCTTCTCCGTCTCCGAACGGCCCTTCGCTCTCTGCGTCCTGCCGTCAAAAAAAGGACAGGAGAGCAGTAGGTGATAAAAATCTCCTGTACCTCCTGTACTCCTGTCTAAAAATTGACTTACCCGTCCTGTCAAACTCACCATTCTCCGATGGGCTGGCCGAAGCCGTGGTCTGGTACAGCCGGTGCCGCGGTCATACTGCGTATCACGTGGAGAGCTATCGCGCGAGTCATCAGAATATCGTCGTGGCGCCCTTCCTGCGCACCGAAGGAACCGTTGGGATGAGCCTCGTAGGTCAGAAGCTCGTTGCATGCGTCATGGTCGCGCTCCGTATATCCTCCCTCGCGCACACTCTCTATCAGTCCGTTGATGAGCAGAGCCTTCGTCGCGCGGTTGGTGTGGAAACCGTATCGGTGCGAGCGCCGTCCTGTCGCCGCGTCGAATGTCTCGCGCCTGTACATGTTCGAGTACTCCTCGGCTATGCGGTTGAGGATGAAGAGGTTCGAGTCGGCCGTGCCGCCGTATTCACCCGTCTCGTACGTATTGCTTTCGATGACCAGCAGCGCGCTGTTATAGTATCGGGCCATATCCCGGCTTTTGTATGCCAGAAGGTCGTGGTCGATGTGTCCTCGCCACTGAGCGGCCACACGCGGATGGCTGCGGTCGGCCACCATGACCGATATCACCGACCAGTCGCTGCGCGCCGACCGTCCGCCCACATCCACCGCTACCACATAGCGCTGTCCGCGGGCCGGATACTCCCATATACGGCACCGGCCCGTCCTGTCGGGCGTGAAGTGGTGCCCCGAGCTGTCCACCTCTCCCGTCGCCAGGGGTTCGCGGCAGTCCCTGCGCAGGTTCTCCACATTTTCCGGAGCGAATACGGCAGTCGACGTGCTCGCGAAGGCCATGATGTCGTCGCCCGGAAACTCGGCGTTCATCGCATCGTCCGAGCTGAAGCTCCTCCGGCGCTGCCTGTGCCAGTTTATCTGGCCTGAGTCGCACCCGAGTCTCCACAGATTCCGTTCGAAGGCGTCCATCCCGGCGAGCACGTCTTCCGGCGAACCCGTCTCCAGCCGCAGCGACCGTATCTCGAACCACGGCACGAATATAGGCTGAAGGTCGCTCTCGCCCGACTTCGCCCTCAGCCACTCCGAGTGGAAGTAGTCGCCCGTTCCGTTGGCCGTCGATTCTATCACCACCATACTGTACGGCAGCAGGCTGACCGAACCGCAGATAGACCGTATCACCGCGCCCGGCGACCGCCGTCGGCTCGATGCCCAGAACGCCGTCTCGCTCAGGTGGGCCATGGCGTAGTCGCCGCTGCGCAGACTGTCGGGCGACTCGCTTGAGCCGAGCGTCACCCGGCAGTTCCGTCCCGTTATCTGCCGGATGTTCTGCGTCCGCTCGAAAGGCGTGAACCGTGGGGGCGTGTCGCCGTCCCACATCTCGGCAGGGTAGTGCTCGAGCAGTTTGGTGTACATGCCGCGTATGTTAGCCGCGGCATCCTTCACGTGTGCCAGTATCACCGAGTTCCAGTTCTCGCGGTGGCATAGCTGTATCCACGCCATATACATCTGTATCAGCGTGGAGCCGCCCCACTGGCGCGCTTTCAGCAGTATCATGCGTATCGGCTGTCCCGACAGCCGCTGGCGCTCGAGCAGCTCCAGCATGCGGCGCTGCGCGGCGTTGAGTATCAGCGGCGTGTCGCGGCCGGAGTTCTTGTCCTTTATCCTGACGCAGCGTGCGGCCCAGTACTCGAAGTCGTGGCGGCACCGCAGCCGCTCCCACAAGATGCCCGAGCTCCGGGCCTGTGCGTAGTCGGGGTCGGCGGTCATCGTATCGGGCACGTAGGCGTAGGGCAGTGTGCTCAGAGGTGTGGCCACACGCAGGCGCCTCCCGGTGCACTCCATGCCGTAGAGCTGGTCGGGTACGGGCTCGGCCGCGCGGATGGCGCGTCGCAGGCGGTCGATGCGCTCCGTCAGGCAGGCTTCGGTCAGCTCCGTCTCTTCTGTATCCTTCTGCATACCCTTATTTAATATATACTCTGAATGAATTGAGCGTGAAGTCGGCCGACACCGTGCCTGACAGTGTCAGCGTCAGTCTCTGCAGCGGACGGCCCGGATGGTACAGCCGTATCGGACTCTCCAGCGACCCGCTGATGAGGCTGTCGAGACGCGTGAGCTCGTTGCGCCGTCCTGTCCCCGACGACTTGACGACCAATCTCAGATGCACCCGGCTGCCTTCGGCCATAATGTCGGTTGACTGTGCGGTCACATACCTCATACCGCGCGGCACGATGTCGTACGACGCCTCTATCTCCGTCTCTGCGCTGCTGACTTCACGGTCGGGACGCAGCAGACCGTGTGGCGTTTCGAGCCACGATATGCCTCCGGATTGCGAGGCTGACCGTGCCCCGATGCCTGTACGCTCGTACCGCCGCCAGCGGAAAGTGCGGCAGAACACGTCCGCCGAGCCGTCGGTGCGGAGCGCCCACAGCTCTTTGCGGTACGGTTCGTATGCCAGGGCATGGTAGCCGCGCGGACTCTCGAAGAGCTCGAACACTCCGCGGCTTGTGAGCCGCAGCAGTGCCGGACCCTTGTCGCTGTTGTCGCCGCACAGCGCGAAGATTTCGCCGGTCTCACCGCTGATGAGCCATGACGCCGACTCAACTCGTCCTGCTGCCATATTTTTCACCGCTACCTTGCTGCGGTCAGCTCCGAGCACTATCGAGAACAGTCCCTGCGACGTACCGGCCACGAACTTGGAGCGGCCGAACTCCCACGACTGGTCGTGGCCGTCGCGTTTCACCAGCGCCCGTATGGCCGACCCGAGTCCCTGCGTGCAGCTCTCCACGCACAGCGGACTCTCCGACGGCGCGAACGCCACCATGTCGTGCCACCGGTCCTGCGGAGCGGTCAGGGTTCCCGTCGTCGGAGAGCCCGAAGTCCCGAAGGTCTGAGGCACAGGCCTGTCGGCCACCCATACGGCATACTGCCCGGACTCGTCCGGCTCGAGTTTCAGCTCGGCTATTGTCGTACGGCCGTCGCACAGATGCACTATCTTCATCTCCGTAGCGTCGGCCGACGGATAGCTCAGCAGGGGACTGAATGCCGCAGGGGCATCGCCTTCGCCCGAGTCGCTGCGCATCAGGCCCGTGCCGTCGCTGAATTTCACCACAGTTATCGTGCTCCACCGTTTCGACGCGTCGGCACGCACTCCCTGGCTCTGCGCGTTCCAGCCCTTGAACCGCACCACGCCGAGGTCGCCCCACGCCGTCACCTGGGCGTCGGCGGCACATACGCGCGCCGTGAGCGTATGAGGCGGACGCATGAGCGTCCGGGTCCTCGGCTGCCGAGCCACCTTCTTTCTGAACGCCCCGATGAGTCCGCGCATGGCCGACCGCACGTCGCCGTCCTGCGTCACGGTTATCTCCACGGTGCGGCCGCCCGAGGTCATGAAGGGCTGCGGTATCGTCGCCACGCACCGTTCCAGCGAGTCGAGGCGCGCCAGCATGCGGCGCACAGTCCGTCCTACCCCTTTGCGGTAGACCGCCCCCAGTCCGTACATCAGGCCGGGCATGCTCACGCGCATGAACGGCTCCGACTGCGACGCACCGCGCGTCAGCGTGGCATATCCTTCGCCGTCAGGGTCGTAAGGATGGAAAAGCGGCGACATATACACTTCCAGCACCGCCGCGTCGGCTCCGGCTCCCGCAGGGTCGGCCGGCAGCACGGCCGACAGCTTCCAGGTGTCGGCGCTGACGGTGTAGGCGCTGACTGTCTGCCGGTCGTCCGACATCACTCCAAAGGGGTCAGCCAGCTGGGCGCCCGATGTGGCGGAGAGCAGGACAGGACCCGAGGTGAAGAGTACCGTCCCGTTGATGTCACGGAGCCTGTACCGGCATATCGCCGGCTGAATCATCACTCCTGCTCCTGACGCTTCCTCGCACAGTCGCAGATATGCGGCGGTCAGGTCGGCCACCGCCTCGTCCGAGTCCTGCTGTGTCAGCACGCCGCCGGTGCCGTAGGCTTTATGCAGAGTCCGTGCCGCCACGTCAGTGCTTATCGGCGAGGCGTCAGCGGCCGTCAGCATCACAGCCGGATACTCGCGGCTGAGCCTCTTCACTTCGATGCCGGATTCCGACGTCCTGATATCCACCGCCCCTTCGGCAGTCATCACCAGTACAGACTCCTCGCTGCGCTGGGGCATGGCGCAAAGCGCAGCCGACGGAAGCGCCGACAGATATATCACAGGGGGAGCCGCCGGAGTCGATTCGTCTACGGTATACAGCGCCGTCCCCGACGACGCTACTATCAGGCGACCGTTTTTTCTTTTCAGGATTCCGAGCGGCCTGCATCCGCCTAAAGACTCATAGTTCACCGGCGTTGCGGCCACTTCCAGGGAGCCGTCGTCGAGCGGTCTCAGATTCTTCACCGCAAGCGGCCTCGGTTGTGTGAACGCATGCTCCGCCGTCCGCGGCACAATATCTGCCGGAACTGTAATTCTGCTCAGTCTGTCATCATTCATTCCACTGTAATTTTGCTGTTATGCCGCAAAATTACAAGGGCGCGCAGCCGCCCGTTTCCCCTCTTTCCCCTCCGCCGGGAAATCCGCGGTCTAAAAAGCTCCGTGCACCACGGCGATGCACAGTCCGTCCTCGACGAGTGTCGTGGCCTCGAACCTCAGCTCCCGGCCGTCCTCGCACACTGAGGCGCCCCGGCCCTCGAGAGGCAGCCGGAGCTGCGACGCGAACTCAGGCTCGCGTCCGAGCATGTGGCGCGACGCCTTGTAGAGCGCTTCCTTGAGTGTCCATGCGCGCAGCAGTCCGTCGGCGGAGCAGCCATATGCCGACAGCTCCTCTGCCGACAGTACCCTTGGCGCCACCCGTGCGAGCTGGTCGCGCGGCTCCTCGATGTCGATGCCTATTTCCACATCTGCCGGCGCGCAGGTCAGTACGGCGAAATGCCGGCTGTGACTGATGGAGATATTCACGTTCTGCTGCAGTCCGTCGACGGACAGCGACGGTCTTCCGGCATCGTCATGCTGTCGCTGTGCCCCTGGGCCGAAGACTTCGCACAGCAGTGTGCGCACACCTGCTTCCTCGCGCCCGGCGCGCCCTTCCCGTGAGATGCCGTCCTCGAGGGATGTCAGATACACAGGATAGTCAAAGCAGTCGAACACTCTCATCTGTGGACGTTCATCGTTTTTCCTGTCATCGGGTCCTTAAGACTGTGCGGCTTCACCGACAGCGACTCGAGAATCCGCTTCCCCTCGTTCTCGAGCTCCTTCACCACGGGGCGGAGGGAGTCGATATTCTCCGCACGTCCGCCGATGACGAACGCGCCGCTGACCAGAGTGCAGCCCGGACCTTTCGCAAGAATCTGCACGGGCGTGGCGCATGCCTCCGTCGTGACGATAAGCAGACACTCGAATCCCGACGCAGACTTGAAGTAGCCCGTTTCGGCCGGGCTGTCGCCGATATTCAGATTGATTCGCTGCTGGCGGTTGGCCACAGCCTTGTTCAGGTCCTCTTCCGTCGCTGCATGCAGCACTGACAGATGCAGAGTCGCTCCGTGACGGTCGTAGTGCGCGTCGAGCCATGCCGTCTCCGGGCGCTCGGTTCGGGCGGACGAGTTGATGCGCATCCGCACACCGTCCACCTGCAGCGCCGTCGCAGAGTCAGGCATTGCGGCCACGCGCGGATATGCGTGGCGCCTGGGTGTCGGCGTCGCCTGGCGCTCACCGCAGCCTGACAGCAGCAGGGCGGATAGCAGAACTATGACAGCAAGCGGCCTCATCATGACTCCTGGATGTCAGGCATGACCTTCACGCGCACCTCCGTGATGCGGTGGTCACTCATTTCGAGAATCAGAAAGCGGCATCGGCCGTACACCAGCGGTTCCTTCTCTTTCGGGAAGTCGCCCTTCACGGCCAGCAGCATGCCGGCCAGCGTCTCCACATCCTGCGTCACTTCCTCGTATTCTTCGGGATTCTGGTCGGTGATGCGGAAGAAGTCGGTCAGCGGAGTGCGGCCTTCGAAGATATACGTATCGTCGCGCAGACGCTTGAATGTCGTGTCAGGCTCATCGTATTCGTCGTCGATATCACCGACGATTTCCTCAAGCACGTCCTCCAGTGTCACCACGCCCTGTGTGCCGCCGTACTCGTCCACCACTATGGCCATATGCAGCTTCAGCTTGCGGAAGTCTTCCAGCAGGTCGTCGATCTGGCGTGATTCGGGCACGAAGTAAGCCTCGCGCAGCAGATTCTGCCATGCGAAGTCCGCCGATGCCGTCTTGCCGATATATGGCAGAAGGTCGCGGGAGTAGAGTATACCCTTGATGTCGTCCTGATTGTCCTTGTACGCAGGCATGCGCGAGTATCCGCTTTCGAGCACCACCTTCATCACCTCGTCGAACGTCATCGACATGTCAAGGTCAGTCATCTCCACGCGCGGAGTCATAATCTCGGAGGCTGTGGTGTCGCCGAATTTCAGGATGCCCTCGAGCATTTCCTTGTCGTCGCCGGTAGTAGCTTCGGTCAGTTCCAGGGCGCGTGACAGCTCGGACGCCGATATCTCATGTGATTCCTTCGTCACTACATGCTTCACGACCGCGCCGGTCTTCACCAGCAGCTTTGCCATAGGACCGAGCGCCCGCGCTATGGACGAAATGCCTCCTATGGCCACACGTGCCCAGCCGGCATTGTTGGTGTTCGCGTACAGCTTAGGTATGATTTCACCGAAGAGCAGAATCAGGAATGTGAGCAGCACGGTCTGCAGCACGAAACTGGCCACAGCACCCATTCCTTCGAAGATAGGGCCCAGTGCGAAGTTGCACAGCACCACTATCGTGACGTTCACAAGATTGTTCGCTATAAGTATTGTCGCCAGCAGACGCTGGGGGTCGGCGAGCAGGCGCCGGATACTCGCTCCCCTGGGAGTCTCGTCGAGCTCCTCGCACTGAGCCGGAGTCAGCGAGAAGAATGCCATCTCGCTGCCGCTGACGAATCCTGATATGAATAGACATAGCACTGCCACTGCAAGTGCCGTGATTTGGGCTGCCCCGAATTCAGGCAGCGTTATTGTTCCGTTGACTGTCTGGCAGAGTATGGCTGCCGCTATCTGCGCCGGTTCTGTGGCCGGCAAAGGGTCTGTATCCAAAGTTACGAGTATTTGGTTAATAATTGTAAAAGAAAAAATCCCGTCATTACGCCTCAGCTTATCATATAGCCGTGGCCGGAGCGGTTCACTATGCGGTTGCCCAGCTCGCCGAGTTTCTTGCGCAGCCGCGATATGTTTGTGTCAACTATGCGGTCATTGGTTCCGGCCGTTTCGCCGGTCCATACATTGTTGCGGATTTCTGTACGCGACACATAGTTGTCGATGTTCTTCAGAAGCAGCGTAAGAATCGAATACTCGGTTTTCGACAGCTGCAGCGGAAGGCCTCCCAGCTTCACCACCTGACTGTTGAGGTCTACTGTCAGGTCCTGGAACGTAATCACGTTCGACTTCTTGGGGCGTGTAGCCGTGTGGCGCCTGAGCACTGACTTGACGCGTGCTATCATCTCGCGGAGAGAGAATGGCTTCACCATGTAGTCGTCAGCGCCGGCATCAAGCGCATCGATGATCACACGCTCGCTTTTCAGGGTCGAGTACAGTATGATGCCGATGTGTTCAGTCTCCGGATCGTCCTTCAGGTCGAATATCATGTCCATTCCGCTGTAAGGCTGCCGCATCGCGTCCACAATCACCAGACGGGTGTCTCCGAGCTGACTCCGGTCCACCGTCTCGGCACACTCGGCTACGCTGACTGTATATCCCTCGCTGCAGAGGTTGACCCTCAGCAGCTCTGAGATATTGGTGTCGTCGTCTACTACAAGTATATGTCCTAACGCTGGAGCTTCTGGCATTGATGATTCTTATTTTTATCGCAAATTAACAAAATTCCGGCGACATATTTTCCGTCAGTAACAAAATTGTATTGTGATTGTTTCCGAAAATTAATAAATCAGCGATAAATCGGCTTCTCAGCACCCCTGAGCGCCTTTTTTGAGGCGCCCGGGGGCGGATATTGTCAGTCCGCATGCTTGCGGAAATTGTCTCTGAGCGTGTCTACCACGTTGATGATATAGTCGCCTGTCTTTTCGAGATCGCTCACTATATCCATATAGTAGATGCCTGCCTGATACTCGTACAGCTTCGCATTGATGTTCTCCACATTCGTCCCGCGCAGGGCGTTGCGGAAGTTGTTTATCTCGCGTTCCTTGTTGTACGAGTCGATGAGCGACTTTCCGCTTACGTTCTCGATGTCCTTGAGGTCGTTCACCATCATGTCCATGGCACTGCGCACGTAGTCATACATCGAGTCGATATTATTGTATATGCTCTCTGTGAACTCCGCGCCGCTCTGTATCTTACGGTTCATGATTTTGCCGATACCCAGGCAGCAGTCCGCTATGCTCTCGATTTCGCTGATGATGGTCAGCATGGCGGCGATGCGACGCTTGCCTTCGTTCGACAGGCGTCCTTCGGCACAGCGGTTCAGATAGTGCGCTATCTCGAGCTCCATCCGGTCTGAGATATCCTCGTACTTCTCTATCCGCGATAGCAGCGTATTGTATTCCTCGCTCTTCTCCTTGGTGTGTATCAGGGTCTGGGCCATGCTTATCATCCGGCCCACGCGTTCGGCATAGACACCGATTTCCTTCTCGGCCTGTGCGATGTTCAGCTCGGACGCACTCATCAGACCGCCGGAGATGAATTTCAGAGTGAAGTCTTCGTCGTCGCGGCTCTTCGACGGCACAAGCCATTCGACTATCTTCACGTATACGTTAGTAAGCCATATCATTATCGCCACATTCACCAGATTGAACGTCGTGTGGAATATCGACAGACCGAACGACACACTCATCTGCATCGTCGCTATGTTCCGCAGAGCGTCATGACCGGCCGGAAGCGAATTGTCGAACAGATGGTTGTATATCTCCGGACTTGTCGCCTCGAGGTTGCTCACGTACTGATAGAGGTCGGCCGGATTGCCCTGGCCGATGACCTCCGTAAGCCATGCGTTGAAGTTGGCGAACGGCACGAAGATGCACAGGCACCACAGTGTGCCGAGGAGATTGAACAGAAGATGGCCCATCGACGCACGCTTGGCGGCCACGTTGCCGCTCATCGACGCCAGGATTGGGGTGATGGTTGTACCGATATTACTGCCGAGCACGAGAGCGCACGCCAGGTCGAACGTAATCCAGCCTTTGCTGCACATGATAAGTGTTATCGCGAACGTCGCCGCCGACGACTGTATCACCATCGTCAGCACCAGACCCACGGCGGTGAAGATGAGTATCGACCGTATGCCCAGCGACGCATAGTCGCGCAGTACAGCGAACATCTCGGGATTGCTCTGAAGGTCAGGCACATGAGCGCTGATCAGATCAAGACCCATAAATAAAAGCGAGAACCCGAGCAGGAACTCGCCTATACTCTTTGTGCGGCTCTTGTTCATCAGCAGAAGAACTACAGCCAGACCGATAAGAGGAAGCACGAACACCGAAATGTTCACCTTGAAACCGAAAAGCGCTATAATCCACGCCGTGAACGTCGTGCCCACATTCGCGCCCATGATGACAGCCATAGACTGTCCCAGCGACATAAGGCCTGCATTGACGAAGCTGACAACCATCACCGTCGATGCCGACGAACTCTGAATCAAGGCTGTGATGACGAAACCCGTGAGCAGACCCGTGAAGCGGTTGCGGGTCATCGCAGAAAGTATATTACGCAGACGGTCGCCCGCCGCTTTCTGAAGGCCTTCGCTCATCACCTTCATACCGTACAGGAAAAGCCCGACAGCACCGAGCAGCCCCAAAAAGTCTAATAAACCGTAGTCCATGCGGATATCAATTTTTATTCTGCCGCAAAATTAAGAATTATTCAACATTCCTCAAAATAAAAGTAACTGTTCAGCAGACGCGTTG
>DLAL01000035.1 GCA_002493945.1 Porphyromonadaceae bacterium UBA7048
AACTTTTTTCAGAACGAGACAGTGAATTCTTTTTCCGACAGTAGTACAGGGAAAATTCTCCCTTCTGTTCCGTCTGCTTTACCAGTCAGAAAAAGGACGGGTGCGCAGGAGACACGGCAGGCTTTAAAACCTGCCGTGTCTCCTGCGTACCTGTGTCATTAAAACAGTCCGGAGGGGGACCGGATTATTTCTTCTTGGGCTGGATATTCAGGCGGTACTGCACCGACAGCATCACGTAGCGCGGCAGAGCGTTGGTGTAGCTCACCGTGCGGCCCGACGCCGTCACGGCATAGTTGACATTCGACAGCTTGTGGAGCAGGTCGAAACCGTCGAGCATGAACACCAGACGGCTCTTCAGTATCGGCGGACAGTAGCTCACGCGCATATTCCATATCGGGTCGGTCGTGTCGAGCTCGCTCACTCCGTAGCCGCGGCGCGTGTAGCACATGAAGTCGGTGCTGATGCCGAAGCCTGCCGGCAGCTTGAACACACCTGATATGCCGTAGTTCACGTGGTTGGCATCCAGGTTGTTGAAGCCTTCGCGCGACGACGTGGTGTGGCGGTTGGTGAAGTCGCAGCGCAGCTGCAGACTCTGGTCGTGGAACTGCCATCCGAGCCTGAACTTCTCGCTGAGAGAGCGGTTGTTCACCTTCGAGAGCATGGGAGTGTCGACGTTGACACCTATCATGTCAGACGTGCGGGCTATGTTGAGGTCAGTTTCCGACCACAGCGTGAACTGCTTCTTCGTGCCGAACTACCAGCTCAGCTCGTTGGTGAACGCCACGGTGCGGTTGCCCCCGACGTTGTACATCATGTTGCGCCGCACGCCCGTCGAGGTGTCGTAGTTGAAGCCGCGTGTGAGCGCGTTGCTCGTGTGGCTGAAGCTGCCGTAGAGGATGTTGTTCAGCGTGGGATGTGAGTGGGGAGTGTAGCTCCAGCGCACGAGGTGGCGGTGTACCAGCTCGGACTTCAGGTCGGGATTGCCCGTGTAGATGTTGAGCGGGTCGCTGTCGTCGGTCACATCTATCATGTCGGCCATTCCCGGCAGATTGGTGTTCAGTCGGTAGCTGTACCGGATCATGTTGCGGTAGCGTCGTCGTCCGTTTGTCTCCTTGCCGTTGAAGTAAAGCTCTACCATGGCGTCCCATATCGAGTAGACGTCCACGCTCAGATTGGTCTTGGACAGGAGGTAGTCGCGGCTGTTGCGCCTGTAGTCGAAGTGGCGGTGCGTGAGCGACAGTGACGGACTGATGTTTACATTCACCATCTCCTTGTCCGACAGGTCTTTCCGTATCATCAGGCGCGGAGCGATGTTGTGGGTGTTGTCTATCTCGCGCGACGTGTAGCTGTTCGCCGGGTCGAGAACGGCGAGGTATCCTTCGGGCACTACGCCGTAGATGCCCATGTTCTCCAGTCGGTCGAGCGCGTACATATAGGAGTCCTTGACGACGTCCGTGAACGAGTAGTCGTACGCTATCTGGAAGTATCCGAAGGGCAGCATGGCGTTGTACCTCAGATTGCCGGACAAATCCAGTCTGTGGTTGGGCGAATTGTCGGTGTACTGGCGTCGGCGCTCGGCGGCCTCGGGATTATTGCCGTAGTTGATGTCATAGTCGCGCCACAGCTCCTCTTTCTCTGAGGTGTACGATGCAGCGAATCTCAGCGACAGATTGTCGGAAGTCTTGGGTATTGAGTATGTTATGCCCGGCGATATAGAGCCCGACAGGAGTCGGCGCCAGCCGTCGCTGCGTGTCCGCGCGCGGTTGATGACCGTCTCGAGCAGTTCGGGCGACCCGTCGGAGTAGAGCGCGTCGAGAATCTCGGCGCTGATGCAGTCAGGCTCCTTCGAGAACGCTCCCGAGATGTCCGATGCCGAGTTCTTCATATGCTGATAGGAACCGGACGCCCAGACACCCAGACGTATCTTGTCGAGCGCGGCATAGAAGCTGTGATGAGTCTGCAGGCCTGTCTCGCGGCTGCGGCTGTTGCTGAACGAATTGTCGTACGTGTCGCCGCCGGGCAGGAAGTTGGTCCTCGCCGTGGTGGTCCGCTGCCTGTTCAGGCTCTGCCGGAATATCAGCGAACCCTCGGCCGAGCGCGTTTCCTCGGGGTTCTCGTAGCTGTAGTCCGCGGCCGCCATGCGGTGTTCCTTCGTCCCCGAGGGCATCATCTCCGGAGTCCAGGTGTCGTTCTTGCCGGGCTGGCGGTTGTCGTTCAGATTGTTGGCGTTGCCTACGAATGTCAGGCGCGTGGTGGCGTTGAACCATGACGCGAATATCTTGCCCATGTAGCGGTCCTTGGTGCCGTAGCCGCCCTGCAGGTTGAGCATCAGCCCCATGTTGTACTCCTTCTTGAGCTTGACGTCCATGGTCAGCACCTTCTGGCCGGCGAAGTTGTCCATCTTCTTGTCCTCGGTCTTCTGTCCCTGGTATACCTCGACATTCTTCACCGTGTAGGCCGCAATATTCTCCAGCATCAGGTTGTTGTTTCCGTCGAGGAATTCCTTGCCGTTGAGCAGCAGGGACTCCACGAATTCGCCGTTCACCTTTATCTGTCCGTCATTGCTCAGCTCGGTGCCGGGCAACTGCGCTATCAGCGCGTCAAGCATCGACCCTTCGGCCAGCTGGAAGGCGTCGGCGTTGTACACGACCGTGTCGCCCTTGTTGTAGAACTTGATTTTTGACGTGGTCACCGTCACTTCCTTGAGCATCCTCGGGGCGCGCTCGAGGAAGATGGTCGGTATGGTGCGGTTGCGTTCGCGCTTGCCTATGTTTTCCACCCGGTACGTCACTGTCTCGGTCTTGTAGCCGTCGCAGCAGACGTCGAACACATAGGTCGAGTCCCTGCGCGGCACCTTTATGAAGAAGTTCGACTCGGTCACAATCTCTCTGCCGCGGTATGCCCGGCCCTGATTGGCCGGAATACTGTCTTTCACAGCTCCCGTTGAGTCGTAGAGAAGCACTACGGCCTCGGTAAGGTCGAATTTGCCGACGGACTCTTTCACGCGGCCATAGAGCCACAGTTCGTTCTCTTCGGCCAAAGCGCTCATGCCGCAGAGCAGGGTCAGACAGATTGCAAAAAGTTTTTTCATAATATCAGTCGCTTATTATCGTAAAACTTTGCAAAGATAACCAAAAAATCCATACAAACTATAAAATCATAACAAAATGTTCGCCCCCCTATTTTCTTGCGTAACCCACAGAAATACAGCAAGATAGGCAGGATATACACAATATGGTGTATTTCACCTGTGAATCATTTGATATCCCGGAGTGAAGAAACCTTGGAGGAACGGGCGGAAATGCGTTTATGACCTGCTACTCCTTTTTTGTTAAAGATATGAAAATCCGATTATGCAAAAAGAAGTAAATCAGCATAATACGCTAAAAGATATCGAAATTCTTTTTGAATTCTTTTTTTTATGCCAGTGAGTAGCGTCTGTTGCTTTTGGGCCCGCTTGTCAAAAGCATACCTTTCCGTACCATATCATAAATCAGACGTTGAATATCTTTATGCTCGATGTCAGGAAGCCGAATTTCAATCTCACTGATTTTGCTGTTGGGATGCAGCCTAAGATCCTCTTCAATCAGAGCTTTGAGGCGATGAGGTTCAATAGTTTTAAGCGTTGTGGGGACATTGAGCCGCGCGTTGTTAATCAACTGTGGATTGACAACATATTGAGTGCCTTTCTTTACGCCTCTCTGAAGAACCAGCCCATTGGAAACAAGGTTATCAACGTAATTACGCAGACGACCGTTCTCCGGCAGCTGCAGCAATTTTGTCAGATCTGTGGATGATAACTTTTCATTAACCGCGATGAGCCCGAATGCAATCAGATTCTTTTGTGACAAAGCCGGATATGTCCGGTTTACAAAATCAAACAAGGGCAGAAGCGATTGATTCTGAATTGTCGAATACTGTGTCACTTTGACGTTGGAAAAATCGGATTCCGGTATGGGCATCGGCTTGGCATCCATCGCGTTAAGTTCGTAGCCCGAGCCTTCTCCCTCCATCAGACATAAATCGCTCATCAAGCGGATGAGATGCGGATTCCTTCTGAGTCTCTGATGCAGGATATTGTCTTTTGTCACACCGTAAGGAAAGCTCCCGGGACTGGATATTTCCATCCGGTCCGGATATACGGCAATCATGATATCGCCTGAAATGGTGTAACTCTTGTGAGCAAAAGCGTTGATAAGGAGTTCCCTTATCACTTTAGGGTTATAATAACGAACTGCTTTTCTAAATAAACCTATTTGAATCTCATACGAATATTTGAGTTCAGTAGCCTCTTCTTCGATTTCGAGCAACAGTTGCTCAGGATTAAGAGTATTGTCATGCCAATCGACTTTTCGTATCTTTTGTTCCCGGCTATCGTATACGATGTACTGGACGGTTATAGGATATGAAAGCCGATTTCTCTGACCAGCATTTCCGAGCCATAGGACGCCTAAGTTTGTCAGTTTATCCCCGTCGATAAGCGCATAATTATCAAGTATTTCAGCATCGCACATTTGCTTAATGTGCTGCCGTACCCGTGCGGATGCACGTATGGAATCACAGAGTGAGTGCACCCTCGCTTCCGGAACGGAAGAGAGAAGATGACTGGTCACGACCGTTTCCCAATGATAGTCTTCCTTCTCTTGAGCTACGCTGCGGAAATCTTCGCTTCGCATAGGTACATTTTGATCTCCGACACGTATATAATATCGGCCATCTGAGGTTGATGCGAATGACTTTACTGATGGAAATACTTTGATAATGAAATATGGCTCGCCGGCTTCGGTCATGAGAATCCCTGATGATTCCATCGCTACATTGTAGCAATTGCTTGTGAGCCGTTTAAGTGCATCTACGTGCTTTTCCTCAGTCAAAGTCTGTCCGGCAAGCGGAGCATGGGTCTTGTCCTCAAAGCCTATATAGAGTTCGCCTCCTCTTGAGTTAGCAAATGACACACAACATACGGCAAGGTCTTTGATACCTTTGTCTGTATCAATTTTACGGATGGACTTGAAATCAAGTGTTTGGCTTTCGTGTAATTCCATGGCTATGTTTTTTGCTTGTCGGATTTTTTCAAATCATCGCTTTATAAGTCCTCGCGGCAGCGCCAGCAGCGTCGGCGGCAGCATGATGAGCAGCGTCCACCACGGGCCGAGCAGGTAGTAACCCGTCAGGGTGAGGGCGCCCGTCAGACAGCAGAGTAGCAGCAGCCTGACGATGCCGGGGCGCAGGCGCAGGCCGTAGCGGTAGCGGTACACCGCATAAACGATGCCGAGATAGGCCGCGTACCACGCCACATAGCCTATGCCCAGGCCCGTAAAGCCCCACGCCGTATACAGGGGGATGTACAGCGCAAGGTAGACTGCGGCGCTCGCCGTCTCGGTGATGATGTACAGGCGTCCGTCGCCGCGCGCCAGGATGGCGTAGGCTATGCACCACGACGCGGCTCGGAAGAACACGCCCGTCGCGCCTATGAACACGAACGGAAGCGCGGCGTCGAACTTCGATGAATAGAGGATGTTGAGAATCAGCTGACTCGTGCATACGAACGTCACCACGACGGGCATCAGCACCCACAGCGCTATCTTGATTTCGTGCGACACTATCACCTCCATGCGCCGCAGATGCTGCGCCGAGGCCGAGAGACGGGGATAGTACTCCATGGCTATGGAGGTGAATATCATCCCCACGTAGGTGTTCACCAGGGTGAAGCCGGCCTGATAGACACCCACCGTATCGCCCGAATAGCAGCGGTTGAGGTAGATGACGAAGACGTTCGACGCCAGCAGGGTCACAAAGGTGCTGACGGTCATGTAGAAGCCCAGCGACAGCATCGTGCGGCCCTGACGCCACGCCTGGCGCAGGCTGACGCGCACTGCCGGGATGTCGCGGTCGCGGTATACGTACGTTATGACATAGGCCATTATGGCGCCTCCGGCAAGCAACGGCACCACGCCGTCGAGCCTGAAGAAGTAGAACATCGGCACTGCGAGGACGAACACAGCGACAGCAGTCCATGTCGATGCCGATGCCAGGTCGCGGAAGCGCTCATAGGCTCGCATGACGGACAGACGGGCGTTGCACAGCGACTGCGACAGCACCATCACTGACAGCACGGCGAAAGCCCACCAGTGGCTGTAGTCGCCGAAGGCCCAGAGGCTTATCAGCGGAGAGAACAGTATCACGGCGCCCATGCCGGCCACGCCCGTGAGCCGCTGGAGCTTCTTCACCACGGCCACGGTCTCGGGACCGCGCACCGTGTCGCGGTTCTGCGAGAGGTCGCGCACGGCGCTCTGCTGAAGCCCTATCTGCGCCGTGCTCGCCAGGAGGTCCATAGTCGAGTTGTATATCGTGATGAGGCCCACGCCTACGGGTCCTATCCACAGGGCCGCGAGCTTGGTGCGCACCACCGAGCAGAGTATGGTGATCATCTGCACGCTGCCGAATATTCCCAGCGCCTTGAGGACCTTGGCCGTAGTCGTCGATGTAGTCATGGTCAGCGGAGCCACTCGGCCGGATTGAGTTTGTCTTTCTCGTGGCGCACCTCGAAGTGCAGGCGCGTGCGGTTGTCGTCGGCCGGGTCGGAGTATATGCGTCCCAGAGCCTGGCCCTGCGATACGGTCTGCCCCTTGCGCACGTTCAGGTCGGATATTCCGGCGTAGACGGTCAGGTACTCGCCGTGGCGCACGAGCACCACGTTGTTGTAGCCGTCCATCACTATCACCATCGACACTACGCCCGGATATACTGCCACAGCCGATGCTCCGGCGGTGGTCTCGATGTCGATGCCGTTGTTCTGCACCTCGACCTTCGAGAGCTGTCGGTGGGTATGGCGGCCGAAGTCCGACACAATCACAGCCGGACCGCTCACGGGCATGGGCAGACGGCCCTTGGCCGAGGCGAAGTCGGAGGCGACAGGCTCGTCCTTGGGCCTGACGGGAGTCACCTGTACAGGCTTCTGAGGCTGTACGGGCGTCGTCGCCGACGGCTCATCTTTTCTGACCGGAGTCCGGTCTTTTTTCTTCTTTTTATTCTGCTCTTTGGCCGCCGCTATGCTGTCCTCGCGGGCCTTCTTAAGACGCGCTTCCTCGGCAGCCTGACGACGGCGGCGCTCCTCTTCTGCCGCCTGCTGACGGCGACGCTCCTCCTCGGCGGCCTTGCGGGCCTCTTCCTCGATGATGCGGTTGAGTTCGTCGTCGAGTCTGCGCGCACGCTCCTGCTGCTCCGTCAGCACTTCCTCCAGCCTCCGCGACTGGCCCTTGAGCTTGTCGACGAGGTCTTTCGACTCCAGACGGTCCTGCTCCAGCTGCCGGGTGCGTGCGCGCACTTCGGTCAGGTCGGCCTCCCTGACCTTGCGGACGCTGTCGAGGCGCGCCTTCCGCACTTCGAGGAGCGCGGCTTCTTTCTTGAGGTCGCGAGCCGTCTCCGACTCCCAGCTGCTCAGCTCCTTCAGGTAGCGCATGCGGCGCCGGGCCTGCTCGAATGACGATGCCGAGAAGATGAACGCTGTGGACGACGCCGTCTGGCGCTGGCGACGGATATTGCGCAGCGACGATGCCAGCGACTTGCGCAGCGCCTCGATGCGAGCTTCGGTCCGGACCACGCTGTCGGCTATGCGGCGGGTCTCACGCGAGAGGGAGTCCACGCGGCGGTTGAGCCTGCGCACCTCGCGCGCCGACTCTGCCACCTTGGCGTCGAGAGTCTCGTAGCGTGCCAGCTGGCGGCGTATGTCGGCAGCCGTGCTCTGTATCTGACCTTTGGTGCGGCGCATGCGCTCCACGTTCTCACGCTGCTCCTTACGCACGGTTTTCGACGTGCGCGGCCGGGCACCTTCGGCGACGAGCAGAGGCGCACACAGCAGCAAAGCGATGAGAAGATGTCGTGCTGACACTTGCGTTACGGTGGTTTAGAACGGTTGAGTAAAGGCGGTTTTTATTTGAGCAGTTTGAAAATCTGTTCTGTGGTGATGCGGGTGGCACCGCGCGGTATCCGCGGTTTCGACGGAGCTGCGCCGGTGTTCCATGCGGCGCGTCCGAAGGATGTCGTCACTGTGGCGGCTACGGCGTGCTTCCCGGCTGTGCCGTTGATTTCGAGCGATGAGGCTGCAAGTCCGCATCCTGTCTCGTCGAAACTCATGTAGGTGCCCGACAGTGAGTTGTCAGCGGCCTTGACGTCAATGCTCATAAGGCGCGGTGCCCCGAGGCTGAGGTCAGCCGGCGATACGAATGTATAGCTCCACTCGTACTTGTCCGACTGCCATGCCGGCGAGACGGTGACGGACGTCAGTTCGTCGTCAAGCGCCTTGGCATCGAAGGAGAACATCTGCGCCGCACTGCTGCGTGCCGTTCCCTTGCCGGGCTCGAACGCCTGTCCGAGCATCACGCTCTGGAGGTCGGCGAGGGTCAGCCCCAGCCTGGTCGTGAACGTGTGCATCGATTCCTTGTAGTACTTGCCGAGCGGTTTCGACACGATGATGACCGAGTCGTTGTCGGCGTACATCGATGCCGCCTCGATGAAGAGCATCTTCACTGTCAGCGCCATACACTTGCCGTACACCATCGTCAGCGTGCCCGACACGCTCGTTTTCTTGGGCTTGGTCAGACTCACCTTTACGGGAACTTCAACGTCGGTCCACGGTGTGTACGATTCGGTCATAAGCCGGAAGTCGGCCGCGGCCGAGCGCGCCGGAGTAGGCGAGACTGTCTGCTCGTGTCCGGGAACGGTCTGCTCCTGAGGCGCGCGGGTCTGCTTGCCGCTGCGGCAGCCTCCAAGTGTGAGTATCAGGGATGTGGCTGTCACGGCCGCCACAAGCCGGAGTATGTTCGCTGTTGATGTCATTCGTAGTAATATGCTTTGTTTTCTACCTTGCGTCTGAGCAGCTCGTCGTCAGGGGCAGTCAGGAGTGCCGCTTTCCAGTACTCCACAGCCTTCTGAGGCTCGCCGCACATGAAGTATATGTCGCCGGCATGGCTCAGTATTTCCGTGTCGGCAGGCCCGGGATGGCGGAGCATGTCGGCCACGGCGTGTGTCGCAGTCTCGGCCGACGCGTCGGCCGGCAGGCCCTCGTGCTCGATGGCCTGAGCCCTGACGGCGCGCTCGATGAGTTCGCGTGCCTTGTCGTAGTCCTTCTTCCTGAAGGCTACCCATGCGTGGGTGTCGAGGAAGGTGGGGTTGGTGCTCTCGGCCGATGTGGCGATTGACGCGTACAGCTCGGCGCGGTCGAGGTCCTTGCCGTCGAGCGCCATGAAGTATGCCGCGTTGTTCATGGCCATATAGTTGTCAGGATTGGCGTTGATGGCCTTGTCATAGTACACGTACGAACTGTCGTTCTGTCCGAGCTGATGCAGCATGTCGCCCTTGGTGGTGTAGATGTCGCTCAGCAGGGCCTTGTTCGACGGAGCGCCCGTGTCGATGCTGTCAAGCAGTGCGAGCGCGGTGGCGTAGTCCTTCGACTGGACGTAGCTGAACGCTCCGAGCAGTCCGATGTATCCGTCGCCCGGGAAGTGCTCGAGTCCGCGGCGCACCAGATTGCGGAAGCCGACGGTGTCGGTGGTCTGCGCCTTGCAGCGCGTCAGCATGTTCCATGTGGCGTACTTCGACGGGTCGAGGTCGAGGCTGTACTCCAGCTGCTCCACGGCTCCGGGCATGTCGCCCATCTGCGCCTTGTAGCTTCCGTAGAGGCTGTACACCTCGGCTTCCGAGGGATTGACGTCAATCAGCGCCTCGAACATCGACTTGATGCGCGGCTGCTGGAGCGAGTCGGTGTACAGCTTCATCACATAGTCCTTCAGCAGGTCATATTTCTGCTCGAACTCTATGTTGCCCGACCGCATGGCGCGGAACACCTCACGGTCGTAGGCCATGCTGTCGCCCTGATTCTGGAAAAACTCGGCACGAGCCAGGTTCACAGGCCCGTAGGTCGAGTCCACGGCTTCGGCGCGGTCGAGCCATGCCAGAGCCGAGTCTGGCTGCTGGATGTAGTCGTACACCTCGGCCGCCAGCAGATTGACCTGCACGTCGCGCGGAGCGGCCTGCGCCAGCCGTTCCACCGCGCCGGTCATCGCCAGCGTGTCGCCTGCCAGCGAGTAGGCCTGCACGCGGTTCACCGTCACTGGCAGTGTAGGCCCCAGACGGTCCTCGATGCGGTCGTAGATGGCATTGGCACGCCCGAGGTCGGCCGTGTCCTGACGGTGCGAGAATCGCATCATGTAGGCCTGCGCCAGTTTCATGGCCGCGTCAGTGGTCGACGGCATCAGACTGTCCACCGTCCGCCATATGTCTATCACATCGTCGATGCGCCCCATCCTCATGGCATAGTCGGCATATACGCCCGACGAATTGGCGTCCGTAGGGTCGGCCCTGAAGCGCCGTGCCACCATCTCGTAGGCATCCTTGATGCTGTTGGTGTCGTCGGTCATGAAGAACATCAGCTCGCCGAGGGCACCGGCGGCGAAGTCGTTGTCGGGTTCGAGCTCCACGGTGCGCTTCAGGAGCATGAAGTAGTCGTCGTACCTGTTGTTTCCCAGAGCGTTGGACGACTCCAGGAATACATACTGGGCCTTGCGGCTGTCGGGAGTATCGGTCCGGTCAGGACCTGCGGCAAGAGCCACGACAGCACCGGCGGCTATCGAAGCGGCAGAAAGATAAAGCGGTAGACGGAGAAAGAAATTTTTCACGACGGTGTACTGGGTGTTGCTCGCGTGCCCCTGATGAATGAGGGGGCGCACGAAAGTTAGAGTTATCGCACTCCCGAGTGTCCGAATCCTCCGTCGCCGCGCTCCGTATCGTCGAGATTCGCGCATGAATCGTCCCAGACGATGCGTTCGTAGCGCGCAAGCACCATCTGTGCTATGCGGTCGCCGCGGTTGACGGTGAAAGGCACATCGGAGTGGTTTATTAATATAACACCTATCTCGCCCCGATAGTCGGCGTCGATTGTGCCCGGAGAGTTCAAAAGTGTGATTCCGCTGCGTAGCGCCAGCCCGCTCCGGGGGCGCATCTGCAGCTCAAACCCTTCGGGAAGGGCCACTCGCAGGCCTGTCGGAATCAGCGCCCGTGCACCAGCCGCTATCGTCACAGGCTCCTCCACAGCCGCCCTGACGTCCATTCCGGCCGACAGAGCCGTCGCATATTCAGGCAGCGCGAAGCCCGATTCATTCAGTATTCTCACTGTTGCCATACATCTCAATTCATAGTAAAGTACAAAGGTAAGAAAAAAAGCGGAAAGGCCGTGCTTTCCGCTCTTTCGAAAATCGAAAAAAACTTTTTACTTCACCGTAAGTCGCCAGGCATTGCGCGCTCCGTCGCAGATGAGGCTGACGATGTACAGCCCTGCCGGAAAGTCACAGACGAGTGTGCCCTGCGGCTCTACGAAGCGGCGGTTCACCAGAGCACCGTCGGTCTTGTAGACTGCGAGCTGTCCGCGCGAGGCGTTGTTCAGCGCTATGGTGTCGCCCCGGTGGGCGAAGCTCTGAGGGGCCTCCGAGGCGGATGCCAGGGCACTCTCGGTGCCGCTCTGCGAGGTCTTGTACACGTCGAAGCCGTAGATGCGCGTGGCCGTGTCGGCAGCCGGGCGCTTTACTTCGAGTTTTACGTAGCGGGCCTCTACTGGCGCGATATTGTCGACCTTGATGTCGTCGGTCTTGCGGTTCTTCGCGTCGACCACCGTATGCCAGTCGGTGCCGTCCTCAGACACCGAAATACGGTATTGGTCGACATTCTTGAACTGCTCCTCACGCGTGCGGCAGTCGCGGATGACGAATTTATCAACATAGCACTTCTCCGGGAGCTCCACAACTGCCCAGGGGCGGTCGGTGGCATTGTCGCACCACTTCGTCGAGGCGTCGCCGTCGAGCAGCTTCGCAGCTCCCTCGCCATCGTTCACCTGGGCGCTGTACGACTCGATGCGACCTCCGCGTGAGGCAAGGCTCACGGCACTTCCGTCCTCATCGGGTAGCACGCAGAAGCTCGTCGAGACCATGTCGCCGGTCACTCCTACGGACGGCTCAACGGTCACCTGAAGCACGTGGTTGCCTTCGCCGGCCGATGCCGGCATGTCGCTGAAGGTGTGGCTCTTCGACTCCCCGGCTTTCAGCGCGATGTGCCCGGTGCATTTGTCGCCGCCGTCCAGCTGCCATGCCACAGTCACGTCCTCGAGGTCGATGTCGCTGCCGTTGCGGAAGACGGCGGTCACGGGGCTGCCGTCGCTGTATGCGCCGATGCTCTCAACCCGTACATCCTTGAGTCCGAGCGAAGGCGCAACCTCCATGCGGTCGATGTTCGGACACCAGCCGTCAGGATTGCCCAGCGTCAGAGTGTTCTCTCCGGCCTTCAGAGGTACCGTTACTGTCTTGACGGCCAGACCGTCGGAAGCCCAGGAGAATCCGTTGCCAGGGAATTCGTATTTGCGGGCATACTCGCCGCCGTTGACGCTCACTTCCATCGAGCGCGTGTCCTGCGTCACGTAGAAGAACGTGATGTCGTACAACCCGTCGGCCTCAACAGCCGCAGTACATTCGAGTGAACCCTGCCCGTTGCCGAGGAAGCCGGCCATCTTGCCGCCCGAGCAGTTGCCGCGGCTGTCATCGTCGACCGTGGCCTGACCGATAAGGCGGCCGGACTCGGCCTCGATGAGCAGACGTGCGGGCTGGTGGTGGGGTGTCTGTGACAGATGTACGGTGAATCCGCCCGTCGCCTTCACGTCGACCGTAAGCTCATCGCCGGGGCTGACCGTGCGCTCCTCGTAGGCTATGTCCGAGGGGCAGGTGCCGTCCTTATATATCTGTGCGGTGCAGGGAGCTGTGATGAAGTCGAGCGTGACCGTCATCGTGCGCGCGTCCTTGCTGATGCCTGCCACGTACCAGTCGTCGCCGCTGCGGCGCGCCATGCTGATGTGGCTGTCCGGCTCGGCTTCGATGCAGCGCGTCTCGTCCCAGGCTGCCGGGAGGACTTTCAGCAGCGGTGCAGACGCGTTGTATATCATATTTTCGGGGTAGTCGCTCATGGTCTGCACGCCGCTCTCATATATCGTGGCGAGTGCCACCTGATGCGCCCACGTGGTGGTGTGGCGTATCACGCCGTCCTTGCGCGCGAATTCCGTGGGCGTATAGTCCATGGCGCCGATGACGTTGCGTGTCAGCGCCAGCGTCACGTTGTGGTCGGCCGGAGTGGCGAGGTGGTTGAAGAAATACTGCTCGCCGCCGTACACGGCTTCCGACGTCACCAGATGCGGATAGGTGCGCCTCAGTCCCGAGGGCTTGGTGCAGCCGTGGAAGTTCACCATCAGGCGGCACTCGGCGCAGACCTTCAGCATGGTCTCGTACTTCTCCATGAAGTCCTTGCTGTCGTTCTCGAAGAAGTCTATCTTGACCCCGGCGAAACCCAGGGCAGCCCAATTGGAGAATATCTCGCGCATCTGCTCCTCGTCGTTGGTGAAGCGGTTCTGATGCGACCATATGAACACGCGCACGCCGCGCTCGGCCGCATAGTCGGTCACGTCCTTGAGGCGGTAGGTCGAGTAGTCCCAGCCTTCGTCGAGAGTGAAGTAGTCCCAGCCCATGACTGCGGCCTGGTCGATGAAGTGCTTCACGGTGTCGAAGTCGCGGCACTGGCTGCCGTCAAGGCCGCCCCAGTCCCATGACGAGAGTCCCGGCTTTATCCACGAGAGGTCGTCCATCGAGGTGGCGGGATTGAGATTGTCCACGAGGTTCGACTCGACCATCGACGCCAGGCTGCCGGCATAGAGAGTGCGCCAGGGCGATGCGAAGGGGAGCGCGACGGTGACGCGGTCGGGGTTTCCGAATGTGAAGAGGCCCTTGTCATCGGCCGTGCCTGCGAAGAGCGACGAGGCGTGGTAGTCGCCGTTGACGGCCGCTTCGGTGATCATCACGTACGCGTCGTCTCCGAGCGAGGTCCTGACCAGCACCGGGGCGCACATCCTGCCGTTCTCTATCGCCGCGGTGGCCTCCCAGTCGCGTGCCGGATACTGCGTGGAGTAGTCGGCCACGTAGCGTTCGCCCCAGCAGGTGGTGAAGGACGGTATGCGCACCTCGCTCTGCTCTGCGAGCACTTCGGCCGAGCCTTCGCCGGGCAGTTCGTAGCGGTACGCCACGCCGTCGTCGTAGCTGCGCACCACTACGTCAAGTGTCGCGTCGTCCTTGCCGAAGGTGAAGCGCGTCTCGTTGCAGCGGTTGCGCTGGACGGAGAATTTCCCCGTGGGCATGGCGTAGGTCTCGTCGATGGAGCCGTCCTGCGATGTCATGAATGTCACCCCGGCGGTGAAGTCGGCGGCGCCAGTGCGCAGTCCCATCTTCGACGGGGCGACCAGCTCCCGGCCGTCGCGCAGCACGCGGTAGCAGGGCACGCCTTGATCATCGACAGATATTTCGACCACATTCCTGCCGTCGGGCGAGGCCACACGCCCGGCGTCGGTGGCGGCCGATGCGCTTGTCCATACACTTGCCATGCACATCAGCACGCATGGCCACAATCCTGATTTTGCTGTTTTCATCGTTTGCGTCAGATTAAGATTCTGTGCAAAGGTACAGCCCCGCTGTAGTAATGTCTGTCCAAAATCGTGACAGACATGTCCAAAATCCTGCACCATGTGCGGGTCTTTGCGAGATGTACGGTTCTTTGCCCGCCGTAGCCACGGCAAAAGCCGCTGACCGGCAGACCGACTGCGTGGAATAAACGCCCCGTTTTACTGCCAGACAAGGGGATAGGGATACTCGACCGTCCACAGGAACAGCGGCTCTCCCGGCATCGACGTGCCTGCGGCACAGCGGTCCTTGCGCCCGAGGATGTCAAGCACGTCTTCGGGAGCCAGCTTGCCGCGGCCTACGTCGACGAGTGTCCCCACGACGGCGCGCACCATGTTTCGCAGGAAGCGGTCGGCGGCAATTTCGAAATACCAGCGGTCGGCATCCTCGCCGTCTATGTGGTGCCATGCGGCGCGGCGCAGGTCGCAGATATTGGTCTTGACGTCGGTGTGCAGCTTAGAGAAGGAGGTGAAGTCGCGCCGCCCTATGAGCAGTGCGGCGGCGCGGTTCATGGCTTCGAAGTCAAGCGGACGCCGCGTGTGCCACGAGAGCGGACCCGTGAAAGGCGACCGCTCCGTGTGCACGAAGTAGCGATAGGAGCGCTCGGTGGCGTCGAAGCGCGCATGCGCGTCGGGAGCCACGGGTGCGAATCCGTGCACCACTATGTCAGGGCCGCATATGCTGTTCACGGCCCGTGCCATCCGGCTGTCGGGCACTGCTGCATCAGGCAGGTCGAGGTGGGCTATCATCTGACGGGCGTTCACACCGGCATCCGTGCGGCCCGCGCCCGTGATGGCCACAGGCTGCCGCAGGATGGTGCCGAACGCTTCCTCAAGCCGGCTCTGCACCGACTCGGCTCCGGGCTGGCGCTGCCATCCGTGGAAGGCTTCGCCGCGGTAGCTCAGATTGACGAACCAGCGCATCGCCTTACTTCTCCAGATAGGTGTAGCCGAAGAGTCCCGAACGGTAGGTGCTGATGAAGTCGCGGCCTTCCTCGGGAGTGATGGTTCCGGCCTTCATCGAGGCGGTGACCCACGTCTCGAGGTTGCGCACGAGCTTCTTTGGATTGTACTGCACGTAGTCGAGCACTTCGTCCACGGTCTCGCCCTCGATGATCTGGTCTATCTCGTAGCGGTCCTTGTAGACGCTGATGTGCACGGCGTTGGTGTCGCCGAAGAGGTTGTGCATGTCGCCGAGGATTTCCTGATATGCGCCTACGAGGAACACGCCGATGTAGTAGGGCTCGCCCTGCTTGAGCGGATGCACGGGGAGTGCCGACACCGTCGAGCCTGCCGAGATGAAGGTGCATATCTTGCCGTCGCTGTCGCAGGTGATGTCCTGGATGGTGCAGGTGCGCGAGGGCTTCTCGTCGAGGCGCTGTATGGGTATGATGGGGAATATCTGGTCGATGGCCCACGAGTCGGGCAGCGACTGGAAGAGCGAGAAGTTGCAGAAGTACTTGTCAGGCACCATCTTGGCTATCTTGCGGAGGTCTTCGGGCACGTGCTTCATGCCGTCGGCTATCTCACCGACCTCACGCGCTATGCTCCAGAAGAGCTTCTCTATCTGCGCGCGTGTGCGCAGGTCGAGCATGCCTAGACTGAAGAGGTCAAGGGCCTCCTCGCGTATCTGAAGCGCGTCGTGCCAGCTCTCGAAGAGGCGCGACATGTCGAGGTTGTCCCATATCTGATAGAGCTCGCGTGCGAGTTCGTGGGCGTCTTCGTTAATTTCCTCGGAGTCCTTCCATGCCGGAAGCGAAGTGGTCTCAAGCACCTCGAATATCAGCACGGAGTGGTGGGCCGTCAGCGAGCGGCCGCTCTCGGTGATTATGTTGGGCTGGCGGAGATTGTTCTTGGTGCAGACGTCGACGATGGCCGACACCGCGTCGTTGGCATACTCCTGGATGGAGTAGTTCATCGAACTCTCGCTCGAACTGCTCCGGGTGCCGTCGTAGTCCACGCCGAGTCCGCCGCCTATGTCGATGAACTCGATGCCGAATCCGAGTTTGGCCAGCTGCACGTAGAACTGCGTGGCCTCGCGGAGCGCGTTCTTGATGACGCGTATCTTGTTGATCTGACTGCCTATGTGGAAGTGAATCAGCTTGAGGCAGTCCTTCATGTCGCGTCGGTCAAGGATGTCGAGGGCTTCAAGAAGTTCCGACGAGTTGAGGCCGAATTTGCTCTGGTCTCCGCCGCTCTCGCTCCACTTGCCCGAACCGGTGCTCGAGAGCTTGATGCGGATGCCGACGTTGGGACGCACCTTGAGGCGGCGCGATATGTCGGCCACCATGCGGAGCTCGTTGAGCTTCTCCACCACTATATATATGCGGCGTCCCATCTTCTGCGCCATCAGGGCCAGCTCGATGTAGGACTCGTCCTTGTAGCCGTTGCAGATGATGAGAGCGTTCTCGGCGATGTTCGTGGCGAGGACTGCGTGCAACTCGGGTTTGGATCCGGCCTCAAGACCGATGTTGAATTTCTTGCCGTACGACACGATTTCCTCCACCACCTGGCGCATCTGATTGACCTTGATGGGGTATATCATGAAGTTCTGAGCCTCGTAGCTGTACTGCTTCGAGGCCTGCTGGAAACAGTTCGAGATTTTCTCGATACGGTTGTCCAGTATGTCGGGGAATCGTATCAGCAGCGGAGCGGAGATGTCGCGTATCTGCAGTTCGTCGACCACATCCTTCAGGTCGACGGATGCGTATCCCTGACGGGGTGTCACTGCCACGTGTCCTTTCTCGTTGATGGAGAAGTAGTTTCGGCCCCAGCCGATAATGTTGTACAGCTCGGCGCTGTCTTCAATTCGCCATTTTCTCATCGGCTCGTGTTTCTATTGGTGTATTTTACGGTTATGTGTGTATTATTGGAACAATTCAGATATGAAAATGCCTCATCAGTCGAAGGCCCCGGAGATGACTTCCTCGACGGTCTCCTCCTCCTGGTCAGGCGGAAGAGTGCCTTCGCACAGGTTCAGACCCTGCGGGAACTCGAATACCGAGCTCTGCGAGTAGGGCAGAGAGGGGTCGGCGTAGACCTTCGATATGTACTTGCCGTAGACCGGAAGCGCCATCGACGCGCCCTGACCCTGTGCCATGTTGTTGAAGTGGATGTAGCGGTCCTCGCCGCCCACCCATGTGGCCGACACAAGGTCGGGGGTGAAGGCCATGAACCAGCCGTCGGCGTTGTCGTTGGTCGTGCCGGTCTTGCCGCCGGTCTGTGCCGTGATGTTGTACGGCGCGCGGCGCAGACGGTTGCCCGTACCGCTGTCCACGACGTTGAGCAGTATCGACAGTATGCGCCAGTAGCCCTTTTGGGTGATGACTTCGGTCTGCATCGGCGAGAAGTTGCTGATGATGTTGCCGTTGGCGTCGGCTATGGCGGTGACGTAGACCGGGTCGGAGCGCATGCCCTTGTTGGCGAAGGCGCTGTATGCCGTGGCCATCTCGCGCACCGACACCTCGCACGGACCGAGACAGAGCGATTTCACTGCCGGGAGCTGGTTGGTGATGCCGTAGCTGTGCATGCGCTTGACCAGTTCGGCCGGACTTAGGCGGTCCATGATGCGCGCCGAAATCCAGTTGTTGGAGTTCGTCAGCGCCCACCGCAGGTCGACCATCTCTCCCACACGGGCATGCCCGGCGTTTCGCGGCTGCCATACGCGGCCGTTCTCGTCGTATAGTGTCGGCTGCTCGTTGAGCATCATCGTGCAGGGGGTGAAGTCGTCGGTCTCCAGCGCGTAGGTGTAGAGGAAGGGCTTGATGGTCGAGCCTATCTGACGGCGCCCGGTCGACACCATGTCGTACTGGAAGAAGCGGAAGTCAGGTCCGCCGACATATGCCTTAACGAAGCCCGTGGTCGGGTCCATCGACATGAATCCCGTGCGCAGGAACGACTTCGAGTAGAGCAGCGAGTCGCGGGGAGTCATCGTCGTGTCCACCGGACCGTCGTAGCTGAACACCGTCATGTCGAAGGGCCGGTTGAACTCCGCCGTCAGCTCCTCGTCCGACAGTCCGCGCAGACGTGCCACGCGGCCGCGTTCGCTCTGCTTCATGGCGTTGGCTATCAGCTTGGCGCGCATGGCGTCGGAGAGCTCGCCGCGGTTGGTGGTGTAGGGTGCCGACGACTGACCTTTCTTCTCCCTGAAGAACTGCTCCTGAAGTGATTTCATGTGCTCGTGGACCGCTTCCTCGGCATATGTCTGCATGCGCGAGTCGATGGTGGTGTATATCTTCAGACCGTCATTGTAGATGTCGTACTTTGTGCCGTCGGGCTTGCGGGTCTTCTCTATCCATCCGAAGAGCGGATTGGTCACCCATGCTATCGAGTCGTCCACGTACTTCTGACGGTCCCACGAGGGATAGTCCGACCGCACGGGCTTCTTGGCCGTGAGTATGCGTCGCAGCTCCTCGCGGAAGTAGGGCGCCAGGCCGTCCTTGTGGTCTACGCGTCGGAAGTCAAGCGTCAGCGGCTCGGCTTTGAGACGTTCGAGTTCCTCCTCGGAAAGCATGTCGGCCTTGTACATCTGTTCGAGCACCACGTTGCGGCGCTGGCGGGTGCGCTCAGGTTTGCGCACGGGATTGAAGTACGACGGATTCTTCACCATGCCCACGAGGGTGGCTGCCTCAAGGGTGTTGAGCTCGGATGCTTCTTTGTTGAAGTACACTTTCGCTGCGCTCTTGATTCCCACGGCGTTATATAGGAAGTCGAACTGGTTGAGGTACATCTTCAGAATCTCCTCCTTCGAGTAGTATCGCTCGAGCTTGATGGCTATCATCCACTCGATAGGCTTCTGCATGGCGCGCGATATCAGGCCCGAGGATGGCGGCGTGTACAGCTGCTTGGCCAGCTGCTGTGTGATGGTCGAACCGCCTCCGGCGTTTTTCTGACCCATCAGCACCGTCTTGATCATGGCTCGGAACACGGCTTTCAGGTCGATGCCCGAATGTTCGTTGAAGCGCACATCCTCGGTCGCGATGAGTGCGTCGACCACCTCCGGCGATATTTCGTCGAAGTCGGCGTACACGCGGTTGCCCGTATTGCGGAAGTATCGGCCAAGTTCCTGACCGTCCGCCGTATAGAGCACCGAGGCGAACTTGTCCTGCGGATTCTTGAGTTCCTCCACCGGAGGCATATAGCCTATCACTCCGTTGTAGACCAGGACGAAAAATCCGGCCACAAATAGCATCAGGGCGGCGAAAGTTATCCACATCGCCTTGATTATCCGGCGGCTCAGACCCTTGCGACGGGCGGCTCCGGGCTTATTGTTCAGTTTATTTGACGCGTTCATTTCCGAAAATGTAGTGAAAGAGAGACACAAAGTTAGCTATTTTTTGTCAGTCCAACAAAAATGATTAACTTTGCACCGAAAATCGTCGCCCGAATGGTGGAATGGTAGACACGAGGGACTTAAAATCCCTTGGCCATTACGGCCGTGTGGGTTCGAGTCCCACTCCGGGCACGACAGCACCCCCTGCTTCTCGAAAGAGCCGCAGGGGGTGTAATGTTTTTTAGCGTATGCAGTCTATTTATTTGGCTTCGACCTTGCGCAGAGCTTCGGCAAAGTTGATTGTGGGAAGTATTATCGGTTCTATGCCGGCTGTACCAGTTACGGTAGAAATATATGCACGTAGATAGGGGAACATTATTGCCGGAGCATTTGCTGAGAAGAAACAGTCTTTTTCCTTTTGACTCAAGTCTCTGTCAAATTCGAAGAAACCGATCATTTCCACACTGATGTCAAGACTTTTGTCTTCATTTGTCACCGTCACTCCCAATATGAGTGTGTAAGTGTGGTCCTGTGTGTTGTAGCGGATACCGGGAAACGATACATTCAATTGTTGGTCAACTTTCCTGTCGGCCGCGATGTGCATCGTTGCCTCGGTTATACGGTAGCCCCGAAATTTGAATTTTGCTTGTTCGCTTGCCATAGTCTTTATGCGGCTAAATTATATTGAAAGGCATCAGCGTAAACGTCTTCAATCTGAAGATCCCAGCAAATGACAGACTCAGGCTCGGAGAACCATACAATCGTTTCTGCGTCCGGGCCGAGGGTGAAAAGTTTCTCGTTATCGCAGAAAAGAGGCGCGTTGTCGCCGTATTCATCCTCCATTCTGTCCTCAAACAGCATCACTTCTGCACTCAGGCGGTCTATGTCGTCGACATCTTCAGGATACAGTGAAACGAGGAATACACCTCTGTCCTCGCTGTACTCAAAACGTATCCTAAGCCCTTGGAACGCACGTGTGATGTGTCTGCTCCATGAACTCAATATATTTTTAATTTCTTCACGTTTCATGATTTGAAGAGATTTGCCAATTTGGTTATAATAGCCTCTGCTTTTGCCTTGCAATCAAGAGACTCTTCCTGAGTGAACGTTTTAGTCTGATAATCGGCCAGCTTGCGTAGTTGTTTCAGGTTTTTTACGCTATCGCTTATATCGCGCGCATCGTTCACGTTGTTGATACGATTCTTGATTTGGTTGAGGATATATTTGTGAGAATCCTCTCCGCTGTGCGAGTTCTGTTCATCATATGATATCTGTTCGGCAGATTTCTCCGCCAGAATATACTTCATATATTGAAAAACTGCATAATATGAGCAATGGATGCTGGTAGTCCAACCTTCAGACACATTCCTGTCCTGAGACAAAATATGAGCCATTTTAAGGTTCATCTCACATTTATTTCTCATATTTGCTATTTACAGTCAGAACGTCCGGAATCGGTATTTGGTTTATTATTCGCGAAATTACTGAAAATGAGTGGCATCAGCAGCATCTATTAACAAATATTAGATATTTTAACTTATGGTCGCGGCTTTTATTCAATCACATTTCGCTTACAACGACAACAGTCTTCATCAACATTTTTCTTGCGCCTATGAACTTTGTGTTTAGAAAAACTTTGTTTAATTTTGTGGCAGAGATTTGTTTTCAATCAGGTAGCCCGGTGCTTATTCTTCGGGCTGCTTGAAAATATTAACTAATTTCTAAAAGAACACTACTGATATGAAGAAATTTCTGAATGAATTCAAAGAATTCGCAATGAAAGGCAATGTCGTCGACATGGCAGTCGGTGTCATCATCGGTGCCGCTTTCGGCAAAATTGTCACTTCGCTCGTGAACGATATCATCATGCCGGCCATCGGCATGCTTACCGGCGGCGTGAACTTCTCCGACCACAAGTGGGTCATCCAGCAGGCTCAGACCGTAGGTGAGGAAATCGTCACTTCCGAAGTCGCCATCACATGGGGCGCTTTCGTGCAGACCATCTTCGACTTCATCATCATCGCCTTCTGTATCTTCGTGGCCATAAAGTTCGTCAACAAGCTCAAACGTACTCCCGAGCCTGCTCCTGCCGAACCGGCCGCTCCCGCAGGTCCGACTCAGGAAGAACTTCTCACCGAAATCCGCGACCTGCTCCGCAAGCAGGCCGAGAAATAATCCACGGTGACTTCTCCGCGCCGACCGATATTCCTCATAGGCTTCATGGCCACGGGTAAGACCACTCTTGGCCGTGCCCTGGCGTGTGCCGACCCTTCGCTGACGTTCGTCGATCTCGACAAGGCCGTCGAGGAGCGTGCCGGCCGCACGGTGGCCGATATCTTCGCCGACAGCGGCGAGGCCGCCTTCAGGCGTCTCGAGTCCGAGGCACTGCGCTCGCTGGCTCTTCCGGGCGCGGTCATAGCCTGCGGAGGCGGCACACCGTGCGTGGAGGCCAACATGGACTTCATGCTCCGCACGGGCAATGTCATCCTGCTCTCGGCGCCTGTCGACCGCATCGTCAGCCGTCTGCTTGAGGCAGGACGCGGCAAGCGACCTCTGGTCGACCGCTACTTCGACACCCCCGACCTTCTGCGCGGACGTGTCGAGGAGATGCTTCGGCAGCGCGACGCGCACTATCGCCGGGCCCACCACGTATTCGACGCCTCGAGGCTCGACGATGCCGCCCAGATCGCAGAGTCAATTGACAGGTTCCGCGCTACATTTATGGATAACCGATAATACACAACTGTTATGGAAGCTCTCGAACCCCTCGAACAGCGGCAGCGCACATCGACGCTGAAACGCAAGACCACCATCGGTCTGCCCGTGGTCAACAGCATCGAAGACCACCGTTTTCCGCTCACGCCTGAAGGCGCCGGCATGCTGGTCGAACGAGGTTTCCGCGTCCTGATGGAGAGCGGTGCCGCAGAGCACATCCATTACACCGACGCCGCCTACGCCCGGTGCGGAGTGGAAATCTGCACGCGCACCGAGGCGCTCGGCTGCGACATGGTCATCTATCTTCCCATGCTGTCGGTGGCCGACGCCCTGAAGCTGCGCCGCTGCGCCATGCTCTTCACCTTCGTGCAGGCGCGGCCTGACGACCGCGGCGCGCTGGCCATACTCCTTCAGCGCCGCATCGTCACCATCTCCATCGAGCGCATCGCCGACGAGCAGGGCAACCGCCCCTTCGCCGACATCCTCAGCGAGATTGACGGCCGCGCCGCCATGGCTGTGGCATCGTCGCTCCTTGCCGACGCTATTCACGGCAAGGGCATACTCCTGGGAGGAGTCACGGGCATCGTGCCCTGTGAAGTAACCATCATAGGCTCGAACATGACCGCCTGTGCCGCCGCACGGAGCGCCATCGGCCTGGGTGCTACGGTGAGGATGTTCGACAACAACACCTACCGTCTCCGCAAGGCCCTTGACATGCTCGGACCGGGCGCCATAGGGTCGAGTCTCCATCCGAGGGTTCTCGCAGGCGCTCTCCGTTCGGCCGACATCGTCATAGCCACGGACACCGACGCGCGCGACGCTGCTATCGATGCCGCTACTGTCGAATCCATGAAGCGCGGAGTCATATGCTTCGACCTCACCGGCAATCCCGGCGAGGTATTCCCGTCGCTGCAGGTGGTCGATCTGGACCTTGCCTCACCTTCCGACAACGATCCGTCGGCTCCCGGGCGTCTCTGCTACATCAACGCCGGCAACGCCGTGCCGCGCACCGTGGCTATGGCTCTGACCAATGCCTTCATCTCCACTCTCGACGAGAACATGGTCTCCGACAATCCCCGCGACATGAATCCCCACAGCATGTGCATCAGCGGAGGCATCCGTCACGGCGCCGTATTCATTCTCGGACGCTGTGTCGATCCTGCAGTGGCACGTCTTCTCGGTGTGCGCCACTTCGATGTCAACTTATTCCTCGGACTTTCGTGATGGCTGTCAAGAAAAACAAATATTATACCGTATGGATAGGCGTCGAGCCGGGAGTCTACGACTCGTGGACCGACTGCCAGCTTCAGATAAAAGGCTACCCCGGAGCGCGCTACAAATCCTTCCCCACCCGTGAGGAAGCCGTCGAGGCGTACCGCGGCAATCCGTCGGACCAGCTCGACATCATGCGCTCCATCCTCCGCGAGGCCGACCGCCGGCGCCGTCTGTCACTTCCCGTCATCGACGGACACACGGACTACACCTCCGTGCCGGACATCCGCCTCGACGCCATCGCCGTCGACGGAGCCTGCTCGGGCAATCCGGGACGCATGGAGTACCGCGCCGTCCGCGTCGCCGACGGCGCCGAGATATTCCACGTCGGCGCAAAGACGCCGCTGATAGGCACCAACAACATAGCCGAGTACCTGGCCATGATACACCTGGCGGCTCTGCTCGAGAAGGCCGGCGACACCACCACGCCTATCTACACCGACTCGCGCAACACCTTCGCATGGCTACGCCGCGGATGCTCGCGCACGTCACTGCAGCCCGGCGTCGACACCCAGCCGACGCTCGAACTGCTCCGCCGCGCCGACCTGTGGCTCAAAGAGCACGGTCCGGTGCGAAACCCGATTCTGAAATGGAAGACCGAGGAGTGGGGTGAAATCCCCGCCGACTTCGGCCGTAAATAGTTAATTGAATTCTCTACCAAAAAACCACACTTAGATATTGTTTGTCATGGCTAAGAAACTGAATATCCTCAAGAACGACCCCTGGCTCGAACCTTTCGCCGCAGCCATCGAGGGCCGTCATAACGACGTCATACGCAAGGAACGCGAACTCACCGCCACGAGCGGCTCTCTGGAAGACTTCGCCAATGCCCACAAGTACTTCGGCCTCCACCGCGTGCGCGGCGGATGGGTTTTCCGCGAATGGGCGCCCAACGCCACCGGCATATGCCTGGTCGGCGACTTCTCGGACTGGAAGGAACTGCCGCAGTATCGTCTCCAGCGCGTCGGGGGCGGACTCTCGGGCGTATGGGAGGTGAAGCTCCCCACCGACGCCATCCGCCACGGACAGCTCTACAAGATGCGAGTGTCGTGGCCAGGCGGCAGCGGCGAGCGTATCCCGGCCTATGCCGAACGCGTCGTCCAGGACCCCGAGACACATATCTTCTCTGCTCAGGTGTGGGCTCCGGCCCGCAAGTTCAAGTGGACCGACGGGGCCTTCACCCCCGATGTGTCGCCACTTCTCATCTATGAGTGCCACATCGGCATGGCGCAGAACGTCGAGGGCGTCGGCAGCTACGAAGACTTCCGCACCAAAGTGCTTCCGCGCATAGCCGCCGACGGCTACAACGCCATCCAGATCATGGCCATACAGGAGCATCCCTACTACGGATCCTTCGGCTATCACGTGTCCAACTTCTTCGCGGCATCGAGCCGCTTCGGCACCCCCGAGGAGCTCAAGAAACTCATTGACGACGCCCACAGCCGCGGCATAGCCGTCATTATGGACATAGTCCACTCCCATGCCGTCAAGAACGAGAACGAAGGCATCGGACGCCTCGACGGCTCCGTCAGCCAGTACTTCCACGCCGACGCATCGCGCCGTGAGCATCCGGCATGGGACTCTCTCTGCTTCGACTACGGCAAGAACGAAGTGCTCCATTTCCTCCTCTCCAACTGCAAGTACTGGCTCGAGGAGTATCACTTCGACGGTTTCCGCTTCGACGGCGTCACCTCCATGCTCTACTACGACCACGGTCTGGGCAAGGCGTTCGGCGGCTACGGCGACTACTATGACGGCGGACAGGACACCGACGCTATCACCTATCTCACCCTCGCCAACATCCTTATCCACACAGTCAGGCCCTCGGCCATAACCATCGCCGAGGAGATGAGCGGCATGCCCGGTCTGGCGCTTCCCTTCCGCGACGGCGGCATAGGCTTCGACTATCGCATGGCCATGGGCATCCCCGACTACTGGATCAAGACCCTCAAGGAGAAGAAGGACGAGGACTGGCATCCCACATCGATATTCTGGGAGCTCACCAACCGGCGCGCCGACGAGAAGACCATCTCCTATGTCGAGAGCCACGACCAGGCTCTCGTGGGCGACAAGACCGTCATATTCCGCCTTATCGACTCCAAGATGTACTGGCACATGATGGTCGGCGACAACGACCCCGACGTGGCACGCGGCATGGCGCTCCACAAGATGATACGCCTCGTCACCCTCGCCACCATCAACGGCGGCTACCTCAACTTCATGGGCAACGAGTTCGGACATCCCGAGTGGATTGACTTCCCGCGCGAAGGCAACGGCTGGAGCTACAAGTACGCCCGCCGCCAGTGGGACCTCGTCGACCGTGAGGACCTCCAGTACCGCTTCCTCAACGCATTCGACAACGCCATGATACAGCTCGTCGACCACCGCCACAACTTCCAGGCCAAGCCCGTGCGCAAGCTCTGGGAGAAGGACGACGACCAGATACTCGCCTTCATGCGCGGCGACCTCGTGTTCGTGTTCAACTTCAGCCCGAACCGCAGCTATCAGGACTACGGCATCCTCGCCCCCGGCGGCGTGTACAGCACCGTCCTTAGCTCCGACAACCCGGCCTTCGGCGGATTCGGCAACATCGACGAGTCCATCGAGCACTTCACCGTGCCCGATCCTCTCTACGCCCCCTTCGGCGTCGAGCGCCTGCCCCTCTACCTCCCGGCCCGCACGGCCATGGTGCTCCGCAAGCATCCCGAGCGTCGCCGCAAGGAGTGATGAAAGTCAGACAGGTCAGACTCGTCAGACTCGTCCGACTTGTCAGACCTGTCAGACATCAGGGCGCTTCGGCACGCCATGTGCACATTCCCTGAAAAATTATTTGCATAAGTGCCCGAAAATTACTACCTTTGCAGGCGATTTCGTAATCTCTGGCAGGACATGCAGCCTGCGTATATTGCGAGTAATGTTAACATTCTAAATCATTTACACAATGGATTTGATTAAAGTTGCCGAAGAAGCCTTCGCTACCGGCAAGCAGCATCCCGATTTCGGCCCCGGTGACACCATCACCGTAGCTTACCGCATCAAGGAAGGTAACAAGGAACGTATCCAGCAGTACCGCGGTGTTGTCATCCGCATCTCCGGTGAAGGTGTGAAGAAGCGTTTCACCGTCCGCAAGATGAGCGACAACATCGGCGTTGAGCGTATCTTCCCCATCGAATCGCCCTTCATCGACTCGATTACCGTCAACAAGTACGGTAAAGTACGTCGCGCAAAGCTCTACTACCTCCGCGCCCTCACCGGCAAGAAGGCTCGTATCAAAGAGCGTCGCGTTGTCAAGAAGGACTAAGATACCTCTTCCCGGCAAAACGAAACGAAAGCGGCAGTGCCCATCAGGCACCGCCGCTTTTCACATTTATATCCTGACCTTTTTCAGACAGGATAACTGGAGAAACAGGAGGGATTCGTTCTCTAAAAATGAGGTGTATCATGTGCCGGCAAGCCGTTGGCTACAGTACATTTTGCCTGCAAACTATCTCCGCATCTATATCGCAAAAAGGATTCCGGTTATTAGAATTTTATGACATCTAAACAAATATTTTGCATAGTATAGGAATAATGATTAAA
>DLAL01000038.1 GCA_002493945.1 Porphyromonadaceae bacterium UBA7048
TCAATTTTTGTCATCTACTAAACCTGAAAATATATAATATATGCCGTCGACAAGAATTTTTTCTGCTTTTGACTGGAAGCATAGTGAGCAAAACATACAAAGTATGATAATCCTGCTCCGGATATTAATGTTGTATTGTTCCATTTGAAATGTAATTTATTGTTTTTCTTCAAGATATTTATACGCAGACAAGATGTTAGTATAGATCTTGCATTCGACATAGTTTCGGCTTATTGAACAAAACAAGACCATGAAAAACGAAAGGATTGGAATCCAGATTAACTCGCATGGGCACTTCTTAAAAGCAATTGTAACTAAACTTACAATGAGACAGACGAAGCATAGTCCGCATAAATTCAACATAAATGCTGATATGGTTTCCATGGCCTGGACCTTATCAGACAATCCGTTCTTTTGAACTTCATAGTATATGCGCCAATAGCCGGGGATAGAAGTGCCGGCTTCCTGAATAGTGATATTATATTTAGAGGTGATCTCACGAATCTTCTTTGGATTATTCTTGTAGAATATGATTTTCAGAAAGCCGAGATGCTTGCACTCTGTGATTTTGTCGACCAACAGTGAAAAGAACAGACCAAAGACATAGCAGCTGATCAGATATACGGCTACATAATATAAGTTGTCTGACTGTGGTGGCAAATCATCTAAAAAATAGAAAACCCATAACGAAGCCAATAAGCCTATGACAAGTCTATTGATTGCATCGTAAAATGAGATACCTTCAAGAGGATTCATAGAATAGATTTAGGATGCCAACGCTCCCGAATGGCTTGGTAAAAAAAACAGCGTGAGAGCCTTATCTGTTGCCCGTCACGCCTCTTGAGGCCTACCACAGCCCACCCTTGCAGACGAGCAACACAGACCTCACGCCGATATGATAATAAGCCGCCCCGTTCGGATAAATATCCGGAAACGAGTCGGACGGTATTGTCATACCCATGAGCATCTATCGTTGCTTCATCCTTGGCAAGGGGTTGAAAGTGGTAGTTTCAAGAGGCCAAGAACAAGCGCAAATAAACGCCTTCCATTATATGTCATTCCCTCACCTGCCGTGATCGCTTGTGCGGCTTTGCCCGGTCGGCGTGAGAACATCTGCAAAATTAAATATTATTTCTTAAATCACAATAGTTTATCTTTAAGAAAAATGAAAAAATCGAGCGGCCGGACGCAAAAAGAATAGAGGGTGTGCAGTTCGCGTGAACTGCACACCCTCTGTGTGATGTCCGGAAAGGGGATGCGGTGTTTAGGCCAGGAAGCCCAGCAGCACACCTGCGGCTACGGCCGAACCGATGACGCCGGCAACGTTCGGGCCCATGGCGTGCATGAGCAGATAGTTGGACGGGTCGTATTCGAGACCGAGGTTGTTCGAGATTCGTGCGGACATGGGCACTGCCGATACGCCGGCGTTGCCGATGAGCGGGTTGATCTTCTTGTCCTTGGGAAGGATGAGGTTGAAGAGCTTGACGAAGAGCACGCCGCTCGACGAAGCTATCACGAATGCCATGAAACCGAGGAAGAAGATGAAGATGGTCTGGGGCGTGAGGAACTGCGATGCCTGAGTCGACGCGCCGACGGTCATGCCCAGAAGGATGGTGACGATGTCGGTCAGGGCGTTGCTTGCGGTCTTGGCCAGACGGGAGGTCACGCCGCACTCACGGAGCAGGTTGCCGAAGAAGAGCATGCCGAGCAGAGGAATACCCGAGGGTACGACGAAGCAGGTGAGAAGCATACCTACGATGGGGAAGATAATCTTCTCGTTCTGCGACACGGCGCGCGCGGGCTTCATCTTGATGAGGCGCTCTTTCTTGGTGGTGAACAGACGCATCAGCGGGGGCTGGATGACGGGCACGAGGGCCATGTACGAGTAAGCCGACACGGCGATGGCGCCCATCAGGTTCGGGGCGAGCTTCGATGACAGGAAGATGGCCGTGGGGCCGTCGGCACCGCCGATGATGGCGATGGCGCCTGCCTGGTCGGGCGAGAAGCCGATGGCGAGAGCCACCATGTACGCGCCGAAGATGCCGAACTGTGCGGCAGCACCGATGAGCATCAGTTTCGGATTGGCGATGAGGGCCGAGAAGTCGGTCATGGCGCCGATGCCGAGGAAGATGAGGGGAGGATACCATCCTGCGGCCACGCCGTTGTAGAGGATGTTGAGCACGGAGCCTTCTTCGTATATGCCGATTTCAAGACCGGCGGATGCGTTGAAGGGGATATTGCCTATGAGTATGCCGAAGCCTATAGGCACAAGGAGCATGGGCTCGAAGTTCTTTTTGATGGCCAGCCAGATGAAGAAGAGGCCGACGGCAAGCATGACGAAGTTGCCGAACTGTGCGTTGGCAAAGCCTGTCAGGCTCCAGAACTGTGCGAGGTTGTTGTAAAGGAAATCGCCGAAAGACATATGTTCGTTCTGTTAAGGCGTATTATTCAAGAGTGAGCAGTACTGCGCCTTCGAGGACGGAGTCGCCGGGGTTCACGTCGATGGATGCCACCTTGCCGTCGCGTCCGGCACGGATGGCGTTCTCCATCTTCATAGCTTCGAGGAGTGCCACGGTGTCGGCAGCCTTGACCGTATCACCGACCTTGACGTTGATGGCGATGACCACGCCGGGGAGGGGTGCCACGACAGAGCCTTTGCCGGCAGCGGCGGGCTTGCTGGCGATGATTTTCTCGCCGGTAGCCGTGCGGGGAGCGGCAACGGGTTTGGGGGCATTTACTTTGACGGCTTTTGCGGTCTCAAGCTCGACTTTGTACGGCACGCCGTTGACTTCGACCTGAGCGATGTTGTCGTCGATGTCGCCTACGGCAACGGTGTAGTTGTTGCCGTTGATTTTATACTTGTATTCTTTCATTTTGGATTCGTGAGTTCAAAAAAGAGTGTTTATTTGCGGGCAGGGGTGTGCTGGGGCACTTCGCGGAGGCCGTAGATCTTGGAGCTCCAGGGCGAGTAGGCGCGCTTCACCTTATTGATGGTGAGGACGGTGTTCTCGGAGTCGTGAGCGTTAAGGTGCTCGTGGAGAGCCATGACGATAGCGGCGATTTCTTCGCCGGAGTCGTGCTTGACTTCTGCGCGGTCGGGAGCGCCTGCGGGAGTGCTGTGGGCGCGGATCTTGTTCATCTTCGAGATGGCGCCGCCGATCTTGCCGATGCCGTAGAAGCACAGGCAGAGCAGGAGCAGGGCCGAGAAAACGATGCACATGGCCATGATGGTCATGCCGAAGCCGTTGCCGTCAAGTTCGGCGAAGTTCTCGATTTTGTAGTTGGTATCCTTGATGACGTTGGCACTCGACGGGGTGATGTAGTCGTTGTCGCCGCCGGTGCGCACCTTCCATTCGCCGGCACCGTCCTCGGTGCGGGCGTACGACTGGTCGGGGAGCAGCGACGCCGGGATGACCACTTCGTCGATGAGGGTCTTGCCGTCGGCATCATAGATGCCGATCCAGTTGTCCTGGCCGGGCTTAAGCTCGAAGCTGGTGTGGAATGTGCCGCGGTTGGGCTCGCCGTCGGCGAAGAACACCACGTGCTGGCGCTTGGGTATCTTCGTGTTGACATCACCCAGCGGGACGGGATATTTTCGCGGGTTGGCCTTGTCGTCGGTGAGGTAGACGCTCGAGATTTCGAGGGGTGCGAAGTTGGCGTTGAAGAGCTCGATCCATGCACTCCGGCGTCCGTACTCGTCGACGAGGCTGTTGTCGTTGACCACCATCACTTCGTTGAGGCGCAGAGCCGAGCGGCTTTGGGCGGATGCCGGAAGCACGGAGGCGCAGAGCATCAGCAGAGCGATGGCTACGGTGGATATTATCTTTTTCATTACGGTATCACAGGGGGATGTTGCCGTGCTTCTTGGCAGGGTTGACAACCTTCTTGGTGGCGAGCTGCTGAAGGGCGCGGATGATACGGAAACGTGTGTTACGGGGTTCGATGACGTCATCGATGTACCCGTAGCGGGCTGCGTTGTAGGGGTTGCAGAAGAGTTTGTTGTACTCTGCCTCGCGGTCGGCCAGTACCTGTGCGGGGTTATCGCTGGCCTTGGCTTCCTTGGCGTAGAGCACTTCTACGGCGCCTGCACCGCCCATCACGGCGATTTCGGCGGTAGGCCATGCGTAGTTCATGTCGCCGCGGAGCTGCTTGCAGCCCATCACGATGTGGCTGCCGCCGTAGCTCTTGCGCAGTGTCACGGTCACCTTGGGCACGGTGGCTTCGCCGTAGGCGTAGAGGAGCTTGGCGCCGTGGAGGATTACGCCGTTGTACTCCTGACCGGTGCCGGGGAGGAATCCGGGAACGTCCACGAGGGTCACCAGAGGAATGTTGAAGGCGTCGCAGAAGCGGACGAAGCGGGCTGCCTTGCGCGATGCGTTGCTGTCGAGCACGCCGGCGAGGTACTTGGGCTGGTTGGCTACGATACCTACGGACTGACCGTTGAAGCGTGCGAAGCCGATGATGATGTTCTTGGCGTAGTCGCGCGATACTTCGAGGAATTCGCCGTTGTCGATGATGGCGCCGATGACCTCGTACATGTCATAGGGACGGTTGGGCGAGTCGGGGATAATCTCGTTGAGCGAGTCTTCCAGACGGTCGATGGGGTCGGTGCAGGGTACCAGCGGCGGCTCCTCGAGGTTGTTCTGGGGGATGAATCCGAAGAGTTTGCGGATAATCTTGAGTGCGTGCTCGCCGTCTTCGGCTGCGAAGTGGCATACGCCGCTCTTGTTGGAGTGGACTTCTGCGCCGCCGAGGGCTTCCTGGCTCACGTCTTCGCCTGTCACGGTCTTCACTACCTTCGGGCCGGTGAGGAACATGTAGGAGATGCCCTTGGCCATGATGGTGAAGTCGGTGAGAGCGGGGGAGTATACGGCACCGCCTGCGCAGGGACCGAGGATGGCCGATATCTGAGGGATTACGCCCGATGCCATGATGTTGCGCTGGAAGATTTCAGCGTATCCGGCCAGAGCGTTGATACCTTCCTGGATACGTGCGCCGCCCGAGTCGTTGAGGCCGATGACGGGAGCGCCCATCTTCATGGCCATATCCATGATCTTGCAGATCTTCAGGGCCATGGTCTCGGAGAGCGAGCCTCCGAATACGGTGAAGTCCTGGGCGAATATGTACACCAGACGGCCGTCGATAGTGCCGTAGCCGGTGACAACGCCGTCGCCGAGGTATGATTTCTTTTCCTGTCCGAAGTTGGTGCAGCGGTGACGCACAAACATGTCCAGTTCTTCGAAAGAGCCTTCGTCAAGGAGTTGGGCTATGCGTTCGCGGGCTGTGTATTTGCCGCGTTCGTGCTGTTTGTCGATGGCTTTCTGGCCACCGCCGAGACGCGCTTCGGCGCGAAGCTCGATGAGTTCTTTTACTTTTTCAAGTTGGCTGCTCATATGTGGTAAGTGTATTGTAATCAAAGGGGAGGCCGCACGGCGTCCTGTGATGCCGACTGCCTCCCGATGAGTAGTTTCCGTTTATTTCTTGTTGGGGTCTTCGCAGAGTTCCACCAGAGTGCCTACGGTCGACTTCGGGTGCAGGAAAGCGATGTTCAGACCCTCGGCGCCTTTGCGGGGAGCCTTGTCGATGAGGCGGCAACCCTTTTCTTCGGCTTCGGCGAGTGCGTTGGCCACGCCGTCTTCGATGGCGAATGCTATGTGCTGGATGCCTCCGCGGCCGCCGTTTGCGGCGATGAACTTGGAGATAGCGCTGTCGTCGGCAGTGCCTTCGAGGAGCTCGAGCTTGGTCTGGCCTACGCGGAAGAATGCCGTGCGTACTTTCTGGTCAGCTACTTCTTCGATGGCGAAGCACTTGAGACCGAGAATTTTTTCGTAGAAGGGGATTGCTTCGTCGAGCGACGGTACTGCAATGCCGATGTGTTCGATATGAGATATGTCCATGGTTATGTTTTTGGTTACTCTATTTTGGATGTCTCTGTCGGAACGCAGAATAAGGCCTGTGCCCAGAAGGGGACACAGGCCTTATCCGGGTTTCGTGTGCAAATTTACACAAAATGTTTTGGTTAACGATTATTTTCTGCGGAAAAATTCATATCGTGAACCGGTGATTTCCATCGGTGGACACAAAAATCGTCAAATATGCTCAGTCGTATCAGCCTGCCGGGAAATATTTAATGAATCAGTAGAGAGGTGAGGTGGTCCGGAGAACTGTGGACGGTAGCCGTCCGATGCCTCCGCCGAGGAGTGTAAGAGTCGAGAGTTGAGGAGCTGTGTATTAGAAAAGAGGCCGTTGTAATAGGGATGAATGTGTAATAGAAGGAAGATGCGCCGAGTGTGACATCAGCGGTCGTTTTCGATAGGGAGGTGGCGGTTGAAGGACTCGCGGAACGATACCATCGTCTCTGTGTTGGCGATAGGAAGTTTACGGAGCTTGTTCTGCATGAGGTCGAGAAGGTCCTCGTTGTTGCGTGCGTGCAGCTTGACGATGATGTCGTAGCGGCCGGTGACAACGTGGCATTCCGTGATTTCGGGAATGGAAGAAAGCTCGTCGATGAGCTCGTCAAAGCCGGTGCCCGGCTTAGTGGTGATGCCCACGTAGGCTACCAGGTGATAACCTAAAGTCGAAGGGGCGATGACGCAATGAGAGCCTGCGATAACGTTGGATGCCATAAGGCGCTGCACGCGTTGGTGCACTGCGGCGCCGGAGACACCGTACTCGCGGGCAATCTCAAGGTAGGGTGTGCGGGCGTTTTCGCACAATGCATTAAGGATTGTGATGTCGAGTTTGTCGAAATGTTGGCGTGGCATAGTGTTGCTTCGTGTTTAGATTTTCTGCAAGAGTTTGTCGGAGGCTGATAATTTTGAGATTTGCGACTGAATGATTTGTTCGTGTATATGTGCTTGTTGATGAGTGCTGCAAAATTAATAAAAAAATTGCTAAGTCGCTAAGAATAAGCGTGAAAATGTGTTAATTGCAGGCCGCATTTATGTTAAGGTGGCTTCCGGTTACTGTCTGGAGATGCCTCTTTTTTCAAGATTTTTAAGGTCAATCGGCTTCAGACCGGCTTCTCGCAGGGGTTGGCTTTCGTTATAGTCGTTAAGGAACACCCGGGGCGGTTCTTGATATTATTTCTCACACACCGCTTCTTTAGGATTGTAAGTGGCGGCTGTGATGCCTGCCAGCGAGAGAAGGGTGTGGAAAACGCTCCGGCTCGACGATATGTTGCGGTCTCGGTTGGCCCTGCAGGCGGCTGCTTTTTCGGGATGTGCCGTCATGTACGGCTCCGACATCCATACGAGCATGGGCACGTTCAGCTGTTCGGCGGTAGGGGTGGGCGAAGCATGCAGAAAACGGTTGCGGCAGTCGTCGAAGATGTCTTCGCCGTGGTCGGCGGTGTAGAGCAGAGCCGTCGGACGCCCTGATGCCTCAAGAATGGAGATGAGGCTGTCGAGCACGGCGTCGGTGTAGGCTACGCATTGATGAGGGCCTGTCGGTTGGAGGCCGTGGCTTCGGTGGAATTGCTGCGGCCGAAGGGTGCGTCGAACCACGCGGGCACGCGGTCCGCGTAGTTGAAGTGCGAGCCGTAGGTGTGCAGTACAGCGAATATCTTCTCTGTCGGATGCTCCTCAAGCGCGTCGGAGAGAATCGGGCACAGGTCTGTGTCGTGGTGGCCGTGACCGCTGTCGCACAGGAAGGTACACTTCCGGGCGCTGCTTCCGAAGAAGTCGATGAGCGCGCCGTTGCGCTGCTGGTTCGAGGCCCAGGCGGTATGGTAGCCGGCTTCGTTGAACGCGTCGATGACGCCGCGGCAGCGGTATATGGAGTCGCCGAACTCGTCGGCCGAAAGGTGCGACATCATCACCGGCACGCTTTTGTGCGTGGTGTTGCTCTCGGACAGGGTCTTGCCGAAGAATACCACGTCGTCGCGGCGGCTCAGCCGCGGATTGGTCGGACGGCTGTAGCCGTTGAGCTGCCAGTCGGAGGCACGGGATGTCTCGCCGATGACCAGCACATACACCTCGGGCACACTGTCGTGCCGCGTGCTTGATGCATGATGGCTGAATCCGGCCGATGTGCTGAAGTAGTTCCTGATCTGCCCGGTGCGCCGGATGGCCGTCAGCATGTTGGCCGACACGTTCATCGGGAAGAGCCGGCGGTGTGGAGCGTAGCCCTCGGGCGATGCCAGCGCAAAGCCGGCTCCTGTCAGGCCGCAGATGGCTGCGAGGGCGCCTGTCAGAAGGCCTGCCTTCCGCATGTCGTTACCCAGGCGCGAGCGCTTGACGGTTCCGGCTATGGCAAGCGCGACCGGGGGCAGGTAGAGCAGGCAGGCCGTGAGGACGGCTCCTCCGAGATTGAGCAGCAGTTCGGAGGCTTCGGCGGGATTGGTGGTGACCACGTTCAGAAACATGTCGACGGCTATTATCGAGCCGCCGTAGAGGTCAATCAGCACAAGCTGGAAGGCGCAGAGTATCATCACGGGTATGAGGCACAGCGTGGTGATGCTGTTGCGGCGCCACGCCGCCATGAGCAGGAGGTAGACGCCAAGCGGCAGGGCGGCATTGGCCACACGCTCGGCTCCCGAGTATGCCGTCTCGGTGATGTCGAGCACCACATTAGGCACCGACAGCAGTAGCGGCACCGCCCATAGTAGAATATCGGCGATGAGTGTGCTGCGCCTGTATGCGGCTGCTTCTGCTGTGGCCCTGAAGAGCTTCATAGTGATGAATGAAATGTGTATATGTTGTGTAGCTTCTTTTGTTTATTAACAAATAATGCGTACCTTTGTTAGTCGAAAAATGAAGAGATTTTCATCATGAATACAATAGACAAGACTACGGCACGGCTGCTGACGGAGCTTCTCGCCGCTTATGGCATACGTCGTGTGGTGGTGTCGCCCGGCTCGCGCTGCGCGCCGCTGTCGGCCCTTCTGAGCCGTGACGGCCGCTTCAGTCTGCAAGTGGTGATTGACGAGCGCACGGCGGCGTTTGTGGCGCTGGGTATGTCGCTGTCCGACCGCCGTCCTACAGCTCTTGTGTGCACCTCGGGGACGGCTGTGCTTAACTACGCGCCTGCGCTTGCCGAGGCGTATTACCGCCGCGTCCCGCTTGTGGCCGTGTCGGCTGACCGCCCCTTCGACGCTATCGACCAGCGTGACAGCCAGACCATCCGTCAGGCTCATGCTCTCGACGCTGTGGTGCGCCGCAGTGTCGACATCGCCGACGATTCCTCTGCGCGCTATCAGCGCTACGCCCGGCGCGTCATAGGCGACGCGCTCGCCGAGGCTGTCGGCGATGTCCCCGGTCCTGTGCACATCAACATGCAGTTCGATGTGCCGCTCACCCCCGAGGCCGATGTGGCGCCGCTTGCCGCCGCCGGCAGGATTGACCTCGTCCGTCCTGGCCGGACAGATTTCAGCGGTGTCATTGATTCGATTGCCGGCTCTGCCCGTATCCTTGCCGTGCTGGGCGATATGCCCTTCGACCTGCGTATGCGTCGTGTTCTTGACCGGCTTGCGGCTTCCGGCACTGTCGCTTTCTATGCCGAGGCTCAGTCCAATGCCCCGGCGTCGTGCCGCACGGCTGGCCGCATATCATCCGCAGAGTCGCTTCCTGTGCCCGATGTGGTGCTTACGGCAGGAGGCAGCCTCGTATCGGCCGGAATCAAGACTTTCCTGCGCTCGCATCCGTGCGTGCGGCATATATCCGTAGGCTATGACGACTGTGCCGTTGATACGTTCGGCATCCTCGACACGGTGGTGCAGAGCAGTCCTGCCGACTTCTTCGAGGCTCTGGCCGCATCAGGCAAAGGCAGCCGGGACTTTGTCGGCGAGTGGAACCGCGCCACTCCGCGTCATGAGCAGGACGGCTCTGTCTGTCAGACCCTGCAGGCTCTGGTCGACGCGCTTCCTGATGCGGTGTTCCATTTCAGCAACGGCTCGTCCGTGCGCTATGCCCAGCGCCTTGATTTCGGCGACGGCAACCGCGTCGAGTCCAACCGCGGCTGCAGCGGCATCGAAGGTTCGACTTCGACAGCCATCGGCGACGCAATGGCGTCGGCGCCACGCACGGTCGTCCTGGTGACAGGCGACATGAGTGCCGCTTACGACGTCGGAGCACTGGCCGTTCGCGACATCCCGGATACATTCCGCATGGTGGTGCTCGACAACGGCGGCGGCGACATATTCCGTGCCGTGGCCACCACGCGCGACCTCCCGGAGCGAGAGCAGCTCTTCGCCGTCGCTCCTCGGCTGCCGCTGAAAGCACTGTCCGAAGCCTACGGATTCAGGTATTTCGACGGTGACCCTGACGGTTTCGCCGCCTGCCCCTCGCGTGCCGTCCTGCATCTGCATGTGCCGCAGGGCGACTGTCTCAACGTCATGTGACGAATCATTTATAACCATATACCATTACTCTCAATAATGACACGCAACTGGACCAAAATCAAAGACTACACCGACATACTCTTCGACTTCTTCGAGGGTATCGCACGAATCACCATCAACCGTCCGGAAGTCTATAATGCCTTCCGTCCGCAGACCAACAAAGAGATTCTCGACGCACTCGACTACTGCCGCGACACCCCCGCCGTGCGCGTGGTGGTGCTGACTGGCGTCGGCGACAAGGCATTCTGCTCGGGCGGCGACCAGAACTATAAGTCTCGCGGCGGCTACCGCGACAGCGACGGCACTCCCCGTCTCAATGTGCTCGACATCCACAAGGCCATCCGGTCGCTTGTCAAGCCCGTTATCGCTATGGTCAACGGTTATGCCGTGGGCGGCGGCAACGTCCTGCAGGTCATCTGTGATCTCACCATAGCCTCCGAGAATGCAAAGTTCGGACAGACCGGTCCTAAAGTGGGCAGCTTCGACGCCGGCTTCGGCTCGTCATATCTGGCAAGGTGCGTAGGACAGAAGAAGGCACGCGAGATATGGTACCTGTGCCGACTGTATACGGCCCAGGAAGCGCTCGAGATGGGTATGATAAATAAGGTCGTTCCGCTCGACCGGCTTGAGGATGAAGTCGTGGACTGGTGCAAGACCATCATCAAACGCAGTCCTTTCGCCGTGCGCATGATCAAGCGGGCTCTGAACGCGGAGCTCGACGGACAGCACGGCCTCATGGAGTTTGCAGGCGATGCTACGCTTATGTATTATCTTATGGACGAGGCTCAGGAAGGTGCTCAGGCATTCCTCGAGAAGCGTGATCCTGACTTCGACCGTTTTCCTCAGTTTCCGGGTTGATACGATTGGATTCCCATCCCTTTGATTGCTGTTTCCCGTCTATCCCTTCGGCGGTATGTGCAGGAAGCCCTGTGACACCGCATTAATGATAAGCTCGGCTACGTTCCGGGCATTGAACTTCTCCAGCAGATGTCGTCGGTGGCTCTCGGTAGTGTTGTTTGATATCGAGAGCTGCCGCGATATCTCTTCGGTAGTCGCTCCCTTGGCCAGCAGGTGAAGTATCTCCATCTCACGCATCGTCGGCGGAGTGTGGGTGTCGACTGCCGCTTTGAGAGCCCGTGCCGACATGCAGTAGTACTTGTGCCCGTCCAGTACCTGATTGACAGCTCTCGATATTTCCGTTATATCTGAGTTCTTGAACAGTACGCCGTCCACATCCGCATCGATGAATTCTCTCATATACCACAGCTGTTCATGTCTGGTATGGACGATTCGCCGTAAGGCTGGATGGTCGCGTCTCAATGTACGGAGCATTCGCATACCGTCGACATCGGGTAGCTCGATTTCGAGTATACAAAGGTCGTAGGGCTGCAGACGGAGCATACGGATTGCTTCTGTACCAGAAGTCACAAGATCTATGTCAGTTTCCTTGCCGAGAGCCTCGCTGACTATAAGCTGCAGGCCTTTTAAAACAACTATGTGATCATCGACAAGTAATATGCGTTTCGTTTCCATGGGGGTGCCGTTTTGTACGCAAAATAAGTTATTTTTTGTCAATTCCGCATCACGGTTTTCTGTGATGAATAAAAAGGGCTACGAATAATTCGTGTTTTAGGTGGCGCAAAATTAACAATAATTCCCGTGTAAATAACATTATAGCATGATTTTTTAACAATAATTTTGAGATAATTTCGCGCATTGTTTTGAGTGTGCTGACGGTCCTCCGCATCGGCCGATTGGAATGAAAATGTAACTGTTCAGCGGACACGCT
>DLAL01000078.1 GCA_002493945.1 Porphyromonadaceae bacterium UBA7048
TCTAATTCAACCAACAGGTTTATATATGTAAAACATAGCTGACATCCTTATGGAAACCTCACCGAAAGAGATAGAGACACATCCCTGGCCTCCGTTCATCCCCGACGGAGCCAAAGTCCTCATCATGGGGACATTTCCTCCCGGCAACCACCGCTGGAGCATGGACTTCTTCTACCCCAACCGCACCAACGACTTCTGGTACATGATGGGCCTCATATTCCTGGGCGACCGCACGGCGCTGGTCGACGCCGCCGGCAGGAGCTTCAGGCTCGACGACATCAAGCGCCTCCTCACCGCACGCGGCATAGCTCTGGGCGACACCGGCTACCGCATACACCGCCAGAAAGGCAACGCATCGGACAAATACCTCGAGATCATCGAACCTGTCGACCTCCGCTCGACCCTCGCACTCATGCCCGAGTGCCGCACCATAGCCACCACGGGCGAGAAAGCCGCCGGCGTCATCGCCGGACTGACCTCGAGCGACATCCCCCCTATGGGTCAGTCAGTCGAAGCCCGGTGCGGCGACCGCGACCTGACGGTGTGGCGCATGCCCTCGACATCGCGCGCCTATCCCCTCCCCCTGGCCGAGAAGGCCGCGCACTACGAGCGTCTCTTCCGGTCGGCCGGAGTGCTCTGACGCACTGCGCGCTACGGCCGGCGAAAATCACATTCTGCTACAAAGAAACAACTCCTAAGGCATTTTCACAACTTTTTTGTGACACTTTTATCGGAAAAGACCCCGAATATTAAAAATAATTTTCTAAATTTGCCGGAGATAACATAACTACTTTGAATATGGACAATGAAATTGACTGGGCACACCTGCCATTCGGTTACTATCCCACCGACTACAACCTCCGCTGTACGTACCGCGACGGCAAATGGGGACCCATCGAAGTATCTCAGGACGAGACCATAAACATCCATATGGCCGCCACTACCCTCCACTACGGCCAGGAGATATTCGAGGGCCTGAAGGCATTCAGAGGCGTGGACGGCAAAATCCGCATCTTCCGTCTGCGCGAGAATGCCAAGCGCATGCGCGAGTCGGCCCGCGGCCTGCTGATGGAACCTGTACCCTACGAAATATTCGAGGAGATGTGCATACGCGCCGTCAAGCTCAACGAGCGCTTCATTCCGCCCTACGGCAGCGGCGCATCTCTCTACATACGTCCGCTCGAAATAGGTCTGACACCACGCATCGGTGTCAAGGAGGCCGACGAATATCTCTTCATCGTCATGGTCACCCCCGTCGGACCTTACTTCAAGACCGGATTCCGCAACACCAACATCTGCATCATGCGCCAGTACGACCGCGTGGCACCCCAGGGCACGGGCCGCTGGAAGGTGGGCGGCAACTACGCAGCATCCCTCGGCGCCGGCCACAAGGCCCACGAGCTCGGCTACTCGGCAGTGCTCTACCTCGACCCCAAGGAGAAGAAATACCTCGACGAGTGCGGCCCGGCCAACTTCTACGCCATCAAGGACGGCAAGTACATCACCCCCAAGTCCGACTCCATCCTCCCCTCCATCACCAACATGAGCCTGATGGACCTCGCTCGCGAGATGGGCATGGAGGTCGAGCAGCGCCACATCACCGTGGACGAACTCGACACCGTCTCCGAAGCCGCCGCCTGCGGCACGGCCGCCGTATGCTCGCCCATCGGCGAAATCGACGACCTCGACACAGGCCGCAAGTACATCATATCGAAGAACGGCGAGCCCGGACCCGTCACCACGGAATTCGTACGCCGCCTGAACGCCATCCGCCACGGCGAGGAGCCCGACACCCACGGATGGATAACCATAGTCGAATAAGTCAAACCCGAACCATACGACGAATGAGCAGTACATTCGACTGGCAGACATTCATCGACAGCACATATCCCGCCGGCCTCAAAGTCGGCGGGATTTTGCTTGCCCACAGCCGTGCCGTGGCCCTCGAGGCCCTCGACATAGCCCGGCGCCTGCATCTGCCCCTTGACCCCGAAGAGATAGAGACTGCGGCCATGCTCCACGACGTGGGCATCATCCGCACCAATGCCCCCGGCATAGGATGCTACGGCGCCGCTCCATATCTGTGCCACGGCATCATCGGAGCGGACATGCTCCGCCGTGCCGGCGCACCCGAGATATACGCACGCGTGGCCGAGCGCCACACAGGCGCCGGCCTGACGCAGGTAGAGATAGCCGCGCGCGCGCTTCCACTCCCGGCTGACCGCAGCTATATGCCCGAGACCCTGCTGGAGCGCCTCGTATGCTACGCCGACTGCTTCTACAGCAAGAGCGGCGACATGCGGCGCAAGCCGCTCGAGCGCGTGGAGCGCTCGATGGCCGGATTCGGCGAGGCAGTCCTCGGCCGTTTCCGCGAGCTGCACCGCGAGTTCGGCCCCGAAGCCGCGCCCGTGCGGTGACGCTCACTCACGGTGCACATACTTCCGTCCGCCCTTTATGTATAGCTGTCCCTCCGCAGGGGCGGCTATCTTTCTGCCCGAGAGGTCGTAGACAGCGGCGTTGTCGTCAGCCGTGCTGCCGCCGGCAGTCACGCCGATGATGCCCGATACGGGGATGTCGGGGTCCTCGATGATGTTGCGGAACGTGTACCAGCCGTCGGCCTCGCGATAGGCGTCGCCGCATCCTACGGGCACATGCAGGGGCACGTCGCTGAGGGCGTGGGTGTCGGAGTTAGATACGGGGCCGAAAGGCGACTTCGCCGACCCGCGCGGC
>DLAL01000087.1 GCA_002493945.1 Porphyromonadaceae bacterium UBA7048
AGTCAGTTGCTCTACCAACTGAGCTACGGAGTCATCGTTTTTTTGTTTCTTTGTTGAGGTCTCTCCCTCAATTGCGATGCAAAGTTACGACCTTTTTTTGGACTGTCCAAATTTTTTAGCAACTTTTTTTCAAAAAAATTTCATGGATTTTTGGCTGGTGAGGTTAATGCGCTGATTGAGGTGGACTTATAAAAATAGCGTTCCTGCCGCTGAATCGAGCGACAGGAACGCCTTATTATTGCGGATGCTTTGCTATTACATCATTCCGCCCATTCCGGGAGCTGCGGGAGCAGCGGGTGTGTCTTCTTTTTTCTCTGCGATGACACACTCGGTGGTGAGGAACATGCCTGCAATCGAGGCGGCGTTCTCCAGAGCCACACGGGTCACCTTGGCAGGATCGATGACGCCGGCCGAGAGAAGATTCTCGTATTCGCCTGTACGGGCGTTGTAGCCGAAGTCGTCCTTGCCATCGCGCACGCGCTGTACGACTACGGCTCCTTCGACGCCTGCGTTGGCGGCAATCTGACGGAGGGGTTCTTCGATGGCGCGTTTCACGATGTCGATACCGGTCTGTTCGTCGTCGTTGGCTCCCTTGAGGCCGGTCAGACGGTCAAGCGAGCGGATATAGGCTACGCCGCCGCCGGGGACGATACCTTCGGCGATGGCTGCGCGAGTGGCGCTGAGGGCGTCGTCCACGCGGTCTTTCTTCTCCTTCATTTCCACTTCGGAGGGTGCGCCTACGTGGAGCACTGCCACGCCGCCTGCGAGCTTGGCCAGACGTTCCTGGAGTTTCTCGCGGTCGTAGTCGCTGGTTGTGGTGGCTATCTGAGCCTTAATCTGAGCTACACGGGCTGCGATGGCGTCCTTGTTGCCGTCGCGGTTGACGATGGTGGTGTTCTCTTTCGATACGGTGATGGTGTTGGCATGGCCGAGGTCCTGCATGGTGGCGTTTGCCAGCTGGAGACCCTTCTCTTCAGAGATGACAGTGCCGCCGGTGAGGATGGCGATGTCCTCGAGCATTTCCTTGCGGCGGTCGCCGAATCCGGGAGCCTTCACGGCGCATATCTTCAGTGAGCCGCGGAGACGGTTGACTACGAGGGCTGCCAGTGCGTCCTGGTCGACGTCCTCGGCGATGATGAGGAGAGGCCGGCCGCTCTGTGCGGTGGCTTCGAGGACGGGCAGGATATCCTTGAGGTTGGAGATTTTCTTGTCGTGGAGGAGTACGAAGGGACTGTCCATGACGCACTGCATCTTCTCGGTGTCGGTCACGAAGTAGGGCGAGATGTAGCCGCGGTCGAACTGCATGCCTTCAACCACTTCTATGGTGGTTTCGGTGCCCTTGGCTTCGTCGACGGTGATGACGCCTTCGCGCTTTACTTTCTGCATGGCTTCGGCGATGAGTCGGCCGATGGTGTCGTCGTTGTTTGCCGATACGCGTGCCACGTCCTCAATCTTCTTGAAGTCGTCGCCTACTTCCTGCGACTGTGCGCGGATGCCTTCTACCACGGCGGCTACGGCCTTGTCGATGCCGCGCTTGAGGTCCATGGGGTTGGCACCTGCGGTGACGTTCTTGAGACCTACGCCGATGATGGCCTGTGCGAGCACGGTAGCGGTGGTTGTGCCGTCGCCTGCGTCGTCGCCGGTCTTGGATGCCACTTCCTTGACGAGCTGGGCGCCCATGTTCTGAAGAGCGTCCTCGAGTTCAACCTCGCGGGCAACTGTCACGCCGTCCTTGGTGATGTGGGGAGCGCCGAACTGGCGGCCGATGATGACGTTGCGGCCTTTAGGACCGAGGGTTACCTTGACAGCGTCGGCGAGGGCGTCGACACCTTTCTTGAGCTCGTCGCGGGCTTCGATATTGAATTTTATTTCTTTTGCCATGATTGTATGCGGTATAATGTTGAAGAGATTATTCGATTACAGCGAGAACTTCGTTCTGACGCATGATGAGTACTTTGTTGCCGTCGAGGTCGATTTCTGTGCCGGCATACTTGCCGTAGAGCACTTTGTCGCCTTCTTTGAGCACCATGGTTTCGTCCTTGGTGCCGCAACCTACAGCAAGCACGGTGCCGCGGAGCGGTTTCTCTTTTGCTGAATCGGGGATGATGATGCCGGAAGCGGTGACTTCCTCGGCTGCGGTAGGCTCGATGATTACACGGTCGGCCAGTGGTTTGAGTTTCATAGCTGGTATATTTTTGATTAATTTCTGGTGTCAGTTATGCAAATATCTTGCCAAACGGGGGCTGTGTCAGTCGCGACTGACATTTTGGCAATTCACTCGCAGAAACAATCGCGCTACCCCCTTGGTTCACTTTTTTCGTATTATTATGTAATAAATCGGGCTGTCCTACGTCTAATACTTAAAAACATTATAATATGGAATACTTACTCACTGCATCGAACATAGTAAAAGAGTACACCGGCCACCGGGCGCTCGACGATGTGTCCATCGCCGTGCCGCGCGGAAAGGTCTACGGTCTTTTAGGCCCCAATGGCGCCGGAAAGACCACGCTGATACGTATCATCAACCATATCACCGCGCCTGACAGCGGCGAGGTGATATTCGACGGACACCGTCTCTGCCAGGACGACATCGCGCGCATCGGCTATCTGCCCGAGGAGCGCGGTCTGTATAAAAAGATGAAGGTGGGCGAGCAGGCCATCTTCTTTGCGCGTCTCAAGGGCCTGTCGCGCCGCGACGCCGAGGCCGCCCTGCGTCAGTGGTTCGAGCGGCTTGACATCTCGCAGTGGTGGGATAAAAAGGTGGAGGAACTCTCCAAGGGCATGGCACAGAAGGTACAGTTCATCATCACCGTTCTCCATCGTCCCGACCTTCTGATATTCGACGAGCCCTTCTCCGGCTTTGACCCTATCAACGCCGGCATACTCAAGCGCGAGATACTCAAGCTGCGCGACGAAGGTGCCACCGTCATCTTCTCAACCCACAACATGGGCAGCGTCGAGGAGCTCTGCGACGAAATTTCGCTCATCAACCGCTCCCAGAACATCCTCTCGGGCAAAGTCAGCGACATCCGCGAGCGTTTCGCCGACAACCGCTATGCCCTCGCATACCTCGGCGACCCCGCCGGTCTGGAGGCAGCCGCAGCGCCGCTGTGCTCGTCGTTCGAGGCCGGAAGCATCAATAACGACGGATTCGCCACAGCCACCGTCACCCTCAAGGCTCCCGACGCACTCCGCCCCTTCATATCGGCTGTCAACGAAGCCGTCACCATCAATTCATTCCGCCGCCTCATCCCGTCGATGGACGAGATATTCGTATCGGCAGTCGAGGCATCTAACCAGGCCCGTGGCCTACAACCCGTTCCCGAAGTATGAAATCAGCCTTACAGATTATAATATCCCGCGAGTATCTCGAACGCGTCAAGCGCAAGAGCTTCATCATCAGTACCCTGCTGGTGCCTTTCTTCATGATACTCATCATGGTGGCGCCGGCGGCCATCATGGTATTCAATACGCCCGAGAGCAAGCATGTGGCCGTCATCGACGACTCGGGCCTGGTGGCGCAGCGCCTGCATGACAGCGACGAAATCACTTTCCGCGCCGTCGACCAGCCTCTCGACAGCCTCCGTGCCGACGAGTCGGCCGACGCCATACTGGTCATCGGAGCCAAGGTTATCGAGAACCCCAACGCCTCCATCACTCTCTACCACCGCGGCGCTCCGGCCATGGTCACTGACCAGTACATCAACAGCCAGCTCACCGACGCCATCGAGGACATCCGCCTTGAGGCATACGACATATCCAATCTGCGTCAGATTCTTGACGAAGTGAAGGTCGACCTCCGCTATCCCACCATCCGCATCGACCAGGACGAGGACACAGCCACATCGTCGATGCTGTCCTACTTCCTCTCGCTGGCCATGGACATGCTGCTGTACTCCTTCATCCTCATCTACGGACAGATGGTCATGACCAGCATCATCGAGGAGAAGTCGAACCGCGTGCTCGAGATAGTTGTCTCCTCCGTCAAGCCCACATCCCTGATGCTCGGCAAGATAGTCGGCATCGGCATGGTGGCTGTCACCCAGATACTCATATGGGCCGTGCTCCTCGGAGCCTGCTCGGCATGGCTTGTGCCTCTGATCGCTTCCATGCCCGGCGAAGGCGCCGACCCCGAACTCATCGGTGCGCTCGGCCAGCTCAGCGATCCCGGATTCATCCTCTCGCTGCTCGGCTACGCCATCCTTTTCTTCATCGGCGGCTACCTCTTCTACTCGTCGATATTCGCAGCCGTCGGTTCGGCTGTCGACAATATCCAGGACGCCTCGCAGCTGGCCTCCGTGGCCACGCTGCCTATCATCGTCAGCATCATAGCCTCGATGAGCGTGCTTCAGAATCCCGGCTCGACGCTTGCCTTCTGGCTGTCGGTCATTCCCTTCACGTCGCCTTGCGCCATGATGAGCCGCCTGCCCTTCGGAGTCCCCGTCGGCGAAATCCTTCTCTCGCTCGCCGTGCTTTACGCCTCCTTCCTGGGCATGATATGGGTATGCGCCAAGATATACCGCGTGGGCATATTCATGTACGGCAAGAAGCCGACATTCACCGAGATTCTCCGCTGGACGCGGTACAAATAATAGCAGAATAACTGATGCAGAAGAGCCGGGCGCGAGTCCGGCTCTTTGCATTTATGTCCCGAAATCGTGTATTGTCGTGCCGCCATGCTTCATTGTTGGCAAATAATGATTAACTTTGCAGCACGAGATTTGATACCTATTTATATTTATACATTATGCAATTCAAAAACCTTATCCTGATTGCCACAGCCGCAGCTGCCGCCGTTTCGTGCCAGCAGGCTGCCAAGGAGAGCTGCTCCACCGATTCCGGCCTGTGCCCCGCCAAGTTCGTTGCCGAGTACCGCAACGACTCCACCGAACTCTTCACCCTCCGCAATGCCAACGGCATGGAAGCGTGCATCACCAACTTCGGCGGCCGCGTAGTTTCCCTTATGGTTCCTGACCGCGACGGCAAGATGCACGACGTGGTTCTCGGATTCGACAGCATTCAGGCATACTTCCCCGAAAACAACAAGAGCGACTTCGGCGCCACTATCGGCCGCTATGCCAACCGCATCAACCAGGGCCGCTTCGTCCTTGAGGACTCCACCTATCAGCTTCCGCAGAACAACTACGGCCACTGCCTCCACGGCGGCGGCGACATGGGCACCTACGGATGGCAGTACCGCACGTTCAAGCCCGTGGCATACACCGACTCGACCCTCACGCTGGCTATCGAATCGGCTGACGGCGACAACGGCTTCCCCGGCACCGTCAACGCCACTGTGACCTATACTCTCACGCCCGACAACGCCCTGAGCATCGAGTACGCTGCCACCACCGACAAGCCCACCATCATCAACATGACCAACCACTCGTACTTCAACCTCTCGGGTGACGGCAATAACAGCATCCTTGACGAGACGCTGATGGTGAACGCTTCGAACTTCACTCCCGTCGACAGCACATTCATGACCTCGGGCGAGATTGTCAGCGTTGAAGGCACTCCCTTCGACTTCCGCACCGCCAAGCCCATCGGACAGGATATCGCAGCCGACAACGAGCAGATACACAACGCCAACGGCTATGACCACAACTTCGTACTCGACAACAACTGCGACATCAACGTTGTGGCCGCATCGCTCGAGAATCCCGCCAACGGCATCCACATGGACGTCTACACCAACGAGCCCGGCATCCAGATTTACACCGGCAACTTCCTCGACGGCACTGTCACCGGCAAGGGCAACATCGCTTATCAGAAGAATGCTGCCGTATGTCTCGAGACCCAGCACTATCCCGACAGCCCCAACAAGCCCCAATGGCCTTCGGTAGTCCTCCTCCCCGGCGAGACATACACCAGCCAGTGCATCTATAAGTTCTCCGTAAAATAATCATTACCGACCAACGGGTCACTACTGAATAATCGCGCCCTGACCGCTTCATGACAGTCAAGGCGCGATGTCTTTTTCGTATTTTGCAGGGATTACTCCGTCAGTTCGGGCGGAAGTATGGGCATGGCTCCCTTCTTGGTGCACACGAAGGCGGAGGTGCGTACGGCGTTGGCGTGCGCTTCGGTCACGGACTTGCCTTTGAGGATGCCCGAGATGAAGGCTGCCGTGAATGAGTCGCCGGCGCCTACCGTATCGGCGACCTCGACTTTCGGAGTGGGCTGGAACGATACGTTGCCGGGCGTGAAGACGTAGCTGCCGTTGATACCGCAGGTCAGAATGAGCATCTTCAGGTTGTATTTTCCCAGCAGTATCCAGCACTTGTCCTGAAGGTCTATGCCGGGGTAGCCGAACATGCGGCTGACGGTGACAAGCTCTTCGTCGTTAATCTTGAGTATGTTGCAGCGGCTCATCGAGTTGCACAGGATTTCCTTGTTGTAGAATCCCTGACGCAGGTTCACGTCGAAGACCACGAGGGTGTCGTCGGTCTGCGGCATCGCGTCGAGGAAGCGGTTGATGGTGTTGCGCGACACCACGTTGCGCTGTGCCAGCGAGCCGAAGCACACTGCCTTGGTCTTTTCGGCAAGCTGCTCGAGGTGCGCCGTGTAGGGGATGTTGTCCCACGCCACGTTTTCCTTGATTTCATACTGCGGAATACCTGCCTGGTCGATTTCGACCTGCACTGTTCCGGTCGGGTAGGGCACCTCGGCTATGAGCTGGTTGAGACCCTTGGAGGTGAAGTTCTCTGTGATTTCCTTGCCGAGGGCATCGTCGCCCACGGCGCTCACCACACAGCTCGGGAGTCCGAACTGCGATACGTGATATGCGAAGTTGGCGGGAGCGCCGCCTATCTTCTTTCCTTCGGGCAGCACGTCCCACAGTGCCTCGCCCATTCCGACTACGAAGTCTTTCATGATTGTACAGTGTTATTTTACGTTTTTGATTTTCAGTGTGTAGCAGAGGAGATATATGACGCCTGCTGTCATCACGGCCACGGCGCCGGCCTGACCGATTTCGTCAGCGGCGAATCCCATTGCCAGAGGGAAGACCGTGCCGCCGAAGAGTCCCATAATCATCAGGCCCGACACTTCGTTCTTCTCCGAGGGCGACGAGAGCAGTGCCTGAGAGAAGATGACCGAGAAGATGTTGGAGTTGCCGAAGCCTATCAATGCGAGACCTATGTAGAGACCTTCGAGCATGTCGCAGACCATCAGAGCGCCCATGCCGGCGAGCATCATCAGCACGCTTATGCCGAAGAACAGTCTGGGCGACATCGACCGCAGCAGGAAGGCGCCGAGGAAGCATCCGGCGGTGCGGAAGATGAAGTACACGCTCGTGGCGAATCCGGCTTCCTCAAGGGGCAGGCCGAGGCGCTCCATGATGATTTTCGGAGCTGTGGTGTTGGTGCCCACGTCGATGCCTACGTGGCACATGATGCCGATGAAGCAGAGCAGGATGAAGGGGCGGCCGAGCAGCCGGAGACATTCGCCCACGCCCGATGCCTTGTCAGGACGTTCTTCGGCTATCGGAGTGGCCGCCAGGGCCGAGACCGACAGCAGGCTGATGGCGGCGTATATCACGAATATGGCACGCCAGCCCAGCCCGAAGGTGGGCAGACAGGTGGTGGCGCCCCATGCCGCGAGTATAGGCGCGAGGAAGGAGGCGATGGCTTTGACGAACTGTCCGAACGTCAGGGTCGACGCCAGTTTGTCGGCGGATATGAGGTTCGATACCAGCGGATTGAGCGAGGTCTGCATCACGGCGTTGCCGATGCCCAGCAGAGAGAACGATATGAGCATCGTGGTGTAGCTGTCGCCCGTGATGGGGATGATGAGCGACAGGGCCGTGATGACGAGGCTTATCAGCACAGTCTTCTTGCGTCCTATCCTGTTCATCAGCATCCCGGTGGGCACCGAGAAGATGAGGAACCAGAAGAATACGAGCGAGGGGAAGAGGTTGGCCTGGGAGTCGGTGAGGCCGAGGTCTTTCTGAACGTAGTTTGATGCCGTGCCCACGAGATCGACGAATCCCATGGCGAAGAAGCACAGCATGACCGGCACTATCTGGAGTATGAAAGATTTACGGTCGTTGGTGACTGTCTGTGTCATCATTGTTTTCGGGGTATTATTTGAGTGAGTATATTTTCATGGATTTGATTTTCGCCTTGCCTCCTGCGGCGCTTGCCGAGAGGGCGGAGTAGGGTGCCTCGGGAAATACGAGGTTGGTCATCACGAAGCGGCCGTCGTTGCCGAAGAGCTCGATGCTTGACCTGTCGATGAAGATGCGCAGCGCGATGCGTCCCTTGTTTTCGAGGGTGGGGGCCACGGTCACGGCCGGGAAGCTCTCGCTGAATCCGGTGATGCCGCTGTGGCGGCGGTCCATCGACATCGTCCGACGGGCCGTGTCGTAGGTCATCGTGACTTCGTTGCCTTCCCTGTTCGAGAGCACGAGCGTGACGGAGTCGGCGGCTGCGGCGTCGATGTCGGCTACAATCTCGCACAGACCGCTCTGAGGCAGTTCGAAGCTGCGCGCTTTCTTGCCCAGAGCGACGTTCGACCGGTTGACGGCGAGTCTGTCTCTAAGGGCTGTCAGTTCGGGCGACGGTGCGCTTGAGGCGTACGTCATGCCGTCGTCGGCCTTGAAGAGCCCAATCTCGCGCGGCAGGGTGTTGGCGCTGCGGTACTGCATGGTGGGCACTTCGGCGGCATACTGCCAGTTGCTCATCCATCCTATGGCCGTGCGTCGTCCGTCGGGAGCGTCGCTCCAGCTCACCAGCGCGTAGTTGTCCTTGCCGTAGTCGAGCCACTTGACGGGAATACGGCCGTCGGCGTCGCGGTCGGCGGTGAATGTCCTGCCGTCCCAGTCGCCCGTGAAGTACTGTATGGCCGAGCCACCGAAGGGTCCGCCGGGATTGATGTTGCATATCAGCACCCATTTCTTCTCGTCGCTGCCTTCCACCGGAAGCTGAAAGAGGTCGGGACACTCCCACACGCCTTCCTGGCAGCCTTCGCCCTTGCCGAAGCCGCTCTGAAGCGTCCACGTCCGGAGGTCGGGCGAGGTGAAGAAGAGCATCTCGCGGTCGAGCGCGTGGGCCAGCACGAGGTTCCACTCGCCGGTCGCTTCGTTCCGGAACATATTCGGGTCGCGGGCCTCGCTTTCGAGGGTGAGAACGGGGTTGCCGGCGTACCTGGTGAAGGTCGTTCCGCCGTCGCGGCTGACGGCCATGCTCTGCATCTGACTCGTTCCGGCCGATGTGTAGAGGGCTATCACGGCGTCGCGGCCGAAGCCTGCCGTCCCGTCATGGTCGATCACGCAGCTGCCGCTGAACACCGACCCCAGTCCGTCGGGGCGGATGGCCACGGGTTCGTGCTTCCAGTGCACCAGGTCGGTGGTCGAGGAGTGGCCCCACGTCATGTTCTGCCACTTCGAGCCGTAGGGGTTGTACTGATAGTAGAGATGCCACACGCCGTCCTTGCAGAACATGCCGTTCGGGTCGTTCATCCATCCGTAGAGCGGAGTGTGGTGGTAGGCCGGGCGGTACTTCTCCTCGCGGTCGGCGGTGTCGAAGGTCTCCGAAAGCTCTATGCCCTTCCAGCATACGTCGTCCTTGGCTTCGCGCACCGAGCCGCGGCCCTGCGGAGTGAGGACGTCAAGTATCACCTTGCGGCCTTTGTACCGGGTCAGGTCGAAGGGCACGGTGTAGTCGGTCTTGGATTTCGCCAGCCGCACGTAGATGGTCTCGGCTATATTGCCGTCGACGAGCACGTTGATGCGTGCGTCGTCCACCGACTCCTGCACCGGCAGGAGCACATACTTGGCGTCGCCGTCAACGCGCACCAGTGTGTTGTCGGTGCCGAGGTGCTCGATGCCGACGCCGTCTGCGGCTGCCGATACTCCGGGAGTCAGAATCAGTGCCGTCACCAGGGCGGTCAGGCTGTGTTTGGTCATTGTCATATGGGTTATGGTATTATTTTTAATATGGTATTGTTCGCGGTGTTTTCCTTTCGGCAATGCAAAGCTACGACTTTGCCGCGACGTCGGCTATGAATTATCGTGCATAGGCTATTAAAAATGTTGCGCGACAAAATTATTCATACCTTTCGCACTCTTTTTCATAGAATTATGACTAATTTTGCAGTGTCTAAGGCTAATCGGAACATATGAAAATCCTTTATCGAATACTATCCTGTACGTTTGCAATATTGATGTTTGCGGCACTTTCAAGCTGCTCTGACAGCGGACGTGTGTACCGCATCGGAGTGTCGCAGTGCAGTCAGGACGACTGGCGCTCGAAGATGAACGACGAGATTGAACGCGAGATTATGTTTCATGACGACGCCGTGGTGGAGATACGTTCGGCCGACGACGACAATCTCCGTCAGGCCGCAGACATCCGCTACTTCGCCGACCATGGGTTCGACATCATCATAGTGTCGCCGAACGAGGCGGCCGCGCTCACCCCTGTCATAAAGGAGGTGTACGGGCGCGGCATACCGGTCATCATCTTCGACCGCAACATCATCGGCGACAGCTACACGGCGCGCATCGGCGTCGACGACGAAGGCATAGGCCGCTCGGCCGCGCACTATGCCCTGCATCTGCTGGGCCGCGGAGCCAAGGCCATCGAGGTCTACGGGCTGCCCGGTTCGACGCCTGCCGACGCCCGTCACAAGGGATTCGCCGGAGAGTTCGCTTCCGGCGGCGGCGAGCTGCTTGCCACAGTCATCGGCAACTGGAACAAGGACGAGGCCGTGGCGGCTGTCGATTCGGTCCTGCGGCTCTACGGCGATGTCGACCTCATCTACGCCCACAACGACCGCATGGCCATCGGAGCCTCCGAAGTAGCCGCCCGGATGGGCCGTGACATACGCATCATAGGCATCGACGCCGCTCCCGAGATAGGCATACGCGCCGTGGCCGACAGCGTAATCGACGCCACCTTCCTCTATCCCACCGAGGGCCACCGTCTCATCCGCACGGCCCTGGCCATACTGAAAGGCGAGCCCTACGAGCGCGAGACCATCCTGCCGGCGTCGTCGGCCGTAGACCTGAGCAACGTCGACGTGCTGCTCCTTCAGAACGAGACCCTCAATGAAGAGACTGGCAAGATGAAAGTCCTTAAAGGTCAGATTGACGAATACTGGGACAAGCACTCGTCGCAGACGTCGCTCTTCTATGCCAGCATCGTCATCATCGTCCTGCTCTTCGGCGTGGTCTTCCTTATACTGCGGGCCTACTGGCAGCACCGCCGCCATCAGGAAGTGCTCATGAGGCAGAACCGCGAGCTCGAGGAGCAGCGCGACACCCAGCAGCAGCTCAACCGCCGGCTTCAGCAGGCCATACACTCCAAGCTCGTCTTCTTCACCAACGTGTCGCATGACCTCCGCACGCCGCTGACGCTCATCGCCGAGCCCGTGGCGCAGCTCGACGGGGCGCCGAACCTCACTCCGCAGCAGCAGACCCTCATGAAGATTGCCGACAGGAATGTCCGCATCCTCCGCCGCCTCATCAATCAGATTCTCGATTTCCGCAAGTACGAGAACGACAAGCTCACCCTCAGCCTGACCGAGCTCGACCTTGACGAGGCCGTCGGCGGATGGACGGAGGCCTTCGGCCAGCTCGCGCGCAAGCGGCATATGAAGCTGTCGCTCCGCCGCCTGACGGACAGTCCCGTCAGTATGGCCGCCGATGCCGGGAAGCTCGAGCGCATATTCTTCAATCTGCTCTCCAACGCCTTCAAGTACACCCCCGACGGCGGACGCATCACCGTGACGTACGGCCCCGACGGCGACGGCAGCGTGGTCATCAGCGTGGCCGATACGGGCGAGGGCATCAGCGAGCGCGACCTCGGCCACATCTTCGACCGCTTCTATCAGGTCGACCGTGTGCACCCCGACGGCTCGGGCATCGGCCTGTCGCTGAGCAAGGCCTTCGCCGAGCTTCACGGCGGCACCATCAGCGTGCGGAGCGAAGTCGGCAAGGGCTCGGTCTTCACCGTCACGCTGCCCCTCACCCACGTGGACGGCGCCTCCGAAGCCCCCGTCCCTCAGATGTCGGCCGCCGACGTCGAGGCAGAGCTGGGCACGGTTGACACCGATGCCGACACCGTCACCGTCGCAGACCCCGGAAAGCCCGTCGTCCTTGTTATAGACGACAACCGCGACATCCGTCAGCTCCTGACCGCGCTCCTTTCGCCGACGTACAGCGTCCTGACCGCCGCCTCCGGCAGCGAGGGCATAGCCAAGGCCGTGCGCTGCGTCCCCGACCTGATCATATGCGACGTGATGATGCCCGGCATGGACGGCCTCGAGTGCTGCCGGCGGCTCAAGGCCGAAGTCACCACCTCGCACATCCCCGTGCTGATGCTGACGGCCTGCTCGATGGACCAGCAGCGCGTGCAGGGCTATGACAGCGGTGCCGACGGCTACCTCTCCAAGCCCTTCAGCGGCGCCGTGCTGCTGGCGCGCTGCCGCTCGCTGATAGAAGGCCGCAAGCGCATCCGCGAGCTGTGGCAGAGCCGCGACGCACTGGCCGCACCGGCGGCGAAGGACGGCGGCGCGGCTGCCCCTACGGACATCGACAGCGGGTTCTATGCACGCTTCCTCGACGTATTCTCGCGCCGGATGGGCAATTCCGACCTCACGGTCGACGCCCTGGCCGCCGAGCTGGGCCTGGAGCGCACGCAGTTCTACCGCAAAATCAAGGCTCTGACCAACTTCTCGCCCGTAGAGCTCATCCGTCAGCTGCGCCTCAAGCAAGGCCGCCATCTGGTCAAGACCTCCGAAAAGACCATGAGCGAGATAGCCTACGAAATAGGATTCTCGACTCCGGCCTACTTCACACGCTGCTACCGCGAGGCCTTCGGTGAGACGCCCACCGAGACGCGCAGCCGGATTACCGGGTGCTGACTCCCCGAGGCGGCCGCCGCCGTCGCCGAATTTTGTTGCAAAACATATCAATAATCGTGCATTGTCCATTTTTTGATAGCCGATGCACGATTCTTTATATCCTGATTTTTAGCACGTAAGTAATTTTGCGGCAGAAATTCTAATTCACCAAAAACGAATAACATGAAAAGAACATTTCTCAGTGCATTACTGCTGGTCTTGCTGACCATCCTCGCACAGGCGCAGAACATCACTGTGCAGGGGACGGTCATTTCACGCACCGACGATGAACCGCTCATAGGAGCGTCCGTGCTCTGTGAGGCCACGAAAGCCGCCGCGGCCACAGACCTTGACGGAAACTTTCAGATTACTGTCCCCGAAGGCGCCGTGCTCAAGGTGTCATACGTCGGATATAATACGGTCGACGTCAAGGCCGAGCCGGTGATGACCGTTTACCTTGACGAGAACACCGAGCTCCTCGACGACCTCGTGGTCGTGGGCTATCAGACCATGAAGAAGGCCGACCTTACGGGCGCCGTGTCCGTAGTGTCGACCGATGCTCTGGAGACATCGTCGGACACCGACCCCATGCGTGCCCTCCAGGGCAAGGTGCCGGGCATGACGGTGACAGCCGACGGTTCGCCCAGCGGTACGGGTGCGGTGCGCATCCGTGGCATCGGCTCGTTCAACGCCTCGCAGGACCCGCTCTTCGTTATCGACGGCGTCCCCACTACGGCCACGCTCAATTCGCTGAACATGAACGATATCGAGAGCATGCAGGTGCTCAAGGACGCCGCTTCGGCCTCAATCTACGGCTCGCGCGCCGCCAACGGTGTCATCATCATCACCACCAAGAAGGGCAAGAACTCGCAGGGTCAGAAGGTGAACGTCAGCTTCTCGGCCAACCTCACCGCACAGTTCTACTCCTCGCAGGCCACTATGAAACTCCTCGATACTCCCGGATACGCCACCGCCATGGCCCAGGCTGCCATGAACGACGGCATCGACCCGGCGGCATATGCTTCGGGCTACGGACTGAACCTCAACGCCGCTTCGGGCTATCCCATATCGGTCTACGACTACCGCGCCGGCAAGTATGTGGACTATACGGTCAACGGCCTCTATGACGGCTATATCAACAACAAGCGCACCATGCTGATGTCCGACACCGACTGGCTCGACGCCATCTCGCGCACGGGCTTCTCCCAGAACTACGACGCCGCTGTCTCGACAGCATCTGATAAGGGCTCGGCTTTCTTCTCGCTCGGATACCGCCGCAACGACGGCATCCTCAAGGACACCAACTTCGAGAACATCGCCGCGCGCATCAATTCGTCGTACAACATCAGCCCCGTGGTGTCCGTGGGTGAGAACTTCACGCTGACCTACACAAAGCAGGTCGACTGCCACCCGATGGAGAACGCGCTGAAGATGCCTTCGACCGTGCCCGTCTATGAAATCGACGGTACCACCTTCGCCGGTCCTGTCGGAAGCATGGCCGACCGTCAGAATCCTCTCCGCGAACTCGTCTTCAACCGCGACAACGCCCTGAACGTATGGCGCCTCTTCGGCAACGCATACATCGACATCAAGCCCGTCAAGGGGCTGCTCCTGAGGTCGAACTTCGGCCTGGACTATGACGCCGCCTTCATACACTCGTACAACTACACCTTCCACAGCGACATCGTCAACAACGACACCAACTCCACCACGCTCTCGCAGGCCAATGACTCGAAGTGGACATGGTCGAACACGGCAAACTACGACTTCTCCCTCGCACGCGACCACCGCTTCACCGTTCTGGCCGGTATGGAGCTCTTCCGTCAGAGCCGCATCGACTTCTCGGCCTACAACGAGAACTACGACATCGAGACGCCCGACTACATGTACCCCGACGCCTCATCGGGCGTGGAGCGCGCCACCGGCAACCGCTCGTCCTATGCGCTGGTATCGTTCTTCGGCAAGCTGGACTACAACTGGCGCGACATCCTGCTGGCGTCGTTCACCATCCGCCGCGACGGTTCGTCGCGCTTCGGCAGCAACAACCGCTACGGCACTTTCCCGGCAGCCACGTTGGGCTACCGCATATCCGAGAACATCCGCAAGACATGGCTCAACGACCTCAAGCTGCGCCTCTCGTGGGGCAAGACGGGCAACCAGGCCATCTCGAACACCGCGCGCTACGCCCTCTATGTGGCCGATTACGGCAACGACCGCGTGACGTCCACGGCCTATGACCTTCTCCTCCAGCAGAGCGGCATCTTCCCCTCGGGCTACCTTGCAAGCCAGACCGCCAATCCCAATCTGAAGTGGGAGACCACCATACAGTACAACGCCGGTATCGACTTCAGCATGCTTCGCAGCCGTCTCTACGGCTCGGTCGACGCCTACATCAAGGACGTCAAGGACATGCTCATCACCCCGGCATACCTCGGCTCTATGGGCGAGGGCGGCGCTTCGTGGCTCAACGGTCCCTCGCTGCGCAACACGGGCATGGAGCTCCTCGTGGGCTGGCGCGACCGCCTCGCATGCGGATTGGAGTACAAGGTCGACCTTAACATGGACTTCTTCCGCAACAAGGTCACTTATCTTCCATCGACCACAACCGGCTCGTATGCCCACACAACCACGGAGAATCTCGTCCAGGCCCGTCAGCCCTACGGCTCGATTGTCGGATATGTATTCGACGGAATCTTCCAGAATCAGGATGAAGTCGACGCCTCCGGTCAGGACAACGCCCGTGTGGGCGGCATGAAGTACGCCGACATCAACGGTGACCACCGCATCACCCCCGACGACCAGACATGGATTTTCAGCCCCGTGCCCGACCTCTCGTTCGGACTCAATGTCGAGCTGGCATACAAGAATTTCGACTTCCGCATGTTCTGGCAGGGCGTCGTCGGTCAGGATGTGTACAACAATCAGAAATTCCAGAATGACTTCTGGAGCGTGACCGACGCCGGCAGCAACAAGGGCGTCCGCGTGCTCGACGCATGGCTGCCCGGAGTCAACACCTCCTCGACCATCCCCATGCTGACCACCAACAACACCGGCGACGAAGGACGCACCTCGTCATACTTCGTCGAGAACGGCACCTATGCCAAGCTCCGCAATCTTCAGTTCGGCTACACCCTTCCGTCACGAGCCCTCGAGGCACTCCGCATGACCCGTATGCGCGTCTACGTCTCCGGTCAGAATCTCCTGACGCTCAAGAGCAAGAGCCTCACGTGCTCCGACCCCGAGAATCCCAACTGGGCCTATCCTATCCCCACATCTCTCTCCTTCGGCTTACAGATTGATTTTTAACCAATAAACGACAGAACACCATGAAATCAGTTAAGATATACCTGCTTGCACTAACGGCCATGGCGGCCGCATCGTGCGACGACTTCATCGACGTACGGCCTACGGGCGTCGTCGACGGCGAGCTGGCCTACTCGCAGCCCGACAAGATGGTCAACGCGGCCTATGCATCGCTCGGCGACTGCTGGTTCGAGTATCCCTTCAACCTGTGGCCCTACGGCGACCTCGCCAGCGACGACTGCCTCAAGGGCGGTGGCGGCACGACCGACACGGGCTATCATCCCATGGAGATATGGTCGACTCTTACGTCCACTCCCGGCGAGCTTGACCAGCTGTGGTACCGCCTGTACTGCAACATCTCGCGCTGCAACCGCGCTCTCGTCGCTCTTGATGAGTACGGTGTGGAGAAACTCGGTGAGGCTACCGCCGCACAGCGTGTGGGCGAAGTGCACTTCCTCCGCGGCCACAGCTACTTCAAGCTCCTGACCATGTTCCGTCAGATTCCGTGGATAGACGAATATGTGTTCGAGAACAACCTTCAGGAGCAGACGCCCAACGACCAGTTCACCTACGAACAGCTCTGGGAGAAGGTCATCAACGAGTTCGAGCTTGCCTACAAGGCCCTTCCTGACGAACCAGCCGACGGAGCCGGACGCGCCAACCGCATCGCTGCGGCGGCCTATCTCGCCAAGTGCTATCTCACCATCGCATGGGGCGACGGATATGAAGCCACCGACGGTGTGGCCTTCATCAACGAGGAGTACATGAGGAAAGTGGTCGAGTACACCACTGTGGTGGAGAACTCTCGCTTCGGCTATCTCGAGGACTTCGGCGACATCTTCCTCCCCGAGTACAAGAACAGCAAGGAGTCGGTATTCGCCGTGCAGACTTCGTCATACACCGACGACAATACGCGCTTCGGCCGAGCCAACTGGTCGAATACCCTCAACGGCTGCTGGGGCATGTGGTCGTGCGGATGGGACTTCCACAAGCCCTCGCAGAACCTCGTGAACGCCTTCAAGACGCGCGACGGCCTGCCTATGTTCGACTCCTACGCTGACACGGACGACTATCCCGTCAGCGGCGTCGTCACGGCTCAGAAGTGGGATCCGCGCCTGTTCCACACCGTAGGCATGCCCACCTTCCCCTACAAGTACGAGGCCGCCTACACCATGACCACCGACAATTCGCGCACCCCGAACACTTACGGCTACTACACCTCGCTCAAGGAAGTGCCGCAGCGCAGTGCCGGCGAGACCTTCGAAGGCTCGTGGCAGGCCTTCGCCATGAACGACTACGTGTTCCGCTACACCGACGTGATGCTCATGCGCGCCGAGGCTCTCATAGAGCTCGGACAGCTCGGAGAGGCCCGTACCATCATCAACGACATCCGTCAGCGTGCCGCCAACTCGGTGGACAAGCACATAGCCTATGCCGCCGACTATTGCGACATCGCCACATATCCCCAGACCTACTTCGCAGATAAGGAGACGGCACGCAAGTGCCTGCGCTGGGAGCGCCGCCTCGAGATGGCCATGGAGAGCAGCCGCTACTTCGACCTGCGCCGCTGGGGCATAGCCTCCACCGTCCTCAACGCCTACTTCGCCATGGAGCAGGACTCCGAGTACAACGGTGTCCGCTACGGCCAGTACTACAAAGATGCGCACTACACTGCGGGCAAGAACGAGTTCTATCCCGTCCCCTACAACCAGCTCTACTATGTCCCCGGGCTGTATGTGCAGAACAAGGGCTATAACTGATTGACATACGCATAAATATGGAAGACGGGCGCGTCGCGGTCTCTGCGGCGCGCCCGTCAGGTATTGATTGTCGTCCCCTCCACGCTAAATCCACGCTTTCCAGCGGTCGCAGGAGGTGCGGACGAAGTCGGCTGTCGTGGTGCCGGGGTAGCGCCTGACGACGGTCTTGAGATTGCCAAGGATGTAGTGAGCTTTGGCCCGGGCCTCGTCGGTGGCGAGCATGTCAAGGGCTGCACGGACTTCGCTCCGGTACAGCGCTTCGGTCGCGGCGGAGTCCGTCTCGGGGTCATAGTAGTAGAGGAATGCGTAGTTCGTCGGGGCGAAACTGTCGTACCAGTACTGCAGCGACGGCTCGAAGACACCCACCCAGCCGCGCCAGTATTGGGTCAGGGCCCAGCAGTCCTCGAAGGAATTGCGGCGCCCGATGGCATACATCAGACGGGCCAGTCCGCGCTCGTCGGCGCCGGCGCCGGCGGCGGTCATGGTGCGGCGGTAGGCGAGCATCCGGCGTGCGAAGTCGAGCTTTGCCCGAGGAGCGGAGCCGGGACGGTGCGGCGAGTCGGGATTGAATACTTCGCGCGAGAGATAGCCGCCTTTGTCAAGGTTCATAGTCCTGACATAGTGCTCGCTGACCTTCGAGAGATAGTTCACGGCCTGCCGGTAGTCCTCCTCGCGGAGTGCGAGCGTGCCGATGAGCTCGTAGTAGTAGTCGCGGTCGGTGCGTGCCTTGCGGCGCAGGAAGGCGTAGAGGGCGCTGCCGTCGGCTGATATGCGGGCGTAGGCGGCCGCAAGCTGCCGGTGCGTCAGACTGCCGGCCAACTGGAACGACAGACAGCCGTAGTCGACGGTGTTGGGGTACGTCTCGCTGCGGCGCATCTCGTCGACAGTCACAGAGCCGAGCACGCTTCCGCTCCATCCTCCTCCGTCATAGTAGTGCTCCCATATGGTCTGCCGCTCTATCGACGGGGCAAGATTGTCGGCATAGGCGCAGAGCAGTATGGCGGTGCTGTAGTCGCCGCTTCGCCACAGCCGCGGCGTCCAGTGGGCGTAGACGATGTTGCGGCAGCGGCGTATCCACTCCGTGGCGTCGGGGCAGAGCGCCCGGGCCTTCCGCTCCATCCACCGCAGGTCGGCGAGGAGCTTGCCGGCATGTCCGGCGGCGGCGTCGAACTTCATCCGGTAGGCACGCGCGAGGTCTCTGAGCTCGTCCGACGAGAATGACTGTCCGGCTGCGCGCAGGGCTTCTCGCCGGGCCCTGGCGGCGTCGCCGCAGTACTCGTTGCGGACATAGGCCAGCAGGAAGTGCCAGTCGCCTTTGTTGACTACGCGCCGGTCGTTCAGCAGACGCTCTGCCAGGGGGACCATGCGCAGCATGAAGGCCGTGTCGGCGGCGTGGCCGCGGATGTAGTCAGTCAGCTGCGGCGCACAGGGATTGAGGCGCGCCATATACTCGGCCGGAGCTGTGTCGCAGACTGACCATATGTCGCCCGTCATGGCGAACAGCGAGTCAGACCGCTCCGCCCGGCCGAGCCGCCGGAGGCATCCGGCCGCATATCTGAGGGCCATGCGTTTCATCAGATTGCCGTCAGCGACGGACGAGAAGGCGGAGTCGGTGAAGGCGATGCACTCGGCGTAGCGGCGCGCCGCGAAGAGTGCGCGCGATGTCTGAAGGGCGTAGCGGTCCTTGAACCGTTCTCCGCGGTAGTCGCGGCACTCACGGATGAGCTCGTCGAAGTCGCCGGTCTCCGATTCGTATCCGCGGGTCTGAGGATAGTACCACGGGGAAGTCATGGCGCGGCGGCGCTCTTCGAGGTCCTTGGCCACACTCAGAAAACATTCGGTCTCGTAGTCATCGGTATTTCTGAGCCAGGTGTAGAAGCGGTTGCCAGACGGGCTGTCATCGCCGTACACCTTGTGCCGGAACTCGCCGCGCGTGTCGCCGTACACGGCTTCCTCGATGTCGGAGAGGGGGATGTCGGCCGAGGTCTGGGCCTGCCACAGCTGCAGGTTCTCCTCGCGCTCGCGGAGCGCCGCCGTCTGCTGCGGCTCGTCCAGGGCGAAGAATTCGGGGGTGGGGATTATCGGAGCGTAGGGGCCGCATCCGTCGGCCGGGATGGCTGTGGCGGCCGCCGCGGCGAGGCTAACGGCCTTGAGAAAGGATACTGTCGATTTCATCGGAGCTGTATTTCGAGAGGTTGTCGGTGTCGAGATGATAGATGACGGAGGAGTGGGGACGGCCTGAGAGCTGCCTGTCGATCATGGCCTTTACGGCGAGGATGTCGCCGGGCGCGGAACTTTCCTGCCGCACGACGTCGCCTTTGAGGATCATACGGCTGCGGTACGGGATGTCGCGGCGCGCCGTGTAGCGGTTGGTGCCCGTGAGCGCGAACTGCGCCGTGTCCTGCACGTTGAGGCCCGACATCAGTCCTATGAACCGGCGCTTGCGGAAGAGGAGCTGCCACGAGTAAGTAGGGTAGGCCGCGTTCAGGGGGAGGGGGTAGCCGGCGAGGTGCTTCATGTACGGCCTGACGTCGGCGGGGTCGATGATGGAGTTCGAGGCGTCGGGGTCGTTGAAGCTGCCGGTGTTGTACACCATTAGCACACCGCGGTCTACCGGTGGCGCCTTGCGTGCCAGCTGATGAAGCCTGATGGTAGAGCTTAGGCGCCACGGCAGTCCGAGAGTGTCGATGCTCTGTCGCACCGACCGGCAGAGAGAGAAGAATGAATGTTCGGTGGTCGAAGTCCAGTCGCAGTCGAGCTGCAGTTCGTGCACGCCGGGCAGAGCGTTGTAGCTGCACATGTTGCGCACGCGGGTCACTATGTTCGATGCCAGCTCATCCTCGTGGTAACGCATGGCCCTGAGGGCGTCGAGCGTGATGTAGACCACGGGCACGAATTCGATGTCGGCGAGCGAGTCGCTCAGGAGGCGGTACTGGTCGTCGTCGATTCTCAGGGATGCGTTCGGTACGGCCCGGTACGGCGACCCGGCGGGCGCGTATTCGTCCTCCGTGACGTCGAACATGCGCAGATATATGCGGCCTATGTCATGCCGGCGGATGAACGCCTGCCCGGCGCTGTCGAGCCGCAGGACGGTCTTCCAGTAGTAGACGGAGTTTTTCTCCGGAGGTGCCGGAGTCTCCTCCGTGACCGCTCCGGTGCATGCGGCCGTGACGGTCACGAGCAGGGCGGCGACAAGCGATGTGAGTGAATGTTTCATGCGGTATCGGTTCGATTCTGATACTGCAAAATTCGCTCAAAAAAGCACGCCCGGCAAGTACTCGGCCGGGCGTTGTATGAAGTGGCGCCGTGGATGTACGAAACAGTCGGGCGGCGCGTCTGCCTGCTGACTGCGAAGCTATCTCCAGACTATGAAGTTGATGTTGGCAGGCGCCTCGCGGTCGGGCTGTCCCACGGTGGTGCGCCGTCCGTCGGCTTCGGTGTAGAGTCCGGTCGAACTCGAGCCGACGAGGTAGATGGCGTTGCGCACGCCCAGGTCGATGAGGGCCTGCGAAAAATCGTGGAAGGTCAGTCGGCGCTTGCTCGTGATCACGCAGATGCGGCCGTCCAGCTCCGCGAGGGCCTTGCGCACGGCCCGTCCTTTGGGGCGGTTCTCCACGAGCTGGCCGCCCACGACCAGGGGATACTGGCGGAAGAAGTATCCGTCCGAAGCCAGGGCCTGCTCGAGCATCGGTGTAGCGTCGGCCACGCCCACGGTAATCTCGCCGTTCACTATGGAGCAGAATCCGGCCTTGGCCTCGCCTTTGCTCAGCAGCTCGCCCTTCATGACGTAGGCGCCGGCTATCCTGCCGTTGTCGCTGCGTATGTCGGCGGCCTGCGCTGCCAGCACGACGGTGCTGTCGCCGAATACGGCGGTGCCGATTTCAAGCGACGGGCGTGCTCCGACGGGTGTCAGTATGCGCAGGCCGATGCCGTTCACCGTAGTGTCGTTCACTGCCGTGTATGCCCTGACTGCCACGACCGTGTCGGCCTCGGCCGTCATCGGTGCGACCTGCTGCGCCTCCTGCACCGGTGGCGGAAGCGGTTCGTCATCGTCGTCGCTGTCCGTCGTCAGCCAAAGTGCCGCTATGGCTGCGAGCGCCGTCACGGCTATGACGGCCACGCATATCGCCGGAAGCCTGCGCCGGGGGCGCGGCGGCTCGTTGCCGCCTGCGGAGATGACGCGTATTTCGTCGTCGTTTATGTCTGTGTGCCTGTCGCTCATCTTGATACCTCCGTTTCCAATAGTTCTTTCAGCGCTTTCAGCGCCTCCTTCGAGGCCGACACCTCGTGGCGGAACGTGCGGCAGTCCGACAGAACCATCCTCTGACGGACCGGATTGATGAAAGCGATGAATTCACGGTTGACAATCAAACTCTTGCCTATGCGGATGAACCGGTTGTCGTCCGCCTCGAGCATCTCGCCGATACGCCGCTCTATCTGCCCTAACTGAAGTGTCAGCACGAAGCTGCCGCCGTCGGCAAGGGTGATGGCTGAATAGTTCCCGTCGGCAGTCACATACACGACTGCATCGGCGGGAACCCGGAGTATCTCTGTGGATGTTGTGAAGACGAGATGCCGGTTCATAGTTCTGCCGGCAAAGTTACGACTATTACCCGAGATTCACAACATCCGTCTGTTTTATAGGAGGTGCAGAAGGGGTAGAGGACCTTGCCCTGTCCGTTCCTGAAAATGGTT
>DLAL01000048.1:0-3909 GCA_002493945.1 Porphyromonadaceae bacterium UBA7048
AACCGTCACTACGCACACGTTGACTGCCCGGGCCACGCTGACTACGTTAAGAACATGGTTACCGGTGCTGCTCAGATGGACGGCGCTATCATCGTGGTAGCAGGTACCGACGGTCCTATGCCCCAGACCCGCGAGCACATCCTTCTCGCCCGTCAGGTGAACGTTCCCCGTATCGTTGTGTTCCTCAACAAGTGCGACCTCGTGGACGACCCCGAAATCCTCGACCTCGTTGAAATGGAAATGCGTGAACTCCTTTCCGCATACGAATACGACGGCGACGAAACTCCTATCATCCGCGGCTCTGCCCTCGGCGCCCTCAACGGTGAACCTCAGTGGGAAGAAAAGGTTGTGGAACTCATGGACGCTGTTGACAACTGGATTCCTCTGCCTCCCCGCGACATCGACAAGCCCTTCCTTATGCCTGTCGAAGACGTCTTCTCGATCACCGGCCGTGGTACCGTTGCTACCGGTCGTATCGAAACCGGCGTAGTGAAAGTCGGCGACGAAGTTCAGATCATGGGCCTCGGTGCTTCGATGAAGTCAACCGTAACTGGTGTTGAGATGTTCCGCAAGCTCCTCGATGAAGGTGAAGCCGGTGACAACGTAGGTCTCCTCCTCCGTGGTATCGACAAGAAGGACATCAAGCGCGGTATGGTAATCTGCCACCCGGGTATTGTTAAGCCCCACAGCAAATTCAAGGCTTCTGTCTACATCCTCAAGAAAGAGGAAGGCGGCCGTCACACCCCGTTCAAGAACCACTATCGTCCTCAGTTCTACATCCGTACGCTCGACGTTACCGGTGAAATCGCTCTGCCCGCAGGCGTTGAAATGGTTATGCCCGGCGACCACGTAGAAATCGAAGTCGATCTGATTACTCCCGTAGCATGCGACAAGGGTCTCCGCTTCGCTATCCGTGAAGGTGGCCGCACCGTAGGTTCGGGTCAGATCACCGAAATCCTCGACTAATACACTCATCGGCCTTCGGGCTGAGATGTATCGAAGATAAAAACTTTTAACGGCATCTCTGCATCGCAGAGTCCGCTCCGTGACAGGAGATGCCGTTATTCTAAATACGGGTTTAGCTCAGTCGGTAGAGCACTGGTCTCCAAAACCAGGTGTCGGGAGTTCGAGCCTCTCAACCCGTGCTAAAAAACAATGCAATGAAACTAAAACTACTCACGAATATACAGGAAGCCTATGACGAGCTTCGTTACAAGACTTCCTGGCCCTCCAAGAAGCAGTTGGTGAAGTCAGCTATCATCGTGATGATTGCTTCCGTGATTATCGCTCTGATAATCTTCGTCATGGATCAGATAGTTGACCATCTGATGCACTTCATTTACAGCTTGTAGTATTATTCACCTCACAGTGGCATATTCAATGGCGGAAAATAGCAAAGGGTGGTACGTTCTGCGTGCTATCTCAGGTAAAGAAGCGCAGGTAAAGGAGATCATCGAAGGTGCGATGAAGCGTTCCGATCTGGGCAACTATGTATTTCAGGTGTTGATTCCCTCTGAGAAGGTGATGTTGCTGCGCAATGGAAAGAAGGTCATCAAGGAAAGAAACCTTTACTCGGGTTACGTATTCATCGAGGCCATCCTCACAGGCGAGGTCATCCACGAACTCACTAACACCACAAATGTTATTGACTTCCTGCGTGGCCGCGAGAAGAACTCCAAGCCGGAGCGTCTTCGCGAAGCCGAAGTGCTCAGGATGCTCGGTGCTGCCGATGAGATATCAGAGGCGGACGGCGACAACAACTATATTGTCGGCGAGACCATACGTGTCACTGACGGCCCGTTCAAGGACTTCAACGGTGTCATCGAGGAAGTCAACCGAGAGAAGCGCAAGCTGAAGGTGATGATCAAGATTTTCGACCGTAAGACGCCTCTTGAACTGGACAATTCGCAAGTAGAGCGTGTATGATTTTAGAGGCGGGGAGTTTTGTTACGAACATCCCGCCCCGTTTTTGCGTCGCGCACAGAGTTATTAATTTTTAAGTTTTAAACCAATGGCTAAAGAAATTGCTGGACAAATCAAATTGCAGATTAAGGGTGGTGCTGCCAATCCTTCGCCTCCTGTAGGCCCCGCGCTCGGTTCGAAGGGTATCAACATCATGGAATTTTGCAAGCAATTCAATGCCCGTACCCAGGACAAGGCCGGTAAGATTCTTCCTGTAGTTATCACTTACTACACCGACAAGTCGTTCGACTTCGTCGTTAAGACTCCCCCGGTTGCTGTTCAGCTCAAGGAAGCTACTCACGTGAAGTCCGGTTCGAAAGAACCTAACCGTACCAAGGTAGCCGAAATCACCTGGGAGCAGGTACGCGCTATTGCTGCCGACAAAATGCCTGACCTCAACTGCTTTACCATAGAATCAGCTATGCGTATGGTTGCCGGTACGGCCAGAAGTATGGGTATCACCGTCAAAGGAGAGTTCCCCTCTAACAATTAAAAACTTCACTTGATATGAGTAAACTTACCAAAAATCAGAAGTTGGCCTTATCCAAGCTTGAAGCCGGGAGGAGCTACACCTTGGCAGAGGCTGCCGAACTCGTGAAGGAAATGACCTTCACCCGTTTCGATGCTTCGCTCGACATCGATGTCCGTCTGGGCGTAGATCCCCGCAAAGCCAATCAGATGGTACGTGGCGTCGTTACCCTTCCTCACGGAACGGGCAAGACCGTGCGTGTTCTGGTGCTTTGCAACCCCGACGCCGAAGCTGCCGCCAAAGCTGCAGGTGCAGATTACGTTGGTCTGGACGAGTACATCGAGAAAATCAAAGGTGGCTGGACAGACGTTGACGTTATCATCACCCAGCCCGCTATCATGGGTAAAATCGGTGCCCTCGGCCGTATCCTCGGTCCCCGTGGCCTGATGCCTAACCCCAAGAGCGGTACAGTGACCATGGACGTAGCGAAAGCTGTAGAAGAAGTAAAGAAAGGTAAAATCGACTTCAAGGTCGACAAGAACGGTATCGTTCACTCGTCGATCGGCAAGGTTTCTTTTACCCCCGCGCAGATGGTCGACAACGCCCGCGAGTTCGTTGCAACCCTCATCAAGCTCAAGCCCTCTACGGCAAAAGGCACATATATCCGCAGCATTTATCTTTCCAGCACAATGAGTCCGGGCGTGAAGATTGACCCGAAATCAGTTGAGGCTTAACCCCGTTAACACCCGAACACAATGAAAAAGGAAGATAAAGCTATAATCATCGCTCAAATCGCCGAGACCATCAAGCAGTACAATGGTTTCTATCTGGTAGAGACTGCCGGACTCGACGCTGAAAAGACTTCGGCTCTCCGTCGCGCCTGCTTCGACGCTGACATCAAGCTCCTCGTGGTCAAGAACACTCTTCTCCACAAGGCTCTCGAGACTCTCGAAGGCGACTACACCGAACTCTATAGCGCCCTTCACGGTGCCACCTCGCTGATGTGCACCAACGTGGGCAACGCTCCCGCCAAGCTCCTGAAGGACTTCATCAAGAAAGGCGACACCCTGCCCGCTCTCAAGGGCGCATACGTAGAAGGAACCGTTTACCTCGGTGCTGACCAGCTCGACGCTCTCGCTTCCATCAAGAGCAAGAACGAACTTATCGCCGACGTTATCGCACTCCTCCAGTCGCCCGCCAAGAATGTTGTATCCGCACTTCAGTCCGGCGGCAACAAGCTCCACGGCATCCTCGAGACTCTCTCGAAGAAAGAAGATTAATCCAACGAATAAAAAACCAAAAAAATACATACAAAAATGGCAGATTTAAAAGCTTTTGCTGAACAACTCGTAAACCTCACTGTCAAGGAAGTAAACGAACTTGCCCAGATCCTCAAGGACGAATACGGCATCGAACCCGCCGCTGCTGCTGTAGCTGTTGCTGCAGGTCCCGCTGCCGGTGCAGCTGCCGCTGAAGAA
>DLAL01000048.1:4123-7993 GCA_002493945.1 Porphyromonadaceae bacterium UBA7048
CGAACTTGCCCAGATCCTCAAGGACGAATACGGCATCGAACCCGCCGCTGCTGCTGTAGCTGTTGCTGCAGGTCCCGCTGCCGGTGCAGCTGCCGCTGAAGAAAAGACCTCTTTCGACGTAGTCCTCAAGGCTGCCGGTGCTGAAAAACTCAAGGTCGTTAAGCTCGTTAAGGAACTTACCGGTCTCGGCCTCAAGGAAGCTAAAGAGCTCGTCGACGGTGCTCCCAACACCCTCAAGGAAGGCCTCGCCAAGGCTGACGCTGAAGCTATGAAGGCTCAGCTCGAAGAGGTTGGCGCAGAAGTCGAACTCAAATAATATCGTCTGATTATCAGACGTATAGGTTAAGAAACCCCGTAAAAGGGTGTTTCTTAACCTTTTGTGTCATTAATCTTTTTGCACCCTCAAAGGGCTTCGCCCGCTGCTCCGGAGACTGCGTCAGAGCCTTGCTCCGTGTCTCCCTTTCAGCCGATTGGCGGCCCGTGCCGCGGCAGCGGTGATGCTCCCTGATATGCTCCCGTTCTTCCCCCTCCCCACGTCAATACGGACGGGTGAAGACGCCACCACGGCAGACGCTCTCGGATATTCTGTTCCGGCCTGCCGAATCAAATTCCGGTAAGACGTCCCCGCGTGCGGTCAGCTCGCGCCGGCCTCTCTCCGACTCAGTGTTTTACTACTGATTCTTTTCTATTCACGGCACCAAAATTTTTAAGATGTCAGCTTCGATAGACAAACCACGCGTTAATTTTGCAACGGTAAAGAATCCCCTTCCTTATCCTGATTTCCTGGAGGTACAGCTGAAGTCGTTCCGCGATTTCTTCCAGCTCGACACTCCCCCGGAACACCGTACCAACGAGGGGCTTTACAAGGTGTTTGCCGAAAACTTCCCCATTTCGGACACAAGAAACAACTTCACTCTCGAATTCCTCGACTACTACATCGACCCGCCCCGCTACACCCTCGAAGAGTGTCTCGAGCGCGGCTACTCATACAGTGTGCCTCTGAAGGCAAAGCTGAAACTCTCCTGCACCGATCCCGACCATGAGGACTTCGCCACCGAAATCCAGTCGGTATACCTCGGGCAGATTCCCTACATGACCGAAAAGGGTACGTTCGTCATCAATGGTGCCGAACGCGTTGTCGTTTCGCAGCTCCACCGCAGCCCCGGTGTGTTCTTCGGACAGAGCACCCATGCCAACGGCACCAAGCTCTATTCGGGCCGTATCATACCGTTCCGCGGTTCGTGGATTGAGTTCGCCACTGACATCAACAACGTGATGTACGCTTACATCGACCGCAAGAAGAAGCTCCCCGTGACCTCGCTTCTCCGCGCTATCGGTCTTGAAAGCGATAAGGAGATCATCGACATCTTCGGCCTGGCCGAGGAGGTGAAGGTCAACAAGACCAATCTCAGGAAAGCCATCGGCCGCAAGCTCGCCGCCCGTGTCCTCAAGACGTGGACAGAGGAATTCAGCGACGACGATACCGGTGAAGTAACGACTCTCGAGCGCAACGAAGTAGTTGTCGACCGAGAGACAGTCATCACCGAGGACGACGCCGAGGCAATCCTCGCTTCGGGTGTGTCGAGCATACTCCTCCACAAGGAGGATGCCGGTGCCACCGACTACTCCATCATCTTCAACACTCTCCAGAAAGATACCACTAACTCCGAACAGGAGGCCATCCAGTATATATACAGGCAGCTCCGCAACGCCGAGCCGCCAGACGACGCTTCGGCGCGCGAAGTCATCACCAACCTCTTCTTCTCCGAGAAGCGCTATGATCTCGGCGAGGTAGGCCGCTATCGCATCAACCGCAAGCTCAACCTTCCCATCTCGCCCGATGTGCGTGTGCTCACCAAGGAGGACATCATAGCCATCATCCGCTACCTCATCGAGCTCATCAACACCCGTGCCGACGTCGACGATATCGACCACCTGTCGAACCGCCGCGTGCGCACCGTGGGCGAGCAGCTCTACAACCAGTTCGGCGTCGGCCTCAGCCGCATGAGCCGCACCATCCGCGAGCGCATGAACGTCCGCGACAACGAGGTGTTCACCCCCACCGACCTCATCAACGCCAAGACGATATCGTCGGTCATCAACACCTTCTTCGGCACCAACGCCCTGTCGCAGTTCATGGACCAGACCAACCCTCTGGCCGAAATCACCCACAAGCGCCGTATGTCGGCCCTCGGCCCCGGCGGTCTGTCGCGTGAGCGCGCGGGATTCGAGGTGCGAGACGTGCACTACACCCACTACGGCCGTCTCTGTCCTATCGAGACCCCTGAAGGCCCGAACATCGGTCTTATCAGCTCGCTCTGCGTATACGCCAAGATCAACGACCTCGGCTTCATCGAGACCCCGTACCGCAAGGTCGAGGACTCGCGTGTCGACCTCAACAACGACAACGTCGTATATCTCACCGCCGAGATTGAGGAAGGCAAGATGATAGCCCAGGGCAACGCGCCCCTCAACGACGACGGCACCTTCATCCGCAACAAGGTCAAGGCCCGTCAGGACGCTGACTTCCCTGTAGTTCCGCCGTCGGAAATCGAGCTCATGGACGTATCGCCCGCACAGATTGCCTCGATAGCCGCATCGCTCATTCCCTTCCTCGAGCACGACGACGCCAACCGCGCACTCATGGGATCGAACATGATGCGCCAGGCCGTGCCTCTGATGCGTTCGGAGGCTCCTATCGTAGGTACGGGCATCGAAGCCCAGCTTGCCCGCGACAGCCGCACCCAGATCATGGCCGAAGGCCCCGGTGTCATCGAGTTCGTCGACGCCACGGTCATCCGAATCCGCTATGACCGCACCGAGGAAGACGAATTCGTCGCTTTCGAGGACGCCGTCAAGGAGTACAGACTTCCCAAGTGGCGCAAGACCAACCAGAGCACGACCATCGACCTCCGTCCTATCTGCAACAAGGGACAGCGCGTCAACACCGGCGACATCCTCACCGAGGGCTACGCCACCGAGAAGGGCGAACTCGCTCTCGGCCGCAACCTCAAGGTGGCATTCATGCCCTGGAAGGGTTACAACTATGAGGACGCCATCGTGCTGAACGAGCGCGTCGTCCGCGACGATATCCTCACCTCGGTACACGTCGACGAATATTCGCTCGAAGTGCGCGAGACCAAGCGCGGTATGGAGGAACTCACTTCCGACATCCCCAACGTCAGCGAGGACGCCACACGCGATCTCGACGAGCGCGGCATCATCCGCGTGGGTGCGCACGTCGTGCCCGGCGACATCATGATCGGTAAGATTACGCCTAAGGGCGAGTCCGACCCCACTCCCGAGGAAAAACTTCTCCGTGCCATCTTCGGCGACAAGGCCGGCGATGTCAAGGACGCCTCCCTCAAGGCTTCGCCCTCGCTCAAGGGTGTGGTAATCGGCACGAACCTCTTCAGCCGCGCCGCCAAGAAAAAGAAGAACAAGAGCGCTAATGCCCTCCTTCCCAAACTCGACGAAGAGTACGAAGAAAAGCAGGACGCACTCCTCACCATACTTGTCGACAAGCTCCTCGTCCTCACCAAGGGTCTGACCTCGAGCGGCGTATTCGACTTCCTCGGTTCTGAAATCGTGCCCAAGGGCGCCAAGTTCAGCGCCGGAGTCCTCCGCTCCATCAACTATGACAGCCTCAGCCTCTCCAACTGGACCGGCGACGAGCACCAGAACGACCTCATCCGCCGCACGATCGTCAACTATCTCCGCAAGAGCAAGGAAATCGACACCGAGCTCCGCCGCAAGAAGTTCGACATCTCCATCGGCGACGAGCTGCCCTCGGGCATCATGCAGATAGCCAAGGTCTACATCGCCAAGAAGCGTAAGATCAGCGTCGGCGACAAGATGGCCGGCCGCCAC
>DLAL01000048.1:8290-64051 GCA_002493945.1 Porphyromonadaceae bacterium UBA7048
CGCCACGGTAACAAGGGTATCGTGTCGCGTATCGTCCGTCAGGAGGACATGCCCTTCCTCGCCGACGGTACTCCGGTCGACATCGTGCTGAATCCTCTGGGCGTGCCTTCGCGTATGAACCTCGGACAGGTGTTCGAGACCGTGCTCGGATGGGCCGGCCGCGAGCTCGGCGAGAAGTTCGCCACACCTATCTTCGACGGCGCGTCGATGGACGACATCAACGCATGGACCGACAAGGCCGGTCTGCCACGCTACGGCAAGACCTACCTCTACGACGGCGGCACGGGCGAGCGCTTCGACCAGCCGGCTACCGTAGGTGTCATCTACATGCTCAAGCTCGGCCACATGGTCGAGGACAAGATGCACGCACGCTCCATCGGTCCGTACTCGCTCATCACCCAGCAGCCTCTCGGCGGTAAAGCCCAGTTCGGCGGCCAGCGTTTCGGTGAGATGGAAGTATGGGCGCTCGAGGCATTCGGCGCAGCACACATCCTTCAGGAGATTCTCACCATCAAGAGTGACGACGTCAACGGCCGCAGCAAGGCATACGAAGCCATCGTCAAAGGCGACGCCATGCCCGTCCCCGGCATCCCCGAATCTCTCAACGTGCTCCTGCACGAACTTCGCGGTCTTGGTCTCAGCATCAACCTCGAAAACTGATCTCTCTCATTCGATAATTGACATATACCATTTCTATATATGGCTTTTAGAAAAGAAAATAAAGCAAAGAACGTGTTCTCGAAGATTTCCATCGGCCTCGCTTCGCCGGAGGAAATCCTTGCGAACTCATCCGGCGAGGTGCTCAAGCCCGAGACCATCAACTACCGCACATACAAGCCCGAGCGCGACGGTCTCTTCTGCGAACGCATCTTCGGACCGGTGAAGGACTACGAGTGCCACTGCGGCAAGTACAAGCGCATCCGTTACAAAGGCATCACGTGCGACCGATGCTCGGTAGAGGTTACCGAGAAGAAGGTGCGCCGTGAGCGCATGGGACACATTCGCCTTGTCGTGCCCGTGGCCCATATCTGGTACTTCCGCTCGCTGCCCAACAAGATAGGCTACCTGCTCGGTCTTCCCTCAAAGAAGCTCGACGCCATCATATACTACGAACGCTACATCGTCATCAATCCCGGTGCGGCCGAAGGTCTCAAGTACGGCCCCGGATCGACTCCCGTGGAGCGTCTCTCCCTCCTGACCGAGGAAGAGTACTTCGAGGTGCTCGACCAGCTCCCCCGCGAGAACCAGCTTCTCGAGGACGGCGACCCCGACAAGTTCGTGGCCAAGATGGGTGCCGAAGCCATCTATGACCTGCTCAGGGAAATCGACCTCGACTCACTCTCTTACCAGCTGCGCCACCAGGCCAACCAGGAAGGCTCGCAGCAGCGCAAGACCGAAGCCCTCAAGCGTCTCCAGGTAGTGGAGTCGTTCCGTGCCTCGCGCAACCGCAACAAACCCGAATGGATGATTCTCCAGGCCGTGCCTGTGACTCCTCCCGAACTCCGCCCCCTCGTTCCGCTGGACGGCGGCCGCTTCGCCACATCCGACCTCAACGACCTCTACCGTCGTGTCATCATCCGCAACAACCGTCTGAAACGTCTCCTCGAGATAAAGGCTCCCGAAGTGATTCTCCGCAACGAGAAGCGCATGCTTCAGGAAGCCGTTGACTCGCTCCTGGACAACTCACGCAAGTCGTCCGCTGTCAAGAGCGACGCCAACCGTCCTCTCAAGTCGCTCTCCGACTCGCTCAAAGGCAAGCAGGGCCGCTTCCGTCAGAACCTCCTCGGTAAGCGTGTCGACTACTCGGCACGTTCGGTCATCGTCGTAGGTCCCGAACTGAAGATGCACGAGTGCGGTCTGCCCAAGAACATGGCGGCCGAGCTCTACAAGCCCTTCATCATCCGCAAACTCATCGAACGCGGCCTCGTCAAGACCGTCAAGAGCGCCAAGAAGATTGTCGACCGCAAGGACCCCGTCGTCTGGGACATCCTCGAGTACGTCATGAAAGGACATCCCGTGCTCCTCAACCGAGCCCCGACACTGCACCGCCTCGGTATCCAGGCATTCCAGCCCAAACTCATCGAAGGCAAGGCCATCCAGCTCCACCCACTGGCATGTACGGCATTCAACGCCGACTTCGACGGTGACCAGATGGCCGTCCACCTGCCTCTCGGCAACGAGGCCATCCTCGAGGCCCAGATGCTCATGCTCGGCTCGCACAACATCCTCAACCCTGCCAACGGCGCGCCTATCACCGTGCCTTCGCAGGACATGGTGCTCGGTCTGTACTACATCACCAAGCTCCGCAAGGGAGACAAGGGCGAAGGACACACCTTCTACGGACCCGAAGAGGCTCAGATAGCCTATAACGAAGGCCGCGTCACCCTCCACGCTCCCATCAACGTCATGGTGGACGATGTCGACGAGAACGGCAACAAGATACGCCACATCGTAAAGGACACTTCCGTCGGACGTATTATGGTCAACCAGTATGTGCCCGAAGAAATCGGCTACATCAACACCATCCTCTCGAAGAAATCGCTCCGCGACGTCATCTCGCGCGTCATCAAGCGCTGCGGCATCCCCCGTTCGGCTCAGTTCCTCGACGATGTCAAGAACCTCGGATACCACATGGCATTCAAGGGCGGCCTTTCGTTCAACCTCGGTGACGTGCTCATCCCGGCAGAGAAGGAGCAGATCGTCAACGACGGCTACCGTCAGGTCGAGGAAGTCATGGAGAACTTCCAGATGGGCTTCATCTCCGACAAGGAACGCTACCAGCAGATCATCGATATCTGGACGCACGTCAACGCCAAACTCACCAGCGTGCTGATGAAGCAGATGGCCGAGGCCAACCAGGGCTTCAACGCCATCTACATGATGCTCGACTCCGGCGCCCGTGGTTCGAAGGACCAGATCCGTCAGCTCGCAGGTATGCGCGGTCTTATGGCCAAGCCCCAGAAAGCCGGCGCCGAAGGCGGTCAGATCATCGAGAACCCGATTCTCGCGAACTTCAAGGAAGGCCTCTCCGTGCTCGAGTACTTCATCTCCACCCACGGTGCCCGTAAGGGTCTTGCCGATACCGCCCTCAAGACTGCCGACGCCGGTTACCTCACACGTCGTCTCGTCGACGTGGCCCACGACGTCATCATCAACGAAGAGGACTGCGGCACCCTCCGCGGCCTTGTCTGCACCGCCATCAAGAACAACGACGAAGTCGTCGCTTCCCTGGGCGAGCGCATCCTCGGCCGTGTGTCCGTCCACGACATCATCGACCCGCAGACCGGCGAGCTCATCGTCGCTGCCGGCGAGGAAATCAAGGACGCCGCTGCCGACCGCATCGACGCATCGCCCATCGAGAGCGTCGAGATCCGTTCGGTCCTCACCTGCGAGAGCAAGCGCGGTGTCTGCGCCAAGTGCTACGGCCGCAACCTCTCCAACCTCCGCATGGTCCAGAAAGGCGAGGCCGTCGGCGTCATCGCAGCTCAGTCCATCGGCGAGCCCGGTACACAGCTTACCCTCCGTACATTCCACGTCGGTGGTGTGGCAACCAACATATCGGCCACCTCGAAGCTCACCTCCAAGTACGAAGGCAAGCTCGAGATTGACGAACTCCGCACCGTCGACTTCGAAGGCCCCGCAGGCGAAGACGGCGCAACCAACATCAGCTGCCGCGTAGTCGTAGGCCGACTCGCAGAAATGCGTATCGTCGACAACAACACCGGCATGCAGCTCATGTCTGCCGCCATCCCCTACGGCTCCAAGCTCTTCTTCAACGAAGGCGACAACATCAAGCCCGGCGACGTCATCTGCGAATGGGACCCCTTCAACAACGTCATCGTCAGCGAATTCTCCGGTAAGGTGCGCTACATCGACCTCATCGAGAACGTCACATACCGCAACGATACCGACGGCCACGCCATGGCCGAGGACCGCGTCATCATCGAGTCGCGCGACCGCCAGCACGTGCCCTCCGTCGAGATTGTCGGCAAGGCAGGCGAGACTCTCGCCACCTACTCGCTCCCTGTGGGCGCACACCTCATCTTCAAGGAAGGCGAGGAAATCAAGTCCGGCGACACCTTCGCCAAGATTACCCGCTCCACCGGCGGCGCAGGTGACATCACCGGCGGTCTCCCCCGTGTGACCGAGCTCTTCGAGGCCCGCAACCCGTCCAACCCCGCCGTTGTGTCGGAAGTCGACGGTCAGGTCAAGTTCGGCAAGGTCAAGCGAGGCAACCGCGAGATCACCGTCATACCCAAGTTCGGCGACCCCAAGAAGTACCTCGTGCCCCTGTCCAAGCAGATACTCGTGCAGGAGAACGACGTCGTCCGCGCCGGCACACCCCTCTCCGACGGTGCAATCACCCCGGCCGACATCCTCAACATCATGGGCCCGACGGCCGTGCAGGAGTACATCGTGAACGAAGTACAGGACGTATACCGCATGCAGGGTGTGAAGATCAACGACAAGCACTTCGAGGTCATCGTGCGCCAGATGATGCGCAAAGTCCGCATCCTCGATGCCGGCGACACCGGCTTCCTTGAGGAGCAGATAGTCGACAAGCGCGACTTCATGGACGAGAACGACCGCATATGGGACAAGAAAGTCGTCGTTGACGCAGGCGACAGCGAGACCCTCCAGGAAGGTCAGATCATCACCGCCCGCCGTCTCCGCGACGAGAACTCGCTCCTGAAGCAGCGCGACCTCAAGCTCGTCATCGTGCGCGATGCCCAGCCCGCCACCTCCGAGCAGATACTTCAGGGTATCACCCGTTCGGCCCTCCAGACTTCCAGCTTCATTTCGGCCGCATCCTTCCAGGAGACGACCAAGGTGCTCAACGAAGCCGCTATCCAGGGCAAGGTCGATCCCCTCGAGGGCATGAAGGAGAACGTCATCTGCGGTCACCTCATCCCTGCAGGTACCGGTCTCCGCGAGTACGACAACCTCGTAGTCGGCAGCCGCGACGAAAGCGACGAAGCCCTCTACGCTCCCGCAAGGCATCACTCCGAGATTCTCAACGACTGATAGCCTGACGGCATAACACCACAGAAGGCGGCCTCCCGGACAGGGAGGCCGCCTTCTGCATTAGTCGGACAGGTCCGATTATCACACCATCTCCGCCAGCATCATGATGGCTTTTGCCGAGGCGCGGTCGATGACGGCGTCGCGGTCGCCGCTGAAGTGATGCACGGCCGCTACGGTGCGGTCGGGCGTCGAGGCCGCTATCCACACGGTGCCTACGGGCTTCTCGGGGCTTCCGCCGCCGGGACCGGCCACGCCTGATGTGGCCACCGAGCAGTCGGCTCCGGTGACGCGGCGCACTCCTTCGGCCATCTGACGCACTACGGGCTCGCTGACGGCTCCGTGTGCGGCTATGTCGGCGGCGCTCACGCCGAGCACGCCGGTCTTCACTTCGTTGGCGTACGACACCACTCCGCCCAGCATAGTGTCGGAGCAGCCCGGGATGGCGGTGATGAGGTGCGCTATGTTGCCGCCTGTGCAGCTTTCGGCAGTGGCCACGGTGTAGCCGCGGCTGCGCAGCTTGTGGAGCAGAATCGCCGCAGGCGACAGCTTCGACCGTCCGGCCACGTGCGGAGCGGCGGCCGCTTCGAGGCGCGCGCACAGGGCCTCGACCTCGTCAAGCGGACACGGGGCGTCGAGCCGCAGCACTATCTCGCCCGGCGAAGGCAGATAGGCCAGTTTCGCACCATCGGGCAGGCTGTCCTCGAAGTCGGCCAGCCGTTCGGCCAGCCCTGACTCGGTGATGCCCGTCACGGTGAATTCGCGGTGATAGACGGCTGCCCCGTCGCCGAAGCGCGCGTGCACCTGCCGGGCTACTTCGGGCAGCATGCCGCGGGTCTCGAAAGGTACGCCGGGCATGGCTACGAGCGCCTTGCCGTCCTTCTCGAACCACATCACGGGCGCAGTGCCCAGGCGGTTCTGTATCACACGGCACGACGAAGGCACCAGAGCCTGGCGCCGTGTGAGTTCGTTCATCGTCAGGCCGCGTTCGGCGAAAATGCGGTCTACGTTGGCGGCCACATCGTCGTCGTGGACCAGTGTGCCGCCGAATATGTCAGTCATCACGGCTTTGGTGATGTCGTCGCGTGTCGGGCCGAGGCCGCCTGTGGTGACGGTGAGCGTGCTTTCGGCCATCGAGTCGGCTATGGCACGGCGTATGTCGGCGGCGTTGTCTCCCACGGTGCGCACGGCGGCCACGGTCCAGCCCTGCTCGCCGAGTGTGCGGGCTATCAGCCCCGAATTGGTGTCGGTGACGCGTCCGAGCAGGATTTCGTCACCGATTATGACTATCGACAGTTTCATATCTCCACGCGTGCGTAGGGTGCCGACTCGTAGTCGCAGTACTGCTTGTCAAGATACTTGAAGTATCCGGCCATGGCCACCATGGCGGCGTTGTCGGTGGTGAACTTGCGCTGGGGGATGAAAGCCTCGAGTCCGTGACGCTCGCAGAACTCTGCCACTGCGGCGCGCACGCCCGAGTTGGCCGAGACGCCTCCGCCTATGGCCACGGCGCGGACACCGGTCTGCTTCACGGCCTTGGCGAGTTTGTCAAGGAGTATGTCGATGATGGTTGCCTGCAGCGATGCCGCCAGGTCGGCGCGGTTGGCCTCGATGAAACCGGGGTCGGCTTTCAGACCGTCGCGCAGCGTGTATAGGAACGACGTCTTGAGACCGCTGAAGCTGTAGTCCAGTCCCGGGATGTGCGGCTTGGCGAACTTGAAGCGCTTCGGGTCGCCCTCGGCGGCCAGACGGTCGATGTGGGGGCCGCCGGGGTAGGGCAGTCCCATCACCTTGGCGCACTTGTCGAAGGCTTCGCCGGCGGCGTCGTCGATGGTGCGGCCCAGTATCTCCATGTCGTTGTAGCTGCGGACGAGTATGAGCTGCGAGTTGCCGCCCGATATGAGCAGGCACAGGAAGGGGAACTCGGGCACTCGGTCGTCGGCCTTCTCGCGCACGAAGTGCGACAGCACGTGGCCGTGGAGATGGTTGACGTCGATGATGGGTATGCGCAGGCCCAGCGACATGCCTTTGGCGAAGCTCGTGCCCACCAGAAGCGAGCCAATCAGGCCGGGGCCGCGCGTGAAGGCTATGGCCGATATGTCGCGGCGGTCAAGGCCGGCGCGGCGTATGGCGGCGTCGACCACGGGCACTATGTTCTGCTGATGCGCGCGGGAAGCCAGCTCGGGCACTACGCCGCCGTACTCCTCGTGTACCTGCTGCGACGCTATGACGTTGCTCAGGAGTATGCCGTCGCTGATGACGGCGGCGCTGGTGTCGTCGCAGGATGATTCTATTCCAAGTATGTTTATTGCCATAAGTATGAAACTCTAAAATACGAATGCCAGCCCTACCGAGGCAAAGGCTGACGGGTAGTCCTTGATGAAAGCATAGCTCCCCTCGGCCGCCAGCTTGAGCGACGGACGGCAGTAGTACTCGATGCCGCAGCCGGCATTGATGCCGAAGCGGTTCATGTGGGTCGACACATCCTTCAGAGTCTCGCTGTCGGTGCCGTGCTTTCCCCATGATATATATGTGGGGCCGACGAAGGGATAGACAGCCCAGCGCGACGAGCTCAGGCGGATCGGGAACTGGACGTCCACGTTCACCCGCAGTCCGTCGAGGTCCTCATGCCGGAAGATTATCCCTACTTCGGGGGCCAGACGCACCACCCGGCTGAGCGTGTACTGGAAGCATATGTCCGCCGAGACGCTGTTGTTCCGGCTGACGTAGCCTATGCTCGGTCCGAATGACTTTTCGTGTCGCGTCGTCTGTGCCGACGCTTCGCTCAGCGTGCTTGCCGCCATGACAAGTGTGAGCACTGTGAGTATATGTTTCATGTCGTATGCTGGGCTGTTTTTATTCTGCAAAGATAGCTCATTTCGGCAGAAGCCAATCAGCTTTCGTATGTTTTTTATAAAATTTTTTGTGAAAGCGCCAGAGCCGTCCGGCACCTTTTCGCTTTTTAACGTTTTGTTACCGTAAATTGTTGTCTGATAGATGTAAATATATGGCAGCAACGGGTGGTCCGCAGGGGTGCGGAGGCTGAAACGGGACCGGTTCTGTTAAGTATTAAGGTCATTAATTAAAGAATTTTTACGATTTTATGTTGTAAAACATCATAATTAAATTTTGGCTGTCATAAATATTAACTAATTTTGTCACCGAAAAAAAATCGGACCATCTCCGATAAATACACAAATACAGACAAAAACATAATGCTCTTTTGCCGGGAAAAGGTCAGTCTCACCTTGTAGGCTTGAAACCATTCCGGATATAACTAACACTTAACTTATGAGAAAACATCTGTATCTGACTTTGCTTTTGCTGGCCGGCGGAGCTTCGTTCGGGAGTCTTCCCGTCTATGGCGAACCGGTGCCTCAGCAAAGCCAAACGAGCGCTGTTATCCAGGGCTCAGTCTTAGATGAAAACAACGAACCCGTGATTGGTGCATCCGTTGTTCAGAAAGGCGTCCGCACAAATGCCGTCGCCACCGACGCTTTCGGTAACTTCAAGATCCGCGTCCCCAAGGGAGCTACGCTTGAGGTGTCGTACGTAGGCTACCAGACCATGGACATCAAGGCCGCCGACGGTATGACCATCTACCTCCAGCCCACTACCGAGATGCTCAACGAAGTTGTGGCAGTCGGCTACGGTACGCAGAAGCGTGCCAACCTCACCGGTGCTGTCTCCACTGTCGACGTGGCACGCACCATGGAAAGCCGCCCCGTAGCGGACGTGACCAAAGCACTTCAGGGTGCTGTTCCCGGTCTTACCATCACATCGACCAGCGGTGACATCAACAGCTCCTCCGGCATCCGCATCCGCGGCGTCGGATCGCTCACCAATGGCCGTGCTTCCAGCCCGCTTATCGTAGTCGACGGTGTGCCTGTCGACAATCTTGACTTCATCGACCCCAACGACATCCAGGACATCAGCGTCCTCAAGGATGCCGCTTCGGCCGCAGTATATGGTGCCCGCGCATCCTTCGGTGTCATCCTCATCACCACCAAGGCTGCCGCAAAGCAGGACAAGGTCAGCGTTTCGTACAGCGCCAACTTCGCCTGGAGCACCCCGACCGTCCTCCCCAACTTCGTAAGCTCCGTCGAGGATGCCTACGCTTCGCTTCAGCCCTACTACCGCGGACTCGGCTCGAACAAGTCCGTTGTCGGCGACATGCTCTACTCCGAGATGATTCCCTGGTTCGAGAAGTGGTATGAGCAGCACGGCGACCGCTACGACCGCATCGTCGCTCTCCAGCCCTATCAGGACGAGAACAACATCGGTGACTACCGCATCGTCGACGGCAAGATCATCCGCTACGCCGACTGGGACATGAACGAGACAGTATACCGCTGGGCTCCGCAGCAGAAGCACAACGTCAGCCTCGAAGGCACAAGCGGCCGCACTCAGTACCGCCTCAGCTTCGGCTACGACGGCCGTGAGAACATGATGCGCTACGAGCCCGAGAAGCTCTCGCAGTACATGGTCAACGCCAACATCTCCACCGGCATCACCGACTGGCTCAAGGCAGGCACACGCATCAGCTTCACCCAGCGTGACTACAAGGAACCCAACACCCCGAGCAACACCCTCCAGTACGCCATGCGCTGGGCTCCCTTCGTGTCGAACTGGGGTACGATGACCGACCCCGAGACCGGTATCGAGCGCTACTTCCAGAACACTCTGAGCGAACGTATCCTCGCCCCCACCGACCGCACCCGCACCCGTCAGACGCGCCTCCAGGCATGGCTGCAGGCCGAGATCATCAAGGGCCTCACCCTTAACGCCGACTTCACCTACGACTTCCGCAGCGCCGACACCAAGGCTTCGTGGGCCGTACAGGAGACATGGGCATGGGGCGGTATACCCTGGATGGTCAATACATGGCCTACACCTGAGAACGGTCTGACCGCTCAGGACCGGACGCTCGTACGCGGCCGCAAGAATGACATGGACCGCTGGACCACCAACGTCTTCGCTACCTACGCCAAGACCTTCAACCAGGCTCACAACCTCAAGGTGATGGCCGGTTTCACCGCAGAGCGTTACACCTACGACAATCTCTACGCACAGCACAAGGGCCGCTATGACCTCGACCTCATCGACCTCGACCTCACCTACGGCGCACAGGCTTCAGACTTCACCATCACCGGTGGTTCGGGCCACAGCGCTACGGCAGGTTTCTTCGGCCGTGTGAACTACGACTTCATGAACCGCTATCTCGTCGAAGCCAACCTCCGCTACGACGGCTCGACCCGCTTCCCCGCCAACAAGCAGTGGGCAGTCTTCCCCTCGTTCTCCGCAGGCTGGCGCTTCTCTGAAGAACCCTTCTTCAAGCCCGTCAGCGAGTGGTGGAGCAACGGTAAGCTCCGCGCATCCTACGGTCACCTCGGCAACGAGAACGTAGGTACCAACGTCTTCATCTCCACCATCACCCCCGGCAACCAGAACGTCAACTGGGTGAACGCCTCCGGCACCAAGCTCAACGGCGCCACGATGCCTACGCTGGTCAACAACTCCCTCACCTGGGAACGCGTCGTGACCACCGACGTAGGTGTTGACCTCGGCTTCCTCAACAACTCGCTCAACGTGACCTTCGACTGGTTCAACCGCGAGACCCGCGACATGCTCGCTCCCGGTATGCCTCTGCCTTCGACCCTCGGTGCTTCCGCTCCTACCGAGAACGCCGGCACGCTCCGCACCAACGGCTGGGAACTCTCCGTCAACTGGAACCACTCCTTCGGCGACTGGGACGTATGGGCCACCGCCAGCATCGGCGATGCCAAGTCCAAGGTCACCAAGTGGGCCAACAACGCGAACAAGGTTCTCTACTCCTACTACTACGGCGAAGGCGGCTACCGCTTCTATGAAGGTCAGACCTACGGCGACATCTGGGGCTTCGAGGTCGACCGCTACTTCGAGAAGTCGGACTTCTCCGGTCAGGATGCTAACGGTATCTGGCAGTACGCACAGGGTGTGGCCGACCAGTCCTATCTTGAATATAAGAAAGGCAGCTTCCACTTCGGCCCCGGCGACGTGAAGTTCGTTGACCGCAACGGCGACGGTGTCATCAACGACGGTGATCCCAACATGGTTGACGCCGACGGCAACAAGATACCTGTCGGTACTCTCGCCAACCACGGCGACCTCAAGGTCATCGGCAACGCCATGCCGCGCTATGAATACTCCTTCCGCCTCGGCGCCGCATGGAAGGGTTTCGACATCGACCTCTTCTTCCAGGGCGTAGGCAAGCGCGCTATGTGGGTGACCAGTAACTTCGTTCAGCCCTTCGCTCAGTCCAACTCCGGTCTCTTCGAGCACCAGACCAGCTACAACAGCTACGTGACCGACGAAAACGGCAAGATCATCGACTACATCATCGACCAGAACAACAAGTATCCTAACCTCACCACAGGTGACATGGGTTATAACGACCTCATGACCAACACTTGCCATCAGGGTTGGAACAACTTTACCTGCAACGACCGCTACATCGTCAACATGGCCTACCTCCGCATGAAGAACATAACCTTAGGTTACACCCTTCCTGCCAGCCTCACCACCAAGGCCTACATCCAGAAGGCCCGCATCTACTTCAGCGCCGAGAATCCCTTCTTCATCTACAATGGAGCAGGCAAGTTCAAACTCGACCCCGAGGTTCATGGCGGTGTGAGCGAAGGTCTCTACGGTTTCGGCCGCAACCACCCCACGATGAAGAGCTACAGCTTCGGTCTTCAGGTAACTTTCTAATCTTCAAAGGAAACGACAATGAAAAAACATATAATCTTTGGTCTTATCGCCGTGGCTGCCGCAGGACTCACGAGCTGCAACGACTTCCTCGACGACAACCGCTATCCTTTGGATAAGCAGACCGACAATCCCGCCTACTGGACAAGCAAGGTCAATGTCCAGGCTCAGATAGCCACCCTCTATCCCAACTTCACGGGATATGGTGCCACCACTTCGTGGGTGAATGACTTCTGGTACCGCTCGCTCAGCGATGACCAGTGCTCCTCGATAGGCTCCGGTGCCACGGTGAGCTTCTCCACATGGAATTATCAGAAGGTTCCGTCGGCAAACAGCGTGTGGGATGCAAGCTACGCCGAAATCCGCCGGTGCAACTACATCATCAACTACACCAACCTCAGCAATGCCGCCGAGAACAACGACTGCATAGCCCAGGGCCGTCTCATCCGCGCCATGCAGTACTACGACCTCGTACGTAATCTCGGTGATGTGCCTCTGGTGACCGAAGTCCTCAACCCCGACTCGCCCGAAGTGTACGGCGAACGCGTGAACCGCAACACCGTCATGGACTTCGTCCTCGAAGACCTCGACTTCGCCGTGAACAACATCCTCGCCAAGGACGGCAAGCTGGAGTTCAGTGTCGACCTGGCCAACGCCATGAAGTCGGAAATCTGTCTCTACGAGGCTGCCTACGCTCGCTACCACCAGAAGGACGAGGCACGTGCCAAGAAGTATTACGCCGAAGTAGTCAAGGCTTGCAACGCCCTCATGGAGAAGGGCTACAGCCTCAGCGCCAACTACCTCGACAACTACATCTCATATCTCAACGGCACTCCGTCGCTACTGTCCAACACCGAAATCATCTTCGCCCGCGCCTACTCCGCTGACCTCGGTCACTCCTGCGCATCGTACCTGAGCACCGAAACGAAGATTCTCGGTATGACCAAGTCCGCCTTCGACTCCTATCTCTTCAAGGACGGCAAGCCCAAGGCCCTCACTTCGTACGACACCACCGACCTGCCCACCATCACCGAAGACGGCACTTTCGACATCAGCGCCCTCCTGGCTGTCCGCGACGACCGTCTGGCACAGACCATCGACCCGCAGCTCGCTTTCGGTGACGTGGTATCCTTCCGTCGTCCCAACTCGAACGCTCTCTCGTCGACCACCGGCTACACCATCAAGAAGTACATCAACCCCGGCGCTTCTTATGATGCTACTATCAAGAACGGCGCCAACTCCGAGTGTGCTCCCATCTACTGGCTCGCATACACATACTGCGATTACCTCGAGGCACGTGCCGAGCTGGGCGAACTCACCGACGGCGACATCACCAAGTGCATGAAGCCTCTCTGGGAGCGTGCCAAGATCGACACCTCGAACCTCAGCAAGGCTTACCTCGAGTCGATGAATGACCCTGCCAACAACATGGGCGTATCGAGCCTCCTGTGGGAAATCCGTCGTCTCCGCCGCAGCGAACTCATGTTCGACCACAACCACCGCTATTGGGATCTCATCCGCTGGCACAAGCTCGACCTCCTCGACACCACCAAGCCCGAGCACATTGACATCACTCTCGGTGCTAACGTCAGCGGTGCTTCGGCAGAGCAGCTCGCAGGTACATTCACCGACAACGGCTACATCAACGGTGCCCGCAATTCCACTACCCTCGAGACCCGCGTGTTCAACGACCGCTACTACCTCCAGCCTCTTGGCTCCAACATCATCAGCCTCTACAACGCCAAGGGTCTTGAACTCAAAAATAACCCCGGCTGGTAATCACACCACGCCCGCATGAATAACAGCGCCACAGGCCCGCACGGACCTGTGGCGCTTTCATTTCGTCGCCCCTGTTTTCAGACAGATATTTTGGACAGCTATTTCAGACAGGAGAACAGGAGGAACAGGAGTCTTTTAAGTCACGGTGTTTTTTAAGTCACGAGGAAGTTCTGCAACACCCTCGACTAAAATCTTTCTTTGCAGAGAAAGAAAAAATGCCATTTTTTTCTTTACAGAGAAAGATTTTTATAATGACTTGACCTATAGCGACTCACACTCTTGTCCTCCTGTTCTCCTGTCCCAAAACAGAACCAAAAAAACAGGAGGAACGAATCTGTCCTCCTGTCCACAAAAGTTCTGTCCGAAAAGGGAGTCACTCCCAGCCGCCGCCGAGGCACTTGTAGAGATTGACCAGGGCGAGATAGCGGTCGCGCACAGCATTGCTGAATCCTACCTGCGCGTCGAAGTAGCGGCGTTGGGCGTCGAGCACGTCGATATAGTTTATCACGCCCATATTGTACTGCGCATAGGCCAGGCGCGTGTATTCGCCGGCAGCGTCGAGAAGCTCGCGCTTGCGTTCCACCGCCTGATTGACGAGCCGGAACGTGATGACAGCGTCGTCGGCCTCGCGGAAAGCGTTCAGCACGCACTGCTCATAGCGCGCGCGGCTCTGCTCATAAGCGGCGATAGAGGCGCGGTACTTCCGCTTGTTGCGGCCGAAATCGAGTATCGTGCCCGTTATCGACCCTACCACGTAGGAGAACGGCGACTGGAAGAATCCGCGCAGCTCGTCGTTCTCAAGACCGCCCGTGAGCGATATGCGCAGCCGCGGAAAGCGGTCGGCATAGGTCACGCCCACATTGGCCAGCGCCGACTTCAGCGCGGCTTCGGAGGCGCGCACGTCGGGGCGCCGCTGCAGCAGCTGCGAGGGGATGCCCACCGGGATGGCCGTCACCGAATCATAGTCGAAGTCCAGCTTGCCGCGGAACACCTCATCGTCGGGGAAGCGGCCCATCAGGAGGGCTATGGCGTTCTTCTGCACCTCAATTTGCCGCTCCAGGCCCGGAATCAGCGCCGCCGTGGTGGCGTGCTCCACCTTGGCCTGCTGGTAGACCGTCTCGGGAGTGAGGCCGCCCTCGAAGCGCAGTTTCGCCTTCTTCAGGTATTCCTCGCGGGTGTAGAGCGTGCGGCGCGCTATGTCCAGCTCGTTGTCGAGCGCCAGCAGGCGGAAGTATGCCGAGGCAGCCTCGGCTATCAGCGTGATGCGCATGGCGCGGGCATTCTCGACAGACTCCAGATAGTTGGCCAGACCGCGTTTTTTTGCCCAGCCCAGGCCTCCCCACAGGTCGGCCTCCCAGCTGAGCGTCGCCTTGAGGTCGAACTCCTGGTCAGACTTGTGCGGCTCGCCGTGGTAGTCGTTGGTCTCGTTGTCGGCGAGCACGCTGCCGCTCAGGGTAGGCATGAAATTGGCCTTCGACACGCCGTAGAGCTCGTACATCTGCTGCACGCGTGCGGCGGCGGCCTCGAGGTCGCGGTTGTGCCGCAGCGTCTCCTCGATGATGTATTTCAGCGACGGGTCGGTGTACAGTTTCCACCAGTCTATGTCGGCCACCGACGCGCTGTCGACGACGTTCTCGCCTGTGGCGACCGCCGCCGGGGTGTCGAGCCTGACGGGCGTAAGGCCCTTGGTCCCCGAGCACGCCGCCAGGGCGACCGGGAGCAGGGCCGGTATGATGTATCGGAATAGTGCTTTCATTTTTTGCGCAGACGGTGCTTGATTTTGTCAATGAGTACGAAGAAGAACGGCACGAAGACTATGCCGGCCGTGATGGCCACGAGCATGCCGAAGAAGACGCCCGTACCTATGTCGCGGCGTGCCGCCGAGCCGGGTCCGGAGGCGAACACGAGGGGGAGCAGACCGAGCATGAAGGCCAGCGAGGTCATCACGATGGGTCTGAAGCGCAGGCGTGCCGCCGTGAGGGCCGCGCGGAGGGCCGTGGCGCCTTTCTCCACTTCCTCCTTGGCGAACTCCACGATGAGGATGGCGTTCTTGGCCACAAGGCCCACCAGCATCACCAGACCGATCTGGAAGTAGACGTTGTTCTCAAGACCGCATACGAGAATGCCCAGATATGCGCCCACGCCTGCCACGGGCAGCGACAGGATGACCGCCAGCGGCACGGTCCAGCTCTCGTACAGCGCCGCCAGGAAGAGGAACACGAAGAGAAATGCCAGTGCCAGCACCATGCCCGTGTTGCCGCTGCTGTGCTTCTCCTGATAGGAGAGGCCCGACCACTCCACGCCTATATTGTCGGGCAGATGGGTGCGCACGATTTCTTCAAGCTTCTCCATGGCCTGACCGGTGGAGTAGCCGCTGCCGGCCTCGCCCGATATCGTGGCCGAGTTGAACATGTTGAAGCGCTTGATCGACCCCGGGCCCGAGGTGTAGTGCGTCGTGCCGAGCGAGGTCACGGGCACCATGCTGCCGTCGCGTCCTCGCACGGAGAAGAGGTTCAGGTTGCCGCGGTTGGCTCGGTATGGAGCCTCGGCCTGGAGGTATACGCGGTATATGCGGTTGAACATATTGAAGTCGTTCACGTATACCGAGCCTGTGAAGGCCTTCATGGTCGAGAAAATGTCGTTCATCGGCACGCCCTGCAGCTTGGCCTGGTCGCGGTCCACGTCGAAGAAGAGCTGCGGAATGTCGCTCTGGAGCGATGTCGACAGTCCGGCGAACTGCGGACACTCGGCCGCATAGGCGCGCAGGGTGTCGACGGCGCGCACCAGGTCGTTGTAAGTAGCGTCGCCGCGTGCTTCGAGCACCATCTCGAAGCCGCCCGACGTACCGAGGCCCGGGATGATGGCCGGAGTGAAGAAGTAAGCGCGGGCCTCGGGGTAGGTGTCGAACTCGGCACGCGCTCGGTCGCGCAGCTCGGCCAGCGAGTTCTCGCCGCGCTCGCCCGAGGGCTTGAGGATGACCGTCAGCGTCGAGTGGGCCTGGTTGGTGCCCGTGCGCGGCGACGAGCCCGTCACGTTGAGTACGTAGTCCACTTCGGGCTGGGCCTGCAGGAAGGCCAGCGCGCGGTCGGTCACCGCGCGTGTGCGCTCTATGGTGGCGCCTTCGGGGAGCTCGAGCTCGACGGTGAAGTATCCCTGGTCCTCGGGCGACATGAAGCTCGACGGCGCGAGCATGTTGGCCACGTAGATGAATACCAGCGAGAGTCCGAAGGCCGTCAGCATGCGGCGCGGACGGGCCACGGCGCGGCCTGTCATCTTGCAGTAGAAGCGCGTGCCGCGTGCCAGCCAGTAGTTGATCAGACGGAAGAACTTCGGCTTGCGGCGGTGGCTCTGAGGCTTAAGCAGCATCGAGCACATCACGGGCGAGAGGGTCAGCGCCACGATGGTCGATATGATGACCGACACGGCGATGGTCACCGTGAACTGGCGGTAGAGCGTGCCGGTGATGCCGGGCAGGAAGCTGACGGGGACGAACACCGCGCACAGCACCAGCGACATGGCTATCAGGGCGCTGCCGAGGCCCTCCATGGCGCGCCGCGTGGCTTCCTTGGGCGGGCAGTGGTCCTTCTCCATGATGCGGTCCACGTTCTCGACCACCACGATGGCGTCGTCCACTACGATGCCGATGGCCAGGATGAGGCCCAGCAGCGTGAGCAGGTTGAGCGAGAAGCCGAATATCAGCATCACGCCGAAGGTGCCGACGAGCGAGATAGGCACCGCTATTATGGGGATGAGCGTCGCGCGCCAGTTCTGCAGCGACAGGAACACTACGAGAATCACCAGCAGCAGGGCCTCGAAGAAGGTGCGGTACACGTGGTGGATTGACTCGGAGATGTATGTGGTCATGTCGAAGGGTATGGAGTAGGAGAGACCTTCGGGGAATGTCTTGCTGATTTCCTCCATCGTCTTCTTCACCTGGCCGGCCACGTCCATGGCATTGGAGCCCGGAAGCATGTTCACTTCCAGCACGGCGGCGTTGCCGCCGTTGATACCGCTCTCGGTGGAGTAGCTCGATGCCTCGAGCGACACGCGCGCCACATCCTTCAGGCGGATGACGGTGCCGTTCTCGGCGGCGCGGATGACGATGTCCTCGAATTCAGCCACCGACGACAGACGTCCGCGCGCTATGATAGGCACCGTCAGGTCGATGCCGTTCATCGGCGCCTGACCGAGGACTCCGGCTGCCGACTCGCGGTTCTGGTCCTTCAGGGCGTTCTGTATGTCGGACACGGATATGCCCATGTCGGCCATCTTGTCAGGCTGCACGAATATCTGCATCGCGTAGTAGCGGCTGCCCACATTGCTGATGCTGCCCACGCCGGGCACGCGGCGCAGGAGGTCGAGCACGTTCAGCGTGGCGTAGTTCGAGAGGTAGATTTCGTCGTATTTCGGGTCGGAGGAGAGCAGTGTGATGGTGAGCAGCTTGTTGGCGGTCTGCTTCTCGATACTGATGCCGTTCTGCACCACTTCGGCCGGCAGACGGCTCTCGGCCTTCTTCACGCGGTTCTGTATGTCCACGGCGGCGAGCTCGGGGTCGACACCTATGTCGAAGGTCACGATGGCCGAGAAGCCGCCGGCGTTGGAGCTGGTCGAGGTCATGTATATCATGCCCGGGGTGCCGTTAAGCTCCTGCTCGATAGGCGTGGCCACGGCCTGAGTCACCGTCATGGCGTCGGCTCCGGGATAGGATGCCGACACGCGCACCACCGGCGGCACTATCTGCGGATACTGGTCCACAGGAAGCATCACCAGACCGATGGCGCCGAGTATCACGATGACTATCGAGATGACTATCGAGAATACCGGATGGTCAAGGAAAAAATTCTTTTTCATCGCTTTTGTGCGTTTATCGTTGGACCTTGGTTGAGTCAGCCGGCACCGCCGGTGTCGGCTGCATGGCGGCGGCCGTGGTGTCGGCTACCGTTACCGGCCGTACCTTCATGCCGTGATGCAGCTTGTGGTAGCCTTCCACGACAATCTCCTCGCCGGGGTCGAGGCCGCGTTCGACGATTATCTTGTTGTCCATCTCGGGACCGGTCTCGATGAACCGTCGCTCGACTATGCTGTCGGGGCGCACCACGTAGACGTATGCGCCGCCCTTCTCTATCTCGAGGGCCTTCGAGGGCACCTCCACGGCATCCTTGCGGACGTCGATGAGCACCTTCACGCGCGTGAATTCGCCCGGGAGCAGGGTATGGTCAGGGTTGGGCATCTCGGCGCGCACAGAGAACGTGCCCGTCGACGGGTCGACCTGCGGCGACGCGAAGTCCACGTTGCCGCGGTAGGGGTAGGTGGTGCCGTCGGCCAGCGTCACCGTCACATAGGCGTTCTGACGGGTGCTGTCGCCCTGGCCGAACTTCACGTTGCGCTCCTTGCTCTTGAGGTAGTCCAGCGATGTCATGGAGAAGTCCACCAGCACCGTATCGCTCTTCACCACCGTTGCCAGCAGCGACTTGCCCGAGGGGCTTACGAGCGTGCCTATGTCGGCGCTGCGCTCCGAGATGTAGCCGGCGATGGGGCTGGTCACCTGCGTGTAGCCCAGCGTGAGTTCTGCCTGAGTAAGGTCGGCCTGAGCCACGGCTTCCTCGGCCTGAGCGCTCTCGCAGGCGGCCTCGGCGTTGTCGAGGTCAAGCTGCGATGCGGCGTTCTGCGCGTATAGAGGGCGTATGCGCTCAAGGTCGCGCTCGGCCTTGCGGGCGTTTGCCTTGGCCTTCTTGAGCTGTGCGCGGGCTTTCTCGGCGCGCGAGCGATAGACCTTCGGGTCGATGACGAACAGCGTCTGTCCTTTCTTTATCTGCGTGCCCTCCTCGAAGAGAATACGCTCGAGGAAGCCCTCCACGCGTGCGCGGATTTCCACGAACTGCTGGGCGCGGATGCGTCCCACATACTCGCTGTATATGTTCACGTCGCCCGTGCCTACCTTTTCGACGGCGACCACGGGCATATCGACGGGAACCTCCTTCTTGCGGGTGAATACGAAGATGAGTATTGCGGCTATGACCGCAATAGCGATGACGATGCCCGTGATGAGGTTTTTCTTTTTCTTGCTTGCGCCTTCGACGGCGGAAAATGCGTTTCGGAGTGCCATAATAGATAAGTTTTTAGATACGGCAATACGACAGTGATGAATATTATATCAGAATACAAACATCACGGTCCGTTTAAAGGTTCGCTGACAGGGGAAGGAAGTGAATACGGCGCAAATGTATTCAAAAGGAATGAGATGTCAGCTATCTCTCTCCACTTTTTGTGATTTTTTAAACTATCGCCTCACATTTTGCCGATAGATTTGTAATCCGGATGCAAAAAATGCTGTACACAGCCATCAGGCTGAATAAAGAATAGCAACCGTGGTTGCGGAAACCGTGGTTGCTATTCCTTTGAAAATTATTTGCTTTTATGGAGCAAAAATGCTACCTTTGCATCGTTGTTAACAACATGAGTTCTTTTATTTATGAAGTATTCCGAATTAGAGGCCGAGTTGCAGGCCGCAGGATGCTTTGTGATTCGGAAAGGAGGGAACCATTTGATATGGTATTCTCCATTGACGGATAAGAAATTTCCGATGGGTCATCACGGCTCAAAGGAAGTTCCTCCGTCGACCGAACGCAGTATTCGCCGGCTGTCCGGAGTCAGAAGACCGTGACAGCCTTGAGTTCAGACAGGCCGGGGGGATGCCATCCCCCGGCTCTTCATAACAAAAGTTGTCTGTATGTTGTTAAGAATAACGGAGGTTATCCGGCCTCCTTTTCCTTAGAGTAATACTTTTTCTACGCCTATGAGAGCGAATATAGTTTTTGAGATGGCCAAGGATGGCGGATGTTCCTGCTATATGGTAGAGGACGTCCCGGACTTCGGGCTGTTCGGTTTCGGTGACAGTCCTGCTGAAGCCAAGGCCGATATGCTGCATGCTTATGAAGAAATAAGGGATATCCTTGTTTCGGAAGGCAAGGCCCCTGTAGAGCTTGACTTCGTCTATCATTATGACATGAAGTCGTTCTTTGAGTACTTCGATTTCCTGAATGTATCGAAAATCGCTGAGCGTGCCGGTATAAATCCGTCGTTGATGCGTAAGTACACTTCGGGAGTGGCCAACGCCGGAGAGAAGCAGTATCAGAAGCTGCAGAAAGCCATCCGTGATATCGCGCAGGAACTTACATGTGCAAATTTCTGAAAGATTCCGGCCCGTGAGGGTCGACTTCATATATAAAAGACCTCAATGAAAGACGCCCCCGGGAGCAAGCTCTTCGGGGGCGTCTGCTGTGTGATGTGGTTCAGCCGCTTACTTCCAGAGTGCGTTCTGGGTCAGGTTGCCGTGGCTGAGGGTGATTTCGTCGGTGGGGATGGGGTAGAGGTACTGACGGGCCTCGAAGACGCGGTTGTTGCCCGGAGTTGCCTGTACGTAGTCACCTACGAGGCTGGTGAAGGCAGTTGCAGTACCGTTCTTCACGTTGGCGCCCAGACGGATGTTGGGATACTTGTTGGTGTCCATCTTCTCGAGCTGGTGCCAGCGGATGAGGTCCCAGTAGCGGAAGTCTGCGTCGAACATGAGCTCGCAGCGGCGGCAGCGGCGCACTTCCCAGATGAGGCTCGACACGCCCATGTTGTTGGCCGGGTCGTTGATGGCCGTCAGAGATGCCACTGTCTGATTGGGAAGACCTGCGCGTGCATAGAGCTTGTTGATCGAGGCGTTCAGGTCGGCGTCGGTGAGAGTGCCGAGTTCGGCCTTGGCTTCAGCGTAGATACAGTAGATGTACGAGAGCCAGTAGACTGGAGCCCAGGTGTAGTTGCTCTGCAGACGGTAGTCCAGAGGAATGTCCGTGTTGTCGAACTTGCGGGTGAGGTAGCCGGTGGACGAGGAGAGGTTGTCCGAGCCTGCGCGCGACCATACCATGCCGGTGCCGGGAGCGTCGGCTGTAGGAGCTGTGCCGTAGCAGACAACGGTGTCGATGGTCTGAGCCAGGCGGCCGTCGCGCTGTGCGAGGACGTCGGCGAGGTAGAGAATCTTGTCGTCGGTGCCGGCGGCGATGCCGTCCTTGATGACGGGAGCGTCATCCTTGACACATGTGGTCGAAGCCAGAGGCTTGCCGTCCTTGAAGAGATAGCTGTCGAAAGCGTCCTTGCTCATGCCGGCGATCTGGGTCGAGCGCACGGTGTAGCGAATCTGGTCGTGTGTGAGGGTCGCTTCCTTGTAAGCCTTGCAGAAGATCATTTCAGGATTGTTCTGGAGCGATACGGAGTTGTAGTTGCCGATGTAGGAGTCGTTCAGCGAGTAGCCTTTGCCCATGAGCTCGTTGGCTGCTGCCGCTGCATACTCCAGATAGGTCTTGGCGCGTGCGGGGTCGGCTGCCTTGTAGTTCTCGGCCTGTGTGCGGTACTTGCAGTAGGTGCCTTCGTAGAGGGCTATTTCGGCAAGCATTGCCAGAGCCTGGTCGCTGCTCCATGTGGTCTTGGAGCCGGAGCCGATGTTCTCGGATGCGAACTTGAGGTCCTCGTAGACCTTGTCCATCACCAGGTCGCGGTCCATGCGGGGCTGCTCGAGTTCGGCGGTCTCTGCCGGGTCAAGCACGTGGGCTACGTAGGGCACGTCGCCATAGGCGCGTACCAGGCGGTAGTACTGCTGGGCGCGAATCATGCGGGCGATGCCGGCGAAGCGGTTCTTCTTCGAGTCTACCAGGGCGGTGCTGTTCACGTTGTCGATGATGTAGCAGCACTGGCGGATGACTTTCCAGCGGTCGTTCCACGAGCTGGCTTTCGCCGGGATGTTCACGTTGTGCCAGTTTACGAAGCCGCCGCCTGTGCCCGAGCCGTTGTTGTCGCTTCCGGTGGCGAAGTAGAAGCTGCTCATGTCATAGCCTCCGAACTGCAGGTAGAGGTTGTCGCACTGCTTCTGCACGTTGGCCTCGTTCTCCCAGTAGGAGGGGTTGTTGGTCTGCTGGTCGAGGGGATAACGGTTGTCGTTCAGGAAGTCGTCGCACGAAGTCATTCCCAGAGCGGCCGCTACCATAGCAGACAGTATAATTGACTTTTTCATTTGTTTGCTGAGTTTTTAAGGATTAGAGCGTGAGCTGGATACCGAAGGAGTAGGTACGCTGTATCGGGTTGGTACGGCCGATGGTGTTGGCGCCCGACCATTCGGTGGTTACGATTTCAGGATCGAAGCTGGTGTTGGCGCGGTGCAGGAAGAAGAGGTTCTCGCCGCTGAAGTAGATGCGTGCGCGCTGGATGAATGCCTTCTTGGTGATATCCGCCGGCAGGGTGTAGCCCACGGTGATGTTCTTCACGCGGAGGTAGCTCATGTCCTGGAGATAACGCGACTGGGGAATGTAGTTGTTCTGGCCGGGGAGCGAGAGGCCGGGCACGTTGTTGTTGGCGTAGCAGCCGGGATACAGACGCGGATAGGTGTTGTTCTGATCCACAACGTAGTCGATGATGTTCCAGTCGTTGTCGTAGATGACGCTGTTGTGCGATTCGAAGCCGTCATAGTAGATATCGTTGGCAGACTGGGTGAAGGGCACTACCATTGACGATACCGTCCACATGTCGCGCTTGCCTACGCCCTGGCAGAAGATGTCGAGGTCGATGCCTTTCCATGCGCCGCCGATGTGGAAGCCGTATTCGTAGCGGGGGAGGTTGTTACCGATTTTCACGATATCGCCGCAGTCTTCGGCAGTACCTGCGCCGCCGTCGATCTTGCCGTCGCCGTTAACGTCGACGTACTTCACGTCGCCGGGGCCGTAGTGGAAGTTGCCCTGTTCGAGTCCGTGCTGGTCGGCGATGCCTTCCTTGAAGATGAACTGGCCCTTCTCGTTCTTCATGAACGAGCCGTCGGCGTTGGTCATGAAGTCGTCCTTGGTGAAGTAGCGGTCAGTCTTGAAGCCGTAGATGGCTCCGTACTCTGCGCCGGTGTAGTTGCCCGAGAGCGAGTTGGTCTCGTTGGTCCACTTGGTGATCTTTGTGGTGGCGTCGCTTATGTTGAAGCTGGCGTATACGTCGAAGTCACCGAAGCTGTCGTTCCAGCCGAGGCTGAGTTCCCAGCCGCGGGTGCGGAGCGAACCCTGGTTGCCGTAAGGAGCCGATGCGCCGAGGGTAGCCGGGAGGGTCACGCCGGGAGCGAGCATGTCCTTGGTGTCGCGCTGGAACCAGTCGAAGCTACCGTTGATGGCGTTGTCCAGGAAGCCGAAGTCGATGCCGACGTCGGTGGTGCGGATGCGTTCCCAGGTCAGCGAGGAGGATACGAGGGTAGGCATCGAGGCTGCGCTCATGAGGACGCCGGTCGAGGTGTTCAGGTAGTCGATGTTCTTTACGCCGATGGTCGAGATGAAGCGGTTGTTGCCCACGGCCTCGTTGCCGATTTCGCCGAACGATGCGCGGATCTTACCGTTGCTCCACCACTTGCGCAGAGGCTCGAAGTATGCTTCTTCGGAGAAGCGGTAGCCTACCGAACCCGACGAGAAGAATGCCCACTGGTCCTGTTCGGGGAACTTGGACGAACCGTCGTAGCGGCCGTTGAACTCGAGGAGGTAGATGCCCTTGTAGTCGTAGTTGAAGCGGCCGAAGAAGCCTGCCGTTGCCCAGTGGTTGTCTTCGTTCAGAGGAGCCACGAGGTCGCCTTCGTAGAGGTTGAGGGCGGGGAGGTTGAAGTCAAGAGGCTGCTTGGTGCGGGCCTGGAACCAGCCGTAGCGGTTCTGCTCCACGTTCGAGCCGAGCATCAGCTTGAAGTTGTGGTCGTTGGCTACGGTGAGGTCATACTGGCCGTAGACGTTCATGGTCCAGCGTGTGCCGCGGCCGCTGTTCTTGGTCGAAGTGGTCGAGGCGGGGTTCACGCAGTAGGTGGGCACCGACAGGTTGCGGCCCCAGCTCGGCCATGAGATAGCCGGCAGGTAAGCGTAGTCGCTGTTGGTGGTGTAGATGGCGTAGGTGAAGTCGGCGTTCAGCGAGAGGCCCTTGATGATCTGGGCGCGTGCCCATGCCTGCATGCGGGTGTAGGTCTTTGTGACGGGAGTCGGGGCGGCCTGCTTCAGATATGCGATCTGGTTCTGGAAGTCAACGGGCACACCGTCGGCGTCGGCACGCCAGCCCAGCATCTGATAGAATCCGGGGAAGCGCCAGATGGTACCGTAGGTGTTCGAGCCCCAGTTGGGCGTCACGATGTCGCGCTGTGAGTAGCTGAAGCGTGCGCCTGCCTGCAGCCAGCTTGTCAGGTCGAGGGTGAGGTCGGCCTTGGCGTTGTAGCGTGTGGCTTGGTCGGGGTTGAAGTTCACAAGGCTCTGACGCTTGGCGTAGCCGAATGCCAGGTTGAATGTGGCGCGGCCCGTGGTGCCGTTGATGCTGACGTTGTGCTGGTTGCTCGGAGCGGCGTTGTTCATGAATATCTTGTTGATATCATAGTCGCCGTAGGGGAGGAAGTTGCGTCCGTTCTCGTCCACGTAGTAGTCGCCGACGTTGTTTTCGTCAACGTAGGGACGAGCTTCGCGGTATTCGGTGATTTTGCCGCTGTTCTGCTCGTACCACTTGCGTGCGTAGGGCAGGATGTCGGTGTAATACATGCCGAAGAATTCGCCCTGATCCTTGCCGAGCATCTTAGATGCTTCGATCATGGCTTCGAGCGAGTTGACGCTGTTGTGGATTTCGGGAAGCACAGTTGCCTGGCTCCAGCCGAAGTTATTCGAGTATTTCACCTGGATGCGGTCAGTCTTCTCGCCGCTCTTGGTGGTGATGAGGAGGACGCCGAATGCGGCGCGGCTACCGTAGATTGCTGACGACGAAGCGTCCTTCAGCACGGAGATTTCCTTGATTTCCTCGGGGTTGAGGTATGAGATGTCGTCCATGGCAACACCGTCCACCACGTAGAGAGGATTGGAGGTGGCGCTGTTCGAGAGTGTGCCTGTACCGCGGATCTTGATGACGGGGGTGCCGTCGATGTTACCGGTGTTGTTGAGGATGGTAAGGCCGGGGACTGCGCCCTGGAGGGCCTTCATGACGTCCTGCTGGGGACGGCTTTCCATGGTGCGGGCCACGTCGACAGTGGCGACGGCGCCCGTGAGGTTAGCGCGCTTCTGCGAGCCGTAGCCGATGGCCACGAGTTCGTTGAGCATCTCGGTAGTGGGCTGCAGATAGACTGTCATGCCGTCGGCTGCCTTGACCTGCATGGTCTGATAGCCGACGTACGACACTTCAAGCAGGGCGCCTTTGGGCACGCGGATCTTGAAGTTACCGAATGCGTCGGTGGCGACTGCGTTGGTGCGGACGCCTTTCTGTGCTACTGAAGCACCGATTACCGGTTCGTTGTTTTCATCTAATACGGAGCCCTGGATGATGGCACTCGCTTGGCTTTGCTGAGGCACCGGATCGCCATAGACGGGGAGGCTTCCGAAAGAAGCACCACCGGCCAGCAGGAGCAAAGTCAGATACAGATGTTTTCTCATAAGACAATGGTTAAATGAGTCCGAACCGGTTTCTGGCTTACAAATTGAAGTCGACCTATTTCGGTATAAGAGTAATTTAGGTTTTTCAAGCAAATGGGCATCTCCGATGGAAGATGCACGATTCGTTGGCAAATTTAGTTAAAAACTTTGACACACCAAATGCCCGCGCAATATTTTTAAACATTTAATAGTGAAAATAAACTAAAATATGGATTGAAAAGTTAATTATGGCCGTTGGGATAAGTGTACGTTTTACACCCTTGAACATGTGTAAATCGGCTGAAATTAAGCTAATTATCACAAGGACAGTGTGATGGGTCAATTCTTCTTCAAAATTCTTCTCTTTGTCCATTCCTTCAAAAATATTTCATAAAAATTTTATAAAAACGACCCTCCTGTACGGCGTGCTTTAAGTTAAATATTTTCACACTTACAGCTCCTGACCGCCACTTGCGTATATGACATATTAATTGTACCTTTGCTGTATGAATCCGAACTTGCCTCACGACTTTGTGGATATGATTTCAGGCTACGGACCGGACTATGCCGGGCCGCTGCTGCGCGCGCTTGACGAAGCACCGTCGGTCAGCGTCCGTGCAAACGCTCTCAAGGGGGCGTCGCCACTGGCCGGGGCCGACCTTGTGGCATGGTGTCCGCAGGGATTCTATCTGCCTGAGCGTCCGCTCTTTGCCGCTGATCCTGCGTGGCATCAGGGCCTATATTACGTGCAGGACGCTTCGTCGATGATCTACGGCCGTGCCGTGGCCGAAGTGGCTGCACGCTATTTCGACGGCGTCGGGTCTCTGCGCTATCTCGACGCCTGTGCCGCTCCCGGCGGCAAGAGCATAGCGGCTGTCGAGGCCCTTCCGCCCGATGCCATAGTGGTGTCGAACGAGCTCGACCGTCACCGTGCAAATATCCTGCTGGAGAATATCGTCAAGGAAGGCGCTCCGGCCTCGGTGGTATGCCGCGGCGACGCCGGACGTCTCGGCAAGCTCCGCGAGGCTTTCGACATCATAGCTGTAGACGCTCCGTGCTCGGGCGAAGGGATGATGCGCAAGGAGCCAGAAGCCGTACGCCAGTGGTCGCGCGGACTCATCGCCGACTGCGCGCGCATCCAGCAGGACATCCTCGGGCAGCTGTGGCGCGCCCTGCGCCCCGGAGGCGTGCTGATATACAGCACATGCACGTTCAACCGCAGCGAGAACGAGGAGAACGCCGCTTTCATCGCCTCCACGCTCGGCGGCGAGAGCATAGACCTCGGGCTGCTCGCCTTCGACGGCGTGTGGCCCGGCATCGACACCGGCCTCCACTGCTACCGCCTCGCGCCCGGCCATGTCCGCGGCGAGGGGCTGTTCATAGCCGCGTTCCGCAAGCCGGGCGAGGCGTCGCGCAAGGCCGCCGGCCCGCGGGTCAAGTCCAGGCCCCTCTCTGACTTCTGCCGCTCGCATATAGCCGACGCCGGCAGCTACGTCGAAGTGACCGGGCCTCAGGGTGCCGTCGAACTGCGTCCGCGCCGCCACGAGGCCTTCATCGCCGAAGTCGCCTCGGCGACACAGCTCCTGCGCGGCGGCCTGACTGCCGGCACGGTCAAAGGCCGCGACATGATACCGTCGCACGACCTCGCTCTGTCGTCGGCCCTTTTGGCCGACAGCTTTCCGCACCTCGACCTCGACTATGCCGGAGCTATGGCATATCTCCGCGGCGAGAGTCTGGCCGATGTGCCTGACGGACTGCCCCGCGGCTTCGTCCTGGCCCGTTACGGCGGACGTCCCCTCGGATTCCTCAAGAATCTCGGCCGACGCGCCAACAACCTTTATCCCGACAGCATGCGCCTGAGGCTCGACCCGCGCAACCTCCCGGCAAGTGCTCCCCAATCACTGATCTCACTGCAATGAAAGATTTCTTCGCCATACTGCGCCGCTTCGTATCGCCGTACAAGAAGTACCTGGCCCTCAACATACTCTTCAACCTCCTGACGGCCTTCCTGACGCTCTTCTCCTTCGCGCTGATTATCCCCATCCTTCAGATGCTCTTCAAGATCGACACCACGCACTACACGCTCATGCACGTAGGCGACGGGTCGCTCAAGGAAGTGGCGTTCAACAATTTCTACTACTACACTCAGGAGCTGATAGCTACCTACGGGCCTATCGCTACTCTCGGCGCCCTCGCCGCGGCTCTGGTGGTGATGACGGGCTTCAAGACCGGCACTGCCTATCTGAGCTCCTACTTCATCATCCCCATGCGCTCGGGCATCGTGCGCGACATCCGCAACTACGTCTATGACAAAATCACCGCTCTCCCCATCGGATTCTTCACCGTCGAGCGCAAGGGCGACGTCATGGCGCGCATGAGCGGCGACGTGGCCGAAATCGAGAACTCCATCATGGCCTCGCTCGACATGATGTTCAAGAATCCTGTCATGATCATCGTCTGCCTGGGCATGATGATAGCCATATCGTGGCAGCTGACGCTCTTCGTGTTCATACTCCTGCCCCTGGCCGGCATCGTCATGGGCCGCGTGGGCAAGCGTCTGAAGCGGCAGTCGCTCGAAGGGCAGAACCAGTGGGGCGTGCTGATGTCCACCATCGAGGAGACCCTCGGCGGCCTCCGCATCATCAAGGCGTTCAATGCCGAGGACAAGATGCGCCGCCGCTTCCACGACGAGAATCAGGTGTTCTACCGTCTGTCGAACTCCGTGGCACGCCGCCAGCAGCTCGCGCACCCTATGAGCGAATTTCTCGGCACGACGGCCATCGCCATCATCCTGTGGTTCGGCGGTGCGCTGATTCTCTCGGGCACGTCTAATCTCAATGCCGCCGACTTCATATATTATATGGTCATCTTCTACAGCATCATCAATCCTGCCAAGGACCTGTCCAAGGCCACGTACTCCATTCAGAAGGGCCTCGCCTCGATGGAGCGTGTCGACAAGATTCTGAATGCTGTCAATCCCATACAGAGCCCTGCCGAGCCCGAGGCGCTTCCGTCCGACGGCAAGCCCGTTGGCGTGGAGTTCGACGGCGTGACCTTCAGCTACGACGGTCAGGTCGATGTGCTCCATGACGTGAGTCTGCGCGTGGCTCCCGGCTCCACGGTGGCGCTGGTAGGCCAGTCAGGCTCGGGCAAGTCCACCATGGCCGACCTCATACCGCGCTTCTACGACCCTTCGGCCGGTGCCGTACGCGTGGGAGGCAAGGATGTGCGCAGCCTCAGCGTGGCGCAGCTCCGCTCGCTCATGGGCAATGTCAATCAGGAAGCCATCCTCTTCAACGACACCATATTCAACAATATAGCTTTCGGCGTCGAGGGCGCCACTCTCGAGCAGGTGCGTGCCGCCGCGCGCATAGCCAATGCCGACGAGTTCATCATGGCCACCGAGCAGGGTTACGACACCCCTATCGGCGACCGTGGATGCCGTCTGTCGGGCGGACAGCGCCAGCGCATATCCATAGCACGCGCCGTGCTGAAGAATCCCGCCATCCTCATCCTCGACGAGGCCACCTCGGCGCTCGACAGCGAGAGCGAGACCCTCGTCCAGCAGGCCCTCGACAGGCTCATGGACGGCCGCACCACCATCGTCATAGCCCACCGCCTCAGCACCATACGCCGTGCCGACCTTATCTGCGTGATGCACGAGGGACGCATAGTCGAGTCTGGAACGCATGACGAGCTTCTCGCGCCCGCAGCCGCCGGATACTACCGCCGCCTCGTCGAGATGCAGTCACTGCAGAGTGAAAGCGACAACCGATAGCGCCCGAAAACGCCCGAAAACGTTTATACCTATGATTGCATAACTGAACTTAAAATGAATATAAATCCCGAAAATCTCCATAGTCCTGCCGACATCAAGGGCCTTGATAATGACGGCCTCGCACATCTGTGCGACGACCTCCGTGCCATACTCATCCGCAAGCTCAGCGCCCACGGCGGACACGTCGCTCCCAATCTCGGCGTGGTCGAGGCCACCGTAGCGCTCCACTACGTCTTTAATGCGCCTGATGACAAGCTCGTCTTCGACGTGTCGCATCAGACCTATGTGCACAAGATGCTCACGGGCCGTATCGCGGCCTTCCTCGACCCCGCGCGATATGACGACGTGACGGGCTACACCTGCCCGTCCGAAAGCGGGTACGACCTCTTCGAGGTAGGCCACACCTCGACCTCCATATCCCTTGCCACCGGTCTGGCCAAGGCCCGCGACATCGAGGGCGGCAAGGAGAATGTCGTGACATTCATCGGCGACGCCTCTCTGGGCGGCGGCATGGCTCTCGAAGGCCTCGGCTACGCGCCTACGCTCGGCTCGAACTTCATCCTCGTAATCAACGACAATCAGATGTCCATCGCCGAGAACCACGGCGAACTCTTCACGCATCTGGCCGAACTGCGCGCCACCAACGGCACCGCCGCCAACAACATCTTCAAGGCGCTCGGCTACGAATACATCTACGTCCGTGACGGCAACGACATCGCCTCGCTCGTCAAGGCCTTCCGTCAGGCCAAGGACGCCGACCACGCCGTGGCCGTGCACATCAACACCATGAAGGGCATGGGCCTGCCATGTGCCGAGGCCAATAAAGAAGCCTTCCACTACCACGGACCTTTCGACGCCACGGACGGCAACTCCCTCCGTGTCGACACCTCCGAGAGCTACGATGACATCTTCGCCCGTCAGATGCTCGCCCATATGGCCGCTGACCGCCGCACTGTCACCATGACCGCCGGTACGCCCGGATCCATTGGCTTCCCTCCGGCGGCACGTGCCGAGGCCGGAAGTCAGTTCATCGACACGGGCATCTGCGAGCAGCAGGCCGTCACCATGGCCGCAGGACTTGCCAAGGGCGGATGCCGTCCCGTCTTCGGAGTCGTCTCCACCTTCGTTCAGCGCGCCTACGACCAGATATCGCATGACGTGGGCATAAACCGTCTGCCCGTCACCTTCGTGGAATTCTACGGAGGCGCCACCGGCGGCATGAACGACGTCACCCACCTCGGCTTCTTCGATATCGCCATGATATCCAATATCCCGAACATAGTCTTCCTCGCGCCGGCCAATGCCGACGAGTACGTGGCCATGCTCGACTGGGCGGTGGGGCAGACCGACCATCCTGTGGTCATCCGCACTCCCGGCGGCCGTGTCCGTCATGCCGACGGCGCCGTCAACACCGACTTCTTCCGCTACGACACCGTGGCCGAAGGCTCCGACGTGGCCATCATCGCCGAAGGCAACCTCCTCTACACCGCTCTCGAAGCCGCCGACATCCTCCGCAGCCGCGGCATCAGTCCGACGGTCATCAATCCGCGCATACTCTCGCAGGTCGATGCCGCCTGCCTCGACAGTCTGAAGGACTACCGCCGGGTCATCACCATGGAGGACGGCATCGTCGACGGCGGCTTCGGTCAGAAAGTGGCCGCCTATCTCGGCAACGCTCCAGTCCGCGTCACCACACTCGGCCTCCGCAAGGAATTCATCGACAAGTTCTCCGTCAAGGAACTCCTCGACGCCAACGGCCTCACTGCCGAAAAGGTAGCCGAGGCGGCGATGGCGTGAAGACGTTCTTAATCGTATTGTCACAATGGCAAAAATAATAGTACAGAATACGAATATTACGATTATAAATCACCGCGGAGATGATTATATTTCGTTAACGGATTTGGCCCGGCACAAAAGCGACGAGCCAAATGCCGTTATTGCGAATTGGATGCGCAACCGGAATACCATAGAGTATTTAGGTATTTGGGAACAACTTTATAATGCTGATTTTAACCCCACCGAATTCGAGGGGTTTAGATTACAGGCCGGACTAAATGCCTTTACTCTTTCTCCGAAGAAATGGATTGAGGCGACTGATGCAATCGGAATTGTTTCAAAAGCAGGAAGATATGGAGGGACCTTCGCTCATAAGGATATCGCTTTAAAGTTTGCAAGTTGGATTTCAGTCGAATTTGAGCTATACATCGTAAAGGAATTTCAGCGGCTCAAAACGGAAGAACAGCGTTTATTAGGCTGGTCGGCTAAGCGTGAGTTGTCGAAAATTAATTATCGCATACATACTGATGCTATAAAGCAGAATCTGATTCCGACCGAAGTAACACCGGCTCAGGCAAGTATGATTTATGCCAACGAAGCAGACGTGCTTAATGTGGCGATGTTCGGCGTGACAGCAATGCAATGGCGTGAAACTCACCCTGGTCTGAAAGGTAATATTCGTGATTATGCCTCGATAAACGAACTGATATGTCTGTCTAATATGGAAAATCTCAATGCGGTTTTCATTGAGCAGGGTATGCCGCAGAAAGAACGGCTTATAAGGTTGAATCAGATAGCCATTCATCAGATGAGCGTCTTGGAAAGCGGTGACAACGGCAGAAAGTTACTGAAATAAAGCAACCTCAGAGAATACAATTATAAATATATTAAGTTGAGTAATCGTGAAGGCCGACCGTCAGCCTTCACGATTTACTCTTAATTCGCCTCTATATTATATTTGTTGCCGTTGGGCAGAGTCGCCTGGATTTTTATCGAGGCGCCTTCCATCTTCAGCGGCGCGTTCTGAAACGCATTCCTTGCCGCTTCATCGATTCCTCCGTGTATGACGGTTATGTCGCCGGCTTCGCCGCTCATCAGTATCATCAGAGTCTCGTAGATGCCGTCGGTGCTTTCGGGAGAATTATCGTTTTCATACAGAATGATATTTCAGGATATAACGCAGTCCGCTCGGGTTTTTGTTGTGAGAAAAATTTGGAGGATATTCGGTTAATTTATATCTTTGCATCGAACTGATATCAAAATAATATTATGAACTCAACTGATTGCAAAGAATTCCCTTATGCCGGTAAGGTCATGGATGGCTTCGTGATGCTCGCCGTCACCTTTCTGTTGATTCCGGCCGTCGTTTTCCTCCTCTTCGCCGTGCTGCCCGACTATCTGCTCTGGCTGGCCATCACCGCCGCATCGGTCGGTCTTGTCGCCGTCATGGTGATGCTCAACGGCTTCTTCGTGCAGCAGCCCAACCAGTCGCGCGTGATGATATTCTTCGGCAAGTACCGCGGCACTTTCCGCGGCACGGGCTATTTCTGGGTCAACCCCTTCATGTCGCGCAAGAAAATATCGCTGCGCATCCGCAACATGGACATTCCGCCCATCAAGGTCAACGACAAGGTGGGCAATCCCGTCATGATAGGCATGGTACTCGTGTGGAGAGTGCGCGACACCTACCGCGCCGTGTTCGACGTGGATTCGGCTGACACGGGCCGCTTCAGCGTTTCGCCCGAAGGAAAGATTAACGGCGACTCAGCCGCTTCGGCCCACGCCACGTCGCAGGCTCTTGACGCCTTCGTGAGCATACAGAGCGACGCCGCGCTCCGCGAGGTCACCGGCCGCTACGCCTACGACGAGGAGGGCGGCAATCACGACGACATCACTCTCCGCAGTTCGGGTCATGAAATCAACGAGCAGCTCGAGGCCAAGCTCAACGAGCGCCTCGCCATGGCAGGCATCGAGGTGGTCGAGGCCCGTCTGAACTATCTCGCATACGCTCCCGAAATAGCCGCAGTCATGCTTCGCCGCCAGCAGGCATCTGCCATCATCTCCGCACGCGAGAAGATAGTCGAAGGCGCCGTGTCGATGGTGAAGATGGCACTGACGCAGCTCAAGGACGAAGGCGTGGTCGAGCTTGACGAAGAGCGCAAGGCGACCATGGTCAGCAATCTGCTGGTGGTGCTCTGCGCCGACGAGCCGGCGCAGCCCGTGGTGAATACAGGCACGCTGTATCAGTAAGGCTATGGCGAAACAGGCAAGCAAAGGATTCCTGCTCAGGCTCGACCCGGCGACGATGGAACTCGTCGAGAAGTGGGCCGCGCAGGAATTCCGCTCCGTCAACGGACAGATTCAGTGGATTATCGCCGAATCACTCCGCCGTCACGGCCGCATGCCGTCGGCGCAGCCGCAGTCCACGCCTCCGCCCGAAGTCTCTGACGACGAATCTCTTTGATATTTAATAAATTTGTTGTAACTTTGCCGCATCCGTACCACAAGAGGTACGCATCCTATGACACCATAAAAAACTACAGTAACCTATGAAAATCAACTTACACCACTGCGCGGCGACCCTCTGCGCAGCCCTGTGCCTCCCGGCCACAGCGGCCCTGATGCCCGAAAGCGGCGCGTCATACTACCTGATGCACTCAAGCGGCAACCACGTGGCCGACAACGGCGAGGGCAAAGCCGTCCTCGAAGGTCCGGATGCCCCGGCTCCCGTCATGCTCACGTTCACCCTCGGCGACGACAACCGCTACACCATCTCGACTCCCGACGGCACCTACCTCTCCCGTTCGGGCAACTGGAATGTGGCTTTCGTGGCCGATGCCTCGGCAAGCAATGCTAAATTCACCATCGAGGATGCCGGCAACTTCATCAAGATAAAGTGTGCCGGCAACTCCAAGTTCCTCGGCACTGACAGCGCCACGCCCGGTTCGTCGGTATTCTCCGACAAGGACGGCAACAGCGACTACCATCTGTGGTATCTGTCATCCGACCCCGCCGAGCAGCCCGAACTCGAGAGCTACCGCTACATCATCAATCCGGAAGCGCGCCGTCAGACTTTCGAGGGCTGGGGCGTGTCGCTCTGCTGGTGGGCCAATATGTGCGGCAAGTGGAGCGACGAGAAGATTGACGAGATCATCGACCTGCTCGTAAGTCCCGACAAACTCAATTTCCGCATCTTCCGCTACAACATCGGCGGCGGCGACGACCCCGACCATGCCAACTGCGACGAGCACCACATGGGCAAAGGCAAAGGACTCCGCGCCGAGATGGAAGGCTTCAAGGACTCCAGCGACGGCGAGTACATCTGGACCCGCGATGCCGCCCAGCGCAAAATCATGCTCAAAATCAAGGAGAAACGTCCGGATGCCATATTCGAGGCGTTCAGCAATTCTGCTCCGTGGTACATGACGTACAGCGGCTGCTGCGCCGGGGCGGACAATTCGTCGCAGGACAACCTCAAGCCCGAGTACTATGAGGAGTTCGCACACTACCTCGTCGACGTCTGCAAGCACTACAAGGACGAGTACGGCATCGAGTTCAGGACACTCGACCCCTTCAACGAGCCCATGACCAGCTACTGGGGCCGCAACGGCGGTCAGGAAGGCTGCCACTTTGATGTCAAGTCGCAGATTGAGTTCATCAAGGTACTCGCCCCCGTGCTGAAGGAATCGGGACTCTCGACTGTCATCTCCGCTGCCGACGAGACCAGCGTGGAGCAGGCCGTCAAGGACTTCATCGCCTATCGCGACGCCGGCATCCTCGACATGATAGGGCAGTACAACACCCACACCTACACCGTCAACCGCAAGTCGCAGAGCCGTCTGGCCAACCTGTGCCGCGAGTACGGCATGCCTCTGTGGATGAGCGAAGTCGGGCTCGGAGGCTCGGGCATCGATGGCAACCTCAAGCTCGCGCAGAAGGTCATCGACGACATCCGCTTCATCATGCCGTCGGCATGGATTGACTGGCAGTACATCGAGGAGAACAACGACCAGTGGTGCCTCGTCCGCGCCGTGGATTCGTTCGAGGCTCAGAATCCTCAGATAGTCAAGAATTTCTATCTCCGCAGCCAGTTCAGCCGCTTCATCAAGGAGGGATATACCTTCCTGACCACTCTCAGCAACCGCACGCTGGCAGCCCTCAGCCCCGATGGCACGGAACTCGTGCTGGTGGCCATCAACAGCAGCGAGTGGACATACACGCATGAGGCCGACCTGACGATGTTCGGTTCGGCAGCGGCTCCCGTCACTGCCGCCGTCACATCTCCCGACCATGACATGGCCGACTACTCCGACTATACCTTCGCCGACGGCCGGCTGACCTTCAACCTGCCTCCCAAGAGCGTGGCCACTATGGTCATACCCGTGTCGGTCAGCGCCCCCGCGGGCGACCTCATCTCCGCCGGCCGCCGCTACTTCATCTGTCCGCGCAACACCGAGGAAGTGGTCCTCAGCGCTGCCGACGGCAAAGTGAAGGTCGACAAGCTCAACTTCAGCGACTCGCAGATATGGACTCTCGGCGCGGCCGCCGACGGCGCATACACCTTCACCAATGCCGCAGGCGTCAGGATTGCGGCCAATGGCGATGAATACGCCCTTGTGGCTACCGACGGCGACGCTACGGCTTTCTCCGTCACTCCTCTTGACGCTCCGTACTACAAGATCAGCACCGTCGATGCCGCCAAGGCCTTCGACCTCGAGGGCGAGAACTATGATGCCGGCACCGGAGTCGGCCTGTGGGTATACGACGGCGACGCACCCGTGCACCGCCAGTGGCTCTTCGCTCCCGTTCCCGAGGGCTTCGAGAGCGGCATAGACGCCGTCGGGGGCGCAGCTTGCGGGCAGCCTTCGACGCTGGCCGTATCGGTTCCCGACTGCGGCGTGCTCGTGGTCCGCAGTCTCATCGACGGTCCGCAGACCGTGTCGGTCTGCAACGCCGCCGGCGCATGCCTCTATCGCTCCGCTCTCCACGAGGGTGAAATCAGCCTTCCGCTCGCTCCGGGCTATTACGTGGTCGGCTCGGACAAGGGGGCTGCCAAGGCAGTTGTCGTCAGATAACAAACTTTAACATAAAAAACGGGCGCGGAAATGTAACCTTTCGCGCCCGTTTTGTGTCTTATGATTGTATACCGTAAAACTTATTCAATATGAAATTCAGCAAATCATTCGCGGCCGTTGCAGCTGCCGGCATCATGACCCTCTGTGGCGCCGTGTCGCTCAGTGCACGGACGGACGAAGATACCGTCACACGCTCGGTCGCAGTGTCGGCGTTCGACCGCATAGATGCCGAAGGCGTCAACGTCGTGGTCACTATCGGTCCTGCCACCGGGACGATGACAGTCACCGGACGTGCCGATGCCGTCGATGCCCTCGTCTCAGACGTCCGGAAAGGCGAGCTTTCTCTCCGGAACAGCCTCCTGGATAAAATCTCCAACAAAGGCGGACGCCGGAACGGAAGCAGGACCCTTCCTACCGTCACGGTCACTGTGCCTTCGCTGACATCCGTCGAAGGCTCCATTGCCTCTAAGATAACCGTCGACAAAGCCATCTCGGCATCGAAGTTCGAAGCCGAGGCAGAGACTGCCGCAAGCATCTCCATCCCCGGACTCTCCGTGCCCGGAAAAGTCGGGCTCAAGTCGGAGACCTCCGGTTCCATCGTCATCGAGTCGGTCGATGCAGCCACATTCGAGGCCGAGGTTGAGACTGCCGGCTCCGTGCACATAGCCCGTCTCGAGAGCCAGTCAGCCAAGATAGAAGCCGATACGGCAGGCAAATTCAAGGCAGACGCCGGCAAACTCGCATCTGCGAATCTTAAAGCCGATACCGCCGGCAATATCTCCATGAAGGGCGTCAAGGCCCAGACCGGTTCGGCCAAAGCCGATACCGGAGGCAAAATCAACGCGTCCATCATCCAGGGCTCCAAGTCCACCGACACCGGAGGCCACGTCAGCATCTGACCCTCTGCTAATACAATACTGCGGCGGAACGCGACATCCTCGCGTCCCGCCGCTTTTTTTCGACCGGATAATCTTTTTTTATGATGCCTGATTATTAAAATTTTGATGAATTTTATTAAATTTGCGCCTATCAAACAATACTTACATATGAATTATATTGTTTACGACGACCCTATTATACGTCGGGAATTGCTCCCGATGACGTACACTCGTCCTGTCGGCGCTCTTCGCATAGGCATTGACACCATAGCCGAGAAATGGCAGTCATTTCTGCCTGGCGAATATTCATGGGATGCCGCAGCGGACTATCTACGCGAGATTTATATCCCCTGCGACGTTCCTGACGCTATACATATCGCCGGGCACATAGTACCTGACCGCGCACTGGCCGAGGCTGTCGGCGCTCTCAAGCCCGGCGAATGTCTGATGGCAGGCGAACATGCCGTGGCACACCGCGGCTCGGTCGAGAAGACCGTCGAGTACGCCGGCGAGGTCATCTCGGTGACTCATCTCTACGACATTTTCCGCCTCAACGGCGCCGTTCTCGAGGCCGACTTCGCGCGTATCACCGCCGGACGCACCTCACAGCCGCTGAGCGACACCAATACCGTCATCGGCGACTCCTCGCGCATATTCATCGAGGAGGGAGCCACGGTCGAGGGTGCGTTCCTCAACACCAAGGGCGGTCCTATATATGTAGGTGCCAATGCCGAAATCATGGAAGGCTCGATGATACGCGGCGGTGTGGCTCTGTGCGAGCACGCCGTGGTGAACATGGGCACCAAGATGTACGGCGCCACGACGCTCGGTCCGTGGTGCAAGGTCGGCGGCGAGCTGAACAACGTCGTCATGCAGGCCTACTCCAACAAGGCTCACGACGGTTTCCTGGGCAACGCTGTCATCGGCGAGTGGTGCAACCTCGGCGCCGGATGCGTGGCCTCGAACCTCAAGAACGACTATTCGCCTATCCGTCTGTGGAACTATCCGACGGCTCACTTTCTACGCACCGGACTGCAGTTCTGCGGCCTGATCATGGGCGACCACTCCAAGGCAGGCATCAACACAATGTTCAACACCGCCACGGTGGTGGGCGTGGGCGTTAATATCCACGGCGCCGGATTCCCCCGCAATTTCGTCCCCTCCTTCGTCGAAGGCGGCTCGTCGATGGGCTTTTCCGAAGTGTCGATGACCAAATTCTTCGAGATAGCGCGCCGCATGATGTCGCGCCGCCACAAGGAACTCACCGAGGCCGACGAGCGTATGTTCTACGCTATCCGCGAGGCCGCCGAGTCCTTCAAGTAATCACAGGGAAGCATCACTTCAGTTTCGCGCCCAGCTCTTCGATGGTCGTTGCCATGACCTGTGCGACAGTCCGCCGGAAGTTGGGCGTCCCTATGTCCGCGCGGACCATAGCATTGAGGCTCTCGAGGGCTCCGGAGAGCTGGTCGTTGGCCGCGGCGTATTCGATGCAGTCGCGCACCAGCCGCTGTGTGCCCTTGAGCAGGGTCTCGGGGTAGTTGACGTAGCGGTATTCCGTAATCAGCGTGTTAATAATCCTGAGCATAAGTTCGACAACGTGTCCGGCGCTGACGCCGTAGGAGGCATAGTCCTTCACCAGACCCTTGATGATGCTGATGCGCGCCTTCGACATTCCCCACTTGGTGCGCCGCATCTCCTTGTCGAGTACGGCGAGCTTCTTCTCCATGAGCCGCTCCGGGTCTGGGTTGAGGAAGAACTCGAAGTAGTCGCGCGCTTCTTTCGATGAGCCGTACGCATTCATAATGACCTCCACAAGCTGCTCGCTTGTGAAGGTCATCAGTTCTTTTCTAAGGTTTGTTTTTGACATCCGGCGTCAGTTGATTTCGGGCTTGAGCCATTTGTCGAACCAGCGGAAGAAGAGCCGCTGCCACATCACGGCGTTCTGCGGCTTGAGTATCCAGTGGTTCTCGTCGGGATAGATGACCATCTCGGCAGGGATGCCGCGGAGCTTGGCGGCGTTGAAGGCGGCCATGCCCTGCGACGCCAGGATGCGGTAGTCATATTCGCCGTGCGATATCATGATAGGAGTGTCCCAGCGGTCGACCAGACGGTGGGGCGAGTTGGCGAAGGTGCGCTGTGCGGCGGCGTTGTCCTTCTCCCAGTATGCGCCGCCCATGTCCCAGTTGGCGAACCACATCTCCTCGGTCTCGAGGTACTGTGCCTCAAGATTGAAGATGCCTGCGTGGGCCAGCAGGGCTGCGAAGCGGTGGTTGTGGATGCCGGCAAGATAGTAGATGGAGAAGCCGCCGTAGCTGGCACCGGTGGCGCCGATGCGTGCCGGGTCGATGTAGGCCTCCTTCTTCATGTCGTCGACTGCCGAGAGGTAGTCGCGCATGTTCTGTCCGGGATAGTCCTTGGATATCTGCGCGTTCCACTCCGACCCGAAGCCTGGCAGGCCGCGGCGGTTGGGAGCTATCATGATGTAGCCGTGGGCCGACATCAGCGCGAGATTCCAGCGGTAGCTCCAGAACTGGCTGACGGCCTGCTGTGGGCCGCCCTGGCAGTAGAGTATCGAGGGATATTTCTTCGAGGCGTCGAACTTGGGCGGATATACTACCCATACGAGCATCTCCTTGCCGTCGGTGGTGGGCACCATGCGCTTCTCGACCGTAGGCATGGCCACGGTAGCGAGGAGGGCGCCGTTCACGTCGGTGAGCGCGCGGAGTTCGGGAGCCTTCTTGCCTTTGGGGCTGAGGGTGATGAGCTGCAGTTCGTTGGGGCGCAGCATGCTGTGCATCATCGTCACCACGCGGTTGTTGCCGGCGGGATGCACGGTGGTGAAGTCGGCCACCTCGTCGGTGAGCTGCATGACGGTGTGCCGGGCCAGGTCGATGCTGAATACGGGTGTCACGCCGTCCTTGTGGGCCGTGAAGTAGAGGCTGCGGCAGTCGGGAGCCCATGCGAATTCGTTGATGGTATAGTCCCAGTTGTCGGTCAGCTCGGTCTTGACGGCGGTCTTGCAGTCGAGGATGAAGAGGCGGTTGCGGTCGCTCTCATATCCGTCGTGCTCCATAGAGAGCCATGCCAGATACGAACCGTCGGGCGAGAATGACGGAGCCGTGTCGTAGCCCATCATGCCTTCGGTGAGGTTGTGGGTCTCGCCCGTGGCGAGGTGGTAGAGATAGAGGTCGGAGTTGGTGGATATGGCGTAGGCCATGCCGGTCTTCTTGCGCGATACGTACACGAGCATCTCGCTGTTGGGGTGCCATGCGAACGACTCCACGCCGCCGAAGGGCTTCATCGGAGCCTCGAACGGCTCGTCGGCCATGATGTCCTTCAGCCCGGTCACCTTGGAGCCGTCGAAGGAGCCTACCCAGGGATGAGGAATCTCGGTCACCCATTCGTCCCAGTGCTTGTACATCAGGTCGTCCACCACGCGTCCGGTGGCTTTGGGCAGGTCGGGATAGATGTCGGCCGCCGTGCGGGCATACTTCACGTTGCCTATCACCACGACGTGCTTCTCGTCGGGCGAGAGGAGGAATCCCGATATGCCGCCGGGATGCTCGGTGGCCTGTACGCGGCCTGTGCCGTCGGCCTGCATGGTCCACATCTGGGTTTTGCCGTCGGCGTCGGGGTAGAGGAAGGCTATGCGTCCGTCGGCCATCCACACGGCACCGCTTTCGCTCTTGGGCGTGTCGGTGATGCGCAGGGGGGTGGCGTCCTTGGCGTCGATGGAGAGGGTATAGAGGTCATTGTTGGCGTTGTTCTGCTCCACGTTCTCGAAGGATACACCGAAGAGCACCGTCTTGCCGTCGGGGCTGACCGCCGGGTCCGACACGCGGCCGAGGGCTTCGAGGGCCTCGATGCTGAAAGGCTCGCCTTTGCCGTCGAACGCCGGTACGGGCACCTGTGCTGCTGCGCCTGTAGCGGCCATCAGCACTGCTGTTGCTGTCATTGCTATCTTGTTCATAGTGATTGAGAGGTTTAAGCGTTTTCGTGTACGACCAGGCAGACCGCCTCGGCGGCTATGCCTTCGCCGCGGCCTGTGAATCCGAGCCGCTCGGTGGTGGTGGCCTTGACGCTCACACAGTCCACGGGCAGGCCGAGGTCTTCGGCCACGTTGGCGCGCATACGTGCTATGTGCGGAAGCATCTTCGGGGCCTGGGCCATGATGGTGATATCTACGTTGCCGGGGCGGTAGCCGGCGCGTGCCACAATCGCGGCCACTTCGCGCAGGAGCATGCGCGAGTCAGCGCCCTCCCATCGGGGGTCGGTGTCGGGGAAGTGGCGGCCTATGTCGCCGAGGGCGACAGCTCCGAGCAGTGCGTCGCTCAGGGCGTGGAGAGCCACGTCGGCGTCGCTGTGGCCGAGCAGCCCTTTGGAGTGGGGTATGTCTACCCCGCAGATGATGCAGCGCCGTCCCTCTGTGAGACGGTGCACATCGAATCCTGTGCCTATGCGGAACGGCAGAATCATGACAGAAGAGGTTTTTTAGCGGCGTTTGCCCATCAGGTCGCGCAGGCCGTCCATGTCGAATGTCAGCGAGAATCGCAGCGTCTGGTCGAGCGGCGAGGTCTGTGCCGTGGCTATCATGTAGGACGCATCGAGCCGCACCACATTCAGCGAGAAGCCGGCACCGAGCGAGAAGTAGGAGCGGTTGCCCTTGTATTCGTTTTCGTAGTAGTAGCCGCCGCGGAGGAAGAACTGCTGGTTGTAGTTGTACTCGGCGCCGAGCGAGAAGTTAATCTCGCGGAGTTCTTCCTTGGCGCCGCCGGGAGCGTCGGTGAACGACTTGAATATACCCGTTATCGGCGACATGTTCTTCCAGTCCTGAAGTTTCTCGGCGTACTGCTCCTCGCCTTCAAGGCCGTCGGCGAAGTCCGAGCGGCGCGGCTTGGTAGGCACGAGGAGTTTGTTCAGGTCAATGCCTATGGCGAGGTTGTGATAGTCCGCAAGGGGGAATGTGAAAGTCGTGCCTATCTTCAGGTTGGCCGGAAGGAAGGCTGGATTTTCGCCGCCGTCGAAGGACACTTTCGAACCGATGTTCGATATGTTCCAGCCCCATGACCACTGGCACTCGTTGCGGCCTATCACGGGATAGGTGGTGTAGTAGCCCGATATGTCGGCCGAGAATGCCGATGCGCCTGTGTTCTGGTCGCCGGCGTATGACTCCGAGAAGCCCAGCGCCGAGTAGATGTATCGGAACACGATACCCATCGAGAACTTCTCCGACAGCTTGCGCGAGTAGCCGATGTCGAACGACATCTCGTAGGGGTTAAGCGTCTGGCCTATCTCGTCGCCGCCCTGCCTGGTGGTGACTTCGCCGAGCGAGAAGTAGCGCAGCGAGGCGCTGATGGCCTGATTGTCGTTGCCGCCTATCTTGTAGTAGCCCGAGAGGTCGGCCAGAAAGATGTCGTTGACGAGTTTGCGGAGCCAGGGGGTGTAGCTCAGCGATACGGCAGCCTTGCTGTATGCGAAGGCATACTTCGACGGATTCCAGAACTGCGAGTATGCGTCGGGGTCTGTCGCCGCACCGAGGTCGCCCATGGCCGCACCGCGTGCGTCGGGAGCTATGCTCAGTGAGGTCACGCCTGTCTCGACGGGATTGAACTCGTTCTTCAGGTTCTCGGCGACGGCCGTGGCCGCCGTCAGCAGGCTGAGCAGTAGTATTGCGATACTTTTTCTTATCTTCATGTGCTGATGTTTGGCTTGGGGTACATCCGGTACATTTCGGATTGACCTAATACTATAACTCAACATTTACCGCTTTATTGCATCGGTAAGGTGTTTTAACTACTTCAGAACTACAAGCCCGACGGCGTTCGAGCAGCCCGATGCGGTGCCGGCGCGGAATATGACGCGCGCCGTGTAGCGTCCGTCGGGCACCTCGGCCACATTCCAGTCGAAAGTGTCGCTTATGGCCTTGTTGAGCACAGTGTTGCCTGCGATGTCCTCGATGATGAGTCGTGCGTCGTCGGCCTCGCAGTCCTCCGGCGCGAAGCTGAATGTCGTGCTTTCGCGCACAGGGTCGGTGATGTCGGCCCCGAGGGTGCCTGTGAGGGTGTCGGCCACAGTGAAGTCGAGCTTCGCCGACTCGGAGAGTCCTGCATTGTTGATGGCCTTGAGGGTGAGGGTGTGGCGTCCCGGACTCAGGGCGGAGATGCCGATGGAGAAACCGAACGAACCGTCTTCGTTCACGCGCATCGTGCGCGTAGCCTCGGGGAGTGTTCTGTCGCCGTCAAGTATGAGGGATGTCGGCGAGCTGATGCTGTGTCCGGCGTCGGTCTTCAGGCCCGATGCAGAGGGTGCGATGCGTCCCGCGGCGGTTATGTCGCGTCCGGTGATGCTGCCGGAGATGAAGTCGGGCGTGTTGATGTAGAATTCATGTATCTGCGGAGCCTCGGTGGCCGCGTCGCCGGTCCAGCCGTTTCCTTTGGCGATTCTGACGCCCGTCACGGCTCCTGCGGCTTCGGCGCGTGTGGCCTTGTCTGTCGCAGTGACCACGATGCGGTGCGACGCATCCTGCGTCAGCGGCGACGGGAGTGCCACTTTGCCTTCGATGCGGCCGTTCACCACCTCGACGGTGCCGGTGGCGAGTATGGCGTCATCTACCTGAATTTTTCTCAGATCAGCCGGCGTGGCTTCGTCCGGTATGCGGTTGGTGTAGGTCACGGGGCTGTCGTAGATGTCGATGACAGCCGTGCCGGAGAACGTCTCTACGGTGTTGCCCGAGGCATCGGTGATGCGCGCCGAGATGCTGTTCTCGGTCTCGGCGGTGAGCCCGGCAGGTTCGATGGCTATGCGGTAGTCGGGAGCGCCCAGAGGTATGGCAGGGTCGCCGCACAGGTTGTAGGGCATCATGTTGATGCCGAGGTTCAGGGGTAGTGCGCCGCCCATGCTTGTGATGAGCTGGTTGCGTGCCTGACGGAGCAGGTCGCCGGTCATGGTTCCGGCTGTGGCGGTGGCGTACTGGACGGCGACAGCGTTGTTCAGCTGGCGGTTGTGCTCGAGATATACCGATCGGCACGAGCCTATCACGCCGATAGCGCCGCCGTTCTCGTTCAGCACCAGACGCTCGGCCAGTCCGTTGTTGACGCGGTCGAATGCGAACACGTCGCATGTCGACATCATTGCCATCGGGTATATGCCGTTCTCAAGAGCCGACGCGCCTGACTGGTTGATGGTCTCATAGCCCGAAATGGACTGGAAATTGCCGTGGCCGCTGAAGGTGAAGTAGCCCATGCCGTTCTGCAGACCTTTGACGATTTCCTTGTAGTAGGGTGTGTTCACTGATTTGAGTGATGTCGCCGGCAGCAGTTCTATGTCTGTATGCGTACGGGTGATGGCCGAGTTGCTGTCACGGAAGATTGTGTCCACGGCCACGGAGCAGAGATAGTGGGCGTTCTTGTTGCCGTCGTCGCTGAAAAGGAGCGAGCGCAGGTAGTGGCGCACGGGTATCGGATTGGAAAGACGGCTGTATATCTTGCGGTTGGCACTCTCGGCCAGCGATGGCGAAGCTGCCGGTATGCGGCCCACCGAGAGCCGCACCTGTGCATTGGTGGCGATGGTGTTTATGTCGAAATTGTCATCAAGCATTCCGAAATACTGGTCGGATGCGAAGCTCGTGGTGACGTTGCGCGCATTGGCGAGTTCTTCGGTCTGATACGACACCAGATGGTCCGAACGGTCGCCGTCGATGCCGCGGTTGTCCGACGACGAGGCGCCGTAGAGCAGCAGGTAGCGCAGTTTCTCGGGGGCGCGGTCGTAGAGCATCTTGGCGAAACGTCTGATGGCAGACGGATGCTTTGAGCCGGATGCGAACTCGCGGTAGATGTCGTCGTGACGCACCACGGCTACATCCATGCCCTGGAAGTCGCGGTGGTACTGAGCCAGCTCTTCGGCGTACTGCAGGCACATGCCCGAGGTCACGATGATCATGTCAGGCACGGCCATGGCGTGGAGATTCTGATTGGCCACGGTGCCTGCGTACTCAGGGCGGCGGTGGTGTGCGGCAGGGTCGAATATGACGAAGCGCGACGGAAGTCTGTCAAGCCGGCTGTCGAGTGTGAACACCATCGACCTGTCATAGCTGCTGTAGTCGCCTGTCTGGTGGCGGACGATGGCCAGCGGGTCGGTGACGTTCCAGACCTCCAGCCCCTCTTTGGCGTCGGATATGAGTATGTTGTGGCTCAGAGGCTCGCCGGCGAAGTTGACGATCATCTCCGGACGGTCGCCGGGGGCTATGGTCTGAGGATAGATGGTGTACGCCTTGTCAAGGGCGGCATAGCCTATGGAGGCGGTCGACGGCAGGGCGAGGGTGAAGTCGGCCTTTACTGTGCCTGTCAGGGGCTCACGGTCAGGAGTGCGGTATGTGGCGTAGACATTCGCTATGTCGTAGATGCGGTCGGGGATGACGTTCTTCGACACCAGGCGCTGCTGGGCCGATACTCCTGACAGCACGTCGGGCACTTTGGCCCGTATTCTCAGATTCTCGTTGGCGCTGATGGCCAGGTCGAGGTAGAGCACGCCGTCAGGCACTTTCGACGGGTCGGTGTCGGTGTTGTTCTGTTCGCCGATGAAGTAGTCGTGGATGTAGAAGGGCATCGTGATGGTCTCGCCGGCTCCGGTGCGGCGGTCATGGTACAGCGCGCCGGCACGGTCGGGGTTCTGCACTTCGTTCTCGATCAAGTCGATGCAGTAGTGCCACTTCAGCCGGGGCTCGGGAGTGATGAGGTCCACCTCGAATGTCTCCGTGTCGTCGGCTTCGAGATGTTCGCACAGAAAGTAGTGTGCCTTGAAGTCGAAGAGGTTCCGGAAGTAGCTGAGCTGCGGACGGCTCGACGGATTGTCGGAGGTTGCCTTCACAGAGGTTCTTACATCACCCTCGGCGAAGAAGAGTATGCGGCCGTCGGCGGTGTGCATGCACGGTGTCTGCCGCAGGTCATCGGGGAATGAGGCCGAGAAGCTGTGCTGGGCGCCCTCGACGCCTCCGTAGCCATATACCGTCACCTTCGACGGGTCGTTGAAGCCCCACTGGCGCAACTGGTCGTAGCTGATTTCGTAGATACCGGTGGTGTCGGTGCGCACCTCTGCCCAGTGCCCTTCGGAAAGAAGCGATGACGACTTGAAGGCTGAGGCCGGGAGCGCATCGGCGCATATGGCGCCGAGCAGTATTGCGATGACAGTGGTAACGGGTCGGATGATATTCTTCATATGTGATGTCGCCGCTTTGCCGCGGTAGGATTTCTGTGATGATGGATTGGTGTGGAGGAAGTATGATTCTTACTTAAGCCGGATGCTCAGGTTCTCGGTGCCGTTGAGAGAGCACCGCACCCGTGAGTCGAGTTCGGGGCTGCGGGGAGGAGTGGCCGCGTCTGTGAAGATGATGATGTCGCCGGTCTTGAACGTCGCCATTCGCGACAGCAGTTCGACGGCCCGGCAGGCCTGCAGCGAACTGATGGTGAACGACACTTCCGATTCCTCGGTGACTTCGTCAGTCTTGAGCAGACTGCGGGTGAGCCTCATGCTGAAGGGCGTGTCGTCGGCCGTGTCGCCGAGCTCTGTCCAGCTGCCGGGGGCGAAGGTGCGGTCAAGAGTGTAGGGAGGAATGTCGATGTCGTCGAAAGGCGGAGTTCCGGGCCGGGGGCGCAGGATGTGCATCACCGATACGGCGTCGAAGTATGCCCGTGCCTGCCGGGCCCTGATGGCGGTGCCGAGTCTCGAGATGCGTATGGCCGGAGCCGCGAGGCTTTCCCAGCGGTCGGTGTCGTCAGGGATGAATACCGGTTCGCCCGGGCGCAGCAGCGCCGAGTCGGCGCCTGCCGCGGCTGTGGCCCGGCCGCTTCCGGCCTCGCCTTCGAAATGTATGCAGAAGATTTTCATCAGTCTATCGACAGTGTTGACAGACGGTTATACATCACGGCCAGATGCGAGTATATCGAGGTGTTCGATATGACCACGCCTTCGGGCACACGTATGCGCGATGGTGTGAAGTTCCATATGGCTTTCACGCCGGAGCCGGCGGCGAGATCCGCCACTTCCTGCGCGGCCTCTACGGGGACTGCTATGACGCCTATCTTTATGTTGAGGTCTCGTACGAGAGCCGCGGTGTGGTCGGGTGTGAATATTTCCACGTCGCCTATGCGCGAACCGGCCAGACGCGGATTGATGTCGATGCCTGCTACGATATTGAGACCGTAGCGCTGCAGACCCGAGTCGGCCATCAGAGCGGCGCCGAGGCTGCCCACTCCCATCATTATGGCGTTGTGGCGCCGGTCGAAACCGAGATAGTCGCGCAGGGCGCGCTCGAGGTCGTTCACCTGGTAGCCTATGCGCGTCTTGCCGCGTATGCCCAGGAATGACAGGTCTTTGGCTATCTGCGAAGGGTCGACGTCAAGTGCTTCCGCTATGCGTGTAGTGGAGATATACTGTACCGAGGCGCTGCGCAGAGTCGAAAGGTAGGCAAGATACCACGGCAACCGCCGGAGAGTGGGTTCCGGCAGCAGATCGGATGTTCGGGATATCGAGGCTTTTTCGTTCATGGCTACAAAATTACGAATTTTTCGCCGATTACCCTACAATTAACCAAGTTTTAACCCTATTCTTAACGTGCGGCGCCTACTGTGCAGTCACGGCGATTTTCCTCGATGCCGTCTCGTAGCTCTTGCCGTCGGCGGTGATGGTGGCGCGGTAGAGATAGATGCCGCGGCCCACGCGGCGGCCTGCGGTGTCGGTCAGGTCCCAGGTCACGGGCACGGTCAGGAACATGTCGCTGCGGCCCTTGGACTGGCCGGTCCAGACGGGGCGGCCGAGCAGGTTGTAGACCGTCACGCTCACGGTCACCATGTTGTCAGGCTGGTTGTGGCTCAGGTAGAAATTGGCCGATGTCGATGCCGGATTGGCGTCGGTGTACACATCGTAGATTTTGGGAGCGAGGTTCTCCTGCACATAGAAGTTCAGTGTGGCCGTGGCGGAGTTGGAGGCCGTGTCCCACACACGGAGCGCCAGCGTGTGGTTGCCGGGGCGCAGGTCGGAGAGCGGATAGTTGATGATGCCTGCCGGGCTTCCGTCGGCGGCCGGCGTATAGTATAGCGACAGGTCGGTGTATGTCCTGTTGCCGTCGAGGGTGGCGGTCATCTGATGGCCTATGCCGGCGCTCGACACGTTCAGTCCTACGTCGTCGCGTATCGACGCTATGATCATCGGCGAGGTATTCACGGCGTCGCCGTCGCTGAAGTCGCTGTGGTTCAGGACGAACGACTCGATGACCGGTGCCGTGTCGTCGTCGGCCACGGTAGTGTCGTAGCCGTAGGCGTAGAAGTCAGACGACACTCCGACGGCCTCGCGGTCGTCCTCGGTCGAGTAGGCGTAGAGCGACATCGTGGCCGGGCGGTAGTTCTGGGTCAGTTCCGACGGCATGGCCACCGTCAGCGAGAAGCGTCCGGCGGTGACCTTCGTCGAGCCGCAGTAGATGCGGTCGCCGTACTCCTCGAAAGTTTCGTTGGCCGGAGCGTTGTCCGGCTCGGATACATGGCCGAGAGTCGTCTTCGACCGTTCGGCATCGAATATCTCTATCATGGCCACGCCGTTGAAGTCCTCGAGCGTGTTGCCCGAGGGGTCGGTCACGGTGCCGCTTACGGGTACCTGTCCGAGAGCTTCGAGCAGTCCGGGATTCTCGGGCGAGACGGGCTGTCCGTCGATGCTGTCGAGACGGACTATGTTCGACGGCATGGCCAGATGCAGCGCCGGGTCGCCGATGAACACGTAGCGCAGGCGGTTGGTGTCGCCTGTCGGCTCGCCGCGCTCGTTGCGGATGTCGTTTTTGGCGCGGCGGTATATCTCGCCGGGCGAGAGGAAGCGTCCGTTATCGTCACGCTGTGCCAGAGCGCGTCCCAGAGCGAGCGAGAGACGCCCGTTCAGCGATATGAACACCGGACGCACGGCGCTGATGATGCCTATGGCGCCGCCGTAGCGTTCCTTGTACAGTATCTCGCCGCCGGTGATCTCGCCGCCGTCGATGCGCAGGAAGTCGCACGTGGATGCGTAGATGAACGGCCAGTGGCGCAGGTAGAGGTTGTTAAGGTCGTTGTACGACAGCTGGTTCTCGTGAGTCCAGCCCGTGGTGTTGGCATGGCCTATGAAGTTCCACCACACCACGCCTTCGTCCAGATATCTGAACATCGCCGCACGTGCCTCGGGCATGTTGGTGCCTTCGAAGGGATATGCGTCGATGTAGACCTTGCGGACCAGCTGCTGCTCGCCTTCTGTGGCCAGGCAGTTGGCTATCATCTGCTCGGTCTGCTGGATGTGGACGCCTCCGTCCTCGTCGTCGGCAAGGTACAGGAAGCGGTGCTTCCACGCCGTTTTACGGGCTCCTTCGGCGTACTGCACGGCCTTGGCCACCACCTCGTCGGCCTCCGATACCGATGTCACCGGGATGCGGCCTATGGCTATGGAGAGTCTGTCGTACGACAGCGACGCGCCCGAGCCGTCCTCGAGCATGGCCGTGATGTCGTCAGAGCAGTAGCCTTCGTTGTCAGATACCGACGCGCGGTATTCGCGCGGCATCCACGACGGTATGGTCGGGAAGTCGGGCGACCCGGCGCTCAGCCGGCGGTTGTCGGTGGTCGTGCGCGCCATCAGCACCGCGTAGCGCAGCGGACGTCCGTCGCCGGCCTGACCGCGGTCATAGAGCATCTTGAAGTAGCGGCGCAGACCGCCGATGTCGGGCGTGCCCGACGAGAATTCATTGTAAATTTCTTCAGGCGTTACTACCGACACTCTCAGCTGCTCGTCAGACGTCTCGTGCAGACGCGCCAGCTTACGCGCGGCGTCAAGGTAGACTGCCGGCGCCACTATCACCATGTCGTAGTCGCGGTGCGAGTGGAGGTTCTGATTGCTCACATAGCCTGCGGCTACGGGAGTCATCAGGGCCGAGCGGCTGTCCCATGCCACATATGTGCGGTTGCGCGGATTGCTCACGCTGAATGTCTGCCGGGTCCCGTCGGTGGCGGCAGAGAGACGGCGCACGTTCTGTGCGTCGGTCACGTCCCACACCCGTGTGTCGGCCGTGACGCCGTCTACGGTGAAGTGTCCGCCCGTACTGGTGAAAGTCAGCTGACCCGTGGAGGGGAGCTTCAGCTCGCGCTCGTAGCCGATGGTCAGGAAGTTAAGATGCGCCGACGTGCAGCTTGTGTTCGGCCGCAGCGTTATGGCTACGTTGTACATGTCCGAGGACGTCGGTTCGGCTTCGAACGTATGCGTTGTCACCGTCACCATGGCATGCACGTATTTGTTGCTGCTCTGAGACGATATCCGGTCGGACGTCTGCGGCTCGAGCTGCTGCCCGTTTATGGCGAAGCCGAGAGTGCCGCCTCCGCCGAGGTTGCTCACGAAGCTGCAGAGCAGCGTGGCGCGTCCGCCGAGCGAGCCGGGCGCGCTGATGCCTATGGTCTGTGTCCTGGTGTATCTGAAGTCTTCGCCCAGCAGCATCGGTCCGGCTTCGCCCGATACGCGCGTGCGCTCCAGCTCGTGATGCACATAGTCCGTGAACGATGTCTCGGCGCCTTCGGCGTCGCCCTGTGCCTCCACCGTCTCTATGATGCGGGCCTCGCTGCCGTCGTCGGGGATGCCTACGAAGTAGTAGCCGTAGTCCGAGAAATCGTTCTGCACGAAGTAGCGGCTCGAGCCGGCGCCGGTCCATTCGCCGGCTCCGAGTCCGTAGAACGCTATGCCGCGGTCGGTCAGCTCGGACTGTACTTCCGTCAGGTCGTCGAGATAGTCCGATGCATTGAGCTGCTCAGGAAGCCTTCGGCCGCCGTAGCCGTACACGCGCACCTTCGAGGCGTCCGTGAAGCCCCACGACCGCAGAGACTGAAGAGTGATGAGGTACATGCCGTCGCGGTCGGTCCGGATTTTCATCCAGCGGCCGCTGCTCAGGCGTGAATTCTCGGCATACACCGATGTATCGAAGGCATGTGCCGGACAGGCGCATGCGAGCATGATGGCCGCGAGGGCCGTGAAGAGTATATGATGGAGAAATGTGTGTCGGTTCATACTAATGTAACAACGTGCGCCGCGGCCTTTTATTGTGTCCCGTTGCGGTGCCTTCAGCTACGGCTGTACCCGGCTCAGCCAGGCTTTCCAGGCCGTGCTGTCGCCGTTGAAAGTGTTGAGGTCCACAGGTCCTTTGACGCCGCGTACGCGTCCTGTGTGGCTGTGCTGCCACAGCAGCCATTTGCGGCGGGGGAGGGGAGGATCGGTGAATGAGCATATCCATAGCTCCGGGGCTTCGTTGTACGTTCGCCCGAAGCTGTCGCGCAGGAACCGTGCCTCGCCGTTCTTGTTCGTGTATATGATGACTTCGCGGCCGAATACGCGCAGATAGGCTACCATCGCTTCGAGCCGGTCTATGATGGTTCCGGTGGGAACCTGTGCCGGATTGCCGTTCTCCTCGACGTCTATAGCCAGAGGGAGGTCGAGCCGGCAGCCTTTCACAGCATCGAGCATGTTCCGGGCCTGACGGACTCCGTCGGTGTCGAACCTGAAGAAGTGGTATGCGCCTACGGTCAGACCCGCTCCTGTGGCCGCGGCATAGTTTCGGACAAACGACGGGTCGCGGTAGTCACCCCCCTCGCTGGCCTTCAGATAGACGAATCCGATGCTGTCGGCGGCTATGGAGTCGAAGTCGGGGACTCCGTTGTGGGCCGACAGGTCGATGCCGCTTATCGGGTAGCGCTCACGGTCGAGTTCTACCGACAGCCGTGCCGGCCGGGAGGCACGCCACACCGCCAGGGCTGCCACAAGCAGTCCCGTCACCGCGACGGTCAGTATCGCCAGTATTCTCGCTTGTCGGTCGGTCATCTGTCCTCTGAGCAGTTTGGATCGTTGTCGCAAAATTAGCGAAAAATAGTGATATATGGAATACCGATGCTCTTCATGAGCGCCGGGCGGCTGTGCTCAGGCATGGTGCGGACCTTAGCCCGGGGCTGATGTGATATATACGACAGGAGCGGACAGTATGTGATTTTTTTATCTTTATTAAATTACTTTCCAAAAATTTTTATTAAATTCGCCACCGAAAAACTACAAGACCGTAAGTCTCCTTAAATCACTACTACAATGATTATCGGAATTCCAAAAGAAATCAAAAACAACGAGAACCGCGTGGGTATGACCCCGTCGGGCGTGCGCGAAATGGTTGCCGCCGGGCACACCGTATACGTCCAGCATACTGCCGGCGAAGGCTCGGGTTTCCCTGACGTTGACTACGAGGCAGCAGGAGCCGTCATCCTTCCGTCCATCGAGGACGTGTATGCCGTGGCCGAGATGATTGTCAAGGTCAAAGAACCCATCGCTCCCGAGTATCCTCTCGTGCGCAAGGGGCAGATACTTTTCACCTACTTCCACTTCGCATGCGACCGCGCGCTCACCGATGCCATGCTCGCTTCAGGGGCTGTCTGCATAGCCTATGAGACTGTTGTCGGTCCGCAGGGCGGCCTTCCTCTGCTCATCCCTATGAGCGAGGTCGCCGGACGCATGTCGGTGCAGCAGGCCGCGCGCTTCCTTGAGAAGCCTCACGGCGGACGCGGCGTCCTCCTCGGCGGTGTGCCCGGCGTGAAGCCGGCACGCGTGCTTGTCCTCGGTGCCGGCGTCGTAGGCCGGAATGCGGCTCTGATGGCTGCCGGACTCGGCGCTGACGTCACAATTACGGACATCTCGCTCCCCACTCTCCGCCATGTGGCAGAGACCATGCCGGCCAACGTGAAGACCCTCTTCTCGTCGCGTCACAACATCGAGCTCGAGCTTCCTTCGGCCGACGCCGTCATCGGTTCGGTTCTTGTCCCCGGAGCGCTTGCGCCCAAACTTGTCACCCGTGAGATGCTTGCGCTCATGCGTCCCGGCTCGGTGATGGTCGACGTCGCCATCGACCAGGGCGGATGCTTCGAGACCTCGCATCCTACCACGCACTCCGACCCCGTATATACGGTCGACGGTATCGTCCACTACGCCGTGGCCAACATCCCCGGCGCCGTGCCCTATACATCGACAATGGCTCTGACCAACGCCACCATGCCCTATGCCCTCCGCATAGCAGCCCTCGGATGGAAAGAGGCGTGCCGCCGCGACAAAGGCCTCGCCGAAGGTCTGAACGTCATCGACGGCAAGGTCACATTCCCGGCCGTTGCCGAAGCCTTCGGTATGGAATATACCCCTGCTGAACAATTCCTGCGCTGATTGCGTTAGTCCTTTAGTGCGGGTGCAAAGGTTTTTTGTTACCTTTGCACCCGTATTTCATCAGTTCATCACACTCAATGTAATTGATATGAAGGCATTCCGCCCACTGTTTTTTTCATCACTTATCGTATTTGCCGCCAATGTCGCTTTGGCCGACATCCCGGCGAGCTATTATTCTTCGCTGACCGGCAAGAAGGACGGCGAACTGAAGACAGCCACCTGCAATCTGATCCGCAACTTTCAGAAAGTGTCGTCATATAATGCCCTCCCTTCATACTTCGCAAAGACCGATGTATATCCCGGGTCGTCGCGCTGGTGGGACATGTATTCCGACATCCTTCTCTATGCGCCCAGCTTCTCCGGCCTTAACCGTGAGCACTCGTTCCCCAAGAGCTGGTGGGGCGGCTCGACAACGGTCAGCGCCTACGTCGACCTCAATCACCTCTATCCCTCCGAGGCTCGGGCCAACCAGGCCAAGAGCAACTATCCGCTCGGCACCGTAGCTACACCAACTTTTGACAATGGCATCACGACCGTAGGATATCCCGTCAACGGGCAGGGTGGAGGCGCACGTCTCGTATTCGAGCCCGCCGACGAGTATAAGGGTGACTTCGCACGTACGTATTTCTATATGGTCACATGCTATCAGGACCTGACGTGGAAATACACATATATGGTTTCGCAGAATCTATATCCCACCCTCAATCAGTGGTCGGTCAATCTTCTCATGAAGTGGCATCATGACGACCCTGTCAGCCAGAAGGAGATGGACCGCAACGAAGCCGTATATAAGATTCAGAACAACCGCAACCCCTTCATCGACATGCCCGAGCTCGCCGACTACCTCTGGGGCGACAAGAAGGGAGAGCCTTTCAAGCCCGGCTCGATTACCATTCCTGACACTGGTGCCCCCGAACTCTACGCCCCCGTCACCAACATGACCGTCGACTTCGGACAGGTCGCCGAAGGCAAGAGCGTCACCTCTAAGGTCCTTGTCAAAGGCAAATATCTTAAAGGTACGGTCGACTGCCAGATATACCGCGATGACGCGGACATGTTCAAGGCTGCTACCGCTTCCATCCCGGCTTCGCTCGTATGCTCCGAGGACGGGTACTGGCTCAACGTGGTCTACACGCCCACGTCGCTCGGGCAGCACACCTCGCGCCTCCTCCTTTCGGGCGACTTCGGCTCGATAGGTGTCGAGCTTCGCGGCGAATGTCTCGCTGTCCCCGTGCTGACGGCATGTACCGCCACCGCCCCCTCAGATGTCATGGCCGACCGCTATACCGCCAACTGGGAAGCCCCGGCAGGCGAAGTCATCGACTACTTCGTCGTCACCCGCACCACATATGCAGGCTCGAAGGTCAACACAGAGGAACTACTCGCCGAAGATACATGGCTCGAGATTCTCGGATTCGAGGACTCCGACCGCGAGGCATACTCCGTCCAGAGCGTGCGCCTCGGCTATCGTTCGCCCATGTCGAATGTCATCTTCATCGACCATACGGGCATCAATGGCGTCACCGTCGAGGAGCCGCTCGTCATACAGACCTTCCCGGGAGCCATCCGCTTCATCTGCTCGCGTCCTCAGACCGGCTGCCGTATATATAATGTATCCGGTATGCTTGTCGACACCATCGACTACGTAGAGCAGAACACCGACCACGAACTCCCGACAGGCGTGTACTTCATCACCACCGACACCCATCCCACTCCCGTCAAGGTATACGTAAGATAAGTTCCCGGCCTTCCCGGCCTTCCCGGCATACCATAGCGCGCCCTCCGTGAACGACTATCACGGAGGGCGCTTCGCATATCCGCGAAAAATGTTCAGGAAAAATTCTGTGCCGTAAAACAAAAAACGCTGAATAAAGTTCAGGATAGTGCTGAGATGAGTCCGGGAGGCCTTAAATCGGCTCTAAGGGGCTGAAAAACCAAGAATTGGGGTTACTTTGAGGCAAAAAAATAAACGCCTCCAAATGTTAAAGAAATGTTAAAAGCCGGAAAATATTTGGAGAATCCGGAAAGAGGGCGTAACTTTGCAC
>DLAL01000067.1 GCA_002493945.1 Porphyromonadaceae bacterium UBA7048
GTACCCCGGAGCAGAATCGAACTGCTATCAAAAGTTTAGGAAACTTCTATTCTATCCGTTGAACTACCGGGGCTGATAAAAAAAGAATGAGAAACATAAAACCGAAGTTTTAACATTTCTCATTCTCCTCTCTCCTCTGCGGTGCCGACGGGACTCGAACCCGCGACCTCCGGCGTGACAGGCCGGCATTCTAACCAGCTGAACTACAGCACCTTGTCATGTGGCGCTTAGCCGCTTTAGAGAGGTTGAAGAGTTTCTTTCTCTTTGACGCTGCAAAGGTACGGCGACTTTTTGAATCCACCAAATATTTCCTCAAAAAAATTGCACAAAAATTGAAAATAGGTGTTTTTCTCCAATATTTTTGCCGAAAGGTCTGCGGGAAGGCGACTTGTGTTGTCTTTTCAGCGTGAAAAAGATTTCCAGAAAAAGTGCGGCCGGGAAGTCCCGGCCGCAAAAAATGTCAGATTTTACGTGTCACCGTATATGACCCTGCCGCATACTCCTTGGCGGCGGTGTCGCCCGGAACTGTCACAAGAGCCGTGGCGCCCTTCGGAACGGTGAACTTCCATGTCCACGTGTCGCCGTCGTACTTCCAGTGGCTCTTCACCGTGCCGGCTGCCGACTTGTACTCGGCCTTTACGTAGCCGAGTCGGCGGTCAGGCACGGGCTTCATGATGATGCGGCTGAAGCCGGGGACCGAGGTATCGGCGGCGATGCCGGCCATGCTCTCCCACATCCACTCGCACACCACGCCGTAGGCATAGTGGTTGAAGCTGTTCATGCCCTGGGGACCCATGCCCGTGTCGAGCATGTAGCTGTTCCAGCGCTCCCAGATGGTGGTGGCGCCGTTGTCGATGGAGTACATCCAGCTCGGATTCTTGCGCTGGAAGAGGAGTTCGTAGGCTATATCCGCCATGCCGTTATCCGTCAGGGTGGGCATCAGTATCGACGTGCCGAGGAATCCCGTCCGGAGGCAGTTGTCATGTTCGGCGAAGTTCTTGCGCAGTCGGTCGGCGACGGCTTTCCGAGCCTCACCCTCGACGGTATTGTTGCGCAGGGCGAAGAGGGCCGGAGTCTGCATGGTGTTGAGGATAGGAGTGGTGAAGTTGCCCTTCCCGTCGATGAACTTCTCCTTTATATACTTGCGTGCCTTGTCGGCCATGCGGCTGAAGCGTGCGGCGTCGCGACCGGTGGCGGCGGCCATGTCGCGCATCATCTCGGCGTCCATCAGCCAGTAGTTCGCGCTGAGGTAGTTCCAGTAGGCGTGTGTCTCGGGGAGAATGCCGTCGGGGCCGTTCATGCGGCCGCTGCAGCTCTCGAGCGGTTCGTAGCTCAGCCAGTCGGCCCACTGGTAGTTGCCGTTCTCGTTCATCAGGGCGAAGTGGTCGTAGTTGGTCTCGTCAAGATGGTCGATGTACTTCTCCATCGCCGCCCAGTTCTCGTTCACGATGGCCGTGTCGGCGAACTGCTTCCACACCACCCAGGGCACGATGATGCCTGCGTCGGACCATCCCAGACGAGTGTGCTCGCCGCCGTACTGTGCCGTCGGGGCCACGCCGGGGAAGCCGCCGAGGGGATGCTGGCTGTCGCGCATGTCGCGCATCCACTTGTGGAAGAAGTCGCGGGTGTTGGCGAAGTAAGTGCCCGTCTCGGCGAATACCTGGGTGTCTGCCGTCCAGCCGAGGCGCTCGTTGCGCTGGGGGCAGTCGGTGGGCACGGAGAGGTAGTTCGAGCGCTGGCCCCAGAGGGTATTCGAGATGAGACGGTTCACCATATCGTGGCCGGTCTCGAGTGTGCCGGTCTCGAGGTCGCGCGCTATCGAGGTCACGGGCACTGACCTGATGGTCTTGATGCGGATGTCGCCGTCGGCGGTCACCGAGAGAAAGCGGTAGCCGTAGAAGGTGTGCGTCGGGCGGTATGTGGCGTAGCCTTTGCCCGTTCCGAAGGTGTAGTCCATGAGCATGCCCGTGTCGGGGATGCGGAGGTTCAGGCGGTGGGTGCTGCCTTCAGGTCCGTCCATACCGCGGCTGCGTGCGCCGTTGCCGTCATTGAGAAGTTCTGACGGGAAGGCCGATACGCGAGTGCCTTCGGCTGCCGAGAATACGAACTCGGGCACTGCGGCGCAGTTCTGTCCGAAGTCGAGCACGAGGGTCTCGCCCGGAGCGAGCTGTATCTCCTTGCCTGGAGTGTACTCGCGTAGGATGTTGACCTTGCCGAAGTGGTCGCCGTCCTGACCGCTCACGCCTTTCCACACATATGCCTTGACGGGCTGCATGGCCAGGTCGTCGCGCATGTATATTTCGGCGCCCTGTGAGGGGAGGATGTCTCCGCCGAACTCACTGTTGACCTCCGGTTTGCCCAGCAGCTCGGGCGTGTCGTGGCCGGGGCGGATGCGGCTGTCGTATGCCTCGCCGTCGAAGATGGCGGCGTGTGTGATAGGTCCGGCCACGCCGGCGCTCCAGTCGGTGGTATTGGTGCCGTAGAGGCGTGTCGTGCCGTCGTCGTAGGTCACCTGCAGCACGCCTCGGAATGCAGGCTTGCGGCCCTTCATGCCGTCGTGTCCGCCGGGGGTGACAATCTTGTCGGCCCACCAGCCGGGGGTGGATTCGACTGAGAATGAGTTCTCGGCCCCTGCCTTGCGGTTGATGGCGTCAGTCACGTCGTAGGTGAACGACCGCTTGGTCTTCTCGGGATGCGTGAAGCCGGGCTTGAGTACTTCGTCGCCTATCAGACGGCCGTTCACGTACAGGTCGTAGACACCGAGTCCGGCGGTCATCCATACGGCCGACTTCACCTTGCGGTCATTTCTGACGGTCGACAGGAACCACGACGCTCCGTCGGCTGCGCGCTCGTTGGCGCCGGTTATCGGTCCGGTGATGACGGGAGCGTTCGCGGCGGATATCCATTCCGACGCGGCCCAGGCGTCGTTGCCCAGAGCCTGAGTGCGCCGGCCGGCGGCGTAGCAGGGCAGTGGCTGCGGCCAGTAGCAGTATAGATATTGTCCTTTTCATAAGGTATGTGTTAGAAGATAAGATATGGTTTACTCGTTGGTTGAATTAAATTT
>DLAL01000084.1:0-24403 GCA_002493945.1 Porphyromonadaceae bacterium UBA7048
ATTTTTGTCATGTACTTAAATTTTCAGGAACTACGGCGACTGTCTCATTTTCTGCGGAAGGTGATATTACACCATTTCCGTGGAAGGGAGATTATGAAGGCGATATCATAATCCCTCCAACAGTCACATATGACAATACGGTATACACTGTTACAACAATAGGAAGCAATGCATTTTCCGAGTGCAAGCAACTTAGTTCGATTCAGCTTCCGCCGACAATTACTACTATCGGCGTAGGCGCTTTTTCCTATTGCTCAAAGTTAAAGGAAATCAAATTGCCGGAATCTTTGCAGATAATTAAATCGTATGCTTTTCGGGATTGTACAGGGCTGACATCAGTAATCATACCGGACTCTGTCACGAAAGTTAAAGGATTTGATGGCTGCACAGGTCTGACATCCGTAAAAATATCTTCAAATGCAATATCTGTCTCGGGTTTTGAGGATTGTTCTGCACTGACAGAACTTGTGATTCCAGAATCAGTCAAGAAAGTAGGAAACTTTAACGGCTGTTCCAATTTGCGCAGTATAGTACTACCTAAAAGGCTGGAATCAATTGGTACGTTTCAAAACTGCATCTCTCTTTCGGAAATCACTATTCCGGAAGGAATCTCTGAAATTGGCGAAGAAATGTTCATCGGTTGCAGCGGATTACGAAAGGTAAATTTGTCAGAAGGTGTAACGCACATCGGAAAAGGAGCCTTTGAAAGTTGTTCCGGTCTACAAACGTTATCATTGCCTGAATCGTTGAAATCAATAGGACAATATGCATTCTACGAATCCGGATTACGGGAGTTTATTGCGCCTTCAGGTCTTAAGACCATCATGTATCACGCATTCGATAATTGCACCGGCTTGCTGAATGTCCGACTAAATGACAATCTCTCAGAGATTGGGTCTTCCGCTTTTACACGTTGTACATCACTTAGAGAAATAACCATCCCAGCATCAGTCACTCAAATTAAAGATGGAGTATTTTCCGGATGTTCAAATTTATCCATCATCAATATCCCCGAATCTGTGACCGAATTTGGCTCAAGTGCTTTCTCTGGAACAGCGATAACGGCTATGCATATCCCGGCACAGATGTCGTACATTCCGTCCGGACTTTTCAGCGGATGTAAAAAACTTTCTGCAATTAATTTACCTGATAATATAACAGCAATCGAGGCCAGTGCTTTTGCATCTTGCGAAAGCCTTAAGAATATTATTATTCCGCAGGGAGTTACCACATTAGGCGCAACTGCTTTTAGAAATGTAAGATTTGAATCAATAATCATTCCGGCCGATGTTTCCCAAATAGGAAAAAGTGCTTTTGCTGACAATCCCGAATTGAAAGATATAACATTTTTAGGCGATGTATGCGACTTTGGAGAAAAAACATTCCAAAATTGTAGTTCTTTACGTAGAATCGTTTTACCAAAATCTATAAATATGATTTCAGGTTCAATGTTCCGAGGATGTACTTCGCTACAGAATATTGAGATACCGGAGAGTGTCACGTCAATAGGTGATTGGTCGTTTGATGGTACCGGTATAGAGTATTTAACAATCCCGAATACGGTTACAACGATTGAGACTTATGCATTTCATGGTTCAAAATTGAAAGAACTTATTTTGGGTAAGTCAGTTAATAATATAGGATTCAACGCTTTCGCGAATACGAATCTAAAAAAGGTCGTTTCATTAAACCGGTTTCCTCCGATTACCGATTCTTCCAATACATTTAGGTCTGCTACATTCTTCGTTCCTGCCGCTTCGTTGGAGTATTACACTAATGATGCCGTTTGGAGTCAATTTACACCGATTCTGCCGATTGAGACAATCAGCGATGTATCTGTCGACAATCTTTCAGGGCTCCCCGGTGAAAGCGGTATCGTACAGGTGCTTGTCGAGCCTGAAGGCTTTACTTACAATTCAATAAAGTATGAGGTGGAGGATTCGGAAATTGTGACTATCAACCGAGATGGCACATATACGTTGGGCCCGTCTTTTGGCCAAACAACTGCTACAGCCATCGTGACTACGGGAGAGGATAATCATGCTCTTTCTAAAAGTTTTAAAGTTACAGTCAGGTCAATACCGGTTCAGACGATTGACATTACAGGAGAGCGTAATACAATCCGTCAAGGGCATTCGATACACCTGAACGCCACGGTATCACCTTCCGATGCAACAAATTCCGCAGTCGTATGGTCATCATCAGACACGAATATAGCCATAGTGGACGAGAGTGGTGATGTAACAGGTGTATCTGAGGGTGACGTAACAGTTTTTGCGTATTCAACCGATGGCTCAGAAGTCTGCGGACGATATAAGCTGACAGTACTACCGGTTTTATTAGGTGATTCCAACGACGATGATCGTGTGACCATTACAGATGCAGTGAATACTGCGAATTATGCTGTCGGCATCACTCCGGAGGTGTTCGTATTCCGGGCTGCCGACGTCAACGGTGACAACCGCATCAGCCTTGCCGATGCTTCGGGCACTGTGGCCATCGTCCTTGACCAGCCGGTATTGTCGGCTGTGAGACGCGTCTATGCGAAGACCGACACGGGCTGCGCCGACAATGATGTCCTTGCAATCGAAGACTTCAATATATCCGCCGGAGAGGCCGCGACCATCGCAGTGCGTCTTGACGGCACACGTGATTATGTGGCAATGCAGGGCGACATTATCGTGCCTGACGGATTGAGAATCGTTGGCATCTCGACAGGCGCCCGGACCGCAGCCTGCCATACCGTAGCAACAAAGAGACTGGAGAACGGAACTGTCCGTTTCGCCATATTCGACATCAACAATAATGCTTTCGAAGATAACGACGAGGCGATACTCAACATTGCCGTGATGGCAGAAAAGGCTGTCACAAGTGATCTGGCAATCGTGAACATACTCGGCTCTGATGCCGATGCGAAAGAGCATATGCTCACATCAGCCGGAGGTCACAACAACGCTGCTTCAGGAATCAGCGATGTCGATGGCGGAAGCATACGAATAGAAAGCGCCGAAGACGGTATCCGCATCTATAACGCAGAAGGCAGCACTGTGGTGATTGTAGCTCCCGACGGTACAACGATATCGCGCTTTACAGCCAACTCGGCAGTAGAACACCGCAATCTCGTACCCGGCATATACGTTGTCACAGCCGGTGAGATCGTCAAGAAAGTCATCGTCAAATAATTGAGGCCGGATATGAAGATAATAGACATCAAGCATCTGCTTCTGACTCTTGGACTGCTCTTCGGAGCAATCCAGGGGGCTTTTGCAGCCGACCGCTTTTATATGGATGCGGTCAACATCGAACCTGGCGAAACACGTACACTCGCCTTCTATCTGGAAAACGAAAAACCGTATTTCGGTTTTCAGGCCGATCTGAATCTACCCGAAGGACTGGAAGTGGTCGCAGAGAATGGCAAACCGTCGATAACACTGTCATCGCGCGCCGACAATTCATTCCGGATTGTCAGCAATACGCTGGCCGACGGCACTCTGCGCTTCGGCACGTTCTCCGCTTCACACATGTCATTTACAGGCGACAGCGGAGCGCTTTTATATATCAAAGTAAAAGCGACCTCGGAGTTTGCCGGAGGTGAGCTGACCGTGAAGGATATACTGTTTGTCGGGGCAGGTGATAAGGACATCGAGTTTCCCGATATATCGATGTCTTTAGGGACCAGGCATAATGATACCGCATACATCCCCGACTTCAGGATAGCTGTCGGAGAAGCCAAACAGATTTCTCTCCGACTCTCGAATGAGACTTCCTTTACGGCCTTTCAGGTGGATATCGTACTACCCGTCGGACTGACGATACGGGACGGATCATTCAAGCCCGGACCACGTGCCGCGGACCATACGATCTCGGCAAAAAGTTTCAGCGACGGTCGGACACGTATCGCCTGTTTATCGTTGTCGAATACTCCGTTTTCGGGCAATTCAGGCGCGCTGGTCGAGTTCACGGTCGTTGCCGATAAGGATATTGCAGAAACGACGGAGATGCAACTGAGAAATGTGATATTCACGAAGCCTGACGCCCGTGAATACGCGCTGCCGAATTCTGTCGTGAACATCACAACTGAGCGTGCACAGGTAGAGTCAATCACACTTTCTCCGACGGAGTTAATAATGACTGCCGACGGAAGCATATCTGTGATACAAGCAACGGCCTTACCTACGTTCGCATCGACAAAAGATTTGGAGTGGACTACTGATGCCCCTGACATCGCGGCGGTTTCACAAGCCGGTGCGGTAACGGCCATCGCGCCGGGCACCGCTGTCATCACCGCATCGGCAACGGACGGCAGTGGCGTTACGGCGACATGCACCGTCACCGTAATCGGTGTCCCTGCAACTTCTGTCGTACTTAACCGGGCGACAGCGTCTTTGAAAGTTGGCGAAACCGTATCTTTGTCAGCGACAGTTCTTCCTGCGAACGCCTGGGATAAATCCATCAGCTGGAGTTCATCCGACGAGACAATAGCGACAGTAGATGAGAACGGCACAGTCACGGCTGTCGCATTAGGTTCCGCGACGATAAAGGCTACCGCCTGCTCGAATCCTGAGGCTTTCGGCGAATGTACGGTCTCGGTTGTTCCTACGCCGGTGACAGATATTACTCTTAGTCATTCGGCAGTCGCCCTAAAGGTCGGCGAAACTGTGAAAATCGAGGCTGCCGTTTCTCCGGCAGCGGCGACAAACAAAGCGATTGTCTGGGAGAGCCGGAATCCCGAAATAGCTTCGGTTGACGAAGACGGCTTGGTTTCTGCTCTGGCACTTGGCTCAACTAATCTGACTGCCACAGCTGCCGACGGAAGCGGTGCAACTGCCACGTGTGCAGTCAACGTCATTCTGACGCCTGCTGAAAGTATCACCATCAATACTCCGGACAGGACATCCTTCAAGGTCGGAGAAGTAATTCAACTGAGCGCGACAGTTCTTCCGGAGAATGCCTCGGACAAGACCGTGACATGGTACTCGGACAATACCTCGGTTGCGACAGTCGACGGAAACGGGTCGGTGACAGCACAATCGGTAGGTACTGCCGTTATATCTGCCAAATCAGGCACTAAAGAAGCGGCGGTATCGCTTACTGTGGTTCCGACACAGGCTGAAGCGATAAGTCTCGACAGAGTGACCGCATCACTGAATGTAAACCGGACAATACAGCTTTCCGTATCTTTTACGCCCGCGACCACGACGGATAAATCCGTGATGTGGGCATCCTCTGACGACGCTGTTGCCACTGTCGACTCCGAAGGTATGGTCACAGCAAAGGCGTTAGGAGAATGTGTGATTACGGCCACTACTTCGGATGGCTCTAATAAAACCGCGTCATGCACTATCACAGTCGATGCGACACCGGCTTCCGGTATCATCATCGAGCCATCCGGATTATTGACATTAAACGTTGGCGAAACCATACGGTTTCATGCAACGGTTCTTCCGGAAGATGCCACTGACAAGTCTGTGACATGGCTATCCGAGTCATCAGCTGTTAAAATTGATTCGGATGGACTTGCTACGGCTATGGAGCCCGTCGAGAACAATCGGATACTCGCGACAAATTCCTCAGGCCAGATAGACGTTGTATATGTGACTGTTGTAGGAGATTCCGTAGTCTGGTCTCAACAGTTTGAGAACAAACCATCGGACAGAGTGGAGCTTACCGCAGGACTTGAAAATGCATCAGATATATCATACCGCAGCGTGCGCCCCAATGGCGGATTTGTAGAGGCTGAGATTGAAAATGTCAATGGAAAATGGTACGCGACATTCCCCGAGGAGGGTGCTTATATTCTTGAGGCTTATGTCACGGAGTTCCCGAGCATAAAATCAAGAAAGGTTTTCAACGTCGTCAATCCGGACGATCTGATGTATATCGATGGTATTTATTACAGGTATGCCGACAGCAATAAAAACACATTGAAGGTAGTCCGGGGATATAAGATGTACTCGGGCAACTACACGATTCCGTCGTCAGTCAATGGCATGAAAGTCATGGCCGTCGATGACAAGGCATTTTATTCATGTACAGAGCTTGGCGAAGTCGTCATAAGCGAAGGCATCAAAACTATCGGTGAGCAGAGTTTCGGGAACGGGACCTTATCGGCAATTGTCATTCCGGCTTCTGTCAACCGGATAAGTCTTTTCGCATTCAATGCTTTGTATAAAACCGACGGGCACTATTCGCTTATGTCGATTGCGCTCTGCGGTAAGACTCCGGTTTCTGTCGATCCGCTTATATTCAATGGCTTTATCAATTATGACTTATGCGAACTCCATGTGCCTGAAGGCACATCATCGCTGTATGCATCGGCAGAAGTCTGGAAGGAGTTCACAAAGATAATCGATGATTTGCCGGCGTCGGTCGATGTGGAATCAGTAGAAATACTTCAGGGAGATAAAGCTTCCGTGATTATAGGACAGACTTTGCAGTTGACGGCAAAAGTCTCACCCGATAATGCGACCGATAAATCGATTGAATGGACATCGGAGGATAGTCGTGTGACTACAGTCACCGCAGACAGTGGTCTGATTCATGGAGTCAATGTCGGACAGACAAGAATCTATGCGACATCCACGAATGGCCGACAGGATATGATTACGGTGAATGTTCTGCCGATAGAAGCGGAAAACATCGAAATTATCCTGCCCGCGACCGAACTGACAGTCGGCGAGTCGCTGACGGCCAAAGCCCGTATCTCGCCGGAAAACACAACGGATAAAAGCGTTGAGTGGGCGGTTTCAGAGCCATCGGTTATCAGTGTGGACAGATCAGGCATTGTAACCGCACATTCACCAGGCAAGGCATATCTGTTTGCAGAGACAGTCAACGGTTTATCGTGCTCGGTTCTCCTTACAGTCAAACCGATTCTGATTCAAAGCATCACAATTCCTTCAGATGTTATTGTAGAGTCAGGGACAGAGTATGAGTTCACGCCGGAGGTCTTCCCTGACAATGCAAGTGTAAAGTCTTTGCTCTGGGAGAGCTCCAATCCTGATTTAGGTTCGTTCTTTAGCAATGTATTCCATGCGCATGCAAGAGGCGAAGTGACTGCTACTTGTCGCGCCGCAGACGGCTCGGATGTGTCTGCTCAGTGTCATATTAAAATCGAGACTCATGCCAGGAGCCTAACACTGAACGAGCACGACCTGAATCTGGAAACGAATGACACCTTCCGGCTTGTTGCCACAATCGAGCCAATTGATGCGGTCGACAGCGGACCTGTCATCTGGGAATCTACCAATACCGCTGCAGTCACCGTGGATATGGACGGCCTGATAACGGCCCTGGCAGAAGGCGAATCGGTAGTAACTGCCCAAACTCAATATTATCCCTGGGCGACAGATGAATGCAATATCAAAGTCAGCAGACACTCAGGAATTGAAACAATTTCGATTGATGATGCCGTAGTGCACGTTGATGGCAAAACCATTACTGTGGACGGACTGACTTCGGGCGTAACCGTCAGCCTGACTGCTCGGGATGGCCGGGTGACATCTTTCATATATGACGGCCATCCACTTCAGATTCGAGTGGGACACTCCGGAACATACATTCTGTCCTTAGGTAAACATTCATTGAAGATAGCAGTTTTCTAAACATCGCTGCGTTCTATGACGTCCTGAACCGGTTTTGTTGCCGATTCAGGACGTTTGTCATTGCTTTCACGCCATGGTCACATCTTAGGCGATTGCAGTGTGTCGCAAGAGCTGCGATTATTCTTTTTGCGGATTGCTGCTAATTTTTTCGTCTTAAAGACTACTGAAATGGCAGAAAAAATCTGTAACTTTGCAGAGTTATGCTTAAACGCAGCTTGATAGTCATATTATTCCTGACAGCGCTGATGTCTGTCCGCCTGACGGCTTTGGCCGACAGTCCGGCCGAAGCGGTGTTCACCCTCGCCATCGATGCCGGACACGGGGGCAAGGACGTGGGCTGCCGCGGCAAGAAGCAATATGAGAAGAATATCACCCTCGACGTGGCCCGACGCCTGCGCGGACTCATCGAGGAGGCATGCGGCGACAGCGTGGCCGTGGTGATGACACGCGACAAGGATGTGTTCGTTCCGCTGGCCGACCGCGCCGCCAAGGCCAATGACGCTCGCGCTGACCTCTTCATATCGATACACGTGAACTCGCTGTCGTACAAAGCCAAGAACCGCGCGTCGATACACGGAGCGTCGGTCTACACCGTCGGGCTGCATAAGAGCGAGGCCAATCTCAACGTGGCCATGCGCGAGAACAGCGTGATAGAGCTTGAAGAGGACTTCACACAGGCATATCACGGCTTCGACCCGTCGTCGTCGGAGTCATACATCATATTCGAGCTCGGGCAGAACCGCAATATGGACCGGAGCATCGACTTCGCCTCCCTTGCCCAGCAAGAACTTACGACTACGGCCGGCCGTTATGACAAAGGAGTCCGTCAGGCCGGATTCCTCGTCCTGTGGGCCACCCGTATGCCGGCTGTACTGGTCGAGCTGGACTTCATCTGCAACGCTCAGGCCGAAGCCTTTCTGGGCAGCGACAGCGGCAGGCAGAAGTGCGCACAGGCTCTCTTCAATGCCTTCGCTAAATACCGGCAGGCACATCCGGCAAGCATCCTGACTTCCGGCACAAATGAATAAAAAGTAAAAACATACACACTGCAATTAATGGATATGAAAAAGATTTTCCGCAAAGAAGTAATCATCGGGCTGCTCGTAGCGCTCGCTCTGCTCATCCTCTTCTTCGGCATCAACTTTCTCAAAGGTGTCAATATATTCAAAGCCGCGAACTACTTCTACGCAGACTACACCAGCGTGTCGGGTCTCGCACAGTCGGCTCCGGTGACTCTCAATGGCTACAAGATAGGCATCGTCCGCGCCATCGACTATGACTACGACAATCCCGGCCACGTCACCGTGGAACTGAGCGTGGACAAGAAACTGCGTCTGCCCCGAGGCTCACGCGCATATGTCGCCACCGACATCCTCGGCACGGCGTCAGTAGAGCTCGTGCTCGGCAATCCCGCCGACGGATTCTATGCCATCGGCGACACCGTAGAGTCTGGCGTGAAAGCCGGCATGATGGACGCCGTGAGCCAGAATCTGATGCCTGCCGTCAGCAGCATCTTCCCCAAAATCGACAGTCTGCTGACCAATCTCAACGCCATCGTAGCCGACCCGGCTCTAACAGCCAGCGTGAAGCGCCTCGACGCGCTGACCGCCGAACTCGAAGGCACCGTGCGCTCGCTGCACGGCGTGATGAACAGCATGAAGCCCGTGACGGCCGATCTGAAGAGCATCACCGAGAATGTCGACACCATCACCGGCGACCTGGCAGTGGTGTCGGGACGTCTGCGCAAGACTCCGGTCGACAGCCTGATGGACAATCTCTCCACTACCGTGGCCAACCTCGAGACGCTCACTGCGCAGCTCAACGACCCCAACTCATCGTTCGGCAAAATCACTCAGGACCCGGCACTGTACGACAACATCAACAGCACCATCTGCTCGCTTGACTCTCTCTTCGTCGACATCAAGCGCAATCCCAAGCGCTACGTCACCATCAAGGTGTTCTGAATCGGATACATCTGACTAAAACAGCAAGCCTCCCGTGCACAATCAGCGTGCGGGAGGCTTGCCGTTATTTTATCATTCAGCACCGAGCCTGGCAGCGAAGGCGCGGATGATGCCGACGGTCGACGAGTCGGCGTCGAAGACCGAGTACAGGCCCTGCGGTTCCTGAGCCGGGTCGCCCGTATAGGGGTCGCCGAGGCGCCATGTGTCATGCGGCGGAACGGCTTCGCCGCCCCAGGCCCAGAAGTTGCAGCCCTGAGCCAGTGCGCTGTCGCTCACCAGCGAGAAGATGTACGAATAGAAGCAGTCGCGTCCTTCGGTCGGACTGCCCGGTGCGTAGCTCATGCCGTCGCGCGGATAGCCGAATTCCTCTATCACCAGCGGCTTACCGACAGCCTTCATCCGCGCGGCATGGTCGGCCACATAATCATACGCCATCGCACAGGCACGACCGACGTCAGCTACAAGGCTGTCGCGACGCACCCAGCCCCAGTTGGCCGGCCATATGTGTATGATGCCGTAGTCGATATCGGGATTGGAGTGAATGGCTGTCCACAGATCGATGTCGCCCTCACAGCCCACTGCGCCCTCGCTTCCTGTGCTGACGAGGTGGTTCGGGTCAAGGCTTCTGATGAGCGCGGCCTGCCCGGCTATCCAATCAGCAAATGCTGCTTTCGTGGCCGAGTCGGCGGCGAAGGCGCGCGGCTCGTTGGCTATCTGCCATGACATGAGTGCCTTCGAGCTGCTGTACGGCTCGCCCGTATAGCGGTTGGTGCGGCCGACGATATACTTGACATGGCGCGCCGCCATAGCCTTGGCCGAATCGCTGTGCACGAATCGCGCCACATAGTCCACATACTGCCGGTAGCCGTCGAGAGTCGGGTCGGGAGGAGTCTCCTCGCCGGCCCAGTGCAGATATTCGCCGTAGCCGCCGCTCCACTCCCATGCGTTGTTGAGATAGAGCACGGCCGTCATGCCGCGCTTCTCCAGCTCGGCCATGAGATAGTCGAGGCCGTCGAGGACGGTGTCGTTGTATACGCCCGGCGCCGTCTGAAGCACGGGCATGATGTGCGACGGCACATTCTCGCGCCCTTCTGCACCAACGAGCACACGGAGATTGTTCACGCCGAGTCCGCGCAGGCGGTCGAGTTCACGGCCAAGTCTTGCGCGGTCGCCGCCACGGCCGGTGCTGCCCAGGACGGCACCGTACCACATGTTGGTGCCGGCGACTCTGTACACAGAGTCACCGATATAGAAGTCGCCGTCGCGCACAGAGACGAAAGCACCGCCAGCGTCCACGGAGGTATTGTGGCACCCGACCGACAGCACGCACAGCGCTGCCCCGGCGATGCCTGACAACAGATTTTTCATAATGTAGGTATCAGTAAAGTGTCAAATGATACAAAATTAGTGATTAATCAATCCGGCAGAGTCGATTTAACATTTATTAACATAATTATTATTAACAATTATATCTATTGTCGTACCTTTGCATGTGAGTAAGCTATCATTACACTAACCTTATTTCATACATCTATGAAGCCGAAATCCTAACAACCCTCCCGTGCCCCATAGGCGTCGAAATGCTTTCTTACGTCTATTTTATACGCCCCGAACCGTCCCTCTCAACCCTCTCCGCATATCCCTTCCGACTATGACCTTTCGGCACACGAGCCGAGGGCCGTTTGTTCGTAATACCTCCCATAAGACACATATTTATATTATTAACCCAACAAATCCATCCAATGAAGAAAACCTTACTTACGCTCGGCGTATCGGCAGCCTTCATCTGCTGTACGCTGGCTTATGCGGCCTCGTCATCGCCTGTGAACGGGCTTGACAGCAGCACACTCCGAATCGACAGACCTTCGCTTGTCGTGAATCCGACGAAGGCTCTGCAGAAAAACTCCGCCAAAAAGACGCGCAACCGCGTTAAAGAAGAAGTGTCGGTCGACCTGTGGTATTCGGCCGATGAAATCTTGCCGCTCAACGAAGGCGGCGTCTACACCGATTCGGCCACTATCGTATTCCCCGGCAGCGCCGAGCAGACCAACCAGATATTCACCGGAGCCGTTGAAACTGACGGCGGTCTGAACTACGCATGGTATGCCGACCCGATGATGACCTATACCTTCACCGGCCATATCACGAGCACCGGCGACGCAACTGTAAGGCCGTGCATCCTATACATGGACAGTTCCGAACAGCTCTTCATCTACTCGAACACAAATGTGTGGCTCACCGAAGAGAACAACCACGGGGAATACTTCTCTGTGTCGGCACATTCAATGCCGGAAAACTCCCCTGTGCTTGTAGCTTTTATAATCAGCGGAAGCGCCCCTGAAGTAAACATCGAGGTCGGCAACATCAACTTCGGCTATTCCTATTCATCGCAAGTGGCCGAAGCATGGACAGCAGAGTCCGACACACTCCCCGGCCTCGGACTGCAGGGCTACGAAGGCTACGCCTACACCGTCAAATGTGAGGACGAAGTGACAACGCTCGGCATATACTACGACGGCACTGCCTACGTGACCGGCATCAACACCACGGCTTCCGAAGTCCGTCTGCCCGAGAACGTGACTATCAATGGCACCGTCACTCATCCGTCATACTTCGGCTTCAACGGCACGATGGACTGGTCGGGCGCACAATCCGTGACCTCACTGCACCTTGAGCCGGCATCACAGATTGACTGCTACCTGTCAGGTTCGTCAGTGAAAGACGTCTACATCAGCAATAATTGTCAGGTGTACGGCGACTACAGCGCAAATTCCGAAGCATATCTCCACATTCCCTACGGTGCAGCACGCAGCAACTATAGCCACATGGGCTTCAAGCGCGTGCTCGTAGGTCAGGAAACGCCCTCCTATCCCGAACCCGTCTATGCAAGCTGGGTGATAGCCGATGAGAACGGCGAGGATTACTACGGCATATCGATAGTCGACGACAATCTGTGTCTTGCCGAAGTGTTCAGCGAGAAGGATTCTCTCGCTGTTCCGGCCACAGGTCCCGGTCCGAACGATGACTACTACTACATCACGCGTCTTGGCGCCGACTATAATTACAGCTACGGAGCTTTCAGCAAGAACGCTCCCAACCTCCGCACTCTGACTGTCCCCGAGACCTACAACTACATAGGCATCTCGTGGACCAACAACAACATCACTGACCTCCACATGGCCGGCGACGTTCCCTCGACACGATGGAACGTACCTGTCGGAGTGAACGTGTACGTACGCGAGCAGAACTACTAGTCCAACTATGAGAACAGCTCAAACTGGAGCAACGCCAACATCCTCCCCGACGGCTGGGAATTCGAGTGGATGAACGTCAACGTAGGCCGCAAGGGTGAGTTTGCCCAGACCTATATCGAGATGACCGACGCCGACTGGTCGCAGGGCGTCTACGTGAAGGTGACAGGCACGCTGAACGCCACCGACCTCACCAACATGAAGAACCTCACCAAACTGCGCAAGCTCGACCTGACAGAAGCCACATTCGACGCCCTGCCGGAGTCGTTCATGATCAACCACTACACCCTTCAGGAAATCATGCTTCCCGAAGCGCTCACCTATATCTCCGGCAATGCTTTCAATAGCTGTTCAAAGCTCACCAAGGTGACGGCGCCCGGCGTAACAACGCTCGACAACTATTCATTCAACTACTGCCAGAGCCTGCGAGAGTTCGACATCTCCAATGTGACATATATCGGACAGAACGCCTTCGCAACCTGCCGCGCATATGCTCCGGCCGCGCTGTCGTCCGGACTTACGTACATCGGCTCAAGCGCGTTCAACAATACCGCCATCACTGAGGCAATTCTGCCTGAAGGACTGACCACCTTCGGCAGCAGCGCATTCTCGAACTGCTCCAAGCTCACCAAGGTCGTGTTGCCGTCGACCATCACGGCAATTCCTTCGAATGCGTTCTACTCCTGCTCGCAGCTTGCCGAAATCAATCTTCCCGAAGGCATCACCAATATCGATTACCGCGCTTTCAACAGCTGCCAGAATCTGACGGAGATTGTCATTCCTTCGACCGTTCAGAGTGTAGGGTACGGTGTCTTTGACTACTGCACGTCGCTCACTACGGTTAAAAGCAAGGCTATCGTTCCGCCTGCCACAGAAGGCATTTTCACAGAGAGCATAGACATGAACCACTGCACGCTGTACGTGGCTCCATTCGCTATCGACGCATACCGCGATGCCGACAACTGGAGTTCTTTCTTCATCATGAAACCGCTTGACGAACCGGTAAAGAACATCTACATCAACCGTCCGATGACATTCGATCTCCTCTCGGAGGACAATGCAGTGCTTCAGGAGAATCCGAACATGACTCTCGACTACGATTCAAGCAGCAGCTACTACAAGAACGGCAACGTAGGACAGCTCTCGGCAAGCGGCGACGGCACGCTTTCGGCAGGTATCTTCACCCTCTATCACAGCTTCTATAGCCGTCAGTCTTCAGGCAGCGACTACCGCACAACACTTGTGAACAACGCCGAGAACATGCGCGCCGACAGCGTGCTGTGCTCCATGAAGTTCGAGAAGAACCGCTGGCACTTCATATCGTTCCAGTATGACGTGCGCATGTCTGACATCTACGGACTGAACAGCACCGACTTCGTCATCCGCAGTTACAACAGCATCAACCGCGCATCGGGCGACGGCACGACAAGCAACTGGGAGGACGTTCCGGCCGACGGCATCCTCGAAGCCGGCCAGGGCTACATCATCCAGGCCGCCAATAACACCACCAACGACGCCGGCAACACGCACATCGCCGTCGTCCGCTTCCCCTCGCGCAACACCGTGACGAAGAACCGCCTCTTCACATCGAACAACGTTATAGTTCCGCTGGCTGAGTATCCGGCAGAATTCGCCCACAACCGCTCGTGGAATCTCGTCGGCAATCCCTATCCCTGCTACTACGACATGCACTGTCTGATGGACGACTTCACGACCCCCGTGGTGATATGGCGCGGCACAAGCTATCAGGCATACTCGCCCGTCGACGACGACCTCATCCTGCGCCCGAACGAAGCATTCTTCGTGCAGCGTCCGCTCGATGCCGAGCAGATGGTATTCGGTGCCGAAGGCCGCATGCACTATGCCGAAGCATATGACGTCAACACCACTCCCGGCATCCGCAGTCCGCGCAAGGCAGCCGCAACCGGCGCTCAGCGCAGCGTATTCAACTTCAACATCGAAGGCTGCGGCAGCGACGACCGCGCACGCATCGTCATGAACGAGGATGCCACCATGGGCTACGACATGAGCTTCGACGCATCGAAGTTCTTCGCCGAGACCGCTCAGGGCGCCGAAATCTATGTCGACGGCGATATCCGCTACGACATCTGCGAGCGTCCGTTTGAGAACGGCACGGCAGCCCTCGGTCTGCGCACTGCCGAACGCGGCATCTACACCATCTCCCTGACGGGCCGCAACACCGAAGGCTGGACCGTCGTACTGACCGACACCGAGACCGGCGAATCGACCGTGCTCACCGATAAGCCCTACAGCTTCGAAGCCAATGCCGGCACCACCGCAGGCCGCTTCGTGGTGACCTTCCGCTCGCCCGCACAGTCAGCCGTCAACGGCATCGACGCATCTGCTCAGGCAGAGAACGTACGCGTGGTCAACACGGCCGGTATCGTAGTATTCGAAGGCACTCTCGACGCTTTCAAGGCATCGGCACAGCCCGGAGTCTACGTTGTGGTATCTGACGGCAGCGTAGAGAAAACCGTGATCAAGTAATATCACCTCAAAAGTATTAAAATGAAGTATATCAATCGCATACAACGCACGGCGATACTGCTCGTTCTGCTGCTGGCAGGGTGGGCTGCAGGCGTCCCGTTGTCGGCCCAGACGGTCGTAGAGGTCATTCCCGACCCGGCGACCAACCTTGCGGGCACCGACAATGGCAGCAATATGCAGCCGCTCGACAGCCTGATGGTGGCGGACTACGGTATCACCTTCCGGTTCTACTCCGGGAGCAGCCGAACCGCGCCGGCGTATTATGCCAACGGTCTGGCAATACGCCTATACAACGGAAATACGTTCTCCGTGCACTCCGACGGAACTTATACGATAGATATGATAGAGTTCCCGTCGTCATATTCGAGCAGCAATGAGAGCACCCTTCTCTATGAAGTCGGAGCGCTGGGCTACGACGCGGAGACCAATACCTATATATGGTTCAATGAAGGGGGCGTATCAGACGCAGGCTTCGCGATACAGGAAACCCAGCTGCGTCTTCCGAGCATACGTCTGACACTCACGGCAAACGGCGAAACGGCCGTACGCCCCAAGGCTCCCGTGCTGTCGCAGAAGTCATGCGACTTCTACGCTCCGTTCGAGCTGACAATCAACGACATGAACGACCCGGCAGCCACCGTCCGCTATACGCTCGACGGCAGCGAGCCGAGTGCCGACAACGGCGAGACCTACACAGGCCCCTTCACCATACCGGCCGGAGCAGATGTCACCGTCAAGGCTGTGGCTGTCAACGACAACGGTGTGAGCGCGGTGACCTCGGCCACGTATCACTTCGTGCCCAAGCACCTGCTGACACTGCGTCTGCCGAACAAAGGCGGTGTGAGCTACGTGTACTACTCGTCCTCGAACGAGTACGGCGAGTGGCAGGGCAAAGACGGCTCGGCCTACATCACCGAAGGCGATCAGGTCAGCATAGGCTACTACCTGAACTCCGGATACTCGTGCAAGAGCATCATGCTTGACGGCGAGCGGCTGCCCGTCGCGGATGACTGGTTCACCTTTACAATGCCATCCAAAGACGTAGAACTCGTCATAGAGACCATGTTCAATCCTTCGTCTCCCGGTGATCCACAGCCCGGCGACACCACCAGGACGTATGATCTGAAGCTCGTCATCAATCCTAATGGTGCAGGCTACGTGTCGAGTGGCTCGGGCCGCTATGCGGCAGGGACGTCGGTCTACGTATCGGCATACAACAGCACGGGATATGTGTTCACCGGCTGGACCAAGGACGGCGAGACCATAAGCACCAGCAGCAGCATGAACTACACTATGCCCGCATCCGACGTCGTGCTCACGGCCAACTATGTGTTCAACCCCTCGTCACCGAAAGACCCGGACCAGCCCGCACTGAAGCATCCGCTGACAGCGGTAGCATCGCCTGCGGGATCTGCCTCCTTCAACCTCTCCGCCTCGGAGGTGACTTTCGGCGAGAACTACTACGTCTATGTCTATCCGAACGACGGCTACCGACTGAAAGGCTGGATAGTGAACGGCGTGGCGCAGGAAAGCACGACATCGCCTCTCACCGGCACGATGACCGACGCCGGCGCACATGTTGTGGCGCTGATGGTATTCGATCCGAGTTCGCCCTCGAATCCCGGAGCAAACTACTACAACCCGACTACGGGTCAGGTGATAATCGATGATTTCCAGAGCGATTACCTGTATAGTGCGCTCCGGCAGACTGTCGGCTCGTCAGGCTATGAGAACGTAAGCAGCATCATTGTCAAGGGTCAGATGACCTACTCCGACTATAACTGTCTGAGCTATCTGACGAACGCCACGACCATCGACGTATCACGCACGGGCGGCTCGACCGAACTTCCCGGCTATACTTTCCAGAATCTGGGAGTAGCCAACGTGGCCGTGTCGTCGACAATCACTGAGTTCGGAAGTTATGTATTCAGCGGCTGCGCCAATCTCTCGTCGCTGACCGTCTATGCACAGGAACCGCCGAGGTGCAGTTCATCGACCTTCAGCGGATTCACGAACAAGACCAACTGCACGGTGTACGTGCCGGCATCGGCCATCGAGCTGTACTCCAACGCCGACTACTGGAAGGACTTCACCATCCTGCCGATAACGAACGACGCACACGTGATGCAGGTCAACCTGCCGCAGGACGCCGCCGACGGGCGCTACAAGCACAACTCGCTCGAAATCGTGAACATCAACACGGGCGTGCGACAGAAGTACGTCATCTCCGACCGTCTGCTCTACACCTTCAACGGTCTGCAGAAAGACGAGCAGTACAACATCTACATGTACTCTCAGGCCGGACTCGAGATAGGACGCATCGAGAACGTGGTCATTCCCGACCATGACTTCGAAGTGACCTTCGACAGCCTCAAGGCTCTGTACAATGTCGAAGCCAAAGTGCTCGCATCCGACGGCTCGGACGTGACATCACAGGTGACCGTCGAGTGGCTCAAACCGCTCGCCGACGGCACGGTGACATATCTGCGCAAGGCCGTCTCGCTCGGCGAAGTTCCCGAAGGACAGCAGCTGATATGCCGCGTGACGCTTGACAGCAAGCTCGGCGTGGTCTATGCCGCGCCCGGGGACGCTGAGTTCACCGTCAGCGACGGAGACAATACCTTCACAGTAACTCTCACACCGTTCCGCTCCATAGCTCTCTCGGGCAAGGTGACCGACGGCGACGGCGCAGTCCTGCAGGGTGCGTCCGTATCGGTCAACCAGACTCTGAACGGCAAGTACACCCGTACGTTCACGGCCAAGACCGACGGCTCGGGTCTGTGGAACCTCTCCGTCCTGGACGCTCCCGAGACCCGTGTGACCTATGCCGCTGCAGAGTGCGTGAACCTCACCGACACCATCGGCGCTTTCGATGCCGGCATATCGGCTCTCGACCTCGGTCAGAAGGCTCTGCGCTCCATCGTCGGCGCACGCGTGACCTACGGGTTCACCTACCGCGCAGCAGGCGCCGAGGAGGCCGAGCAGCATTATGCCGACTATCAGAATGTGGCAGTCAGCGTGTACAACGTGACTCAGGACCGCGCCCACAGCGACCTGTCGCTCCAGTATCCTGTCCTCGCCGTTCTTGACGAGAACATCAGCACGGGCGACGAGCTGCGGCTGACGGCGATGTCAAAGACCGGCGCGTTCAACCCCATCGAGCGCACCGTGACCGTGGGCGACAACCAGCGCGCCGAAGTGACATTCGACATCGTGGGCAAGGGCGGCATCGCGGCATCCTTCGAGATGACCGACAATCCCGCCGTGACGGCCATGCTCTACTCGGCCAAGGGCGAACTCCTCAAGAAGATGACGTATACCGAAGCCAAGGCCACGTTCGCCGAACTTGAGGACGGCGAATACACCCTCGTGTCGATGGGCCGGTCGGACCTGATGAACTCGATACTCCGTCTGTCGAACTTCGGGGAAATCGGCCTCACCGAAGGCAAGGACTACGTGAAGAACACGGTGACCGTCGAGACCGGCAAGCTCGCTGAAATCAAAATCGGCGAAGTTCCGGCCTTTGACGAAAGCCTCTTCTACTACACCACCTCGATGACGGGCTTCTCGTCGAACAAGAGCAGCATCACCACGGGCAACTATCTGACCCTCCGCTCGGCCATCGACTTCAAGGGCGTCTACAAGAACGACATCAGCAATGTCGCTCTCGTGGTTGACCTTCCCGAAGCCTGCGATCTGGTCGACCAGTCGGTCATCCAGGGCCCGAACCTGCTGCCCTACACTCTCGACGGCAAGCGCCTGACCGTGCAGCTCGGCAACAACTACGCGAGTCAGACCCGCTTCTGCGTGATACCCACATCGGGCGGCACTTTCAATGCCACCGCCTCCATAGTCTTCGATTACAACGGCAAGACCCTCACCCAGCCTATCGGCACGGCTACGTCAGAAATCAAGGATATAGAGATTGTGGTACCGAGTGTCATCGCCGGAAGTACATTTAAAGTTACCGGCTATGCTCTTGGCAATTCCACCGTTAATGTCTACGAGGACGGCACACTGCTGGGCAGTGGCAAAGCAAATGCCGCCGGCACGTGGAACGTGGAGTGCGAATTAGTGAACCCGTATAACTTGTCAAAGCACTCTATCTACGCGGAAATCACCACTCCGGCAAGGAATGCACTTACGTCAGAGACCAAAGAACTCACTTATGACGTCAATGCACTTCAGGTTTCCAAAGTTACCATGTATCATTGGAATCCGGAACTGAACGGATGGAACGGCCGGATGGAAGTTTCTGAATTCGATTTCCTGAATCCAAAAACGACTGCCACTCAGTGGACGGTATACTATCCGAAGAAAGTGTTCACCTATACAATAGAGTTCACTGCCAATGACCCCGAACGCATATCGAATGTCATCCTTTACGTACATACGGCAGACAGCAAAATCGTGCCTGTCAACGCCTCTTATGACGAAAAGAAAGGCATGTGGTACGCAGAAATCGACATGGGCAATTCGTCGAACGGATATTACCCGGTGAACTGCTCGGTAGATTTTGACTATGAGGTGGCTGAACAGAAAGTTGACAACCGACAATTAAATGACATAATTGAAAGTGACAGCCGCTTCATGTCCACTTACACTGAACTACTGGACAAACTCAAGGAATTGAGCGATTCTGACGAGATACTTTCAGAACAACAGTGGCAGGACTTCTATTCTCAAAATGGCCTTCTGACAGATGATGGAGATTCAGATATAATATTCCCGTCTGATTTTGACAACTGGTCAGAGGATGAGAAGATTAAGTTCTGCAACTCAATAACAGATGGTATGGATACAGAAATTAAGTCAATCGAAGATGGACTTAATATGTATCATACACTATTCTCAATGGATTCAGAATCAAATTCTGTCGCTTTTGGAGATGGGGCCGGAATAATTGTAAAATCATGTGAGGGAATTACCGTTGAAGACCTGACTGAACAAGGTTTTACATCATTTGAGTGCCTGGATGGAACGTTTATTTACACGTTAATCACTCAGGAACGGACTGTTGTAGTCGACTTTACGAACAATTTATGTATTGAAGCGTCGGGAAGTATGCTTCAAACTTTAGGATTAGGAGATGATTTCATTTCTCTGTTAAGGAATTTAAGAAGCATATACAATAATTGGAATGACTCAAACATCGGATTATGTATAAACGTTCTTAAAGAAATTAAGGGAGTTTTTGAAAATGCCAATATTAAATTTTCTTCGCTCCTAACCAATTCTGAGGTCGAACTATTCTCAAAGGTTACTGACTGGATTGAGACACTCTCTCATCAGCAAGGTAGATACAGGCAGCTGATTAATAAAGCTCCGAACTCAGCAATTGCGTATGTATATAGACAAAAATTAAACGACGTCATGGCCAAGAAGGCTTTGGCACAAGGGTTTAAATCATGTATCAAACCTGCGTTTAAATTATTGGCTCGTTCTTTACCAATTGTCGATTGGATTTCTATTACGGCGGATTTAATCAATAAAGCAATTGATATACAAAGAATCTATGCTTTAATTGACAATAAAGAATGTCTGAGTGAGTATCAGCGAAAGGATTTCATAAATCAAAACAGATGGCTCCTGGGACGAGTCGGAGCTTATGCGGCCGGTTCAATAATTCCGACAGCTATCGGCGATGCCGAAATATTTGTTGGAGTCTTAGGGACGATGGAAACCGGTGGTGTTTCATTAGGCGTAAGTGTAATGGGCTTCATTGTAAAATCCGTCGCACAAATCTCGACGCTGATTCTTGATAATATGTTATCAAAAGATATCAAGAATCTTAAAGCAGAAATTCAAGCAATAAAATGCCCGACAGACTGTGGCCAGCCCGGTATGCCCCCGTGCCCCGACGAGCCAGGAAGCGGTAACGGCGGTGGAAACGGCGGAAATAACGGTGGAAACGGCGGAAATAATGGCGGAGGTGCGAACCAGTCAGGTTCACCCTCTGACAATGTACAGATTGACCCCTCCGGCTTCGTCTATGAGGCCGTGCCCGAGAACCGCGTAGAAGGCGTTCAGGCTTCTATCTACTATAAGGAGACTAAAGAGGATATGTACGGCGACCCGTACGAGGAAATCGTGCTGTGGGATGCCGAAGAGTATGCCCAGAAGAATCCTCTGTTCACCGACGAGAACGGTATGTACCGTTGGGACGTGCCGCAGGGCCTGTGGCAGGTGAAGTTCGAGAAGGACGGTTATGTGACCGCCTACAGCGAATGGCTCCCCGTGCCTCCTCCCCAACTCGACGTGAACGTGGCCATCACTCAGAACAAGCAGCCCGAAGTGACAGAGGCACGCGCCTATGAGGAAGGTGTCGAGGTTCAGTTCGACAAGTACATGGACCTGTCGACCCTCACGACGGACAATATCTACGTGACGGCAGCAGGCGAGAAGCTCGGCGGCGAAATCCGCATGGTCGACTCCGCCCTTGCCGATGAATATGCTTCGGAAGACGACGCCGACGCCACACGCTATGCGTCGCGCATACGCTTCGTGCCCGAAGAACCGCTCAGCGCCACCACCGGCGAAGTCCGCGTCACCGTCAGCCGCAACGTGCTCTCGTACGCCGGCATACCGATGACCGAGACATTCAGTCAGGTGCTCGACGTAGAGAAGGAAGTGCAGATGATAGTCGCCGACGACATGAAGGTGCTCTACGGCGGCGAGAAGGAACTGACGGTCTATGCCCTGCCCTACGACGCAGCCGTGGGCCGCACGCTCCGCATCGCCAATTCCTCGGACCTCATCGCATCGGTCGACATCACCGAGGCTGTCCTTGACGATGAAGGCAAGGCCGTGGTGACTGTCCGCGGCGAACTCCCCGGCAGCGCACAGCTGTCGTTCACCATCGACGACGTGACGGCCACCGGCGCGTGCGCTGTCGATGTGCTCACGGAGATCATCACCGCCGAGATGCCCAAGGCATCGCGCGCAAGCGGCACCGCCGTATACCGCGGTACGAAGATCGAGCTCACCACCGAATCGAAGGACGCCACCATCTACTTCACCACCGACGGCAGCTGTCCGTGCGACGAGAACGGCACACGCCGCAAGTACACGGTGCCCGTCGTCATCGACGGCGACATGCGCATACTCGCTGTCACGAGCGTGGGTAACGGCAACGACGACATATCCGAAACGGCCGAATTCAACTACACCCTCAAGAGGTCGGACATGGACTTCAGGATGGATGAAGGCTGGACATGGATGTCGCACAACTTCGAGAGCGCCGTGGCTGCTGCAGCCCTCGCAGCCGACGAGAACGTATCGCGCATCCTGAGTCAGACTCAGGAAGTGGTACACGACCCCGAGCTGGGCATGACAGGTACGCTGACTGCCCTCTCGGCTCAGGAGAGCTACAAGGTCGAGACCACCGCTCCGACCGGGCGTGTCCGCATGAGCGACGTAGCCCTGAATCCGGCCACTCCCATCAGCCTCACCGCAGGCTGGAACTGGCTCGGTTATCCCGTAGACCAGACCATGTCGGTTGACGAGGCATTCGCCAACACTGAAGTCGAGACTCTCGACGTCATCGTAGGTCAGAACGGCTTCGCCCAGTACGACGGCGAGAAGTGGACCGGCACCCTTGAGACGATGTCGCCCGGCATGGGCTATATGTATCAGAGCCGGTCGGCCAAGGATGTGGTGTACAACACCTCCATCGTGTCGACGGCTTCGGCCAAGTACACTCCCGGCATATCGACGGGTCTGCCCTTCGTACTCGACATCCACAAGTACGCATCCGTGATGCCCGTCGTGGCTTCGCTCACGGCAGCCGACGGTGCCGCACTTGACTGCGCCGACTATCAGGTGGCAGCGTTCTGCGGAACCGAGTGCCGCGGTATCGGCCGTACGGTCGACGGCATGGTGATGATGAACGTCTACGGCAACGCCGGCGACCGCATCACATTCACCGTGGCCGACATCGACGGCGAACGCTTCTTCGACAACAGCGCGTCGCTGAAGTTCAGCGAGGACATCGTCGGAGACGTGTTCACGCCCTATGACATCACCCTCAACGACCTCAGCGGCATGGCCGGCGTGACCTACGACGGCAATATCCGCGTGACTGTCGACGGTGACATCCTGCGCATCAACGGTATCGCACCTGACGACATCGACTTTGTCGAAATATACGACATGGACGGACGGAAACTACTCCGCGCCACCGGCATCACCGACTCGGGCGTCACTGTCCGCGGTATGATAAGCGGCGTATATATCGTCATCGTAAATGCTTCGGGCGAATACTCCTATCACAAGATAGCCTTACGTTAAGTATTAGCAACTCAATCAAATGAAGAATCCAATTATCAAATACCGATATTCGATAATTGCTCTGCTGATGATTGTCCTCAGTGGAGTCGGGGCCAGGGCCTCGGCTCCCTGGACAGTCAATCCGGGCGATTACCGATATGACATGAGTCTGTATCTTGACGTGAGCTTCGCTGCCGGAAAGATGGACTACACGCAGTACGACGTGGCGGCCTTTGTCGGCGACCAGTGCCGCGGCATCGCCGAAGTACTGCCGCTGAGCAACGGTACGGAGTGTCTATACCTCCGCGCCCGCAGCAACAGCGAAGAGGGCGAGACCCTCACGTTCAAGTACTATGACCGCACGACAGATGAGGTGAAGCCGATTGACGGCGTCAGCGTTGACTTCAAGTCCAACGCATGCGTGGGCTACCCCTCGTCGCCGTATGCTATCAAGATCATCCGCCACTATGACGTGGTGCTCAGCGCTGCCGACGGCGGCTCGATTGACCGCGAGGGCGGCCGTATCGCCGAGAACACAGAACTGGTCATCACGGCCACTCCGGCCGTGGGACACCACTTCACCCAGTGGTCGGACGGAAACACGGACAATCCGCGAACAATCGTCGTTGACGGCGATCTGACTCTCGAGGCCGAGTTCGCTGTCAATCAGTACAAACTCGTTTATACGGTAGACGGCGCTCCTTACAAGGAGTACGAAGTCGACTATGGCGCCGCGCTCACCGCCGAGGCCGAACCGGTCAAAGAAGGTCACACATTCTCCGGCTGGGAAGGGCTGCCCGAGACCATG
>DLAL01000084.1:24736-24875 GCA_002493945.1 Porphyromonadaceae bacterium UBA7048
CTCGTTCTCCATCAACTCCTACAATGCCGTGTTCAAGATTGACGACACAGTCATCGAGACCAAGTCAGTTGTGTTCGGCGAAGCTGTCACCGCTCCCGAGGCTCCGGCCAAGGAAGGGCACACTTTCGCAGGATGGCAG
>DLAL01000062.1 GCA_002493945.1 Porphyromonadaceae bacterium UBA7048
TTTAGCGGACAGTAATAATATAATTATTCAACCGCAAAGTTAACTAAAAAGTTTACTTCATGCAAATTTTTGAGCCGAAAGAATGTATTCAAACAAGAACGAAGCGGGCCGTCGGTGACGGACCACGCTTCGTTCGGTGTGTTATAGGTATGTAGGATTACTTCTTGAAGAGGCGGATGAGCTCGCCTATCCACAGGACGAGGGAGGTCGAGGCTACGATGATGCACCAGTCGGTCAGCGAGAGGGGAACGACGTTGAAGAACTCGCCGCCGAACTGCACTATCAGTATCTGGCCCGCGAAGATGACCAGGGCGATGAGACCGAAGCCTTTGCAGCCCTTGAAGTGGAAGGCCGAACGGCCGGTCTCGAAGGCGCGGGCGTTGAACATGTTCCAGAACTGAAGGAAGACGAAGATGGTGAAGAACAGCGACAGTTCATAAGGACTCAGGCCCTTGTTGGTGCCCATCGGAAGGCTGCCCACCTGCGTGAGGCTCGTCAGGTCGGTGTGCTCGAAGTAGTAGAGCAGGCCGAGCAGGAGCAGGAAGAATACGCCGCCCACGCCCACTATCGACTGCCTCATCGGGCGGTTGATGATGAATGCCGTGCGCGAGCGCGGTTTGTCGTGCATCACCGAAGCCGTGGGAGGCAGCGATGCCAGAGCCATGGCGGCGAAGGTGTCCATGATGAGGTTGACCCACAGCATCTGCGTGACGGTCAGAGGCGATTCGGTGCCCATGAATGCGCCGGCAAGCACGATGAAGCAGGCGGCTACGTTGACGGTCATCTGGAAGAGGACGAAGCGCTGGATGTTCTGGAAGAGCGAACGGCCCCACATGACGGCGCGCCCTATCGAGGCGAAGGAGTTGTCGATGATGGTGATGTCCGACGCTTCTTTGGCCACGGAGGTGCCGTCGCCCATCGAGAGGCCCACGTGGGCGGTCTTGAGGGCCGGAGCGTCGTTGGTGCCGTCGCCGGTCACGGCCACGACCTCGTTGTTGGCCTGCAGGGCCTCGACGAGTCGCTTCTTGTCCATAGGACGTGCGCGTGCGATGATCTTCATGTCGCCTACGCGCTTGCGCAGGGTGGCGTCGTCGAGTTCGGCGAATTCCACACCGGTGATGATGTTGGCGTCGCCGTCGGTCCTGTCGTCCCAGAGTCCTATCTGACGGCCGATCTCGCGGGCCGTGCCGGGGGTGTCGCCGGTGACAATCTTCACCTTGATGCCTGCGTCAAGTACTTCGCGGACTGCGTCGGGCACGTCGGAGCGGACGGGGTCGGCGATGGCTGTCACGCCGAGGAACTTCAGGCCCTTGGCTGCCACCTTGCCGTCGGCTATCGTGGCGTCGCCTTCGCTGATTTCCTGATAGGCGAATCCGAGCGTACGCATGGCCATGTTCTGGTATTTCAGCAGCAGGGCGTCGATTTCGGCCTTGGTCACGCCGGCGGTGTCGGCGCACATGGCGAATACGATTTCAGGCGCGCCCTTGACGTAGAGTATGGTCTTGCCCGTGGCTGAGCGTACGACCGTGGCCATGTACTTGCGCTCGGTGGTGAAGGGGAGTTCCTCGATGCGTCCGGTGCTGTTGCGGAGCGACATGTAGTCGACGCCGCGCTCGCGGAGCCACAGCAGGAGAGCGCCTTCGGTGGGATTGCCGAGCACGGCAGGCTTCTCGCCCGAGAGGTCGAGCTGGGCCGTCGAGTTGACGGCTATGCCCTCGTAGAGCACTTCGTCGGAGGGCTGACCGAAGAAGTCGGTGTGGGCCACCTGCATCTGGTTCTGCGTGAGTGTGCCGGTCTTGTCGGTGCATATCACCGTGGTGGCGCCCATGGTCTCGCAGGCGTGCATCTTGCGCACGAGGTTGTTGGTGCGGAGCATGCGGCGCATCGAGTAGGCCAGCGAGAGGGTCACGGCCATAGGCAGACCTTCGGGGACGGCCACCACTATGAGCGTGACGGCTATCATCAGTGTCTGCAGCAGGTATGCCACGAAGCGAACGAAGTCGAATCCGCCCTCCATGCTGATGAAGAACATGATGATGCGGCCTACGATGATGGCTGCGGCGAATCCGTAGGATATCTTGGTGATGAGGTCGCCGAGTCCGTCGAGCTGCTCGTTGAGCGGCGTCTTGACGCTGTCGTCAATCTGTGCGGCCTCGAACACCTTGCCGTTCTCGGTCTTGTCGCCCACGGCGAAGACCTCCATCACGCCGTGGCCTTCCATAATCTTGGTGCCGCGCATGGCGTGGTCGGTGGGGAAGGTGGCGTCGGGGTCGAACTGCGCCGGGTCGGTGCTCTTGTGGCACATAGGCTCGCCGGTGAGGGTCGACTCGTCGATGTTCAGCGACACGGCCTCGAGCAGCTTGCCGTCGGCCGGAACTTCCTCGCCGGTGTTGAGGATGACGATGTCGCCCACGACCACGTCCTTGCGCGGAACCTGGGTGACATTGCCGTTGCGGATGACCTGCACCGGCTCGTCGTCGTTCACCTGATTGAGCAGGGCGAACTCGCGGTCGGCCTTAAGCTCGAAGATGAATGCCAGACCCGTGGCCAGGAGTATGGCGATGAATATTCCTACGGGTTCGAAGAATACTCCTCCGCCTTCGCCGAGTCCCCAGTACTCGTAGCACGAGATGCCTATCGACAGGGCGCCTGCGATGAGCAGGATGATGATCAGAGGGTCTTCGAATTTTTCGAGGAAGCGTTTCCATAACGGGTCTTTCTCCGGAGGGGTGAGGATGTTGGCGCCGTTTCTGAGGCGGCTTTCCTCCACCTGAGCATCGGAGAGACCGGTGTAGTGATGTTTTTCTGTCATAATTTTTATCGGATGGTTTTCTAAAGTTCAATTCTTTACGAGCTGGACTACGATGAGGCGTCCGCCGTCCTTGGCGGACAGCAGTATCTTGCGGCCCTCGGTGAGGGGCACGTAGCCGCCGACAGGTATCTGCTTGTTGTCGGTCTTGTCCCACATGTCGGGCAGTCGGCGGTTGATGAGTATCCACTGGCCGTTGTGGAAGTGGAAGTCGCCCACGGGCTTCTTGTCCTCGTCGGATATTTTCTCATTGGGGACGACGAAGCGGTTGACGTGCCACATGTAGAGCGTCTGCTTGTCGTAGACCATCAGGCGGTAGTTCTCCGAGAGGAATTTGCCGTGCGACGGCGAGTAGTAGAGATTCAGGACGGGGAGGACGCCCTTATACTCGGTGCCGCAGAAGGGGCATCGCGGTTTGGTGGTGTTGTCGAACACGAACCAGTGCTCGCGGCAGTTCGGATTGCTGCACGGCTGCATCAGGTCGGTGGTCTTGACCAGGGCCTCTTCCCACTCGTTGGCCGAGGGGCGTTTGTCCGGGTCATGCAGACCTTCGATGAAGGCTCGGTCGAAGAGGGCCTTCAGATAGGGGCCGCAGATGGTGTAGGGCAGTTTTGCCGGGTCGCCCTGCGGAAGCTCGGCAGGGGAGAGCTGCTCGGGCTTGACGCGGTTGCTGCGGTCGGTGGGGTGCTCGATGAAGAGCGCCTTCTCGCCCATGGCGAGTACTTCGTCGCGCTGCTCGTCGTTCACGTCGTAGACCTTGCTGCCGCGCAGCGGATGGCGGTAGAGCAGGTACATGTATATCATCACTGCCAGCGCGTGGCGGTCGGTGGCTCGGCAGGGGAGCTTGCGGTTGGGGTCGTCGACGGGGAGAGTGCGGGTCGACAGCACCTCGGGAGCGATGAAGTCGGGCGTGCCCACCACATCGGGCGGATACTTGCCGGGCACCACCAGGCCGTCGCAGTCGATGACGCATGCGCTGCCTGTGGGCGGGTCGACGAGCACGTTGTTGTACGACAGGTCGGAGTGCGCCAGTCCTGCGGCGTGCAGGCGCTTGACGGCGCGCGCTATCTTGATGAGCATGTGGAAGTGGTTGAGCCAGGTGCCCTTGTCCTGCGGACGGAGGAACTTGTTGCGCAGTTTGGGCGATGCGAACCACTTGCCGTTCTTCTCCTTGCCCTTGAAGTTGCCGTCGGCGAAGAAGAAGGTGCCGTCATAAGCCGGCACGACGATGCCCGTCTTGCCGTTCCACTCCACCATTTTCGTGGGCCAGCAGAAGAGCTTGCTCCAGTACTGTCCGCCGGGCTGGTTGAATATGCGGTCGCGGTAGAGTCCGACGATGTTGTTGAGGCGGTCCTTGGTGCGTGCGTCCACCTTGTCGCGGAAGAAGAGCACTACTTCTTTCTTGCCCGGACACCAGTAGGCGTCCTTCATGCCGCCAGACGAGAACACTTCGTTGATGAACTGCACCTCCGAGCCGTCGGTAGCCTTGACTTTGATTATATCTGCCATGGTCGTAGTATCAGTAGAGTATGGCTATTGTACGGTCGTCATGATTGCCGGGACTCCAGAAGTCGAGCCAGTCGAGCAGCTGGTCGGCGGCGTTCTCGTTGTCGTCGCTGAAGTCGACGGTCTTGCTCAGGTCGGCCCACAGACCGTCCCACTTCTCCTTGCGCTCCAGATTTGCGTCCGTCTCGAAGAAGGGATCGCTGATGCCGTCGGTCATGAGCATTAGCGCCGTGAAGTCGGGTACTATGGACATGCGTATGCGTGTGCGGTCCTTGAATATCGACTCCATGGTCAGGAAGCGCGTCTGTCCGGCATACTCGCCCGAGTCCGGTTCGTTGAGGAGCTTGACGGCGTCGCTGCCCTTGTCGTAGATGGCTATGGCGCCGTCGCCGACTCCGAACGACGCGATGAACCATCCGAAGCTGAAGCGGCGGCAGACGGTGAGCAGGAGTGTGGTGGAGAAGTCGCGCATGGTGGCCGTGCCGTTGCAGAGGTCGACCTTGCTGCGGATGGCGTGGTAGGCCTGCACGGCAGCCTTGTAGAGGATGTTGTGGATGTATTCGGTGACGGGCCGTGCGTTCTCGCGCGATTTGTCGGCGGCGAAGGCGGCTATGGCGCGCTCGAAGGCTTCGCCGTCTCTGGCCAGTCCTTCGGCGCAGAATCGCTCGGCCTCGCGTGTGGCTATGGCCGAACCTTCGCGCGAGTACTTCGCCGAGCCAGCTCCGTCAGCCACGGCCAGCACGTACCAGCCGTTCTGAGGATTGAAGCTCACGCGGAAGTCGTCGTCGCGCGGACTGCCTTCCTGGGCGTGGCTGCGGCCGCGCTTGCTGGCGGCCACGATGTCTTTCTGGCGCCGTCCCTCGAATTCGGGCACCAGCACGTAGGCACAGTCCGTGTCGGGCTTGGGGAACTCTATGTCGGCCGGCACGGGCTTGTCCTTCCACAGCGTGCGCGGGTCGGGGTTGAAGGCTATGCGGAATTTGCGGGAGAGCATCGAGTCGATGCCGTCTATGCGGCAGAAGAGCGTCAGTTCCACGTCGCCGGCATTGACCGGTGTGCCGTGGAGCGTCACGGTGCCGTCGGTGCTTACGGACGCCTCTAAGCCCGTGCCGTCGAGTCCCTTCACGGCTATGCCGCGGAGACCTTTGACGGCCACGCGCGCCGACTGCTTGTAAGGCTCGCCCTGACGGCCGTTGGCGAAGCGGATGTCCGCCGAGTTCAGTTCGTTCTGTGCTATGGTGAGTAAGTTCATCTTTTCGTCTTTGTATTGTTCCCAGAGCCTGCGCGTGCGCCAGAGCTCGAAGTCGCGTATTTCTGCCGGCGTGGCATTCACGCCCAGCTGGTGCAATATGGCCGCTGTGCGCGACTCCTGACTTGTCGTCGGGACCGAAGCCCGTGATATGCGTCGTGATTTCATAACGGTGATGCTCAGCCTATGGTTCGAGAAATGTCAAATCCGGTTTCGACGACACCGACAGTGCCCTCGAGTCCGCACCAGGGGCACTTGTTCACATCCATGTCGCCTACGCAGAAGACCTTGCCGCAGTTGCACTGCACCAGACCGTACTGGTTGCCGCAGCAGGGACAGGCCGGCGAGCCGATGAGCTCCATCGAGTTGACGCTTGCCGACGACTTGCCGGGCAGCGAGAGGCGGTCGTAGGCCTTGTCGTCGATAGGATAAGCGCCCGTCAGGCGGAACTCAGTGCCCTCGAAGTTGCTGAACTCGCGCATGTGGCTGCGGTGGCGTGTGTACTTGACGAGGTAGCGTCTGCCCGTGTTCTGGCACTTGCCCAGGATGACGGCGAAGTTCTCGTCCACCTTGCGCGGCTGCGAGGTGCTCACCTTCTCGAGGTTGAATCGTCCGGGGTCGGCCAGACAGGCGTCGTCGCCGGCGTTGTCGGACACCGACTGCGAGGTGCTGCATATAGATGCCGAAATCCACTTGAAGAACGCTTTATACGACATCTCGTCCGTGCCGTTGAGGCGGATGATGTTCTCGGTCAGGCGGCTGAAGACCTGCGGGTCGATGTTGTCGCCTATCGAGATGATGACCATGTTGGTGCGTCGACCGTAGCGTGCGGCCCAGCGCTCGATCTGCGGAGCGGGGTTGTCGGTCGGCGTACCGTCTGTGAAGAGGAATATCAGCGGTTTCCAGTCGCCCTTCTGCTCGGCGGTGGTGCGCACCACGTTGCGGTCGATGTCAGCCATCAGATAGTCCAGGGCGGCGCCCAGCGATGTGCCCGACCCGATGGGAATCTCGGGCGGATAGAAGGTATAGAGTTCGGACAGGGGCACCAGAGTCTCGGCGCGTCCTGCGTATGCTATCACCGACACCCATGCCGTCTCGAGGGCGTAGGGGTCGGAGCGGAGTTCCTGAATGATGTCGCGCATGCCTTTCTGCACCTGCTCGACGGGAGTGCCTGCCATCGACTCGGATACGTCGATGAGGAAATAGATGGGTAGACGGCGCATGATAGTGAGTGTGAGGGAGTTGGTTTAGGATGGATAGATTTATTGGTTGGGGATGATGTCGGGCTTGCCGGGCGACAGATAGACTTTGCCCGGGCCTGTGACGCGGAGCATGCTCAGGCCCTCGCCGCCGAGCACGTTGCCCAGCGACCAGTTGGACTGCATGCGTCCTTCGGGGATGCCCTGAAGAGCTATGATGTGGTCTTCGTCGACTTCGATGGTCTGTCCGGCCGCGAGCTCGATGGTTATGGGCGTACCCTTGGTGTCGAGGAACACCGTGCTGTTGCCGCGAATCTTCTGCAGCAGCAGACCCATGCCGCCCACGAGGCCGGCTATGGAGAGTTTGGAGGTGATGTCCACGCGGTTGTTCGACGACGAGTAGGCACCGCGGCGGCATATCAGTTCCTCGTCCTGTATCTTGACGGGGAGGAGTCCGTAGCGGCTGCCGAGAGCGAGCTTGCGCGGGCTGCCCGAGCCGTTGTACATGCGGATGATGAAGAGCGACTCCCCGGCGAGCTTGGCGCCGAGGATGCTGCCGAGTCCGCGGCCGTTGAATGCCGTTTCCTTGCTTATGCCGTCTTCGAGATATATCAGAGCGCTCTTCTCGGCGTAGAAGTCCTCTCCGGGACTGAGGGTCACTTCGATGTGCTGTACGAAATTGCCTATGAGTTTGACGTTCATCGTCGTATGCTGTGCTGTTCTATACTATTACGTTTACTTCCGACGGAGGGGACGGAAGTTCGAGGTCGTCGGCGGCGCCGACGCTGCGGTTGCCCTCGCCCACAACGTTGCTCACCCAGGTGAAGAACTTGCGGAATGTGCTGCTGTCGAGCGTGTCGAGCTTGTACACTCGGTCGGTGAGCTGCTTGAGTGGCTCGGTGTCGGCCTTCATGCCTGCGGCGCAGGCTATCACGCCGGCGAAGCGCCGGCTACGCACCTCGCTGCACATTTTGTTGTAGAGCTGTATGTCGGAGGGCTTGCCGTCGGTGAGGATGAAGAGGAGCGGCATCCAGTCGCCTTTGCGCTCGGGCGTGGACAGCTGCACTTCCTTGTCCATCTGCCCGCAGAGCATCTGCAGAGCCTGCCCGGTGTGCGTGGGTCCGGAGTCAGGAGTGGTGATGGCAGGCAGCTGCATGGAGTCGAGGGCCGTGAGGGGCAGGAGGCACTTCACCTCGCGGTCGAAGGTGATGATGCTGATCCAGGCCGTCTCCAGGGCGAACGGGTCCTGCTTGAGGCTCGACACCATGGCCTCGAGGCCTTCTCGCACCGATTCGATTGGCTCGCCTTTCATCGAGCCGGAGGTGTCGATAAGTATGTAAACGGGGAGTCGTCGCATGGTTCTGTTGTTTGACACGATGGGTCGTGGCGCGATGCCACGACCCTGTGTGATAGAGTTTCTTACGGATTATACAACGATGTTGACCTCGTCCGGGGGAGGCGGAAGTTCACCCAGACCGGTCACTTCGCCCTGGCCGCCGTCGACTCTCTCCGAGGTGCCGGCCACGGATGCCGACAGCCACTTGAAGAATGCCTTGATGGTGGCCGAGTCGGCTGTGTCGAGCTGGAGGACGTTCTCGGTGATTTTCTTGAGGGTATCGGTGTTGGCTCCGTTGCCTGCGGCACAGGCCACCACCATGCCCCACTTCATTGTGCGGAAGTCGGCTATGCCCTTGTCGAGGTCGTCGGTGGGCTCGCCGTCGGTGAGGATGAACACCAGCGGACGCCAGTCGCCTTTCTTCTCATGGTTGGTCTTGACCACTTCGCGCTCGGCGCAGTTCTTCACCAGCGTCAGAGCCTCGCCCAGGGCGGTGCATCCGCTTGCGGTAAGCTTGGGCTCCTGAAACGACGACAGCTCTGTCAGAGGGATGTCCTGACGGGCCGAGCTGTTGAACGTGATGACGCTCAGGTAGGCCGTCTCGAGAGCGTAGGGGTCGCTGCGGAGAGTCGACACGAGGGTCTGGAGACCATTGTTAACGGCTTCGATAGGTTCGCCGAACATGGAGCCCGACGTATCGAGGAGAATATATACGGGAAGTCGTCTCATATCTGTTTCTTGAGTTTACTTGTAGAATATTATGCTTTTTTTGCGTAGTTCGATGCTATGCGCTGCACGGTGATGCCCACGAAAGGATCGTCGTAAGCGTCGCCTATGGCAGCGAATTTCCACTCGCCGTTGCGGCGGTAGAGCTTGCCCATGATTAGGGCCTTCATGCCGGCGTACTTTGACTCGGCGGCCACGTTGTACGAAGCGAATACCTCGTTGACGCGCTGGGGCGTTCCTTCGAACATGCGGATCGACGCATATGGAATCTGCGAGAAGTCCTGCTGGCCGCACACGTTGAGGAAGAAGTAGATTTCCTGCACATCGGGGCTGACGCGGTTAAGGTCCACGGTGATGATTTCGTTGTCGAGGCCGTCGTCGCCGCCCTCGTCACCCTTCAGGTCGTCGCCCGTGTGGTGGAGCGCGCCGTCGCGTGTGTCGAGTTTGCCGGCCGGGAGTCCGCACTTGGCCAGAAGTTCCTTGCGGTAGAGAGGGGAGTAGATGTGGTCGCAGATATTGCCGTTGGTGTCGAATATCGCGCAGCTCAGGTCGAGGTCGACGTCCTCGGTCTTCTTGGAGAGCCCGAGGAATCCGCGCTTCTCGATAGCGCCCCAGTTGCAGCCCACGCAGAAGTGGACGAGTTTCGAACCATTGTTCTTCTCAAGGTTGATTCGCTGACCTTTTTCGAGTCTTATTGCCATGACGGATTATGCGTATTTGTTGACGAAGTATTCAAGACCGCCCTTGTAGCCGTTGCCCACGGCCTGGAATTTCCATTCGCCGTTCTTGCGGTACATACGGCCGAATTCGACAGCTGTCTCTACGGAGAAGTCCTCCTCGAGGTCGTAGCGTGCTATCTCTTCGTTGGTGTCGGTGTTGTATATGCGGATGAAGCTGTTGCGGACCTGTCCGAAGTTCTGACGGCGGTTCTCGGCGTCGTGGATGGTCACGGTGAAGAGTATCTCGCTGATGCGCGGGTCGAGTTTCGACAGGTCCACGCTCAGAGTCTCGTCGTCGCCGTCGCTGTTGCCGCCGGTGAGGTCATCGCCTGACGACTTCACGGCGCCGTCGGGCGACTCGGGATTGTTGTAGAACACGAAGAACTCGTCAGCGGGAATCTTGCCGTTCTCGCCGAGCATGAAAGCCGAGGCGTCGAGATCGAAGTCGAAGCCCGTGCTGTCATTGGGGTCCCATCCGAGGCCGACGCTCACGCGCTGGAGTCCCAGGCTCACGCGTCCGCCTTTTTGAAGATTGATTGCCATAATATTAGAGTTAGAGGTTGTTTCTCTTGTTTCTTATTTTTATGTTGATTGTTGCAAAGGTAAACAAAAAATTCGGAAATAAAAGCGCTGTGTCAAAAAAAATAAGCCTCCGCCCGCAAGTCATGCTGATGCCTGTACGGCGATGTGATGAAATATCGGCATAAATTGGCAGGGGCAGCGAAAATAATGCTCCTTTATAGCAGAAATGTGCCCGAGATTGTTTAATTTTGTGGAATAATCCGAAAGATGATCTGATGAAAATCCAATATACCTTTGCAATCCTGTTTCTCGTTTCCTGCTCTACTGCTTCGGCCGCTATCGGCGCTCAGCGCAGTCAGGCCGTGAAGGACCTTGCCGAGTACTGTGCTCCGGCTGCCACACCTGACCGCAGCAGTATCGTGTTCATGCCCGACGGCGCAAGCTATGTCGAGCGCACCGCCGACGGCCGCGGCCTGATGGTGAAGGACCTGGCCGCGGGCAAGGATGTCGAGAAAATATTCGATACGGGCCATACACGCGAGACCTCCATCACCGACTTCGAGGGCTACCGCCTCAGTCCCGACGCCTCGAAGATACTGCTGTGGCGCGAGTCTAAGCCCGTCTACCGCCGCTCGTTCACTGCCGAGTACTACGTCTATGAGGTGCGCTCGCGCCTGCTGCGGCCGCTCTCCAAGGAGCATCAGCGCCAGCAGGAGCCGGTGTTCTCGCCCGACTCGCGCATGGTGGCCTTCGTGGTTGACAACAATATCTACGCCGCCAAGCTCGACTACGGCACCGAAGTGGCTGTCACCGACGACGGCTGTGCCGGACGCATCATCAACGGCGCCACCGACTGGACCTACGAGGAGGAGTTCAGCGTCACTTCGCTCATGGCATGGGCGCCTGACAACAGCACCCTCTGCTACGTGCGCTTCGACGAGAGCGAGGTGCCGATGTACACCATGCCCGTGTATGCCGGCACGTGCATGCCGCAGGAGCAGTACGAGTATTATCCCGGCGTGATGTCGTACAAATATCCCGTGGCCGGACAGCCCAATTCGTCCGTGTCGCTCCACAGCTACGACGTGCAGACGCGCAAGACCAAGCGCCTCGACATACCCGGCTCCGCCGCTTACTATATCCCGCGCATAGCCTATGGCGCCGAGCCCACGCAGCTGATGGTGTCGACCCTCAACCGCGACCAGAACCGCTTCGAACTCTTCGTGGCCAATCCGCAGTCGACCGTGGCGCGGTCGGTCTACACCGATGAGTCGAAGGCGTGGATTGATACCGAGGTATATTCGACCCTGTCGTACAACAAGACCGGATTCGTGGTGGCGTCGTCGCGCAGCGGCTACACGCGCTACAGCCAGTATACCTACGCAGGCTCGAAGGTGCTCGACATATCGCAGCCCGACTGCGACGCCACCGACTACTACGGCAGCGACGCCGCCGGCAACCACTACTGGCAGGCCGCCGCTCCGCGCCCCATGGACCGCACTGTCTACCGCATCGACCGCAAGGGAGTCCGCACGGCCGTCAGCACAGAGAGCGGCACGTCGTCGGCAGTATTCGCGCCGCAGTGCGCGGCCATGCTGCTGACCCATAGCTCGGTAGACAAAGTGCCCGTCACCACCCTCTGCAAGGCCGACGGCAAGACCATCCGCACCGTGGTCGACAATAAGAAACTTGCCGACCATGTGGCCTCCCTGCCGCGCGTGACCAAGGAATTCGTCAAGGTGCCCGGCGACGGCGGACTCGAGTTCAACGGCTACATCGTCAAGCCTGCCGACTTCGACCCCTCGCGCCGCTATCCGGTCATCATGAGCCAGTACAGCGGCCCCGGTTCGCAGCAGGTGCTCGACCGCTGGACTCTCGACTGGGAGCAGTACTTCGCGGCCAAAGGCTTTATCGTCGTATGCGTCGACGGACGCGGCACGGGCGGACGCGGCACCGACTTCCGCTATGCAGTGTACAAGAACCTCGGCCACTACGAGACCATCGACCAGCTCGCCGCTGCGCGCTATGCCGCATCGCTTCCCTACGCCGACCCCTCGCGCATAGGCATATACGGCTGGAGCTACGGCGGCTATCAGTCGCTCATGTGCGCTTCGGCCGACGGCAGCCCCTATGCCGCCGCCGTGGCTGTGGCTCCCGTCACCGACTGGCGCTTCTACGACACCGTCTACACCGAGCGCTACATGCTCACCCCCCAGCAGAACGAGCAGGGCTACAATGATGCATCCGCGCTCAACCGCGCCCTCCATCTGGCGTGCCCGCTTCTGATTATGTACGGCACGGCCGACGACAACGTCCATCCTGCCAACTCTCTCCAGTATGTCTCCACGCTTCAGAGCGCCGGCATACTCTGCGACATGCTCGTATTCCCGCAGATGAATCACTCCATCAACGGCTGCAACGCACGTCAGGCTGTCTATGGCCGTATGTTCAATTTCTTCGCCGATAAACTGAAAAACACACAGAAATGACAGATACGAACAAGGACGGGATGGGCGAACTCGCCCGTATCGAATACGTGCTCCGCGGACTGTGGCTCAACTGGGCCGCGGCTTTCGGTGCCATAACGCTGCCTCTGCTGATGGGCCTCTTCGTTCCGCGCATATGGCTGCCCTTCATATGCCTGATCGCCGGCTACTTCATCTCAGCCAAGATGCGCAGAGACATCTCGTCGGGCATCAGCTCTTGCTCTATCCTGATGCGTGTGGCTGCCCGTGTGCTTCTGCTCTCGGCTGCCGCCATGTTTGTGGTGGTCATCCTGTGCACGGACTGGCTCGTCCCGACCGTCATCCATCTCGACCTGTACAACAGCGAGATACCCTTCGTCACCTGTCTGGTCATATTCCCCATCGTGGCCCTGTGCAGCTCCCTGTCGCTCCTCTTCGGCCTCGGCACCCGCGGCGCACGCGACTCACAGCGCCGCAACGGACTCTATGCCGGCGACAGCATCGTGGCCACGCTCTACTACCGCGACTCCAAGTATCAGCTCACCGTCCTCCTATTCCTCTCGCTCTCGCTCGGCGCAGTAGAGTACTGGTACTATTTCGCACGCTACATCAACACCGACCTCAATAATCCCGACCGGTTCTTCTTCAACTATCTGCCTATCACCGTCTACGTCCTGTCGCTCCTCTTCATGACGGCGCGCTACCGATCGCTGATGGCCATCTACACCTCCTTCGAGGCTCTCAATCCGTCGCATGTGGGATCGACCATCGTACGTTTCCTCATATTCCGCGACAACGACCTGCTGCTCCGTCAGCTCGAATCCGGTCTGTGGGACACTCCGGCCGAGACTGTCGTAGGCCGCTGCCGCGCTGTGCCCGAGCATCAGGCCGAGCAGCTCTTCCATGACATCACAGGCATAGAAAACGCCACATTCCGCTACTGCTACACCAATGACGGCTTCGCACGCGGCTCCAATATGGTTCACTATGCCGTGTTCACGGTCGACAAGGACATCCCGGCATCGCTGTCGGAGAACTGTACCTTCTTCAACGCGTATATGCTCGACTCGGCTCTGAGATTCAATTCGCTGTCGCCCACGCTGGCCAACGAGCTCTACCGCATCCACACCATCACCATGGCATGGAAGACCTACGACCGCCGCGGACGCCGCCTCTATCCGGTCAAAAACTACCGCCCGACATTCCGCTTCGCCGACCTCTCGCACTGGAAGGTGGACTACGACGACGCATCATGGTTCGACGTGGCAGCCAACAATGAGGACCGCCCCTTCTTCCACACACGTCGTCTCTGGAACCGCATCACGGGCATCTTCACCCGGAGCGAAAAGACCGAAACCGACCGATGATGTCAGCCTTCAGTCCCGATACGCTGCCTGTCATAGCTGTCGTCGGTCCTACGGCCTGCGGCAAGACACGGCGCGGTGTGGCCATGGCCCGTCACTTCGGAGGCGAGATAGTCAGCGCCGACTCACGGCAGGTGTACACCGGCATGGACGTGGGCACGGGCAAGGACCTGGCCGACTACGGCGACGTGCCCTATCATCTGATTGACGTTGCTCCGGCAGGGACGAAGTATAATCTCTACAAATATCTCCGCGACGCCCGTCGCGCCGTCGCCGACATACGCGCGCGCCACCGCCTCCCAGTCGTCGTGGGCGGTACGGGCATGTACGTCGAGAATCTGCTTAAAGGCACCGTTCTGCCCGAGGTGCCCGAGAATCCGGAGCTGCGCCGCAGTCTCGAGGGGCTGTCGCTCGACGAGCTTGCTGCGATTCTCGCGCGGACCAAGTCGCTGCACAACACCACCGACATCGACACCGTCCAGCGTGCCGTCCGTGCCATCGAGATAGAGCAGTTCTATCTCGACAATCCCGAGGCCGCCGAGGCTGCCCGGGCACCGCAGACGCCCCTCGACGCCTTGATTGTCTGTGTGGACATCCCCCGTGAAGAGCGCCGCCGTCTCATCTCGGAGCGTATGCGCCGCCGCTTCGACAGCGAGAACATGCTCGACGAAGTGCGCCGGCTCATCGACAGCGGTGTCGATCCCGAAGCCCTTATTTACTACGGACTTGAGTACAAATTCCTCACCCTTCACCTGCTCGGCCGCCTTTCGCGCGCGGAGATGGAGGAGCAGCTCGAGACTGCCATCCATCAGTTCGCCAAGCGGCAGATGACATGGTTCCGCGGCATGGAGCGCCGCGGATTCACCCTCCACAATATCTCCTGGAATCTCAGTGACGACGACTTCATAGCCGAGGTCGAGCGACTGCTGGCAAATGCCTGACCGATGGGGTGGTTCACGGAGATACGTCGGTTGTTCGCTTTGCCGCTACTTCTTTGCGCTGTCGGCGCTGTAGCAGCGGCTCCCGAGGGCGCCATGCTTCCGGCTCCGCTGCACACGGTCGAGTACGACCTGCGCCTGCGTCCGTCGGCCAACCGCGAGGCGCGTGTCACCGTCTTCTGGAATTTCCGTGATTCATCCGACTACACGGCCGTTACATACCGCATCCCGCCATTGGCGGCCTCTGCCGCCGCTTCAGGCTTCGACTGCCGCTACGAAGTGCGGCGCGTCACGGCAGGCAGCGACAGCATCGTCGGCAGCGGCACCTTCACCGCCTCGTACTCCGACGGCTCCGAAATCGGCTTCTCGGCCATACTCCGTGCCGACGCCGTTTCGGCAGGCATGGCCTTCGGCACCGACCGCGTCACGCACACCGTGGCCGTTCCCTTCGATATGCGCACACCGGGTCTTATCGGCTATACCTCCACCGTCGAGCTGCGCGAACTCCGCAACGACGTGTACTACACCACCGTGCCGCAGCCTGAGTACACGCCCTTCGCCGGCACTGATTCCCTGATGCGCCACCTCGAGGCCTCCGTCGACGGTGTCGAAGGTCTGTGGCAATACCTCGACCGAGACACCGACCCGGCTCTTGCCGTGCCTGCTGCGCGCTATCGCTTCGCCACCGTCGCCGAAGACGGCGGCACCTACGCCATAGTCCTTCTTGACCCCGTCGGACAATTCGCCCCCTTGCAGATAAAGGGACGACTCACACCCACCCCCTTTCAGGGGCACTACAATCTATATTGGCTCGACGCCGCCGGTCTCCCCGTCGATGCCGAGAACAGCGCTACCCTCGAGCTGCAGGGCACCGTCCTCCGCCTCAGCTTCCCCCTCCTCAAGTCCACCCTGCGGTATATGAGGGAGAAGTGACATTCCGATATTATTATTCGATAAATTATTTGGATTAAATGGCAATTATACCTAAATATAATCTATACATCGATGAATGTGGAGACCATTGTCTTGTGTCCTATGACAGGAACTTTCCGATATTCACACTTTGCGGAATATTGGTGCCGGTTAAAAGGATTAATGTATTTCAAGAGGCTGTGGACAATCTCAAGATGGAATTTTGGCAGACGACGGATGTAATACTTCATTCCAGGGATATCAGGAAATGCGAAAAGCAGTTTAAGGTTTTGTTTGATAATGAAATAAAGCAACGCTTTTATTCAAGGGTGGATGAACTGTTGGGAATGCGGGAGCTTTATGTGATAGTCTGTTGTTCAGTGCTGAAGGAGGACTGTATAGAAAAACATGGCGTTAATGCGGACGTCTATGGAACGGCTTTAAAATATGTGTTGCAACGTAGTATCTTTTGTGTAGATGATATTGATAGAAATGGTGGTAAAATCAATATTATAGTGGAGAAACGAGGCAAACGGGAAGATGCTGCGTTGACGGCATATTATAATAGGCTGAGAGTAACCGGAATGCATTATGTAAGTCGCGAGAGGCTTGCGGCTCATATTGAACATTTCGGGTTCAGAGATAAAAAAAGAGAATGTGTTCGGGCTACAGATTGCGGATTTGATAGCATATCCGATTTCTCGCTATGTGCTTGCTCCTGAAGAATTTAATCCTGCGTTTGAGATTGTACGTCCGAATATCTTTGTCGCAGACGGGAATTTGTTGGGATTGAAGATTTTTCCGGATAAATGAAAAAAGAGTTCTCATCTGAGAACTCTTTCCGACCGGGGATACCCCAGCCCCTAAAATCGTTGCTATCGCACTCGAAGTATTTCTTTGAGGGGAAACTACCCGTTTAGTAATGCAAAGTTAGTAAATAATACATTACTATCAAAAATATAACGATATTTTCCGCAAAAAAGATTTACTCCCCAGCTCCCTACAAAAAATTAAGGGGTCATTCGCATCGGCGAACGACCTCTTTAGCTTCTAATAGAATGTTCCCTGTGGAGGGAACATTATGTCAGTGTTGTCGGCTGATTAGTTGTTAGCAGCGGGAGCTTCAACAACTTCGGCAGCAGCAGCAACTACAGTGTCAGCGGCAGCAGCGGTGGTGTCAACAACTTCAGCAGCAGCTTCTTCAACTACAGCTTCAACGGGTGCAGCTTCTTCAGCGGCAGCTTCCTGAGCAGCTTCTTTGTTACCACAAGCGAAGAACGACATGCTGAATACAACAGCAAGCATCAATACTAACTTTTTCATTTTCGTTTTGATTTAGTAATAAAACAATTGTTTGCTTTTCAAAAACGGTACAAAGGTAGAGCATATTTCGGAACTGACAAAGAAAATGAGCGAAAAAAACACATTTTTAGGTTATTTTTAACACTTTGTCAATTAAACCTATTGTAAGGTGTTGATTGTCAGCTCCGTTTTTCTATGCTCCTGCCGATTACTTGCGTGCCTTGGCGTTAGTCTCGGCAGCGATGAGGTTGGCCATCTTCACGGCCTTGGTGATATGGTCGCAGATATGGTCGGCCCCTATGAGGCGGTCGATGCCGGCGTGCTCGAGCGACGTGCGCACCGAGGTCTTGACGCCCGACAGGACTACGTGGATGCCTTCGCTCTGCGACGACTTGATGAGAATCTCCAGGTTGTGGAGACCCGTGGCGTCGATGAACGACACCTTGCGCATGCGGATGATGCGCACGATGGGTTTCTCCTTCATGGCCGAGCGCATGAGTTCGTCGAACTTCGTGGCTATGCCGAAGAAGAACGGTCCGTCAATTTCATAAACGCTCACACCGGGGTTGACATTCAGCACCTCGTGCTGGCTCAGGTCGGTGCCCTCAGCTACGTCGAGCTGCTCGGAGTACACCTTGATTTCGGTGTTCTCCATCACGCGGCGCATGAAGAGCACCACTGCCAGCAGCAGGCCGATCTCGATGGCGATGGTCAGGTCGAAGATGACAGTCAGGAAGAAGGTGACAAGCAGCACGGAGATGTCGCTCTTGGGCGAGTGGAAGATGCCCACGATGGTGCGCCAGCCGCTCATATTATATGCCACGACCATCAGCACTGCGGCGAGGCAGGCCAGCGGCACGTAGTTGATCAGGGGCATGGCGAAGAGGAATATCAGCAGCAGGACCAGAGCGTGCACGATGCCGGCCACGGGGGTGCGGCCGCCGTTGGTGATGTTGGTCATCGTGCGGGCTATGGCGCCGGTCACGGGGATGCCGCCGAAGAAGGGCACCGTGATGTTGGCTATGCCCTGGCCGATAAGCTCTGTGTTGCTGTTGGTGCGAGAACCCGTCACGCCGTCGGCAACGGTGGCGGACAGCAGCGACTCGATGGCGCCGAGGACGGCGATGGTGAATGCCGACGGGAGCAGCATGTTGATGGTGGCCATGTTCAGCGTGAAGCCGTGGGGCGCGGGGATGTCGGTGGCCATGGTGCCGAAGCGCTCGCCGATGGTCTCGACGTGGAACCAGCTGAAGCACGTGCTCATGATCCATGCCGCAGCCGTCACGATGATGATGGCCAGCAGGGCGCCGGGCAGACGCTTGGAGATGCGCGGAGTGAGCGTGATGATGAGCAGCGACACCACCGAGGTGCACAGTGCCGGCAGGGAGATTCTGTCGAAATTGGTGAAGTACATGCCCCACTTGGGGATGAACTGGCCGGGTATGTCGCTCAGGCCCAGGCCGAAGAAGTCATTGATCTGCGTCGAGAAGATAGTCACGGCGATACCTGCAGTGAAGCCCACGACGATAGGGTAGGGGATGAACTTGATGATGGTGCCGAGACGGAAGAGACCCATCAGGACCAGTATCACACCGGCCATGAACGTGGCTATGGCCAGGCCGTGAAGGCCGAACTGGGCGATGATGTTGTAGACGATGACGATGAACGCGCCGGTGGGACCGCCGATCTGGACGGTGTTGCCGCCGAAGAACGACACCATGAAGCCGCCGATGATGGCCGTGATGAGGCCGATTGTCGGGCTCACGCCCGATGCGATGCCGAAGGCGATGGCGAGGGGAAGCGCCACGATGCCCACTACGATACCGGCTATGACGTCGGCCTTGAATTTTTCTGCCGAATACGAACGGATGGAGCTGAAGAGCTTCGGATGGAAGTCGATAGCCTTCCCGGCTACGGCTTTGGCTGCCGAGGTCGCTCCCTGGTTGTTTAATAATGCCATAATGTGGTTACCTTAGAAATGTACTTTTTCCTTTAGATAATGATGTCGGGGCGGTGCCCCGTGAAAACCGCTGCAAAATTAGCAATTTTTCACCAAAGTGCAAAGTTTTCTAATATCGAAACATCGTGAGCACGTCTGCCGGGGCGATATATAAGGTTGCGCTGACTGCGTAAAAAGATGTCCATACCCCGCTGCGGTCACGGCGGCAAGGTATGGACAGTGCAAATGTGAATTAGATAAGCGCAGCCTTGCCGGCAATCCGGCGAGGCTGCGTCTGTGCTTTAGCGTGCAATCTTGATGACGGCGTCGTCGGCCTTGACCATGTAGACGCCTGCTCCGAGGCGGTCGATGGAGAAGGTGGAGTCGGTCGAGCTCATGACCATGTGGCCGGCTGTGTCGTAGACGGCGGCGAAGGAGGCTCCGGCTACGCTGACGGTGTGCGATGCGCGGTCGTAGCCCAGTGTGGCGCGGGTGGCCCGGAGTGCGTCGACTGAAGCGCCTTCAGCGGGCTTGACCATCAGCTTGTCCATGCAGAAGTAGCCTGGGGTGTTCATGCCCCAGTCGCCGGTGTCGGTGCTGTCGAGGGTGAAGTAGAGCTCGTTGACAGTGCCGAGGGAGGTGAGGTCGACGTACATCCATCCGCTTGCGATGGTGATGCAGCCGTTGTCAAATGATGCCAGAGATACTTCGACGGTCTTCTCGCTCTCGTCGGGTGCTACGCCGTGGACGGTGAGGGTGTACTTGTCGCCCTGGGTGAAGCGGCGTGAGTATGCGTCGCCGAATGTGACGCTGTTGTATACGTAGGTGTTGAGGTTGACGTATACGCCCACGGGGTCGTAGTTCTTGCCGTCGTTGAAGGTCATGTCGACGGGACGCTTGGCCGAGTAGGGGCTGTAGTAGGCTACGAGGTAGGGCATCTCGGCGCTGACTTCGGGAGCGCCGGCTGCGTTGAGTCTGACAGCTCCGTTCTCGTCGAGGGCTATGCCGCCTTCGGCCATGTTGCTGTACTGGTAGGTAAGGTAGTCTGTGCGCGGGGCGTTGTCGGCGGAGTTGGATGCGGTGAATCCCCACCATGTCTGATAATCCTCGATAGCTCCGTGGACGAAGGCGAAGCACTGGCTTTCGATGGCGGGGGCTTCTTCGCTGAAGGTCTTCTCCCAGGCGCCGGTCTGCTCATTGAAGGCGAGAGGGGTTGTGGACTTGCTCAGGTCGAGAACGATGACACCGTCGTTGTTCTGTGCCGCGGCTGCGGCGGAGGCCATCATGGCGATGGCAAGGATGTTGAGTTTCTTCATGTTGATATGAATATGGTTGGTTGTTTTCACTGTCAGGTGTGTGGCGGAAAAAAATCTCCCGCCGTGCCGGGGGGCACTGACGGGAGTATGACGAATATCGAATGAGGCCTGATGTTCGGCCTGCACGGTGATGTGCAGCTTCGGTATCTTCGGACCCATAATCCCGCAGGCCGCTCGGAAATGCCGGATTCAGCCCGGTATTCTGACTCGTTCCTGCCGCCGGCGCCTTCTCATCCCTCAGGGGGACAATGGCATGATGCCGGGACATATATCGGAACTTACAGCAGCGGGTACTGTCGCGGCATCTCACCGCGTTCCCGGAGATACTGAATCCGAAGGCAAAATTACATAATATTTTTTAACTCTCCAAATGTGCATACATCTCCCGACAGGCGGCTGACGACGAAAAAGCGGCTGTCCGGTACGGCTGTGTGCCTCTTTTGGCGCGAATTTACCTAAATTAGACGAAAAACGGTTTGTGTATGTCTTCAAAAAAAGGTAACTTTGCACAAGTCTAACGTCTAATACTAAAAACCATTTAATGGAACTCACACAGAAAATCAACTCCGTCTTCGCCGAACGTTTTGGCGGCAACGGCACTCTCTATGCTTCGGCCGGACGCATCAACCTCATTGGCGAACACACAGATTATAACGGCGGATTCGTATTCCCCGGCGCCATCGACAAGGTCATCATGGCCGAAATCCGTACCAACGGTACTGACAAAGTACGCGTATACTCCATCGACATCGACGACTATGCAGAGTTCGGTCTCAACGAAGCCGACGCCCCCGAGCAGTCGTGGGCACGCTATATCTTCGGCGTATGCCGCGAAATCATCAAGCGCGGCGGCAAGGTCGAAGGCTTCGACGCTGTCTTCGCCGGCAATGTGCCTCTGGGCGCAGGCCTTAGCTCGTCGGCAGCTCTTGAGTCATGCTTTGCTTTCGCGCTGAACGATATGTTCAACGACAACTCGATCGACAAGTTCGAGCTCGCGCGTATCGGCCAGTCGACCGAGCACAACTACTGCGGCGTGAACTGCGGCATCATGGACCAGTTCGCCAGCGTATTCGGCAAGAAGGATCACCTTATGCGCCTCGACTGCCGCTCGATGGAATTCGAGTACTATCCCTTCAGCCCGAAGGACCATGTGCTCGTGCTGGTGGACTCGCGCGTGAAGCACGAACTGGCTGACTCTCCCTACAACAAGCGCCGCGCATCCTGCGAGCGCGTGGCCAAGCGTCTGGGCATCGAGACCCTTCGCGACGCCACCATGGAGATGCTCGACGCCGTGAAGACTGACATCACCGCAGAAGACTACTTCCGTGCCAAGTTCGTCATCGAGGAGAAGGAACGCGTGCTGGCTGTCTGCGACGCCCTCAACCGCGGCGACTACGAGACCGTGGGCCGCTGCATGTACGAGACTCACGCCGGTCTGTCGAAGGACTACGAGGTGAGCTGCGAGGAACTCGACTTCCTCAACGAGGTTGCCCGCGAATGTGGCGTGACCGGCTCGCGCATCATGGGCGGCGGATTCGGCGGCTGCACCATCAACCTGGTGAAGAAAGAACTTCTCAACGACTTCGTGGAGATTGCCAAGAAGCGCTTCAATGAGAAGTACGGCCACGAGCCCAAGATATACAACGTCATCATATCGGACGGCGCCCGCAAGGTGTCCGACGCCGAATAAGGATTCAGGGAGAGGCGTAGCAGCCTCTCCCTCTTTTACGCATCGAGAATATAAACCCTACATATATAATATAAGGTGAACAAATATAAAGACACAGTACTGGTATCCGGCGGCGCCGGCTACATAGGTACACACACTGCCGTGGCCCTTATCGAAGCCGGCTACGACGTGGTAATCATCGATAACTTCTCCAACTCCGAGCCGTCGGCCGTGGAGGGTGTGGAGAAAATCGTCGGCCGCAAAGTAGCGTTCGAAGAATGTGATACCTGCGATATCGAAGCGCTTCGCGGCGTGTTCGAGCGCCACGAGTTCAGCACCGTTATTCATTTTGCCGCCTACAAAGCCGTGGGCGAATCGATGCACGAACCTCTCAAGTACTATCAGAACAATCTGGTGTCGTACATGAATATCCTCCAGCTGATGAAGGAATTCAAGCGTCCCAACGTACTGTTCTCTTCGTCGGCCACTGTCTACGGTGATGCTGAGAAGCTCCCTGTGACCGAAGAGACACCCCGCCAGCCGGCTACTTCGCCTTACGGCAACACCAAGCAGATTGCCGAAGACATCCTGCGTGACTGCTGCCGCGCTTACGAAGGCTTCCGCGGCATAGCTCTGCGCTACTTCAACCCCATCGGCGCACACGAAAGCGCTCTCATCGGCGAGCTTCCCCGCGGTGTGCCCAACAACCTCATACCCTTCATCACTCAGACAGCCGCAGGCGTGCGCGAGTGTCTGTCGGTGTTCGGCAACGACTATCCCACCGAGGACGGCACCTGCCTGCGCGACTACATCGACGTGCTTGACCTGGCCAAGGCTCACGTGGCAGCCGTAGACCGCATGGTCGGCGGCAAGATGAAGGCCAAATACGAAATCTTCAACGTCGGCACCGGCCGCCCCGTATCGGTGCTCGAGCTTCTCAACCGCTTCATGGCAGCCAACGGCGTGAACGTGCCCTATAAAATCGCTCCGCGCCGCGACGGTGACGTGCCCGCCGTATGGGCTGACACCGCTCTGGCCAACGAAGAGCTGGGCTGGAAGGCCGAACGAGACCTCGACGACACCCTCCGCGCTTCGTGGAACTGGGAGAAACGCGTACGCGGCATCAAATAAGGTCTGCCGCTATGCTCACCTCAAAGAAATATCCGTCGGCCAAGGGTGAGATTACCCTTGTGACCGTCACGAACGCTTCAGGCGCATCGGTGGTGCTCAGCACTCTCGGCGCCGGCATCGTGGCTGTGAACGTCCCCGACCGCACAGGACACCTCGACGACGTGGTGCTCGGCTATGCCGACCCCGCCGACTACATAGGCGACGGGCCCTGCGCCGGCAAGGTGCCCGGACGATATGCCAACCGCATAGCCCGGGGTGACCTCCGCATAGGCGACGCCGCATATCAGCTTGAGATAAACAACGGTCCCAACGCCCTGCACGGCGGCAGTGAGGGCTTCCAGAACCAGATCTGGGAGCTGGTGAGCTGTGCCGACGGCCGCGTGGTGATGCAGTACACCGCCGCCGACGGCGAGGCTTCGTATCCCGGCAAGCTCACCGCACGCGCCACCTATGAGTGGACCGACGCCAACGAGCTCAGGCTGACGCTCGAGGCCGTCACCGACGCCACGACCGTGGTGAACCTCACCAACCACGCCTACTGGAACCTCGCCGGCCACAATGCCGGCAGCGTCCTGGGCGAGAAACTGCAGCTCTTCGCCTCGCGCTATCTGCCCACCGACGACACCCTCATCCCCGAGGGCGTCCTCGTCCCTGTGGCCGGTTCGCCCATGGACTTCACCAAGGCCAAGGCTCTCGGCGAGGAAATCAAGGTGGAATTCCCCGCACTGATTTACGGCAAGGGCTACGACAACTGCTGGGCCATCGACGGCTACGAGCCGGGCAAGATGCAGACTGCCGCCGTCCTCACTGACGACACCACCGGACGCCGCCTGACGGTGGACACCGACCAGCCCGGCGTGCAGGTGTACACCGGCAACTGGCTCGCCGGATGTCCGGCCAACAAGGCCGGCCGCTCCTACGACGACTACGACGGTGTGGCCATCGAGTGCCAGGACTTCCCCGACGCTCCGCACAATTCGGCTTTCCCCTCCACGCTCCTCAATCCCGGCGAGACATACCGCCGTCACATCAACTTCATTTTCTCAGTATATTAACCATTCATTAGTAATATGAAACCTACATTATTTGTTCTTGCAGCCGGCATGGGCAGCCGCTACGGCGGCCTGAAGCAGCTCGACGGCCTCGGCCCCAACGGTGAAACCATCATGGACTACTCCGTATACGACGCCATCCAGGCCGGATTCGGCAAAATCGTATTCGTCATCCGCAAAGACTTCGAAGCAGACTTCCGCGAGAAGGTGCTCAAGAAATATGAAGGCGTAGTGCCCGTCGAAGTAGTGTTCCAGGCCATCGACAAGCTCCCCGAAGGCTACACCTGTCCGGCCGACCGCACCAAACCCTGGGGTACGAACCACGCCGTGCTCATGGGCAAGGATGTCATCAAGGAACCGTTCGCAGTCATCAACGCCGACGACTTCTACGGCCGTGACGCTTTCCGTGTCATCGCCGAGGAGCTCCAGCGTCCGCGCGACCGCAAGGGCGACTACTGCATGGTGGGCTTCCGCGTAGGCAACACCATGACCGAAAACGGCTCCGTAGCCCGCGGCGTATGCGAGAACAAGGACGGTCTGCTTACTTCGGTTGTAGAACGTACGGCCATCAGCTACGACAAGGACCACAACATCGTCTTCACCGACGAGAACGGTCAGGAGCAGACTCTCGCTCCCAACACTCCCGTGTCGATGAACCTCTGGGGCTTCACTCCCGACTACTTCGAGTTCAGCGAGCGCGAGTTCCGCAACTTCCTCGACCGCGACATCAACACCCCGAAGGCCGAGTTCTTCATCCCTCTGTGCATCGACGCTCTGATCAACAGCGGCGAAGCCACCGTGAAGGTGCTCGACACTGACTCGCGCTGGTTCGGCGTGACATACAGCGCCGACCGTCCCGGTGTAGTCGAGAAGTTCGCCGAACTTCATGCCAACGGCACATATCCCTCGCCCCTCTTCGGCAAGTGATTGATTCGCCCCTAAGGGTGAAATAATATGAAAAAGCGTGTCTTCCTGCGGGATAGGACACGCTTTTTTGTATATGTCGCATAAAAACGCTAACTTTGCACGAGCTATCTACCGCATCACCCTATAGTTTAAACAATGACAGAGCAGAGCACAATCACCGTCAATGGCCGAGGTGTCCTCCATGTGACACCCGATATCACGCGTCTTGAAATCAGCATATCCCAGACCTATGCCACTTATGAGAAGGCTTTCACGGCCTCGAAGCAGAATACGTCGCTGCTCGGCAGCATCGCCGAGGGGTCGCACCTGTCTGATTCCTATATCAAGACTCTCCGCTTCGACATCACCGAGTCGGCCTCTCAGCCCGGCGCATACGATATGATACAGACTTTCCGTGTCGACGTTCCTATCGAGACGGGACTTTCGTCCACGCTGCTGCGCAACATCGCCAGGCAGATGCCCGGAGTGAACATCAGCATAGGCTACACTCTGAGGGATTCGCACCGCACCCAGCTCGAGATACTCTCGCGTGCCGTCGAGGACGCCAAGGAGAAGGCTGTGGTCATGGCTCAGGCAGCCAGCTGCAAGCTCGGCAATGTAGTGTCGATAAACTACGACATGCAGGACAATACTCCCTTCGCCAAAGGACCGCAGATCAGCACGTCGGCCACGGATAACTCGGCCGACAATTTCGACATCACTCCTCAGGAAATCATCATCAGCGACGAGGTGGCTGTCACCTGGGAGCTGCACAACTACAAGTACTGAGCGGCCGGTGGCGCCGGACTCTCCGGAGCCGGCTATTTGCGCTGGCGGTTGTCAAGGGCTTCGAGCAGGAGACCGAGTCTCCGGCGGATGTCCTGCAGGCGGTCGATGACCTGATGCTTGCGCTCGATGTCGCGCCGGTTGCGGCGCAGGTGCTCGCGTGCGCCTTCGAGCGTGAGACCTTTGTCTTTTATCAGAAAGCGGATGATGCGCAGCTGCTCGATGTCATTGGGTGTGTACAGGCGCGTCCCGCCGGCGTTGCGCCGCGGACGCAGTTCGGAGAATTCCTTCTCCCAGAAGCGGAGCGTGCTCTGCGGGAGTCCGAGCAGTATGGCTACGTCGCCTATGCGGTAGAATTTTTTTGACAGCTGGTCGGGGTTTTCCTTTTCCATTTTCGGGTTGCTTGGTGGATAATCAGTCCATGACATGTCCGGCGTTCTCGGCCAGGCGTATTATCTCGTCGTACTGTTCGGGCGAGAGGTCGTAGTAATAATAGTTCACAGGATTCTGCGGCTGACCGCGGTAGCGTACCTCATAGTGCAGGTGCGGACCGGTCGACTTGCCGGTGTTGCCCACCAGCCCGATGAGGTCGCCGCGGTGCACGGTCTGCCCCGGATGCGCGATGAGCTTGGAGAGATGTGCGTAGCGTGTGGTATAGTTGTATCCGTGGTCGATTTCGACCATGTTGCCGTAGGCGCTCTGCCACGATGATGTGCGGACGGTGCCGTCGGCCGTGGCGTAGACAGGAGTTCCCGCCGGCGCTGAGAAGTCCATGCCTTCATGGAACTTCATGGTTCCGTATACAGGGTCCCGACGTGCGCCGTAGCCCGAAGCCATGGCGCGCAGATACTTCTCGGGGACGGGCTGTATGGCCGGTATGTGGGCAGTGCGGTCTTTCTGCGAGGCGGTCTGCGATGCAAGGAAGTCGAATGACTTGATCTGTGTGACAAGCATCTGGTCCAGCCGGTCGAGATTGCGCTCGACGCCTTCGAGCAGGCGTGAGTCCGACAGAGAGTCGATGGAGCGGTAGTTGCGCTGGCGCTCGAGTCCGGCATATCGCCGTGCCGGTGTGAGAGGCTCGGCCTGCATCATGACGCGGTAGAAATTGTTGTCTCGCTCGGCAATGTCCTCCATCACGGCCAGTGCTCGGTCGGCGCGGCGGTTGAGGAGGTCGAGGCGCTGCTCGAGGCTCTCGTTCTGCTTGCGCAGGATGCGTTCGCGCGGCGAGTCAACCATATAGTAAAGGGCGAGTGCGAAGGCTGCCACGATGAGGACAGCCACCGCATAAGGGCGCACGACAGCGGCAATACGCTGGCGCCGGTAGGGATACACGCGCTCGTACTGCTCCGTCGCCGGATTATAGCGGTAGAATGTCTTTTGACTCATGGGTCAGGGTAAATATTTGGTAATGTGCGAAAATTGCTGTAATTTTGCACTCTGAAATGCAAAGATACTGATTTTGCGCCAAATAAACGACAAAAAATATACTTACATATATAATATGCTGACAGCAAAGGAAATACGCCAATCGTTCAAGGATTTCTTCGAGTCGAAAGGCCATCATATCGTGCCTTCGGCACCCATGGTAATCAAGGATGACCCCACGCTGATGTTCACCAACGCGGGTATGAATCAGTTCAAGGACATCATTTTAGGCAATAAAGTGCCTTCATACCGCCGTGTGGCCGACTCGCAGAAGTGCCTCCGCGTGAGCGGCAAGCACAACGACCTTGAAGAAGTGGGTCTTGACACTTATCATCACACGATGTTCGAGATGCTGGGCAACTGGTCGTTCGGCGACTACTTCAAGGCCGAGGCCATAGATATGGCATGGGAATTCCTGGTGGATGTGCTTCACCTCAATCCCGGCCAGCTCTACGCCACGGTGTTCGAGGGTTCGCCTGAAGAGGGGCTTGCCCGCGACGACGAGGCTGCCGCCATCTGGGCCAGACATCTGCCGGCCGACCACATCATCAACGGCAACAAGCACGACAACTTCTGGGAGATGGGCGACACGGGTCCATGCGGTCCCTGCTCGGAAATTCACATCGACATCCGTCCCGAGGCAGAGCGTGCCGCCGTCTCCGGCGCATCGCTGGTCAACCACGACCATCCGCAGGTCATCGAGATATGGAACCTGGTGTTCATGCAGTACAACCGCAAGGCCGACGGCACTCTCGAGCCGCTTCCGGCCAAGGTCATCGACACGGGCATGGGCTTCGAGCGCCTCTGCATGGCTCTTCAGGGCAAGACCTCGAACTATGACACCGACGTATTCACTCCGCTGATAGCCAAGATATCGAACCTTTCGGGCAAGGAGTACGGCAAGGACCGCCATGTCGACGTGGCCATGCGTGTCATCGCCGACCATCTGCGCACCATAGCATTCTCCATCGCCGACAACCAGCTGCCGTCGAACGCCAAGGCCGGATACGTCATTCGTCGTATCCTCCGCCGGGCCGTGCGCTACGCATACACCTTCCTGGAGCAGAAGCAGGCATTCATGTACCGCCTCATCGACACGCTCATCGAGAATATGGGCGACGCATACCCCGAGCTCCCGGCCAACCGCGAGCTCATCATGCGCGTCATCAAGGAGGAGGAAGAGTCCTTCCTGCGCACCCTTGAGAACGGCATCCGTCTGCTCGACGACGCCGTGAAGGCCGCCAAGGCCGAGGGCAAGAACGAGATATCGGGAGTACAGGCATTCACGCTCTATGACACCTACGGATTCCCTCTCGACCTTACCGAGCTCATCCTCAAGGACTACGGTATGACCGTCGACATAGAGGGCTTCAACACCGAGATGGCCGCACAGAAGGCCCGCGCACGCAGCGCGGCTGCCGTAGAGGCCGCCGACTGGGTCGTGGTCAACGAAGGCGAGCAGGAATTCACAGGCTATGACAACACCGAGGCCGAGGCACGCATCCTCCGCTACCGCCACGTCAAGCAGAAGAACCGCGAGTACTACCAGCTGATACTCTCCGTGACACCCTTCTACGCCGAGATGGGCGGCCAGGTGGGCGACACCGGCACCCTGACCGACCTCGCTACCGGCGCCGAGACCAAGGTCTTCGACACCAAGCGCGAGAACGGCGTGGGCGTGCATCTTGTCAAGGAACTCCCCGCCGACCTTAACGCCACATTCCGCGCGGCCATCAACGTCGAGAACCGCGAGGCCATCTCGCGCAACCACAGCGCCACGCACCTGCTGCACCAGGCGCTGCGCGACGTCCTCGGCACGCACGTGGAGCAGAAAGGCTCATACGTGTCGGCCGACGTGCTCCGCTTCGACTTCTCGCACTTCCAGAAGCTTACCCCCGAAGAGCTCAAGGCTGTCGAGCGTCTTGCCAACCGCCGTGTGCGTCAGGCCATGGCTCTCGACGAGAAGCGCCATATGCCGATAGCCGAGGCCCGCGCCATGGGTGCTATGGCTCTCTTCGGAGAGAAGTACGGCGATGACGTCCGCGTGGTGCGCTACGGCGACTCCGTAGAACTCTGCGGCGGCACGCACGTGGCCAATACGGGCAACATCGGCATGATTAAGATACTGTCAGAGTCGAGCATCGCAGCCGGCATCCGCCGCATCGAGGCCGTGACCGGCGCCGGAGTAGAGGACATGATTGACGAGGCCGAAGGCATGCTTAAGTCGATTTCGGCCATGTTCAACAACGTGCCCGACATCGTCGGCACTCTCCGCAAGGCCATCGAGGAGAACGCCGAACTGCGCCGTCAGGCCGAGGAGTACATGAAGGAGCGCATCGCCAGCCTGTCGCAGCAGCTCCTCGACTCGGCTACGATGAGTCCCTCGGGCGTCAGGATAGTGACTCTGCGCGGTCCGCGCCTGCCTGAAATGGCCAAGGGCGTGGCTTTCACCGTGCGCACGCTCTCGCCCGAAGCCACGGCATTCATCGGCGCCACTGCCGATGCCGCCGGCAAGCCTCTGCTCACCGTAATGCTCACCGACGACCTCACCAAGAGCGGACTGAACGCATCGCAGATAGTGCGCGAGGCCGCTCGCAAGATCAAAGGCGGCGGCGGCGGCCAGCCCGGCTTCGCACAGGCCGGCGGCAAGGACGCCGAAGGTCTCACCGAGGCCTTCGAAGCCATGATACAGGCCATCAAGTAAAACACACTCAGCTCTATGCAGAAAGTCAAGGCCTTCTATGCCAAGCACCCGATACTGAGCCATTTCCTGCTCATCGTGGCCACGGGATTCATCATCCTGTGGGGAGTACTGCTGTATCTTGACCACTGGACACAGCACGGACAGACGGCCATCGTGCCCGATATCAGGCATAAGTCGTACGCCGAAGCCCGCTCAGTCCTTCAGGCCAATGGCCTGTCGATAGAGATTGCGGACTCGGTGTACGACCGCTCGTTTGCGCCCGGCACGGTGATGGAGTCGAATCCGCGCGCCGGAGCGGTGGTGAAGAAAGACCGTCAGGTCTACGTCACCGTAACGGCCTTCTCGCCCAAGCAGGTGACCATCTCCATGCCTCTGACGGGCAATGTGTCCTCGCGTCAGGCCATGTCATATCTCCGCGGCATAGGCATCACCGACATCCGCATAGAGAGCGTGCCGTCGGACTACGCCGACCTGGTGGTGGGTGCCCGCTACGGCGACACTCCGCTGAAAGTCGGCTCTGTCATCCCCGTGACCTCGACCGTTACGCTTCAGGTGGGCTCGGGGCCGGCGACTGACTCCGGCGACACCGAGGCGGCGGACAGCACCGGACTTGAGGATGACGCCGACATCGAGGAATACGGAAGCATATTCTGACGCATGGACGAGGACATCATCATAGACGACGTACAGGACGAGGGCGACGACGGCCGCGTGATAGAAATCGGCGGAACGGAGTACTACGAGCACTTCCGATTCGTGGCCGACAAGGGCCAGGAGCTGCTGCGCGTGGACAAGTTCCTCGTGGCGCGGCTGCAGAAGTCGTCGCGCAACCGCGTGCAGCAGGCCGCCGAGGCCGGCTGCATACTTGTCAACGGCAAGGCGGTGAAGAGCAACTACCGCGTCAAGCCTCTCGACGTGGTGCAGGTGGTGATGGACCGTCCGCGCTACGAGTTCGAGATTGTGGCGCAGGACATCCCGCTCGACATCGTCTACGAGGACCGCTACGTGCTGGTGGTCAACAAGCCTGCCGGCCTGGTTGTGCATCCGGGTCACGGCAACTACGACGGAACGCTGGTCAACGCTCTGGCATGGCACTTCCGCGACACTCCCGACTATGACGTGAACGACCCCCGTCTGGGACTGGTCCACCGCATAGACAAGGATACGTCAGGCCTGCTGGTGGTGGCCAAGACTCCCGACGCCAAGACCGATCTCGGCCGCCAGTTCTTCAACAAGACCACCAAGCGCGAATACGTGGCAGTGGTGTGGGGACGCCCCGACCCTGCCGAGGGCACCGTGGCCACCAACATAGGCCGCAGCCCCAGGGACCGCCTGCAGATGACTACCTTCCCCCTCGACGGGCCCGAAGGCAAGCGTGCCGTGACGCACTACAGCACCATCGAGCAGCTCGGCCACGTGTCGGTGGTCAAGTGCGTGCTCGAGACGGGGCGCACCCATCAGATACGCGTGCACATGCGTTCGCTCGGCCATCCGCTCTTCAACGACGCGCGCTACGGCGGCGACCGCATCCTCCGCGGAGTGCAGTCGTCGACCTATCAGGCCTTCGTCAACAACTGCTTCGACATCTGTCCGCGTCAGGCGCTCCATGCGCGGACGCTCGGATTCCGACATCCCGAGACGGGCGAGGAGATGTTCTTCACGGCCGATGTCCCGGCCGACATGACCGCCCTTATAGAGAAATGGCGCACCTACGTGCGCGGCACCACCCAACAGCAATGACACAGACACGACTCTCCACCACCGACTACGGACTGATAGGACGTCCGCTGGCACACTCACAGTCAAAGGCTTTCTTCACCCGTCTTTTCGCAGAGGAGGGGAGCGGCGAGAGCTACGACAACTTCGAGCTTCAGGAACTCACGCCGCAGGCCCTGTACGGGCTTGTGCTGCTCAATCCGCAGCTGAAAGGCTTCAATGTGACGGCGCCCTACAAGGTGGCCGTCATGGACTATCTTGACAGCATCGACCCTGCGGCCGAGCGCGTCGGAGCCGTGAATACGGTGAAGATAGAGCGCGACGCAACGGGCCGCGTGACGGCTCTGTGCGGCTTCAACACCGATGTCGAGGGTTTCCGCGAGAGCGTCCGTCCTATGGCGGAACGGCTCGCACCGGGAGCCGGTGCGCTGATACTCGGCACGGGCGGAGCCTCTAAGGCCGTGGCCGAGGCGCTGTCGCAGCTCGGCGTGAAGGCGCTGAAGGTGTCGCATTCGGGCAAGGGTGACCTGACCTATGACGACATCACCGCCGAGGTGCTGGCGAAATGTCCACTGGTGGTCAATGCAACGCCGCTGGGGACATATCCTGACACGGCGTCGTGTCCGCCCTTCCCCTTCGGACTGCTCAGGCCGGGCATGATGTGCCACGACCTGGTGTACAATCCTGCCGAGACGGAATTCATGCGCCGTGCCGCAGCTCAGGGTGCCGAAGTGAAGAACGGCCTTGAGATGCTGCACCGTCAGGCGCTGGCGTCGCTTGCTGTATGGCGGACTAAATCATAGAGGTCATGAACCCCTCTCCCGTCATGAAAGTGCCGGCGGCGATACTTGCCGCGGCTGCCGTGACGGGAATCCTCGCCGTGACGGCCCCGGGGCCGGGCGGCTATATAGCGGCCGCGGCTACGGCAGCCTCTGCGCTGTGGCTTTTCCGCGACAGCCGTATCCACATTTATTTTTTCGGACTTTTCACCGTCATATTCATCGGCCTTGCATGGCTCCGTGAGCCTGTGGCGTGCCGTGACTATACGGAGCGGACGCGCCGGGCCGAGGTGGTCAGCGCGAGTGCCGGCGATGTGTCGCAGCGTGTCGTTGCTGTACTTGACGACGGGGCGCGTGTCGGGCTGACATATACCGACATCGTGCCTGTGCTCTGTGCCGGCGACTCGATAGCGTTCACCTCCGAATTGCAGCCCCTCGGCCGCTACGGCCACGTGCCCGGCATGGGCGTGGAGGGGATGGCCGACCGCTCGCTGAGACTCTCGGCACGCGCGGTGGCGCATGACGGCGACCTGGCTGTGACGGGACATTCCGACGGTGCCGCATACTTCTTCGACCGCCTGCGGCGCCGGCTTGCCGATGCGGTGTATGCCTCGCCTATGTCGCCGGCTTCGGCGCGACTTTTCACCACGGCCACGCTTGCTACGGGCGATGTCGACAGCGGATTCCGCAACGGATTCAGCGTCACGGGGCTGTCGCATCTGCTGTGTGTGAGCGGTTTTCATGTAGGCATAGTGGCGTGGCTCGTGGCGTGGCTGCTGATGCCTCTGCGCTTCGTGCCGTGCCGGGTGGCGCTGCGGCGCCTTCCTGCCGTGGCGGTCATATGGCTGTATGCCATGCTCGCCGGCTTCGGGCCGTCGGTAGTGCGTGCGGCCATGATGATTACGGTCTTCGCCCTCGCGCGGCTTCTGGAGCGGCGTCCGCATCCGCTGAACACGCTCGCCGTGGCCTTCGCGGCGGTGCTGCTGATTGACCCTTACCAGCTTTTTTCGGCCGGCTTCCAGCTGTCGTTCACCGCCGTGGCCGGCCTTGTGCTGCTTGCCGGCAGATTCAATCCCGTCGGACCGGAGAAACGTCTGTGGCACCGCGCGGCTGCTGCCGTGGCAGCGCCTGCGGCTGTGATGGTGGCGACGGCGCCTGTGCTCCTTGCGTGGTTTCACCGCCTTCCGCTGCTGTCCGTTCCTGCAAATGCCGCCGGTATGCTGATATTCCCTGTATTCATGGTCGCCGGATTTGCGGCACTGTGCCTGCACTGTCTCGGCCTGCCGTCGGCGTGGCTCTTCGGACTGTGCGACCGGCTGTATGAACTGATGGACGCCATGGCCGGATTCTTCGCCTCTGTATCGGAGAAAACCTCACTCACACTGGCGCCTGACGTGCTGACTCTCGTGTGTCTGACCGGAGCCGTAGCGGCATGTGTGTGGGTGACCCGTGCGCAGGGGCGCCGTATAGTGCCGCTGACCGTGATGGCGGCGTGCCTGCTGCTGGCGTCGTGCGACCGTCGTCCCGAAGGCCGGGCCGTGCTTATCGACGGAACATCGGGCGGTACGGACATCTGTTTCCTGAGCCGGGGGCACGCTGAAGTGTGGACGGCGCGCGACCGTGACCGCATCGTGACACGTGCCACGAGACTCTTTGCGGCATATGGCGCCGATACGGCGGAGTTGCGCGGCACCTTCCCGCGCGACACGACCGTCTGCGGACTGATGCTGGCAGATTCGGGAATCGATGATGCGGGAGCGAAGCCCGGCGTTGTCATCATTGACGGCCGTTTCCGCGGATTCCTGCGTGATGTCGTCGCACAGGGAAGCCGTCAGCTCGTTGTGCTGGGGGCGGATATCGGTGTGCGGCGTCATGAGCGCTATGTGCTCGAGGCCGACAGTCTGGGCGTGCAGGTGCATGACCTGCGTCGCAAGGCCTGCTTCCGTATGCTTCAGGAGTGACCCGGGGCATCAGCCGCGTGATGTGCGGCGGTAGAGCACTATGGCTATGATTATATATATGAAATTGGGAATCCACATGGCCACGAACGGCGACGTCAGCCCTGAGATGGCGAATGTCTGCGTGATGGTCATGAAGAGGATGTAGCTGAAACTCAGCACCAGGCCGATGCCGATGTTGAGGCCCATGCCGCCTTTCTGCTTCTTCACCGAGAGGGTCATGCCGATGACCGTGAGGATGAATGCTGCGGCAGTCATGGCGTAGCGGCGCTCGCGCTCGACCTCGAATGTCTGTATGTTGCCCACGCCTCGTGCTTTCTGCCGGCGGATGTACTCGTTCAGAGCCGGAGAGGTCATCTGCTCGTGGTCCTGACTCGATATGAGGAAATCGCGAGGCTCGAATGGTATGCTCGTATCGCGGGCCGATCCTTTGGTGATGTATTCGCGGTCGTCGCGGAAGTCACGCTGCACGTAGTCGTAGATGCGCCACTGCGTGATGGTGTCCCACTTGATGGAGCGTGCCGTCAGGCGCGACACCAGGCGCTTGTCCTCGTCGAAGGACTCAAGCGAGAAGTTGTGGCCGGTCTTGCTGAGGTTGTCATAGCGGCTCATGTAGGCTATCTGCCCCGGGGCCACCATGAGCATGATGTTCGAGCCGTAGTCCACGCGCTTGTTCTTGACGTAGGTGTTGGTGTAGTTGATGCGCTTGATATTGGCCGGAGGGATGACGTAGGCGCTGAGCACGAAGGTCAGCGCGGCGATGATGGCGGCCGATACCATGTAGGGCCTCAGGAGACGCCTGAAGCTCATGCCCGATGAAAGCATGGCGATAATCTCGCTGTTGCCGGCCAGCTTCGACGTGAAGAATATCACCGCGATGAAGGTGAAGAGGGGCGAGAACTGGTTGGCGAAGTATGGCAGGAAGTTCAGGAAGTAGTCGAAGAGCGTGGCCTGCAGCGGCGCTTTGGCGAAGGAGTCGAACTTCTCGTTCACGTCGAACATGATCACGATGGCCAGCAGGAGGATGATCGCGAAGACGTAGGTCCCGAGGAATTTGCGGATGATGTATCGGTCGAGCAGCTTGAACATATCAGAGACGGCGCGAAAGTTTCTTCACCATGTCGGATTTCCAGACAGCGAAGTCGCCGTCGATGATATGCTTGCGGGCTTCGCCCACGAGCCAGAGATAGAATGCAAGGTTGTGGATGGAGGCTATCTGCATGGCCAGGAGTTCGCCGGCTATGAAGAGATGGCGCACGTAGGCCTTGGTGTAGACGCGGTCCACGTACGAGGGCCCGTCGGGCCACAGCGGCGAGAAGTCGTTGGCCCACTTGGCGTTGCGCATGTTCATGGTGCCTTCGGGCGTGAAGAGCGTGCCGTTGCGTCCGTTGCGAGTGGGCATGACGCAGTCCATCATGTCCACGCCGCGGTCGATGGCCTCGAGGATATTGACGGGCGTTCCCACTCCCATCAGGTAGCGAGGCCGGTCGGAGGGGAGGACGGCGTTGACCACCTCTATCATGTCGTACATAGTCTCGGCCGGCTCGCCCACTGCCAGGCCACCGATGGCATATCCGTCGGCGCCGAGTCCTGCGGCATGGTGCGCCGCCTCGGTGCGCATGTCGGCGTAGGTGCAGCCCTGCACGATGGGGAAGTACGACTGGTAGTGTCCGTAGACAGGCTCGGTCTCCTTGTAGTGCTTCCAGCCGCGTTCGAGCCACCGCTTGGTCAGGTCAAGGCTCTTGCGTGTGTATGAGCGGTCGGAGGTGCCGGGGGCACATTCGTCCAGGGCCATCATGATGTCCGAGCCTATGGTGCGCTGGATGTCGACCACGTTCTCCGGCGTGAAGAGGTGCTTCGAGCCGTCGATGTGGCTGCGGAAGTGCGCGCCTTCCTCGGTGAGTTTGCGGTTCGAGCTGAGCGAGAACACCTGAAAGCCGCCGCTGTCAGTCAGGATAGGGCGCTCCCAGCCGTTGAACTTGTGCAGGCCGCCGGCGGCGCGGATTGTGTCCATGCCGGGGCGGAGGTAGAGGTGGTAGGTGTTGCCCAGGATAATCTGGGCGCGGATGTCGTCGCGGAGCTCATGGAAGTGCACTCCTTTGACCGACCCCACCGTGCCTACGGGCATGAATATGGGTGTCTGTATCGGGCCGTGGTCGGTCACGATAAAACCTGCGCGGGCGTCGCTGCCCGGGCAGGTATGCTGCAGGGTGAATTCCATATCAGATGTCAGTGCCGAGGGCGGCGTCGAATGTGCAGTCGCTTGTAACGTGGAACGTCGGAGCTCCGGGTACAGTGGCGGGATTGCAGTCGAATTCCATCTTCATCTCGGTGGAGAAGTCGTATTCGCCCTTGAGATTGGTGATCGGATATGTCTCGAACGTCACTCCGCCGATGAGGGGAATGATTCTTTCAGCCTCCCAGGTGACCTTGGAGCCGTAGAATGTTATAGGTATGTTCTGGAGCACGATGTCGAGGGCAGGCATCTTGTCCATGAAGCGTGCGCCCTTGATGAGAATCTGGACGGTGCGTGTGTCAAGATTGAATGACAGTTCGTAAGCGGTAGCGTCGGTGGCGAAGTGCACAAACGGTGTCTCGCAGGTCGACGTCGTGATGCCGTACATCACCGCCGTGTCGGTGTTTCCCGAGAATACGGAGTAGCGGCCGTCGATGGTGTAGTTCACCGAGAAACCGGGCTTATAGATGTACGAGCTGCCCGAGGTGATGATGCGGTCCTTCACCTTGAGGGTGAACGACGACAGCATCACGGGCTGTGCGCTGGCCGAGGATGCCTGCACGTTGCGTGCTGACACGACCGTCACGCCTTTCTCGATGCTCCAGGGGAGGTCGGTGAGCTTGAGCTGGGGGTAGGAGTATGAATTGGACTGATCGGGGACGCGCAAACCGGTGATAGTGACGTCGGCCGTGGCCTTGGAGTAGTTCAGGCGCAGAGTGTATCCGACGGAGTTATAGATAGCGTTGACCCCTGTGGAGAGGTCATGCACGTATGCGAAGCACGAAGGGAACTGCTGTTCGGTGATGGTGTCGTTGTTGCTGGAGGTGTCGCAGCTGCCAAGAGATAAAAGCATTACGGCAGCGAGGAATAGTCCGAGAAAGCGTTTCATTGGATGTCTTATTGTTTTCTGTGTAGATATATTACAGTTCTAAATTTCATACAAAGCTACATAAAATATTGCGAAACCACAAATAGCGCGGTCCTAAAAGACAGCGTATCTCCGAAAAATGCTAAAAAGCAGGAAAAATTAAACAAATATTTGCACACTACAAGATTTCTTATTACTTTTGCAAAAAGCTAACGGGCTCCGGCCCGCAGGCTCACCTGTTTTTATGAATTATGTTTTTATAGATTGTAGATTAGCAGAGGGTTCTGTCGTGAGACATGACCCTTTAATTTTTCTTCTGAGATACTATGAATATGACTGTCGAAGACATATTGAGCCGCAAGGAGGGGCAGACTTTTGATTGCAAGAGTTTTGCAATCGACCCTAAAGGTCTGGCCGTGGCAGTTGTGGCTATGGCCAATGCCGACGGCGGAGAAATCGCAGTCGGTGTGACAGACCGGAAGCGCGAGATTGAAGGCGTCATGTCTTCGGAGCAGCATCTGAATGAATTGCTCCGGGTTCCTTACGACTATTGCAATCCCACGGTCAGAGCCTCATTCGACCTGATAGACTGTGTCAATCGGAACGGTGAAGCTGACAAGATTCTTCTGCTTCATATATTGCCGGGCGCAGACCTTCATGCCACGCAGAATGACGAATGCTATCTGCGTGTAGGAGATAAATCGCGGAAACTGACCTTCTTGGAACGGGTGCAGCTGATGTATGACAAAGGCGTACAGTCATTCGAAGATACTGCGGTTGCGGGAGCCTCGACTGATGATATAGATATGGATGCAGTCAGAAACTATATGGATGTGCTCGGCTATGGTAAAAGCGAGATGGAGTTCCTGACAGAGAACCATGATTATATCACTGGCGATGAGCCCGACTTGAGAATCAGTGCAGCCGCTATCCTGCTCTTCGGGAAGAATCCTCAGCGTTTCTTCCCGCGTGCCAGAATACGGTTCATAAAATATCGTGGCACGGAAGAAAAGACCGGCGCGCAGATGAATGTGGTGAAGGACATAACGATAGAGGGCACGATACTCAATCAAATCCGACGTATGATAGAATTGCTTGACCTGCAGATTGATGAGCCTACCTATCTCGGCCATGACGGCAGATTCGTCACACAAAGGCAGTATCCGCACTTTGTCCTGCAGGAGCTTACGGTCAACAGCCAGGCTCATCGGGATTATTCCATACGAGGCACGGAGATTCAGGTGAAAATGTTTGATGACAGGCTTGTATTCGAGAGCCCGGGAACTTTGCCCGGCAATGTCCGCCCGGATAATATACGGCATACTCATTTTTCGCGTAATCCACATATCGCACAGTTTCTGAAAGCATACAAGTATGTGAAAGAATTCGGCGAAGGTGTCGACCGAATGAGCCGAGAAATGGAGGAAGTGAATATGCTTCCTCCTGTCTATCAGTCGTTTGGATTCATTCTCAAAGTTACTGCACGGGCCTGTCCGGCCGGTAATACTGACTATTGGATTGCAGGAGAACCTGAAGTGACCCCCACAAGTAACCCCACAAGTACCCCCACAAGTAACCCCACAAGTAAAGCGGTCATGCGATTAATCATGTTAATGCCTGAGGATTATATCGACCGGAAAGGGCTTATGGAATTGTGCGGACTTAAAGACAGAAAGTCTTTCATGGAGGCTTATCTGCAGCCTGCATTGAATGACGGAGTGGTTGAGTTGCTATACCCTGACAGTCCGAGGGCGCCGCGACAAAAGTATCGGCTGACTGAGAAGGGGAAATCAATCGTGGCTGCAAAAGGTAAGATGTAAGTGTTTTGCCGCTCCGAAAATTTGTCGGTTCGGAGTATTATTGTTAACTTTGCCTCCGGCTAACACTGTAACTAACAATATTCATATATGGCAACAAAACCGTTTCACTATCAGGAAATGTTTCCGCTCGGTCCTGACACCACCGAGTACTATCACCTCACTTCCGACTATGTAAAGGTCGAGAACTGGGGCGGTCATGAATTTCTTGTAGTCGACCCCAAGGCGCTCACCGTCCTTGCACGTCAGGCAACACACGACAACGCTTTCATGCTCCGCCGCGAGCACAATGCGATGGTCGCTTCGATACTGTCCAATCCCAATGCGAGCAAGAACGACAAGTTCGTGGCTCTCACCATGCTCCGCAATGCCGAAGTGGCCGCCAAGGGCGCGCTGCCTTTCTGCCAGGATACGGGCACGGCCATATGTCACGCCTCCAAGGGTCAGAATGTGTACACGGGCTGCAATGACGAGGAGCGCATATCGGAAGGCGTCTATCTGACTTACACCACCGACAATCTCCGCTACAGCCAGAACGCTCCTCTGACCATGTACGAGGAAGTCAACACCGGCTGCAACCTCCCTGCGCAGATTGACATCCACGCCACCGAAGGCGACGAATACCACTTCCTTTTCGTGGCCAAGGGCGGCGGCTCGGCCAACAAGACCTATCTCTATCAGGAGACCAAGGCTACCATCAATCCTGACCGTCTGGTGCCCTTCCTCATCGAGAAGATGCGCTCGCTCGGTACGGCCGCATGTCCTCCCTACCACATCGCCTTCGTCATCGGCGGCACGTCGGCCGAGAAGAACCTCGAGGTGGTGAAGAAGGCTTCTGTGAAGTATCTCGACAGCCTGCCCACGTCGGGCAACGAATACGGCCACGCTTTCCGCGACATCGAGCTTGAGAAGACTCTCAAGAAGGCTTCCGAGGAGCTGGGCCTGGGCGCACAGTTCGGCGGTACGTGCTTCGCTCACGACATCCGCGTCATCCGTCTGCCCCGTCACGGCGCTTCGTGCCCCATCGGCATGGGCGTGAGCTGCTCGGCTGACCGCAACGTCAAGGCTAAAATCAACCGCGAAGGTCTGTGGATAGAGAAACTCGACGACAACCCCGGCGAACTCATCCCCGAGGAATTCCGCAATCAGGGCGAAGGTGAAGTGGTGAAGATCGACCTCAACCGTCCTATGCCCGAAGTGCTTGCCGAACTCTCGAAGTATCCCGTATCGACACGTCTGTCGCTGAAGGGCACCATCATCGTAGGCCGCGACATAGCACACGCCAAAATCAAGGAGCGCCTCGACCGCGGCGAGCCCATGCCCCAGTACCTCAAGGACCATCCCATCTACTATGCCGGCCCGGCCAAGACTCCGGAGGGCATGCCTTCGGGTTCGTTCGGTCCTACGACGGCCGGACGTATGGACAGCTATGTGGACCAGTTCCAGGCTGCCGGCGGTTCGATGATAATGATAGCCAAGGGCAACCGCTCGCAGGCCGTAACCGACGCCTGCCACAAGCACGGCGGATTCTACCTCGGTTCGATCGGCGGTCCTGCCGCAGTGCTCGCCAAGAACTCCATAAAGAAAGTGGAGCTGCTCGAATATCCCGAGCTGGGCATGGAGGCCATCTGGAAAATCGAGGTCGAGGACTTCCCCGCATTCATCCTCGTCGACAACAAGGGCAACGATTTCTTCACTCAGATTGCTGAAAAATGTAAAATCTGCGGAATCGGTAAATAAAATCTAAACCAAATCTCCGTCAGACCGTCATATATAACAGAGGTGCGACGAGGTGATTCCTCCTTACGGATCGCCGGTCGCACCTTTGAGTTTTTTATAATACCCTAAAGCCCATGAAGGTATCCCTAACGTTTCACCGGTTAATCTCATTACTCTTTATCCTTATGATGATTAAGATGTCGGCATCTGCCGCCGACGGCGATGCCCTTCGGTTCAAGGAACCGGATTTCGCATATCCGCAGGATGTAATCAAGCAGGCTGAGTCGCTCCTGAAGAGTGCCGACGGCCTTCCGGCCGACAAGGCCGGGGTGACGCGTCTGCGCGCTGTCATCGAACTGTGCTCGGCACGCAGCCGTGTCGACGGCGACTCTGTGTTCGCCTTTCCGGCCATGATAGAGTCGGTCATCGGCAAGACGCGCAACGACGCTGCCGCCGAAGCCATGCTCACGCTCTATGAGGCGTCGGTCTACAATACGATATACGGCGGCGACCCCTACAAGTACGACCGCGTTGATGCTCCGCTGGAGCCGTATCCGGCGGATGTGTCGGAGTGGTCGGGCGAGCAGTTCCGCACGGTCATCACTGCTCTGCTCAAGCGCGGTCTTGAACTTGCCAACGGTACTCCGCTGTCGAGCTTCGAGTCGTCGGTAGAGTACTCGAAGGAGGCTCTGTTATATCTGCCGACGGTGAAGGACTTCGCTCGGTATTTTGCCATAAATATATATAATGACATATCACGCGCCGACCATCTGTACACTGCCGAGATTGCGTCGCTGGTCGACGGCGGCATTTCGACGGCGGCTGCCGGTTCGGCTCCGTACTTCTACTGGTCGGTGCGCAAATGCGCTCTCGACCGGGAGTCACAGTACACCGCCCTGGAGGATATCTACCGCAAGTCGGCTGATGTCGAGGCTGCGCGGTATGTGCTTCAGGCCATGTGCGGCGCGCAGGGTTCGTCGGCTTACATGGGTGATTATGTAGCTGTTGGTGAAGAACCTTGCGAGGAACCGGTTCCGGATGCTGATGCCGAAGACGATTGGCTCGAGGAAGCCAAAGCAGCAGGGCAACGTGCCGAACTCATGACGCTTCTCGAGAAGTCTCTGAACGATTTCCCAAAGTGGTACGGCAATAAATCATTCCGCAATGCGCTCGGGCGTCTGCGGATGCCGCGTGTCAGAGTGACTATGCCTGACATGGTCATGCCCGGCAAGGCGTTCGATGTCAATTGCCGGTATTCGTATGTGAAAAGTGTCAAGCTGACAGTGTATAGTATTCCGGCCGGAGTCTCCGGTTTATACGCAGATAAAGTTCTTCAGGGCAAATATCCCGTGGTGGCTACGGCATCGTTCACCCCCGAGCCCGGCGCGGCACCTAACGGCAAGTTCAGCCGTCAGTTCACGCTCAATACTCCGGGCCGGTATGCCATTGTGACTGTAGTGGATGGTATGACAAAGTCTGCTGAATCTAATAAAGTGTATGTCACCCCTCTTCTCGGGTTGGTCGCATCCGGGACGACGAACAGCTCTGCCGTAGCCGTAGACTTCGAGACGGGCGCACCGCTGAAGGGTGTGCCGGTTACTCTATATCAGCACTCATCTGATGAAAACAATAAACGGGTGAGCCTTGGCCGCACGTCGGGCGACGGATTTCTGTCATTCGAGTCTCCGAGACCGGGTAAGTATTGGCGTAATTATCTGATTTTTTCGTATAAGGGTATTCAGTATGACCTGGACGGAGGTTTTGGTGTAGGAGTATACCGTCCTTCGGGGACTACCACCCGCGAATCGGCTGTGGTGTTCACCGACCGAGCCATCTACCATCCGGGAGACTCGGTGCAGTGGGCCGTGGTAGCCTACAGGACCGGCGGACGCTCTGAGCAGACGCTGAAAGACTGCAGGCTCAGGCTCGTGCTCAATAATGCGAACAATGAGAAAGTCGATACTGCCGAAGTCGTGACTGATGCGCACGGACGTGCCTACGGTGCGTTCAAGACTGTGAACGGCGTCCTTACGGGTTACTGGAGCATATCGGTGTACGAATCCGATGCTGACTGCTATGTGGGTAACGGCGGTTTCACTGTCAGCGACTTCAAGGCTCCGCAGATAAAGATGGAGGTGACGGCTGTGCGGCGCGATGCCCCGGCAAAGAACGACGTGACCATCGAAGGTAGGGTAGCGACCTACTCGGGTATGCCCGTGGCAGGAGCGAAAGTCGCCGCTGCCATTCAGGCGGCCTCGCGCTGGCGGTGGTTCGTGCCCCAGATTTCAGTCGGCTCGGTCGATGCCGTCACTGATGATGCAGGCAACTTCTCTGTCGTAGTTCCTGCGTCGATGCTGACGTCGGAAGCTGTGACGCGCGGCGGATACACAGGCTTCATAGCTTCGCTGACCGCTACCTCGCAGACTGCCGAGACAGCCGAGGCGAGCACCAACTTCACCATAGGCAAGCCTTACAGCCTGTACGCCAAGCTGCCCTCGACAATTGACGTCGACAAGCCGGCGAACATGACTTTCAATGCCTACGACGGGCTGGGCAAGGAAACTCCGCTGGCTCTGCGATGGAGCGTGAGCCGTCTGAACGAGAAGACGCCGCTTCTGTCGGGAGACTGCACCGCAGGTGTGCCCGTCGACCTCGACCTGTCATCGCTCGAAGCCGCCGGCTACGAACTCACCATAGCTCCCGCCGATACGCTTCAGGCTGATTCATACCGTGTAGGACGCTTCTTCGCATACAGTATACGGCGTAATGCGGTCCCTGATACCGGGCAACCGATTTTTATCCCCGGGAAAATGAGCGACAAAGGCGAACTGACTGTCGGCAACAAAGTCGAGAAACTGTATGTCTACACATTCGTCCAGGGGGATTCCACTATCCATCAGTCGAAACTGCATCGCATAGGCCGCGGCTTCAGTACCATAAAGGTCGACTTACCGCGAAACTGCGAATCCTGCAGAGTGTTTGTGGCGACAGTTTATAGTGGAAAGACATATGTCTATGACTATCGTCCGGAAGTGAAGAAGAAGGATGTGATGGAAATCAGGACCGAGACTTTCCGCGACAAGCTCGTGCCCGGCGCAGGAGAGCAGTGGCGCTTCCGTATCACCGGCGGAAACAAGTCCATTGCCGATGCGGCTATGATAGCCACAATGTACAATCAGGCTCTCGATGCTCTGTCGGAAGGCTCGTGGCCGGGAGGTTTCAATCTGCGCAAGTGGTATTGTCTCATGACTCTTTCCCAAATGAGCACCGACACAAGAATAAACTGGGTGATATTACCTCCCGGATTGCTTGATGTCCCCGTCGTCCGGTGGCCCGAGTTCCGCTACCCGATGATGTACTACGGGCGCAACCGTGTGATGTACAGGGCGCTGCAGAAGTCGGCCGCTACTGCCATGATGGATATGGCCGAGGAGGCCGAGTATGAACCTGCCATTGCCAACGGCGTGGTCGAGGCTGAAGATGCCGCTATTGAAGAAACCGTTACAGTCGGATACGCCAAATCGGATTCGGATAAGGACGGCGCGTCAGACGACTTCGCCTGCCGCGAGTCGGAAGTCCTTCAGGCCTTCTGGAAGCCGGCGCTGGTGTCGGATGCCGACGGTAATGTCGACATAGTCTTCACAGTGCCTAATGCCAACGGTACGTGGCGCATGCGCGGATTCGCATGGACGGATTCGCTTCAGAGCGCCGTGTGCGACCTCATGGCCACAGCGAACAAACCCGTGATGGTGCAGCCCGCGCTGCCGCGCTTCCTCCGTCAGGGCGATACGGGCCGCATACTCGCCACGGTATTCAACAACAGCGACGCGCAGGCCGTCATCAGCACGACGGCAGAACTGTTCGACATCACTTCGGGCGAAGTGCTCCGCACAGTCACCTCCGTCGACACCGTGGCCGCGATGGGTTCGGCAATAGTCGGCATAGACGTCGAGGCGCCCACCACGGCAGCCTCGATAGGCTATCGCGTGCGTTCGGCTTCGGGCGCGTTCACCGACGGTGAGCAGAGCGCCATACCCGTGCTCGAGGCCGCCGGTACGGTCATCGAAAGCACTGAATTCTATCTCAATCCGTCCGACGACAAACCGTTCAGCCTCACGGTCAAGGCCAAGGACGACGCCCAGCTCACGCTCCAGTACTGTCAGAATCCCGTGTGGACCGTCGTGAAAGCCATGCGCGGCATCTCGGCATCGGAGAGTCTGACCTCCGGCGGCCTTGTGTCGAAGCTCTTCTCGGCACTTGCCGGCAAGCACATCGTGGAGCATAACCCCGACATCGCCTCGGCTCTGCGTCAGTGGAGCGACAACCCGTCGGAGCAGGCTCTCGAGTCAATGCTATCACGCAACGAGACTCTCAAGCAGCTCGTGCTCAATCAGACTCCGTGGGTGCAGACGGCTGCCTCGCAGACCGCACGCATGAAGGCTCTGGCCGACCTTCTCTCGCCCGAGAACACCACCGCCGGCATAGCTCGCTTCAAGGCTGCGCTGAGCAAGCTGCAGAATCAGGACGGCGGCTTCCGCTGGGGCCCGTGGAGCGACCGGTCATCTTACTGGGCCACCGAGAAAGTGCTGACGACGCTCGGCATAGCCCGTTCGCTCGGCATGCTCGACAATTCGTTCGATCAGATGCTCACACGTGCGTTCGACTATCTCCAGGCGGAGATTGTCAAGCCTGAGACGCCTAAGACCGACTTCGGACTGACGCTCATCTCGACCTTCTTCCCGAAATTCCGCCTCACTCCCGAGGCCGACGGCATAGTGCGCCGCACTGTCGGCGACGTAGCCGCCGGCTGGAAGAAGTACGGCACTCTTGACAAAGCTTACTCCATACTCATCCTCGCCGGCAACGGGCGCAGGGCAGAGGCTTCGGCCGTGCTCGAGTCCATCCGCCAGTACGGTGTAGTCAAGCCCGGTATGGGCCTGTGTTTCCCCAGCATGACTGACGTCCGCGGCTACGCCACCGTCATCCAGGCATATGCCGTCATGGATGCTCCCAAGACCGAAATCGACGCAATGCGCCAGTGGGTTATCGTCCGCGCACAGGCCACCGACGACCTCGGTGCATACAATCCGGACTACATCATCGCCGCCGTGCTCCTCACGGGCAGCGACTGGACTTCGGTGCCTGTCGGCCAGAGCGTGACCGTCAACGGCGCACCCCTCGCCATCGACAGCGTCGAGAGTGCGTCGGGCTACTTCAGCCAGACCCTCCCTGCCACGGGCAAGGTCGAGATAACCGTGAAGCCCAACGGCGTGACACCGTCCTACGGGTCGGTCATCTCCATCGGCCGCGAGCCTATGGCGTCGGTGAAGGCGCGTCCCGGACGTGACCTGTCGATAGAGAAGCGCTTCCTCGTTGAGCGCGACGGACAGTGGGTCGAGACGTCGACATTCGCTCTGGGCGAGCGCGTCCGCGTGCAGCTCACCGTCAAGGCCAGGCGCGACCTCGAGTATGTGTCGATAGCCGACGAGCGTGCCGCCTCATTCGAGCCGGTCGACCAGCTCCCCGGCTACGTATGGGCCCAGTCGCTCAGCTTCTACCGCGAGAATCTCGACGCGTCGACACGCCTCTTCATCAGCTATCTGCCCAAGGGAACATATCAGCTCACCTTCGACATGACAGCCGCCCTCGCCGGCACCTTCGCCTCGGGCATCGCCACGCTGCAGAGCCAGTACGCTCCCGAGCTGACTGCCCACAGCGCCGGCACCACCGTGACGGTGAAGTGACCCTCTATTGAATAATACGTCGGGCGGCGCTGCTCCATTCGGGGCGGCGCCGCCCTGAGTTTTTTGGGGGGAGGATAATCTCCAAAAAAAGGTCTCCGGACCGATTTTTTGGAGTGAAAGTTTGTCAATCGTAATTTAATACTTAAATTTGTACTCCCAAAAGTTGGTCAAGTAACCACTTTTATGAAATATGAATTATGATTATTAAGCGCGACTATTATCTAAATCAACTCATCGCCGGCAAGCATAACGGACTTATAAAGATTGTTACCGGATTAAGACGATCTGGTAAATCATATCTATTATTCCACTTGTTCGACAGCTATCTGAAAGAGCAAGGAATCCCTGATGACCATATCATTAAAGTGGATTTGGAAGATAGACGAAATGCATCTCTTCGTGACCCGGATGCATTGCTCGCTCATATCGACTCTATGATTGTGGATGAGAGCATGTACTACATACTTCTTGATGAGGTTCAGCATGTTCGGGAGTTTGAGGATGTTCTTAACAGCTACCTTAAGATTGAAAATGCCGATGTGTACGTCACAGGGAGCAATTCCCGTTTTCTGTCAACGGATATTATCACTGAGTTCAGAGGCCGGGGAGATCAGATCCATGTGTATCCACTCTCCTTCCGCGAATTTATGTCGGTTGACAGCAGGCATCCGATTGAAGCATGGACTGATTATTACACCTACGGAGGCCTTCCCCATGTGCTGACTTTAGAGACGGCCAAAAAGAAAATCGACTATATCAAGCAGTTATACTTAACGGTCTATATCACTGACATAGTCGAGAGATACAGGGTTAAAGGCGAATCTGAGCTGAAGGAGTTAATTCAGATTATAGCCTCTGCAATTGGATCACCTATAAATCCCAATAAGTTGGCCAATACCTTTAAAAGTCTTAAAAACGTATCTCTGTCCAATAAAACGATTGATAATTATCTGACATACTTTTGTGAGTCATTTCTGACAGAAAGAGCGATTCGTTACGACATCAAAGGAAAGAAATATATCAACACGCTGTCCAAGTATTATTTCACTGATGTAGGTGTCAGAAATGCGATTCTGGATTTCAGGCAACAGGAGGAAAACCACATTATGGAGAATATCATTTATAATGAATTAAAAATACGTGGTTTTCAGGTTGATGTCGGTGTGGTGGAGTATCGCGCCACAGATGTGGACGGCAGGAGAATCCGCAAGCAATATGAAGTAGATTTTGTGGCGAATCAAGGAAGCCGGCGTTACTATATCCAATCGGCATTCATAATGCCCACCGATGCCAAGGAGCGGCAGGAATCCGCCTCTCTGCTTAACATTGATGATTCTTTCAGAAAAATCATTGTCGTCAAAGACTACATTAGCCCCAAAAGAAATGAGAAAGGCATCGTTACAATCGGATTGATTGACTTCCTTCTGAAGCCGGAACTGTTAGACTGGTGAGTCCCCATGATTTGTAAATGGAAATAGTTTTGACATCACTCATAAACGGCCACTATTCTGATACTTTGGTTGAAAAATAGTGATTTGAAGGAATTTTCCCTCCTCAAATATTTGCACGGACGGAGGATTTTTTGTACTTTTGTGGGCTGATTTTCCGCAATAGGCTTGACGAAGTCGGAGCTGAAGAGATATGGCTCTGCGCCTCAGCGGGTTAACTATTCAAGTAACATTACAGAATGTACGTAATCGTAGAAATCCAGGGACAGCAGTTCAAGGCAGAGAAGGACAAATTCCTCTATGTACACTACCTGGGTGAAAATGTGAAGAACGGCGACACCGTAGAGTTCGACCGCGTTCTCCTTGCCGACAATGACGGCGAAGTTAAAGTTGGCGCACCCCTCGTTGAAGGTGCAAAGGTCGTATGCGAAGTGGCTGCCGACCTCGTAAAGGGCGACAAAGTCATCGTCTTCAAGAAAAAACGTCGCAACGGATACCGCCGCAAGAACGGTCACCGTCAGTACTTCACAAAGGTTGTCATCAAGGACATCCTCGCTTAATCTATCTGTCTCACTCCTAATTAATCACAAGAACACACTATGGCACATAAAAAAGGCGTCGGTAGTTCTAAGAACGGCCGTGAGTCAGAAAGCAAACGACTCGGCGTTAAAATCTTCGGCGGCCAGTTCGCCAAAGCAGGCAACATCATCAAGCGTCAGCGTGGTACCGTACACCATCCCGGCCTGAACGTAGGCATCGGCAAGGACCACACCCTCTACGCTCTCGTAAGCGGTACCGTGCAGTTCACCGAAGGACGCAACGGTCGCAAGTTTGTCAACATCCTCCCTGTAGCCGAAGCATAAGCAGCGGCACTCGGGAAGGCATAACCTTACAGCCGGCAGGTGTCGATAAGAACGCCTGCCGGCTTTAGCTTTTATGCTCATGAAGAAATACATCTTTGTAGTTCTGTCCGTTCTTACGGCTCTTCAGGCGGCCGCGTGGAGTCAGAAGGGACACGATACGGTGGCGTATATCGCCGAGTGCCACTTCACGCCGGCCACGGCCGACTCGGTGGCATATATCCTTGACGGCAAGTCGCCCGTATACTGGGCTAACTGGCTCGACAATGCAAGCCACACGCCGCCCTATGCCTACACCAAGACATGGCACTACAAGAACATCGACGAGGGCGTGGCCTACGAGGACGCTCCGCTCAATCCCAAGGGCGACGTCGTCACGGCCATACGCGAGCAGATAGCCATCCTGGCCGACTCAGTGTCGACCAAGGGTCAGAAGGAACTGGCCATGAAGATACTCATCCACTGCGTGGGCGACATGCACCAGCCCATGCACATGGGACATCTCTCCGATCAGGGCGGAAACAGGACGAAGGTGCGATACTTCGACCGCGACACCAATCTGCACTCCATCTGGGACGGTTCGCTGATGAACTCCGGCCACGCATGGACCTACACGGAGTGGCAGCATCAGCTCGACCGTCTGCCTGCCGGTCAGGAGGCTGCCGAGACTGCCGGAAATGTCGACGACTGGGCGCGTCAGACCTATGACATCGCCACGCGTGTCTACGACTACTTCCCCCAGGGCGCCAAGGTGTCGTACAACGAAATCGCCGCATGGACCCCGACCATCGAGCAGCAGCTCCTGCGCGGCGGTCTGAGGCTGGCGCGCATACTGAACGCCATTTTCGACCCCGAATCTGCCGACGACCCTGCAGGATTCTGATGCCGGACTGCCGAAGATAGAGTCCAAAATATACAAAAACAAGTCTGAAACGCCTCTGAGGGTACTTCAGGCTTGTTTTTGTCATTATTTTTCTTTACTTTTGCAGCGCTATGAGTAATGGGAAATTATATCTTTTTCCTTCGCTGCTGTCGTCGTGCAGTCCGGCCGAGGTGCTTCCGGCCCGCAATATCGAGCTGATTTCGCGGGTGGGCTACTTCGTGGTGGAGGAACTGCGTACGGCCCGGCGATTTCTCAAGGCATGCGACCGGTCGATAGATATTGACTCGCTGCACTTCGAAGTGCTCAATGAGCATACGCCTGCCGAGGCTGTCGATGCGATGATAGCACCTGCTCTCCAGGGTCACGATATCGGGGTCATAAGCGAGGCCGGATGCCCGGCTGTGGCCGACCCCGGCGCCGACCTTGTGGCCGTAGCGCAGCGCAAAGGCATCGAGGTGGTGCCGCTTACGGGTCCGTCGAGCATACTGCTGGCGCTGATGGGCTCGGGCTTCAACGGGCAGAGTTTCGCCTTTCTGGGTTACCTGCCGATAGACGGAGCCAAGCGTGGCGAAGCGTTCAGGCAGATGGAGCGCGATATCCGCCACCGCCGTCAGACACAGATATTCATAGAGACACCGTACCGCAACGACCGCCTCGTAGCTGACCTTGCTGCGTCAATGCCGGGCGACATGCTGCTGTGTGTGGCTGTCGACATAACGGGGCCGACGCAGAGTATCGTCACCCGTCCTCTCAGGGAGTGGAAGCGGGCCGGAACGAATCTCGGAAAGCGGCCTGCGATATTCCTGCTGTACCACTGACGTGCCACCCTACGCTGCGGCATACCCGACCAAACTTACACCGACACCAAAACCAAAAAAAACTAACCGATACCGACAAACGCCATGAGCCGTCGCCGACAGAAACGCAATCAGGAAGCGTACTGGGCACAGAATCCCGGACTCTTCGATCTTCCGGCAGAACAACTGCAGGAAGAGGGCGACTCCGAGCTCATGCCTATGGACGATGCGCTCCTGGAGCAGAGCGAACGAGTGCGGTTCATGTCGTTCGGCAGCGGAAGCAGCGGCAACTGTTCGTATATCGGGACCGAGTCATGCGGCATTCTCATAGATGCCGGTGTGGATAATAATTATGTGCTGGAGCAGTTGCGGCTCAACAGTATCGACGTGGCCACTATACGCGGTGTCCTCCTGACTCATGACCACTTCGATCATGTGAAGTTCGCCTACGCACTCCTGCGGCGCAATAAGCAGATGCGTCTCTACGCCACTAACAAAGCCATCAATGGATTGCTGCGCAAGCACCGTATGTCGCGCCGCATATCCGACTACCATACGCCGATATTCAAGGAGTTCCCGTTCAAGGTGGGATGCTTCACTGTCACCGCTTTCGAGACGAGTCACGACGGAACGGACAATGTCGGCTTCTCCATCGAGGGAGGCGGCACTACGTTCGTCATAGCCACCGATACGGGCACCATCACGGCGCGTACCGACGCATATGTCCGGCAGGCACGCAATCTGATGATAGAAAGCAACTATGACGCTACGATGCTACGGAACGGCCACTATTCGCCGCATCTGAAGGCGCGCGTGGCATCGGCTACCGGACATCTCGACAACGAGGACGCCGCGCGCTATGTGGCGTCGGTAGCCGGCGGAGGACTTCTGCGCAGGGTGTTCCTGTGTCATCTGAGCCAGGACAACAATACGCCGCAGATAGCCCTTTCGGCCATGCGCACGTCTCTCGAGGCTGCCGGGAAGCCTGTCACTACCGACCTGCGGAGCGTTGACCGCATATATCTGTCAGTGCTTCCGCGCCTCGAATCGTCCGACCTCATCATACTTGACTGACATCCTTCGCCAAGGGATATAAAATCAAAAGCGCCGTTTCTCTCGAAGCGGCGCATTTTGAAATCTTCTAACACTAAATACCTAAAACCATTAAAATCCTTTTTACTCTTTTTTGCTTGTCAGATAAGACCTTATTACCTGAATGCATCCAATTCTTAGACCTGTTTATTATTTACATTACAAAATTACGGCTCCGGAAGCATCTTTCCGAAGCCATTCAGATACAATATAAATAAATTTGCGTGTGATACTCTGCTAATATATTGATTATCAGATGTAGTTATGTAATTTTATACCTGTGTAATATAAACTATAATCAAGCAGTCTCAAATTATTTTCATTATATTTCGCTCGAAATTCTCTCTGTCGGCCGCACGTCCGCGGAGGCGGTTGCGGTAGGTGTATATCGTGTTTAGCGATAGATTGAGGACCTGGGCCAGCTTGGCGCTGTCATTGACGCCGAGACGCATGAAAGCGGCTATGCGCAGCTCCGGGGTGAGCGATGTGCCCGGCGCCACCGTGAGCCGGCGGTCGGGCAGGAGCAGTTCGTTCAGTTTGTCGAAGAATCCCGGGAAATCCTCAAGGAAGTTAGAGTCAAACTCCTCGAAGAATTTCTCCTGAAGAGTCTGGCGGAAGAGACCCTTTTCCACGTCGGCATAGAGGTCTTTGACCTGTCCGGCCTTGAGCTTGCGCAGGATGTGGATGTTGTACTCGCGTATCTGCTGCAGCGACAGGAATGTGAGCGATATGAGGGTGTGGTTGGTGCGCAGCGATTCGTCGGTGAGTTCTTTGACAAGATGACGGGAATTCTCGAGCTCGGCCTCGCAGCGGGCTTCTTTCTTGCGGGTGTGCACGATGACAGACGCCAGCAGGATGATGATGCATAGTATCACTGCGATGATTGATAGCTCGATGCGTCGGGTGGAGCGCACTGTGCTGTTGAGCAGCTGGGAGTAGTAGGCGCGGTCGGGTGCATCATACGAGCATGTATATGATGCGTCAGGCGTCTCGATGGCCAGCGTCAGGCACTCTTTCCCGGCCGAAGTATATCCTTCCTTGATGAGGGCCTCGCCGAGCGGAGCGAGGGTCTCGGCTCTGACGAGTCCCTGCGACAGTGTGTTTATGGCTCTGTGCAGCAGATAGTTGATGTGTGTCTGACGGTGTGCGGGCTTGTTTTTGTAGTGGTCCGCCACCATCTTGTATGCGAAGTCGAGCAGCTCAGGGTGGCCCTTGAGGGTGGGAATAGTGCTCACGAAGTGTGCCGCGGCGAGGTCCGGCTGGTTCTCGATGTAGAATGAATAGGCGTTCAGATATGGCCGGATGTTGGAATCTTTGGGATAATACTGCAGCAGAGAGTCGATGGCTGTGAGGGTCTTGCGCAGGTATGTGGTCTTGAAGGGACCTTTCGGGTAGGGTATCTGCACGCTGTGGTATATCTCGATGGCAGCGCGCCAGTAGTCAGGTTTCAGTGCCGGCGGCAGCTGTTCCGGCTCGATTTCCTCGAAGTGGTCTATAGCCTCTTTGGTGATGCCCGAGTATGGCAGCAGCGGCAGAAGCCGTAGTTTCAGCCGTTCGGTCATTTCTTTGTCCTCGAGTTGGCGAGCGTCGGAATATGCAAGGTTGAGGTACACCACGGCCGAGTCGATGTCGTCGATGATGTGGCGCTGTCCTATCTCGAAAGCAAGCTCTACGCGCCTGAGACCCCTGGGCAGACTCCGGTATTCGCGTTTGAGCTGCCGGTATTGCTGTGCACGCATCTCACGCAACTCGTCGACCCTCTCGAGACATATGTTGAGAGAGTCGAGCAGTCTCAGATTGCATTCGTCGAGCCGGGCGCTGGCGATGCCTGCGGCAAACATCAGGATGATCGATATGATATACTTCATAGGCCGGAGTATAAAGGGGCGTTTTTCGGACGTAAAGGTAGTAAATTATTTCGATACCTGCAAATTATTGTCATATCGGCTTAGGGATTTATTTTAAGCTAAATTACGGATAATCAGTTGAATATAGCTTCGTACTCTTGGACTGCGCTTAAAATTCGTCATATTATCGGTTCTGCTCCCTGAAATGTGAGTAATTTTGTACCGTTATAATGGTTAGTAAATACAATAGTTTAAAGTTGAACGAAAACAATTTCTAATGCAATTGTTTTGGGCTGTGCCGCTACGGCGGCACGATAAAGGGTCTCCTCGAGATGAAGAGACCCTTTGTCGTATAGTGTCAGTCCGCCTGATGCCGCGGATAGTTATTCGGTCGTGTTATCGTCGTCGTCGAATGTGTCCGAACCGCTTTCAAGCAGGTTCACGAGTCCCTCGCGGTCTTTGATGAGCAGTTCTTTGTTGGTGTACTCGAGCAGTCCCTTGCTTTTCATCTCGTTCAGGGCGGCGTCGAAGGTGGCGCGCTGAACGCCGAAGAGCGAGCACAGGTCGCGGGCGCGGCATGTGAGCCTGATGTCGGTTCCGCCGGGTTGCGAAAGGGCTATTATCCAGAATGCTATGCGCTCGTCAATGGCGCCTCCGGTGAGCGAGAGTATGCCTACCATCGACTTCTGCGCGTTGACTGACAGCGTATTGAGGTAGTTGAACATATACACCTGGTCGCTGTACAGAATCCTGATGTAGTCGGATTTCGATATCTTGAGGATACCGGTGGTCTCAAGGGCGTCGACGGTGCACGGATATGAGGTGGTGCGGCCGAAGAGGAAGTCGGGCGCAATTACGGCCGGTGCCGTAAGTGTCTGGCCGACAGCAAACCGGCCGGTGTTGTTGACGATGGTAGACCTCACCGAACCGGATATCACGAATGTCAGGTGCGTACAGGGATCGCCTGCACGGATGATGGTCTCTCCGGCAGGATACTTCAGAAAATGGAATTTTGCTTCGCCGACGGTCTGTGCAAGCCGGGTATGAGATGCCCCGCGGAATAGCGGGAGATTCATCAGAAGCTCAAACATGCTTGACATTGTGATATATCTCCTTTCGTAGTATTTTTAAATGTCATTTAACTGATTTCTTAACGCGTCCGGAGGCTTCTTTGTTCACGTTTCATCTTGTAATAGAGTTGCCCCGAGTTGATTGTGTTCTGCCACACGATGTATGCGGCCGGACCTATCGAGGCCAGCGGATTGAAGTAGACGAGTGTCATCCATACGGCGAGCACGGTGTTCTTCTGCCCCAGCCCCTGCGCACCCGACACGGCGTCGCCGGTGCGTCGGCCGATGCGTCGGCCCACGTAGAACTGCAGAAGACACAACAGGCACGAAACCAGTGCTATACATATCATTTCAGGTATTGCCGAGGCCGGTTCGCGCATGACGAATGAGACTGCTTTGCCCACTACAAGAAGGAGCGACACCGACCACAGATAGAACGATATGCCCTGATAGCGGTCGACGGCGTCGTGCACGGGTCGTGCGAAGTAGTACAGCGCGAAGGCGCATGCGGCCGGAAGCAGTATGGTGGGTGCCACCTTGGCGACGATGTCCCAGAATTCGGTGACAAAACCGGCGGCAGCGTTGCCGCTGCCTGTCCACAGAAAGAGGAAGGGTGCGGTGACGGCCACTGTGAGATTGCTGACGAACGAGTATGCCGCCACACGGCCTATGCTGCCTCCGAGCATGCCTGTGACCACAGGGGCGGCCGTGGCTGTGGGGCAGAATACGCAGATGAAGGCCGACTGGGCCAGCGTGAGTCCTGCAGGTCTGAGCAGAAGGAATACGGCTATGGAGCCGAAGAGCTGCACGGCAAGAAGATACCATGACATTGCGCTGATTTTCAGTTCCGAGGGCTTTATGCGGCAGAAGGTGATGAAGAGCATGCAGAAGATGAGGTAGGGCACGAGCCACTGGACCCGGTCGAGAGTGGTGTGGAACAGTGCTCCGCACACTATGGCTATTGGCAGCATCCACGGCTTGAGTTTCTGCTGCACGGCGGAATATTTCATATTTATAATAGAATATATCAGGAAGCGTAGTGCAAAATTACAAAGAATAATCGTACGGGCGTATGCGGAGACGTCAAAAAACGGACAGACCGTCTTCTCACGAGGACGGCCTGTTGTGTTTTAACTGACTTAAAACAATTACATAACTAACATAAAACACATTTTTCGTAGTCTTTTTATAAAAGCAACAAGAGCCAATCAACACGATTGGCTCTTGCTTAAGTAGTCATTTGATATTTTCATTAAGTACTATCAATCTATACTAACCCTAAAACTGAATATAATCGTGTATTATCATTTTGCTTTGCAAAGTTATTACTTTTTTTCGAGACTGGCAAGCGAAATATGAAAGAAATATGGCGGTGTATGAGAGTATTTAAAGTATTTTAACCGATATATCAGTGCTTTAACTATAATGGTTATTGAGAAAAATATAAGTGATTGTCTCAATTAATTTAGTTTAGTTTCGCAACCTGGCTCTCGAAATTATCTTTGTCGATGGCCCGTGCCTTGAGTCTGTTGCGGTAGGCGTAGATGGTATTGAGCGAATAATTGAGCACCTGGGCTATCCGGGCGCTTTCTTCGATGCCCAGACGCATGAAGGCGAGGATGCGCAGGTCGGTGTTGAGCAGTTCGCCCGGACGTGTCACAATGCGGCACTCGGGGCGCAGGAGGGTGTTGACCTGCTCGACGAAGTCGGGATATATGTGCAGGAAGGCATTGTCGAACACTTCGTAGAAGTCCGATGTCTGCTCCTCGATGAACTTGCCGGACTTGAGCATGCGGTAGAACTCGTCGCTCTGTCCGGCGGCTATCTTTCGCACGGCTATCTTGCAGAAGTTGTTCAGTTTGTCCATATATATGGAGCAGAGCTGCAGGAAGCGGCTTATGTAGACTTCCTTGGCCGTGTTGGCGGCCTCAAGCTTGAGCTGGAGCACCTTCATGCGCCGCATTTCGTGACGCAGTGCTATCATCGAACCGATCAGTCCGACCACGAGGAGTGCCATGGCCGCCAGAATCCAGTACATGGACCGGCGCCACGACGCGGCGGCCGCCGAGTGCGAGTTCTGTATGATGGGGAGCGACTTGGAGGTGTCGATCATGCGCAGGGGAGCACCGCACTCCACGGCGTTCTCGAGCGCCAGTCCCAGGTAGCGGTAGGCGCGTGCTATGTCGCCTGTGTCGTATACGGCAGTGCCGAGTTCCTGAAGCGACATCACCTCGCGTGTGGCCGACTTGGTGTCGGCTATGGCCGAGAGCGCCAGATAGTAGAGTCTCAGGTCGTCGTCGCCTGACTCGTGGGCTATGACTGCGAGGTGGTTGGCGGCGCGTGCCGTGAGGTTGCTTTCCGGCGGCTCTCCTGCCACGACTTCCTCAAGCAGGATGCGGGCCATGTCGCGGCGTCCGGTCAGGAAGTAGTACTCGCCGAGATTGAATTTATGCGCCGCCGTTCCGTGCGGAAGCATTTCTATCATCTTCGACTGATACTCGAGCGCCTTGTGCATGTGTGAGTCGCGCACTGCGGGGTAGGTGTTGAAGAATGCCGCCATGTAGCTGTGCATCTGGCGTCCGGCGTCGTAGTATGCGACCAGATCTGACCGCGGGATGGAGTCGGGCGATATGCTGTCGAATGTGCTGAGGGCGTCGTTGAAGAATCCTGCCAGCGGCAGCAGCGACGCCAGGTTCCACCTGAACCGCTGGCGGTCGATGCCCGTGGACGAGTCTATGCCCCGCATGAGGTAGACGATGGCAGAGTCGTTGTTGAAGCTCATGTAGCCCTTGGCTATGTCCATGAGCAGGCCGGGAGTGTTGCCGTAGGTGTGTGTGAGTGCTGTCAGACTGTCGATGCGGGCCTGACGGTCCCTTATATAGCCTTCACGCTTGTTCAGGTCGCCGTCGAGCATGTACAGGGCCTGCTGGTAAGTCTTGGCTACGTCGGAGGGTGAGGCTGCGGTCATGGCGGCGCAGCAGGCATACAGAATCAGTATCAGGAAGAAGCGTCGCATAGGTCTGAGTGGCGGACTACATGGTTTGGACATAAACGTTCTAAGAGCCCCGGGCGAAGAGGGCAGCGATGTCGTCGTTGCCTATCACGGCTATGATGCGCGCTCCGTCGGGGGTGTACGAGGGTTCGGCGCAGCGGAAGAGGTCGGCCGTGAGTGTGTCGATTTCCGGCTGGGAGAGGGGCTGGACTGCCTTGATGGCTCCGCTTTCGGCCATGGCTCTGGCCAGCGGAGCGTTGAGGGTCTCTGCGCTGTCGCTGCCGCGCTCGTCAATCTCTTCGAGGAGCGCCTGAAGAGTCTCTCCTCCGGCAGCTTCGCCGAGAATGGCCGGGAGCGCCGTGATACTGCAGTATCGTCCGCTGCAGCTGACCTCGAAGCCCAGTGCCGCCAGTCGGTCAGTATTGGCCTGAAGCGCCACCAGCTGCGAGGCCGGCAGCTCTATGTCCTCGGGGAAGAGGAGCTTCTGCGATGCCACGGGGCCTCCTTCGGCCAGCGCTGCCATATAGCGGTCGTAGAGGATGCGGATGTGGGCGCGGCGCTGATGTATGACCATGATGCCGCTGTGCGATGCCATGACGATGTAGCTGCTGTGGAGCTGGAAACTGCGCGGACCGTCGTCAACCGGCCTGTCTTCGCCGCTTATAACCGAGCCGTCCTCCTGCATGTCGTCGGGCGCTGAAGCCGCTTCGGTCATGGCGTCGGCGCGCCGGCGGTCGAAGTCCTCGTAGAGCTTCTGCCAGTCCTGCGGCGGAGTGGCCGGCCGAAGCCATCGCTCCGGGGTGCCGCTGTCGTTGTAGGCCGACGGGCGGGTCTGCCATGTGGTGGTGCTTCTCTTGGGCGCTTCGCTTTCGTCCTGTCGGTCGAACGGACTGAAGCCGCCTTCGTCGAAGCCTTCTGAGGGCATGGCTGCGCTGCTGTCGGGGTCGAAGAGCGGTATGTCAGGCGCGTCGTCGCGGTCGAAGTCGAGCGCTCCTGTGGCCTGGGTCTTGCCCAGGGTCTCGCGTACGGCGGCTTCGAGAATCTGCCATATGGCCTGCTCGTGCTCGAACTTGATTTCGTTCTTCTGCGGATGGATGTTGACGTCAATGGTCGACGGGTCGACCTCGAAGTTGATGAAGTACGACGGCTGTGCGTCGGGCGCGATGAGCTGCTCGTAGCACTTCACGACCGCCTTGTGGAAGAAGGGGTGGCGCATGTTGCGGCCGTTGACGAAGAAGAACTGCTGTGCGCCGCGTTTTTTGGCGATGCGCGGCATGCCCACGAATCCCGATATCTTCACCAGCGATGTCTCCGTGCTCAGCGGAGCTATGTGGCTCTCGAGATACTTGCCGAAGAGCGAGCCTATGCGCTGCTTGAGCGTCCCGGCCGGGAACTTGTGCACCGTGGCGTCGTTGTTGATGAGCGTGAATGCCACGCCGGTGTTGACCAGCGCCAGCCGCTCGAACTCGTGCACGATGTGTCCGAGCTCGACGCTGTCCTTCTTGAGGAACTTGCGCCGTGCCGGCATATGGAAGAAGAGGTTCTTCACCATCAGATTGGTGCCGGGCACGCATGTGGCCGGCTCCTGTCCCTCGAATTTCGACTCGGATATGAGCAGGCGTGTGCCCACGGTGTCGCCGCGGCGCATGGTGCGCAGGTCAATCTGCGCCACGGCGGCTATAGACGGCAGTGCCTCTCCGCGGAATCCCATGGTGTGGAGCGAGTAGAGGTCGTCGGCCGATGCTATCTTGCTGGTGGCGTGGCGCTCGAAGGCCATGCGCGCGTCGGATGGCGACATGCCGCATCCGTCGTCGACCACCTGGATGAGTGTGCGGCCGCCGTCCTTGATGATGATGCTGATGTCGGTGGCTCCGGCGTCGACGGCGTTCTCCACCAGCTCCTTTATGACCGAGGCCGGTCGCTGTATCACTTCGCCGGCGGCAATCTGGTTGGCCACCGAGTCGGGAAGAAGTCGTATTACGTCGCTGTTCATATCGTATCAGTTCACTCGGGAGAGTCTTCGTCGTATGTCTGGTAGAGCAGGTCGTTGTAGGGGAAGCGTGCGAGGTGAATCTCGCGTGCCATGGTGTAGAGGCGCTGCTTGAGCTCGTCGATGTTGGTGCCTTTCTTGGCCGAGATGAAGACGCAGTTGTCGTTCATGCGGGCCATCCACGATGCCTTGAGCTCGTCGAGGGTGATGTTGCAGCGCTCGCGCGGCGTGAGGTCGTCGTCATCCTTGGGCTTGTAGGTGAAGGCGTCAATCTTGTTGAATACCAGCAGAGTGGGCTTGTCGGCGCCGTCGCATACCTCCTTGAGGGTCTTGTCGACGACGGCTATCTGCTCCTCGAAGTTAGGGTGCGAGATGTCCACCACGTGCACCAGGATGTCGGCCTCGCGCACCTCGTCGAGCGTCGACTTGAACGAGTCCACCAGGTGTGTGGGGAGCTTGCGGATGAATCCGACGGTGTCGGTCAGCAGGAAGGGCAGATTGTCGATGACCACCTTGCGTACCGTGGTGTCGAGGGTGGCGAAGAGCTTGTTCTCGGCGAATACGTCGCTCTTGCTCAGGAGGTTCATAAGCGTTGACTTGCCCACGTTGGTGTAGCCCACCAGGGCCACGCGCGTGAGCTTGCCGCGGTTCTTCCGCTGCACGGCCTTCTGGCGGTCGATGGCCCGGAGCTGCTCCTTGAGCAGCGATATCTTGGTGAGGATGATGCGTCGGTCAGTCTCTATCTGCGTCTCGCCCGGGCCGCGCATGCCGATACCGCCGCGCTGGCGCTCGAGGTGAGTCCACATGCGCGTGAGTCGCGGCAGCAGGTACTGGTACTGGGCCAGCTCGACCTGCGTCTTGGCCGTGGCGGTCTGCGCGCGCTTGGCGAAGATGTCGAGGATGAGGTTGGTGCGGTCGAGCACCTTCACGCCCAGCTCGCGGCCTATGTTGACGGCCTGCTTGGTGGAGAGGTCATCGTCGAAGATGACCAGCGATATGTCGCCGTCCTCCTCGATATACTGCTTGATTTCCTCGAGCTTGCCCTTTCCGACGAATGTACGCGGATTGGCGTACTCCACCTTCTGCGTGAAGGTCTTCACGGCCTCGGCTCCCGACGTGTCCACCAGGAACGCCAGCTCGGCGAGGTACTCGGCCGACTTGGCCTCGTCTTGCTGCGGGGTGATGAGCCCTACGAGCACCGCGCGCTCGGGAGTGTCGCCTATTATGCTTGTTTTCTTTTCTATCATACGGGTTGACAGTACACTAAAGGGTTAACAGTACATCGCCTCGATCTCGTCGGCGTAGTTGTGGTTGATGACCGGACGGCGGATTTTCAGCGTATTGGTGAGCTCTCCGCTCTCTATGGTGAACTCCTTGGGGAGGAGCGTGAAGCGCTTTATCTTCTCGAAACTTGCCAGCCCTTTCTGCATGCGCTCGATGCGCTCCTCGATGAACTTGCGTATCTCCGAGTTCTGCACCAGGTCCTCGATGGAGTCGAAGGCTATGCCCTTGCGGCGCGCGTAGTCCTTCAGAGCATCGAAGGCCGGTATGATTATGGCGGTGACGTACTTGCGCTGGTCGCCTATGACTGCCACCTGCTCGATGTATCGGTCCTCGCCCAGACGGCTCTCGATGGCCTGCGGGGCTATGTACTTGCCGTTGCTGGTCTTGAAGAGGTCCTTGATGCGCTCGGTGAGCACGATATTGCCGTTGTGGTCGAAGAGTCCGGCGTCGCCCGTTCGGAACCATCCGTCGGGCGTGAATGCCCTGGCGTTCTCGTCGGGGCGGTTGTAGTAGCCGCGCATCACCGACGGACCCTTGACGAGTATCTCGTTCTCCTCTCCGATCTTCACCTGTACGCCCGGCAGTGGCAGTCCGACCGTGCCGATGACGTAGTCGACCTCGGGGTAGAAGCTGACCGTGGCCGTAGTCTCCGACAGGCCGTAGCCCACGACGATGTTGAGGCCTATGGCGCGGAGAAATTCGACGATAGTGCCCGAGACCGGTGCTCCGGCGGTGGGGAAGAAGCGTCCGTTGTCCATGCCGATGGCATGACGGACCTTGCTGAATACCTTGCTGTCGAAGAAGCGGTACTGCATCTCGAGCAGAGGGGGCACCTCGAGCCCGAGACGCTTGTAGTCGAGGTTACGCCTGGCGCCCACTTTGAGTGCGCGCTGCGTGAGCCACCGCGTGATGCCCTTCATGCCGGCTATCTTGTCCTGTACGCCCGTGTACACCTTCTCCCAGAAGCGTGGAACGGAGCACATGCACGTGGGCTTGACTATGCGCAGGGTCTCCTGCACTTCCTTGGGATTGAAGTTGATGGCCACGCGTATGCCCATCATCAGGCAGAAGTAGGTCCATGCCTTCTCGAAGATATGGCTCAGAGGCAGGAAGCAGAGCGACGTATCGGTGTCCGACACCATGGTCAGGCACTCTTTGTGGGCCTGGAGGGCGGAGTTGAAGCAGCTGTGGGGCAGCACGGCGCCCTTGGGCTCGCCTGTGGTGCCGGATGTGTAGATGAGCGTGGCTATGTCGTCGGGGGTAGCTTCTGCGCAGCGGCGTTCCACTGATGCGCGGCAGGCCGGCGATGCCAGTCGTCCGAGTTCGAGCATGTCGGAGAAGTGCATGGAGGCATTGTCGTCGCGGTCAAGCTCGATGTCGTCGTATGCGGCTATGATGCGCTGCAGGCACGGACACTCCTTCTGCACCTGACGCACGGCGCGGTACAGTCCCTGCGAGCCAACAAGAATGACCTTGGCTCCGGCATCGTTGATGATATAGCGTATCTGCTCAGGACTCGACGTGGCATAGATGGCCACGGGCACGGCGCGGTTTCTGAAACAGGCAAAATCCGTGATGAGTATCTCCGGCGAGTTGTGCGACAGCACCGCAACCATGTCGCCGGGTTCTATACCGGTGATTTCCAGAGCGCAGGACATAGCGTCGACAGCCGTGCTGAAGTCGCCCCACGATGTGGGATGACACGCGCCTGCCTGTACATCCACCCGGCTGAAAGCCTCGCGGTCTGTGCCATAGACTTTTGTCTGGCGGCGTACAAGGTCGGTGAGTATGTTTTGCATATTCTTGTGTTTCTGCGTTATTCTTTCTACAAAGGTACGGTCTTTATATCTTACTGTTAACACTCGGACGCTCAAAAATGACGTGCTGTTAACATATCTTTCCGATTGAAATAAAAGTGTTAACAAAAATTAAGGCCGTTTGCCGCCTCATTGTATCTTATTACCTTTGTACTTACAATATATATAGTATGATAAGCGAATTTCTCAGCCAGTGGCATATCAGCGGACTGCTTGTGGGTCTGCTCACTTTTCTTATAATAGGTCTGTTCCATCCTCTTGTCATCAAGGGCGAATACTACTTCGGCATCCGTTGCCGCTGGGCCTTCCTGGTCTTCGGCATCGTCATGTGCGTGGTGTCCGTAGCGGTTGACAATCAGATTGTTTCCATCCTCGCTGGGGTGGTGGCGTTCTCGTCGTTCTGGTCCATCAAGGAAGTCGGCGAGCAGCGTCAGCGCGTGCTCAAGGGCTGGTTCCCGATGAATCCGCGCCGCAAGGCCGACTACGAGACCGACTGAGCTGCGGTCTTTTTTCTCAGTTCCCAGAAAGCCACGGCCGATGCCGCGGCCACGTTCAGCGAGTCCACTCCGTGGGCCATGGGTATGCGCGCCACATAGTCGGCTCCGGCTATGGCATGGTCGGCAAGCCCGTCGCCCTCGGTGCCGAGCACTATGGCCAGACGCGGCTCGGCGGCCAGCACGGGGGCGTCGATAGCCACGGAGTCGTCGCGCAGAGCCATCGCCACGGTCCTGAAGCCGTGGCGGCGCACCTCGTCGTAGGGCACCGCACCGGGTGCGTCAGCTCCGAGCCAGGTCCACGGCACGAGGAACACCGAGCCCATCGACACGCGCACGGCGCGGCGGTTCAGCGGGTCGCATGATGTGGGCGTAAGCAGGACGGCGTCGATACCGAGCGCCGCCGCCGAGCGGAAGATGGCGCCGATATTGGTCGTGTCGGTCACCGAGTCGATGACGGCCACGCGGCCCGCGCCTTCGAGCACCTTGTCGAGCGACGGCGCCTCGGGCCGCTTCATGGCACAGAGCACGCCGCGCGTGAGCGTGTAGCCCGTCAGCGCCGAGAGCAGTTCGCGGCTGCCGGTGTAGACGGGCATGTCAGGGTGGCGCGCTATGATGTCGGCAGCGTCGCCGGTGATGTGCCGCTCCTCGCAGAGCAGGGCCACGGGAGTGAGTCCGGCATCGAGGGCCACGCGTATCACCTTGGGACTTTCGGCGATGAAGATGCCGCGGCCCGGGTCGAGCCTGTTGCGCAGCTGCGCCTCGGTGAGCGTGGCGAATACTTCAAGTCCGGGAGTGTCGAGGGTGTCGATATGTACTATCATGGTGCTGTCAGTTCTCTCTTTTCGGCAAAATTAATCAATACGGCTGTCTTGCGGCGGCCAGAAGCCCCGTTATGACCTATTTATTCACAAATATTAATACATGCCTTGTTAATATTGAATTAATGTTAAAACATATCAGATTTTAGGTACTATGTATTGCATAGTACTTTAAAAGTGCATACCTTTGCATCGTCAAGAAGAACAGACACCCTCTACAATTCTACAATCTAAAGAAAAACAAAACCCACAGAAATGGCAACCAACCTCGACAATCTGAAGGCGCAGATGCGCAAGGGTATGCTGGAGTTCTGTGTCCTTCTGCTGCTTGAGCGCGGCGATGCCTATGCCTCCGAGATAATCCGGAATATGAAGGAGGCCCATCTGATAGTGATGGAAGGCACGCTTTATCCGCTGCTTACCCGACTGAAGAACGACGGCATACTGGCATACCGCTGGGAGGAATCCCCGTCGGGTCCGCCCCGCAAGTACTACACCATCACACCGCTGGGACGGCAGATGCTCGCTCAGCTCCAGGCATCCTGGGATGAAATATCCCATACCGTCAACCACTTACAAAACCTTCAAACTACTACTGCATAACAATGAAACGAGCATATCCGGCAAACGTCGACGGACAGATATTCTACATCGACGACGATGCCTTCCAGTTACTTCAGAACTATCTCCACCAGCTCAAGGTCACCTTCAGCAGCCCCGAAGGCGAGGAGATAGTGGGCGATATCGAAAGCCGTATCCGCGAACTCTTCGCCGAGAAGGTCGCTGCCGGCAGCGCCGTGATGACCATGCGCGATGTCGAGTCGGTCATCGAGACCATGGGACGCCCCGAAGACATATCCGACGCCTGCGGCGAACCGTCGGCAGCTCCTTACGAGGATTTCTCCAATACCGGGGCCGACGGAGAGGAGTACAATATGTGCGACCCGCGCCGCCACCGTTCGTTCGAGAATCTCTCGCTTCCCGACACGGGCAAGCAGCTCTACCGCAACATGGACGACAAGGTGCTCGGCGGTGTGTTCGGCGGACTCGCCGTGATGCTCGGCTGGAACGCCAACCTCATGCGTCTGCTGTACCTCATCCTGACAGTGTGCACCTACTTCTGGCCCTGCATCATTCTCTATCTGGTGGCGTGGATGATTATTCCTCCGGCGTCGACACCGCGGCAGAAGCTCCGCATGCGCGGCGAGCCGGTGAACGTCGACACCGTCGGGCAGACGGTCATCAGCGACTGCGGCGCCACTCCTCCGCCGGTCGAAGATTCAGGCAACATCTTCACCAATGCCTTTATCCTCATCTGCAAGTGTTTTCTGGCAGTCGTCGGATTCGTCTCGGGCATAGCTTTCGCCGGCATCTCGATATTCTTCTTCTTCATGCTTGTGGCCGTGATAGCTTTCTGCGGATTCAACAGCGTCAGTCTGCTCGCCGGCCTTCCTATGGGACATGACTACGCCCTGCCTGTGCTCATGCTCATTCTCGTAGGCTCGCTGCTTGGCGCCGTCATCACCTTCATGATCACGTGGGGCTGTGTGTCCTTCGTGTTCTCCACGGGCCGTATGTCAAAATCAACCATCTTAACATTCTTCATAACCATCATGATACTTGCCGCCGCCACGTGTGTGCTCGCCATATTCGCTAATTTCTGAGCCGACCATAGTACACCCCTCATAAGATAATGAAAGTAAGTGCCGCGGGCAGCCCTGAATCAGGGCTGCCCGCGGAGTCGGTTTAATGTTGTTGTCATTTATAAATCCATATCTGCGACAAGTTCTTTTATCACAGACATTTCGACGTTGTCGTAGTCGGACTTGTCGTAAGCATATATAAGGTAAAGACATCCGTTCTTTTCCAGCATGTCAAAAGTGATGATGCGGCAACCTCCGGATTTTCCTTTACCTTTTGAACTTATGGCCATTCGCACTTTTCGGAATCCGCCGCCTAAGTCTACACCCATGTCGGGGTGCTCAGAGAGTTCCTGAATAAATTTCTGATAGTCAGAATTGAAACTGCGGTATTTTTTAGCGATAGATTTCGCGCTTCTGATGAATGGTCTGGTTGCTATGATTTCCATCAGAATACAATGTCTTTGGCCTTAGGCAATTCCATATCACCATTCATGTGAGCTATGACTTCGGCATAGGCGTTGCGTATGTCTTTTGCCACAATCTCATCGTCTTCAGTGACGGGGGTAATCTTGAAATTGCCATAACGGGAAGTCAGCATCACTGACCGCCCTTCTCTGGCTGCCATAAGGAATCGTCCTTGGCTTTTTCGGAATTCACGTGCTGAAACTATTTCCATATCTTCAATTTTATTTTCTTACAAAGATAACAAAAGGCAGCCATTATGGCTGCCTTTTTAACATAGTTTAGCTTAGGCAATCTTGCTGACGAGTCTTTCACGCATATCCGTGCAGGCCTCCGAGGACGAAGTTGACACCGAAGTAGGTCATCAGGACAGTGAGGAAAGCCGTCATGACGTAGACGGCGAAGAAGCGGTCGCGGCGGAAGGGCGGCAGGGAGGAGTCGTGGAGAGGGAGCGAGTAGACGAGCATGGTGATGAGAGCCCAGGTCTCCTTGGGGTCCCAGCCCCAGTAGCGGCCCCACGACTGTCCGGCCCATACGGCGCCGATGAAGATGCCGGCTGTCAGCAGGAATACCGACGGCATCAGCAGACGGCGTGCGCGTACGAGAGGTTCGCGTCGGCCTGCCAGCCATGCGGCACCGCTGAGCGCCGTGACGGCCAGCCCCGTATAGCCGAGCATCACTGTCAGTACGTGGAGGGAGAGCAGGGGAGAGCGGAGAACGGGAACGACCTGCGAGACCTGCGGCGTGCTGTGTCCCATGCGGGCCACCAGGAGTGCCGCTCCGGCAGTAACGAGACACAGGGGCGTCATCGACGTCTGACGCGAGCTCAGTCCGTAGCAGCAGGCCGCCAGCGCCATCCACTGCATGGTCTCGTAGCCGTTTGACATCGGGATGCGGCCTCCGGCTATCCACGCGGCGGCTATCAGCGCGGCCGTCCACGCCGCTCCTGCACCGCACAGGACTGTGGCGATGACTCGTCCGCGTCCGGCGAAGAAGAGCACCAGTCCGCCGATGAGCAGAATCAGCGCCGGAGCGAGCAGGGGCGCGCAGCCGGTGAAGAAGCGTTCGCACCGCATCTGCATCGGAGATGGCAGTCCGCAGGGCACCTCGCGGTGCTGGTATGCCGCAGTCTTGGCGATGGCGGCGGTCATGGCCTGATACTGTCCGGCGGCGGCGAGTTCGGCCAGATAGTTGAGGCTGTGGGCCGTGAAGTGCCACTTGTCAAGGGGCATGTCGGCCGGACGCTCGTCGACGGGCGAGAGCCACACGGTGTGTCCGTCGGCCGTCGTATAGGGGTATATTTTCCAGAATGAGCCGGCAGCTGCCGAGGACGCGAGGGCGAACTGCTCGTTGGCGGCGCGGTATTCGGGCCGCGCGTCGTCAAGGAGATAGCTGCCGTCGGCACCGAAGAAGTCGGTCAGCGCGGCACGGTCGCCTTTGAGTCCGAGCCGCTCGCGCACGGATGCGTCCTTGATGCGGATGCACGGCTCGGCGCGCCATGCGTCATAGTTGAAGAGCCATGCCGTGGCGAACTGTGCGGCCGTCAGCCCTTCGTAGGAATCGTCGCCGGTGACCTTCACGGTGAAGTCGCGCGCAGCAGTCGAGAGCGGCGCCACGCGTCCGTTGTGGTATATGCACACGTCGGCCAGACTGTCGGCCACATCGCACGGAAGAGCCCTTGGTGCGGCATACGACTGCGCGGCCACGCAGAGCGCGGCTGCCGCGGCGGCCCGGCGTGCGCCTCCGCGGGCTATCAGAGTCCAGACCATAGCCACGAGCAGGAGGGCATAGCCCGTGTAGGTCACTCCTTCGCCCCAGGAGTCGGAGCTGACGGTGATTGACGAGCCGCCGCCGTCGCGGTCGTAGCCAGACTGGAAGTAGGTCATACCTTTGTGACGGCAGGGGCGGTTCATCGAAGTGGTGAGGGTGTCGTCGGCTACTGACAGGGTCGACACGAAGTTGGCCGGCGTCGGTGTGCCGGGATAGTTTACAACCCTGAAACCGATGAGCGTGACGCCCGTGTCGCCTATGGTACGGGTGTCGCCGACTCGGAAATGCACCGTCTCCGACGTGCCCAGCACGTGCGTCAGGAAGGCGCCGGCGAGAATGACCGCCAGCGACAGATGCAGCAGGAATACAGGCATGCGGCGCCACAGCCGGCGCATGACGACGGCCGCAAGGGCGGTCAGACACGTGGCGGCCCACAGTGCGGTCATAGGCCATGAGGTATATGCTCCCGACAGTTCGGGAACACAACTGATGACTGCGAGGGCCGCGGCCGTCACAGTCATCAGGGTGAAAGAAATGTAAAGTATTCTTTTAGATAGCATCGAGGAAGGCTACGACCGCGTCGCGGTCGTCTTTAAATTCTCTCGAGCACTGTGGCCACGAGGTCGCGCACGCCCGACTTGTAGTTGGGGTTGGCCTCGGTGTTGAAGCGGTTGGCGATGATGGAGCATACCGTCATGCAGCGGTGTCCCATCAGGCGTCCCATGCCTGCCAGCGGAGCGCTCTCCATCTCGTAGTTGGTCACGCGCCGGCCGTGATATTCGAAGCTCTCTATGCGGCTGTTCAGGTCGGGGTTGGCCAGGTCGAGACGCACCTGACGTCCCTGCGGACCGTAGAATCCGACGGCCGATATGGTGATGCCGCGCACCATGTCGTCGCCCCCTATCTGACGTACGAGTTCCTCGTCGGCCTCGACTACGTAGGGCTTGGCCCACAGCGGATTCCAGCCGGTGTGCTTGCAGAAGGCTTCCTCAAACTTGAGGTCGGACACGGAGTCGCGTCCGGCATAGTAGTTCAGCACGCCGTCGAAGCCTATCGACCGCTGTGCGATGACGGGTGTACCCAGGGTCAGTTCGGGCTGGAGGGCGCCTGATGTGCCGATGCGCACCATGGTGAGCTGACGGAAGTCGGGGCGCACCTCGCGTGTGGCGAAGTCGACGTTGGCCAGTGCGTCGAGTTCGGTGATGACGATGTCGATGTTGTCAGGGCCGATGCCGTGGCTGATGCACATGATGGGCTTGCCCTTGTAGGTGCCGCCGATGGTGTGGAACTCGCGCGACTCCACTTCGAAGGTGCGCGTGTCGAAGAATTCGGCCACCATGTTCACACGGGCGGGATCGCCTACGAGGATGATGCGGTCGGTGAGCTGTTCGGGACGAAGGTGGATGTGGAAGGCGGAGCCGTCAGGATTGATGATGAACTCCGATTCGGGGATGATTCGAGCTGACATATCAGTGTGCTTTTTATGTTATAGTAGAGTTTATTGTATATTAAGGTAAACAATTATCTCAGGATAAGTTCGCGCCGCGGTGTGTGTGCCTCATTTCGACGGCAGCCCGTAGCGGTTGCCGGGCAGTGCGGTGATGAAGTCGTCAAGCTCCATGCGGAAGAGCAGGGCGCTCACTTCGGCGTAAGGAAGTCCGAGGGTGACGCACAGGTCGTTGGCCGTCATGTCAGGCGATGCCTTGAGCGCGTCGAGCACGGGACGGTATTCGTCGGGCACATCAAAGGACAGTTCCTGCTGGGTGCCCGGTGCGGCTTTCATGGACCAGCCCATGAGGTCGGTCAGGTCGGCGGCGTGGCGTATCATCGAGGCCTGACGCGACACGATGAGTTCGTTGCAGCCGCGGCTGTACGTGTCGTTGACGCGGCCGGGGAGTGCCATCACCTCGCGGTTGTAGGCTCCGGCTATGCGCGCCGTGGCCATGGCGCCTCCGCGGAGGTCGCTTTCGACGATGACGGCGACGTCGGCCAGCGCGGCCACGATGCGGTTGCGGGCAAGGAAGTTGCCGCGGTGTATGCTTGTCCACGACGGATACTCGGTGGCTATGAAGCCGCCCTGACGGATCATGGTGCGTGCGTCCTGACGGTGCTCCGACGGATAGACGGTGTTGAGGCCGTGGGCGACGACGGCTCCCGTCGGCACGCCGCAGCCGAGGGCTGCGCGATGGGCGCATATGTCGATGCCGTAGGCCAGACCGCTGACGATGAGGAGACTGTCGAGTCCCGAGGCGAGGTCGGCCACCAGCCTCTGCGTGAAGTCGGCTCCGTAGTGCGTGCAGTGGCGTGTGCCCACGACGGCCACGCTGTGGCGCGCAGCCGCGGCTTCCGCCGGGCCTGTGAAGTAGAGCATGGCCGGGGCGTCGTCGCACTCAAGCAGCCGCGCCGGGTAGGCGGCGTCGGTGTGGAATAGGGCACTGATGCCGTTGCCGCGCACGAAGGCTGCCTCCTGCACGGCACGCCCGAGCGTCTCCTGGCGTCGCCGGTCGCCGAAGTACTCAGCGCGCACGCCGGTGAGAGCCGCCAGTTCGCGTGCCTCACTGGTGAAGAACGCCTCGGGCGTGACGCCCAGTCCCCCGAACCGCCGCGCAAGCCCGAGGGTCATGCTGCGGTAGGAGGCGAAGGCTATGCGGTATGTCAGGCTGTCGGCATCCATGCGGCTCAGAGATAGTCCTTGAATACTTCGGCGAGCTCTTCGCCGCGCGATACGCGACCGTTGCAGAACGACACCACGTCGACCGTAGCGGCAATCACCTGCGCGCCGTCGGGCGTGAAGATGTCCTGGCGGAAGACGAAGACCGGGCCGCGGCGGCTCAGACCGAGCTTGCTCACCATCGAGTCGCCCAGCCCGAGAGACCGCATGTAGCGGATGTCGATGTGCGTCACCACGGGGTCGTAGCCCTGCTCGTGCATGGCTCTGAACGACAGTCCGGCGGCGTCGCAGAATTCGTGGCGCGTGTGCTCGAGATAGTGGAGATAGTTGGCGTTGTTCACTATGCCCTCCACGTCGACCTCGTAGTCGCGAACCTTGATAGGTAATTCGAATATATATTCACTGTTCATCTTAGTGTCATGAGTCAATTAGCAAAGGTAATGAAAAATCGGCTAACACAGTCCGCTACGGGCCTAAAAAATGACGGTCTCCGGCTGCCTAAGCAGCCGGAGACCGTCAGATACGTTCGTTATGCTCTGTGCCTTTGTGGATTACGAGCCGAGGTAGCTCTTGAGCAGGCGGCTCTTCTGTCCTTTGAGCCTGCGGATGGCTTTCTCCTTGATCTGACGCACGCGTTCGCGGGTGAGGTCGAACTTGGCTCCGATTTCCTCAAGGGTCATCTCCTGACATCCGATGCCGAAGAACATCTTCAGAATCTCGCGTTCGCGTTCGTGGAGCTGACGGAGGGCGCGGTCGACTTCGTTCGAGAGTGACTCCTGGTTGAGAGCGGCGTCGGCCATGGGGCTGTCGTCGTTGGTGAGCACGTCAAGCAGGCTGTTGTCCTCGCCTTCTACGAAGGGAGCGTCCACCGAGATGTGACGGCCCGATACCTTGAGCGTGTCGGCGATTTTCTCGACGGGTACGTCGAGGCTGTCGGCCAGCTCTTCGGGCGACGGACGGCGTTCGTTCTCCTGCTCGAACTTCGACAGGGCCTTGCCTATCTTGTTGAGGGAGCCGACCTGGTTGAGGGGCAGACGGACGATACGGCTCTGTTCGGCCAGGGCCTGGAGTATCGACTGGCGAATCCACCATACGGCATAAGAGATAAATTTGAAACCACGGGTTTCGTCGAATTTCCGTGCTGCTTTAATCAAGCCGAGATTGCCTTCGTTGATGAGGTCGGGGAGCGAGAGACCCTGATTCTGGTACTGCTTGGCCACCGACACAACAAATCTGAGATTGGCACGGGTAAGTTTTTCGAGAGCTGCCTGGTCACCTTGGCGAATACGCTGTGCGAGTTCTACCTCCTCCTCGACCGAGATGAGCTCTTCGCGGCCGATTTCCTGAAGGTATTTGTCGAGTGACGCGCTTTCGCGGTTTGTAATTGACTTGGTGATTTTTAGTTGTCTCATTTCTCTTTTTGTACCGTTTGAGTTGCTGTTAACGTGCAAAGTTAACAAAAATTTCTGACATATCAGGCATCTGCGGCCGTTTATTTTTCGTTAAGTTATCAACAGTCTGCCCAAATGCCTGTGTGCGAGAGATTAAACGCTCCCGGCGCCCCGATTGTTGCGGATGCCTCCCTTCACTGTCGCCTTTTTTCAGACAGCAGTTTTTTTGGACAGGAGAACAGGAGGGACAGTAGGTTGATGTGGGCTTGCGGTGAGGACAATTTTTTTTGGACAGGAGAACAGGAGGAACAGGAGGTTAGGCAGGATTATGGGACTAAATTAGGGATATTCAGAAAATAGC
>DLAL01000070.1:0-80750 GCA_002493945.1 Porphyromonadaceae bacterium UBA7048
CGAACAGACAAGATAAATAAAGTCTAAAAAACTATTCTAAGATTAGGTTTGCATATGATAATCAAAATCATGCAAACCTAATTTTGTTTTATCTCTTCACAGTATCACTTGATTGCACGTTAATGAGACAATGTCGCATGTCCGGTACTTCATACACTTCTTAATCAGGGATGAAATAATGATGGTATTTGCATATTCAGAGTAAAAGCACTAAATTTGTACGATATTTCCGGAAGTCCGTCCGGCTCTCCGGCCCTTATTGTAAATAACTACATACGCTATGAAATTCAATGTCTCGAGCAAAGCCTTCTACAATGCCACATCGGCAGTCAGCAAGGTCATAAACTCAAAGAACGCACTTACTATCCTTGACAATTTCTTCATCAGGCTCGAAGGAAGCATCCTCACCATCACGGGCTCGGATCAGGAGAACGCCCTGACGGCGCGCCTCGAAGTGACCGGCACTAAGGGCGAAGGCAGCTTCTGTCTGGGCGCTCGCCGTCTGGTCGAACTTCTGAAGGAACTCCCCGACCAGGGTGTGACGGTCAACATCGACGACCGCACGCTCGAAGTGCAGCTCGAATATGCTTCGGGACACTACTCTTTCGTCGGACTGCCCGGCGACCAGTATCCGCAGTTCACCACTCCCGAGGGCGAGGCGCCCATATCGTTCAGCATCGCCACCGAGCAGATGCTTGCCGGCCTTGACAACACCATGTTCGCCGTCAGCAATGACGAGTACCGCCAGATCATGCAGGGCGTCCTGATGGACGTAGCTCCCGACAGCATCACCTTCGTCGCCACGGACACACGCAAGCTCGTGCGCTACATCGACCGCCGCACAGCTCCGGGCGTCAAGGGCGCATGCGTCATCCCGGCCAAGCCCTCCACCGTCATCAAGAACGTATTTGCCAAGGAAGAGACGCTCAACATCAAGATGAACGCACGCAACGCCGTCATCGAGAGCGAGCACTACACATTCCAGTGCACCTTCCTCAACGGCACCTTCCCCGACTATAACCGCGTCATCCCCAAGAACAACTCCCTGGTGCTGAACGTCGACCGCACCGCCCTCCTCAACGCCGTGCGCCGCGTGGGCATCTTCGTTGAGATGGACGGAGGACTTGAGAAATTCCGCATCACTCCCGAGTGCATACTCCTGAAGTCGAACGACCCCAACCTCTGCACCAGCGCGCGTGAGCAGGTGCCCTGCTCGTTCTCCGGCAAGGAACTCACCATAGGCTTCAGCGCCAACTACCTCATGGAGATTCTCACCACCCTGAAAGGCCAGGAAGTGGTCGTCAACCTCGGCGACGCAGGCCGTCCCGGCGTGTTCCGTCCCGGCGAAGAGCCTGAGAACACCGAGCTGGTGATGCTCCTGATGCCCATGACAGTCGGTGACTTCTGATTTGACCGATGGATATGAAACTGAAACTCAACCGCCCGATAGTATTCTTCGACCTCGAGACGACGGGAACGAACATCAACACCGACCGCATCGTGGAGATTTCGCTGGTCAAGCTCATGCCCAACGGCGAGATTAAGGCCAAGACACGGCGCGTCAATCCCGAGATGCACATTCCCGAAGAGGCCACGGCGGTACACCACATCACCGATGCCGATGTGGCATCCGAGCCCACGTTCAGGCAGATAGCCCACTCGCTGTCGCAGATTATGGCCGGATGCGACATCGCGGGATTCAACAGCAACCGCTTCGACATCCCGCTGCTCGACCAGGAGTTCGTCCGCGCCAAGGTGGACTTCGACTTCTCGAAGGCTCGCTTCATCGACGTGCAGACCATCTACCACAAGAAGGAGCCGCGCACGCTCGTAGCCGCCTACCGCTACTACTGCGGCAAGGACCTGACCGAGGCGCACAGCGCGCAGGCCGACACCATGGCCACCATGGAGGTCCTGCTGGCTCAGCTCGAGAAGTACGACGACCTGCCCTGCGACGTGCAGGCGCTGTCGGAGTATGCGTGCAACAACCGCAACGTCGACCTGATGGGCCGTCTCATCTTCGATGACAACGGACGCGAGATCATCAACTTCGGCAAGTACAAGGGACAGCCGGCCGAGGAGGTGCTTGCGCGCGACCCCGGCTATTACAGCTGGATACTCAACGGCGACTTCGCCCAGAACACCAAAAACGCATTCACACGAATCCGGCTCCGGATGAAGAAATGACCAATCTCAAAGGCAAACATATAATACTCGGCATAAGCGGAGGCATCGCGGCTTACAAGAGCGCGATGCTTCTGCGCCTGTTTGTGAAGGCAGGCGCGGAAGTGCAGGTGGTGATGACGCCCAACGGCAAGGAGTTCATCACGCCCGTCACTCTGTCGGCCCTCTCGGGCAAGCCGGTCATCAGCGAGTTCTTCACGGCCAATACGGGCGAGTGGCACTCGCACGTCGACCTCGGTCTGTGGGCCGACGCCATGGTGATAGCCCCGGCCACGGCGTCAACTCTCGCCAAGATGGCCACCGGTGTGGCCGATAATATGCTCATCACCACCTACCTGTCGGCCAAGGCGCCCGTCTTCGTGGCGCCTGCCATGGACCTCGACATGATGGCACATCCGACCACGACGCGCAATCTGGCCACTCTAAAGGCCGACGGCGTACACATCATCGAGCCTGCCACGGGCGAGCTCGCAAGCCATCTGACAGGCCGCGGCCGCATGGAAGAGCCCGAGAAGATAGCCGAGGCGCTCGACGCCTTCTTCGGACGTCAGCAGTCGCTCAGGGGGCGCAAGGTGCTCATCACCGCAGGTCCCACCTACGAGCGCATCGACCCCGTGCGATTCATAGGCAACTTCTCCTCCGGCAAGATGGGCTATGCCCTCGCTGCCGAAGCCGCGCGCCGAGGGGCATCGGTGGTGCTCGTGTCAGGCCCCTCCGCCCTGCCCGACCCCGCGGGCGACGTCACGACCATCCGCATCGAGAGCGCTCGCGAGATGCTTGCCGCCTGCGAGGAACACTTCGCCGACAGCGACATCACCATCATGTCGGCCGCCGTGGCCGACTATGCTCCGGCTCATCCGCGCGACCGCAAGATCAAACGCGAGCATGAGGACGTGCCCGTCATGGAGCTGGTGAAGAATCCCGACATCGCCGCCACGCTGGGTGCGCGCAAGCGCCCCGGGCAGATACTCACCGGTTTCGCCCTCGAGACCGACAACGAGATGGCCAACGCCCGGCAGAAACTCGCCAAAAAGAATCTCGACATGATAGTGCTGAACTCACTTGCCGACAAAGGCGCAGGATTCGGCACGGACACCAACAAGGTGAGCATCATCACCACCGACACCGTCACCGAGGTGCCGCTCAAGAGCAAGACCGAAGTGGCAGGCGACATACTTGACCGCATTACCGAACTGCTATGAAACATCCTCTCTCCCCATACATAGTGGCCTCGGCGGCTCTCCTGGCGCTCACGGCCGAAACGAAAGCGCAGGAGCTGAACTGCGAGGTGACCATAAACACCGACCAGATAGAAGGCACCAACAAACAGGTATTCGAGACCCTCAAGCAGGCCATGACCGAATACTTCAACACCACCACGTTCACCAGCGCGCAGTTCGCGGCGAACGAGAAGATTGAGTGCCGCTTCTTCCTGACGGTGAAGGAATACGCTGACGACACATTCAAGGGCGACATTCAGGTGCAGTCGCTCAGACCCGTGTACAACTCCTCATACACCACCACGCTCATCAACTTCAAGGACACCAAGGTCGAGTTCGCCTACCGTGAGAACGAGCCGCTGATATTCTCGGTGAACAATATGGAGAGTCAGCTGACGGCCATCCTCAACTTCTATGCCTACCTGATACTGGCCGTCGACTTCGACTCCTTCTCGCCCCACGGAGGCGACCCCTACTTCGAGCGCCTGAAGGTGATAGTCCAGCAGGCGCAGTCATCGGGCGAGACGGGCTGGAAGGCTTTCGAGGACACCAAGAACCGTTCGGCCGTACTCAGTTCGTTCACCGACGCCGCGACTTCGGGCATCCGCGACCTGATGTACAAGTACCACCGCCAGGGACTCGACAACATGGTCGTGTCTGTCGACAAGGGCCGTGCCACCGTGACAGAGTCGCTCGGCGAAATCGAGAAGATATACAAGGCCAACCCCATGACGGTGGCACTCTCGATGTTCAAGGACGCCAAGCTCGACGAACTCGTCAACATATACTCGAAGGCTCCGGCTGACGAGCGCACCAAGGTTTACAATCTTCTTCAGCCCATCTACCCCACGGAGAGCCAGCGGCTTGAAGAACTCAAGAAAGGAGCACAGCAGCAATGATCAAATCGCTACATATCTCCAACTACGCACTGATAAGCGAGATTGACATAGACTTCACACCGGGATTCAACATCATCACGGGAGAGACCGGTGCCGGCAAGTCGATAATCCTCGGAGCGCTCTCCATGCTGCTCGGAGGACGAGCCGATACCCGTGTGGTGCGCGACCCCTCGCGCAAGTCGGTCGTGGAAGCCATGTTCGACCTCATCGACGCGTCGAGCGTCGACGAAATCATCGTGGCCAACCGTCTCGACCCCTCGGGCACGGAGTGTATCCTGCGGCGCGAGATAGCGCCCGGCGGACGGTCGCGCGCCTTCGTCAACGACACCCCGGTCACTCTTCCCGTATTACGCGAGATAGCCGTACGGCTTGTCGACATACACTCCCAGCATCAGAATCTGCTGCTGGCGTCGCCTGACTATCAGCTCGAGATTATCGACTGCCTGTCGGGCACGTCAGAACTGCTTGCAGAGTATTCCAGGGCCTACGAGGCATACCGCAAGACGCTCAAGGAGTACACCGAGACCCGCGAGCTCATCCGCCGCACACGCGACGACGCCGAGTTCCTCCAGTATCAGTACGACCAGCTCGCCGACCTCGACATTCAGCCTGGCGAACACCAGGCGCTTGAGAGCGAGCGCGAGATTCTGGCCAACGTCAACGAGATTCGCGACGACCTGAACAAAGCGCTCGAACCCCTTGCCAACGCGCAGGACAACGCCCTCTCGCTCATGGCGCAGGCCGTCGATGCTCTCGAGGAGCTGGCTGCCACATCAGGCAACGACGGCACCGACTTCCACTCGCTGGCCGAGCGCCTTGATTCGGCACGCATCGAAGTGTCCGACATAGCCGACACCCTGATAGACTACGAGACCGCACTGGCCGCCGACCCCGAGCGTCTTGACGAAATCGAGGCGCGCCTCGGCAAGCTCTACTCGCTCGAGCTGAAGCATCATGTTGACGACAGCGACGGTCTGCTCGAACTGCTCGGACGCCTCAAGGAGCAGCTCAAGACTCTTGAGGACAGCGACAACGTGCTCGCCGCACGCGAGAAGGCCGCCAAGCGAGCCAAGAAGCAGGCCATAAACCTGGCAGCGCAGATATCGGAGAAACGCTCGGCCGCTGCCGCCGAATTCGCCGACGCGCTGCGCCGCACGGCCGCACCGCTGGGCATGCAGAATCTGCGCTGCGATATATCGCTCACACGCGGCAAACTCGGCCCGACGGGCTTCGACCAGATACAGTTCCTCTTCGCCTTCAACCGCAATCAGATGCTCATGCCCGTCGGAGGCACCGCCTCGGGCGGCGAGATATCGCGTCTGATGCTCGCCATCAGAGCCATCGTGGCCGAACGCGTGCACCTGCCCTCGATAATATTCGACGAGGTCGACACCGGAGTGTCGGGCGAAATCGCCGGACGCATGGCCGAGATGATGGCCGAGATAAGCCGCACCATACAGGTCATCACCATCACACACCTGCCGGGCGTGGCCGCAATGGGCACTACGCACTTCAAGGTCTACAAGGAGGACGACGAGAGCTCGACCACCACGCGCATCCTGCGGCTCGACCACGACGAGCGCGTGGCCGAGATAGCGCTCATGCTCAGCGGCGACAGCTCCGACCCGGCCGCCCGTGCCAATGCCAGGGCGCTCCTCGCAAAGGCCGCCAATTGAGCGCCGGCGCGGCATCATTCTTCCAATAGTATAATTACCAAGGATATGGATTCATCAGATTATATTTTCGGACTGCATCCCGTGCTCGAAGCCATCGAGGCCGGACGCACCATCGACAAACTGTACATCAAGAAGGACCTCCACGGCGACCTGGCCATCCGCCTCTGCCGTCAGGCCCGCGAACTCGGCATACCCGTGCAGCGCGTGCCCGTGGAACGTCTCAATAAGATTACGCGCAAGAACCACCAGGGCGTCATAGCCCAGATGGGCGCCATAGCCTACGCGAAGCTCGGCAACATCGTGCCCACACTCTTCGAGGACGGCGTCATCCCCTTCATCCTCGTGCTTGACGGCATCACCGACGTGCGCAACTTCGGCGCCATAGCCCGTACGGCCGAGTGCTGCGGTGTGAACGCCATCGTCATCCCCACGCGCGGAAGTGTCAGCGTGGGAGCCGACGCCGTCAAGACTTCGGCAGGAGCACTCCTGCACATCCCCGTCTGTCGCGAGGACTCGCTGCTCGGTGCCGTGAAGTATCTGCAGTCAAGCGGATGCAGCATCGTGTGCTCCACCGAGAAAGCGTCAGAGAACTACACTCTGGCCGACTTCACGGCCCCTGTGGCGCTGGTGATGGGCGCCGAGGACACAGGTATATCGGAGGACATACTGGCCATGGCCGACGTACGTGCGGCCATACCGATGTTCGGCAACATAGGCTCGCTCAACGTGAGCGTGGCCGCAGGCGTGATGATGTACGAGGTAGTGCGTCAGCGCCTTAACAGCAATCTCGAAATTATCTGAGAATGATATCAATCAACGGTCTGTCGGTCGAATTCAGCTCCCAGCTGCTTTTCGACGACATCAACTATGTAATCAATCCCAAGGACAAGATAGCCCTGGTGGGCAAGAACGGAGCCGGCAAGAGCACCATGCTCAAGATCATCGCCGGACTCCAGCGCCCTACTTCAGGAACCGTGGCCGTGCCCTCGGGCGTGACCATAGGCTACCTGCCACAGCAGATGGCCATAGCCGACTCGCAGACGGTCATCGAAGAAGTGCGCAAGGTATTCGCCCATGTCGACGCCATGCAGAAGCGCCTTGACGACATGACGGCGCAGCTGGCCGAGCGCACCGACTACGACTCCGAGGACTACCACGAGCTTATCGACCGCGTGAGCACTCTGACCGAGCAGCTCGCCATGGCATCGAGCGACAACTACGAGGCCGACATCGAGCGCACGCTCATCGGTCTCGGCTTCGAACGCAAGGACTTCGACCGCCCGACAGCGGAGTTCTCCGGCGGCTGGCGCATGCGTATCGAGCTGGCCAAGATTCTTCTTCAGCATCCCGACGTGCTGCTGCTCGACGAGCCCACCAACCACCTCGACATCGAGTCCATCCAGTGGCTCGAGTCCTTCCTGATGACCAAGGCCAAGGCCGTAGTGCTCGTCAGCCATGACCGCGCCTTCATCGACAACGTCACCAACCGCACCATAGAGATTACCTGCGGCAAGATATACGACTATGCCGTGAACTACTCGAAGTTCGTACAGCTCCGCGCCGAGCGTCTCGAGCAGCAGATGCGCGCCTACGCCAACCAGCAGAAGCAGATTGCCGACACCGAGGCATTCATCGAGCGCTTCCGCTACAAGGCCACCAAGTCGGTACAGGTGCAGAGCCGCATCAAGCAGCTGGCACGCATCGAGCGCATCGAGGTCGACGAGGTCGACACATCGCACCTGAGCCTCCGATTCCCCCCTGCTCCCCGCTCGGGCGACTTCCCTCTCATCATCGAGGACGTCGGCAAGGCATACGGCGACCATCAGGTGTTCGACCACGCCACATTCACCCTGCGCCGCGGCGAGAAGGTGGCTTTCGTCGGCAAGAACGGCGAAGGCAAGTCCACGCTGGTCAAGTGCATCATGGGCGAGATTCCCTACACGGGAAGCCTCCGAATAGGACACAACGTGAAGATCGGCTACTTCGCGCAGAACCAGGCACAGCTCCTCGACGGCGAGATAACCGTCTTCGACACCATCGACCGCGTGGCCGTGGGCGACATACGCACGAAGATACGCGACATCCTCGGCGCCTTCATGTTCGGCGGCGAGGCTTCCGACAAGAAGGTGAAAGTGCTGTCGGGCGGCGAAAAGACCCGTCTGGCCATGATACGCCTCCTGCTTGAACCGGTCAATCTGCTCATACTCGACGAACCGACCAACCACCTGGACATGAAGACCAAGGACATCCTCAAGCAGGCCATCCGCGACTTCGACGGCACAGTCATCGTCGTCAGCCACGACCGCGAGTTCCTCGACGGCCTCGTGGAGAAGGTCTACGAATTCGGCCACGGTCAGGTGAAGGAATGTCTCGGAGGCATCTACGAATTCCTTGAGAAGAAAAAGATAGCGTCGCTCCACGAGCTCGAGCTTTCGGCGCCCAAGGCCAAGACCGAGCCTGCACAGCCAGTGCAGAAGAGCGCTCAGGCACCTGCGGCATCGGCTGCCCCCGAGCCGAAGAAACTGTCATACGCCGAGCAGCGCGAGCGCGACAAGGCACTCAAGCGTGCCGCGAAGAAGGTCGAGGAAGCCGAGGCCGACGTGGCCCGTCGCGAAGCCGATGTGGCCGCCATAGAGGCACGCATCGCCGCCGGTGAGGTCGACCCCGAGGTGTTCACGGCACATGCCGACGCCGTCAAGGCCGTCGAAAACGCCATGAGCGTCTGGGAGCTGGCACAGTCCGAGCTCGACGACCTCAAGGCGCGCAATGCATGATTCAGACAATTCGCCATCACATATATCATCATAAACATATATGAAACGAGTAAACCTTTACATTATCCCTGCCGCCATAGCCGCACTCACATGCGTGGCTTCGTGCGGCCACACTCAGCAACAGCAGAAGGGCATCGACATGGCCAACCTGGACACGTCGGTAGCTCCGGGCGAAGACTTCTACCAGTACGCCTGCGGCGGCTGGATGAAGAACAATCCTCTGCCTGCCGAATACTCGCGCTACGGCAGCTTCGACCAGCTCAGCCAGGACAACCTCGCCCACCTGAAAGAACTTGTCCTCGGTCTTGACCGCAATGCCGCCGACGGCACCAACGAGCAGAAAGTGGCCGACCTCTACGATATGGGGATGGACAGCATCCGCCTCAATAACGAAGGCGCCAAGCCACTCGAAGCCGACCTGGCACGCATCAGCTCGGCCACACGCGACTCCATCATCGACCTGATGGCCACACTCCCCGGCGTAGACGTCTTCTTCGGAACATATGTGGGCGCCGACCTCAAGGACAGCGACGTCAACACTATGTACTGGGGTCAGAGCGGTCTCGGTCTGGGCGACCGCGACTACTACACCGACGACAGCGAGCGTTCCGTGAAAGTACGCGAGGCATACCGCAACTACCTCAAGACCATCGCCGGACTCATCGGCTATGAGGAAGGCGCAGCCAACCGCCTGGCCGACAACGTCCTCACCCTCGAGACCCGTCTGGCCGAGCAGCAGATGACACGCACCGAGCAGCGCGACATCCAGGCCCAGTACAATCCCATGACCGTGGCCGAACTGTCCGCGAAATATCCCGCAGTCAACCTCAGCCGCTACTTCGCCGACCAGAATCTCAACGTCGACACCGTCATCGTCGACTCGCCCCGCTACTTCGAGACCGTCGACCGTGTCCTCAATGACACCGACGAACAGGTGCTCCGCGACTACGTGACTGCATCCTACGTGTCGAGCGCCGCACCTTACCTGAGCGATGCCTTCATCGACGCCAACTTCGAGCTCTCCAAGGCCATCTCCGGCGTCGAGGAGCAGCAGCCGCGCTGGAAGCGTGCCGTGGGTGTGCCCAACGGCATCCTCGGCGAAGCCCTCGGACAGCTCTTCGTGGAGAAATATTTCCCCGAGACATCCAAGACCCGCATGCTCACCCTCGTGGGTAACCTTCAGGAAGCCCTCGGACAGCACATCGACAGCCTCACATGGATGAGCGACGCCACCAAGGCTCGCGCACGCGAGAAACTCGCCAACTTCCACGTGAAGATCGGCTATCCCGACACCTGGCGCGACTACTCCAAGCTCGCCATCGACCCCTCCAAGCCGTACTGGAACAACATCCAGGAGGCCATCGTCTTCAATCAGGACTACAACAACTCGGACTACGGCAAACCGGTTGACCGCGAGCGCTGGCTGATGTCGCCCCAGACCGTCAACGCATACTACAACCCCACCACCAACGAAATCTGCTTCCCTGCCGGCATCCTCCAGCCCCCCTTCTTCAACGCCGAGGCTGACGACGCCGTCAACTATGGTGCTATCGGCGTCGTAATCGGTCACGAAATGACCCACGGCTTCGACGACCAGGGCCGTCAGTTCGACAAGAACGGCAACTTCGCCGACTGGTGGACCAAAGAGGACGCCAAGGCATTCAACGAACTCGCCGACGGCCTCGTTGCACAGTTCGACAGCATCATCGTGGCAGGCGACACCCACGCCAACGGCCGTCTCACCCTCGGTGAGAACATCGCCGACCAGGGCGGTCTCCGTGTGGCCCACACCGCATATCTCAACTCCCTCAATGGCACCGAGGCACCCGTCATCGACGGCCTCACTCCCGAGCAGCGCTTCTACCTGGCCTATGCCAACGTATGGGCCGCCAACATCCGCGAGGACGAGATTCTCTCGCGCACCATCAGCGACCCCCACTCACTCGGCCGCTGGCGCGTGAATGCCACCCTGCGCAACCTCCAGCCCTTCTTCGACGCATTCGGCATCAAGGAAGGTGACAAGATGTTCCGCCCCGAAGCCGAGCGTGTCATCATCTGGTAAGCATTGACTCCGACAGACATCCTATACCGGGCATCGCCCTATCAATTATAAGGGCGGTGTCCGGCATTTTTTTACACCTGCTTAATACTGTAAAATCGTGAAACCATGAATAAATCAACTGTAATATACGCCATCATCATCACCGCATCCGTCCTGCTGGGTTCGTGGTTGCTGTTTTGGGGAGCCAATGCGCTCGTATGGATTATGAGCCTTGACTTCAGCCCTTTCGCACTCCTGACAGAGATGATGTCAGGGGGCGGCCTGCTGACGAAATTCATCAGCTACATGCTCTCTTTCGAATGGGCCTACGGACTGGCCTTCTTATACATTCTCATCACCATCGGCAAAGAGGAAGGACGCCTGTCGGACACGCAAAGGCTCATTTTTGCCATTCCTACCATCCTGATTATAATGATATACGACCCTCGCATAGCCTCGTATATGCCCGGATTCATAGAGTCTGCTCTCCGCTTCCTGCAGCAGACGTGTGCAGCGCGCCTTATCGGAGGTGTGTCGTGGCTCAACCACTCTACCGACACGGCCATATCCGACGGTTTCTACTTCACGGTCTTTGATATGATGATAGCCGGGGTCTACCTTTTCTGGTATTGGTCTTCTTCAAAAAATGATTGAAAAACTTTTTCACACATTTTTAGCATAATAGGGAAATAATTAGTAACTTTGCACCCATTCTTACTAATCCGAATGAATATTCGGGAATGCTCCTCTAACAAAATTTAAACAAAGGGCCATACGACAACCGATTATTATCACATTTCTATCAATTTATGAATAAAAACATCAACCGTTTATCGGTATTGTTCGCCGGTCTGGCAGTCTCGGGCGCATTCACATCGTGCGTCGACGATGACTATGACCTGACGGAAGATATCGATTTGACCGTGACCGTAGGAGGCGACCTCTCCATCCCTGCCAGCAGCACAGAGCCTATAACTCTGGCGAAAATTCTCGACCTTGACAACGAAAGCTCAATCATTGCCGCCGCGGCAGACAACAAATGGGGTCTCAAGCAAGGCGACTATGTACTCGTACAGGACGGCAGTTCGGATGAAAACAAAATCGACGTCCCCGTAGTAGAACTGAAAGACATCAAAGGCTCAATCTACGACTTCGAGGTTCCGCCATTCGTGAATGTAGGCATGCCGACCATCACTGTCGAGACAAACTCGATGATCAATGACCTCACCGTATCGGCCGACGATGTCACCACAGAAATTGTGGCAGTTGACAAAGCCGACATGAACCTCGATCTCCTCATCTCAATCTCGTTCAAGTCACACAACTTCTCAGGAGACGCCACCATCGAGCCGGGCTACACCGCCGTCTTCGACGAGACATGGAGCCTCGAGCCCGCCGACGACGCCACCGCAGCTCTCATATCGATTGACCCGGCCAAGCGCAACGTGATGACTTTCGTGAAGGAAGCCGAGCTCAAGCCCAATACCGACCTCAACCTGAAACTGCGTCTCACCGAAGTCGACCTCACCAAACTCAGCGCCGACCGCCGCAAGGACGAAGGTCTCTATGCTCCCGGTCACTTCTGTCTCAAGAGCGACATCGACTCCAAAGGCGAAATCACCATCAGCGCCGACGGCATGGCACTCGGTCAGACCGCCGACCTCGAACTCACCATCAAAGTCGACGTTCCTTCGTGCGAACTCGTCGGCTTCACAGGTATCGTTGACCCGAAAATCGACATCACAGCTTCGTCGTTCGACATCAACGATATTCCCGACTTCCTCTCCGACCCCAAGAATCACCTCGACGTCTCAGATCCGCGCATCTACGTCACCGTGCACAACGGCTCGCCCCTGACCATGAACCTCAACGGCACACTTGAGGCATTCTCCAAAGGCGCCGTGACCGCCACAGTAAAAATCGGCGACAACAACGGAACTCCTGCCGTACACCTGAAGCCCGAGGCCGTGACCACCATCCTCATATCGAGCAAAGCCATCAATGAGGCAGGCGTCAGCAACGTCGTAGTGCCCAATCTCGGCGACCTCCTCACCACCATCCCTGACCGCATCAGCTTCGACGATATAACCTGCAAGGCCCTTCCCGAGACTGTATCCTTCAAACTCAATGGCGACTTCACCTACAACACCGCCTACGAGGCCGTCATACCTCTGGCATTCGGACCTGAGATGTCGCTCTACTACTCCGACGACGAAGGCGGATGGGACCTTGACGACATCGAGGACTACTCCGCGAAGGCTGTCGAGCTGACCCTCGACGTAGAGAACGGTCTTCCCCTCGGACTTACGCCCGGACTGCAGGCCATCGACCGCTTCAACAACGTCCTTGACAACATCACCGTAGATTTCTTCAACACCGGCACAACGGAAAAAGCATTCATCGATGCATCTTCGTCATCTTCCGTCACAGCCATCATCAGGAACTCTGACGAAACGCGTCTTCTGAACCTGAAAGACCTCGACGGCGTCCGCTTCGAATTCACCGCACGCACCAACGCTCAGAGCGTAGGCGTCAACCTCAACGAGAACCAGTCGCTGCGCTTCATCAACGTGACCGCGAAGATCAAAGGCGGCGTCACCGTAGACCTCAACGATATCTAAAAAACCTCCTACCGCACTATAAACTATGAATACGAAAAAACTTCTCTTAGCTCTTGCGGCCGGTTGTGCTATTTCTGCCACAGCCCAGGAGGCCCCCCGCTCAGCTTACTTCCTCGAAGGATACAGCTTCCGTCACGAACTGAACCCGGCCTTCTCCGGCGGACGCAACTACGTGTCGATGCCGGCACTGGCCAACCTCAACCTCGGACTCTTCTCGAACGTTGGTGTAAATACCTTCCTCTACAAGACTGCGGATCTTCCCGGTTATACCGGCAGCTACAAGCTCACCACCTTCATGAGCCCCAACGTCGGAGCTGACGAATTCCTCGGAAAGCTCAGCGACAGCAACCACCTGAACCTCAACTTCGACCTGACACTCCTGTCAGCCGGATTCCGTTCGTGGGGCGGCTATAACACCATCACCATCTCGGCCCACGCCGACGCCGGTCTCAATCTTCCCAAAGACCTCTTCCGCTTCATGAAGCAGGGTCAGCAGGGCGATACCCGGTACAACTTCAAAGACCTTCAGCTGAGCGCCACTTCTTACGCCGAAATCGCACTCGGTCACAGCCGTCAGATCACGGACAAACTCACCGCAGGCGCCAAAATCAAGGCACTCCTCGGTGTGGGCAACGCCACCGCCAAGATAAGCGACCTCTCCCTCCGCATGTCCGACCAGCAGTGGAGCGTATCGGCAAAGGGCGACATGGAACTCTCCGCCGGCAGCGGACTCTACCTCCCCACCAAGGGCGAACTCGACCCCAATATCACCGACAAGGACGAGCGCGAGCGCTTCGAGTTCAATGACATCGACTACGACAGCTTCGGCCTCGCCGGCTTCGGTATGGGCATCGACCTCGGCGCTACCTATCAGCTCCTCCCCGAGCTCCAGCTCTCGGCAGCCATCAACGACCTCGGCTTCATCAAATGGCACGATGCCTACAAAGGCTCGACCGGCTCGAACACATGGACATTCGAAGGCTTTGAGAACGTGGCTGTCGACAAGGATTCTCCCACTTACGGCGAGAACAAATTCGACGAGCAGCTCGACCGCATCACCGACGATCTCGAGGACCTCGTCAACTTCCACCGCACCGCCAGCGGCGCATCGTACACTAAGATGCTCCAGGCCACTCTCCACCTCGGCGCAGAGTACACCATGCCGTTCTACAAGGGCCTGACCGGTGCCTTCCTCTACTCATCGCACTTCGGCGGATGCCAGTCGTGGCATGAAGGCCGCTTCTACGCCAACCTCAAGCCCTGCTCGTGGTTCAACATGTCCGTCAACTACGGCGCGTCGACCTACGGTTCGTCCTTCGGCTGGATGCTGAACCTCTGTGCCCGCGGCATCAACTTCTTCGTCGGCAGCGACCACACTTTCTTCAAGGTGACGCCCCAGTTCGTTCCTGTAGGCAACGCCTGCGCCAACGTGAACTTCGGTATAAACTTCACCTTCGGTGCGCTGAAATAAGCGGATACGGACACTCTACACAGAAATGCCGGACGGTCCACTCGGACTGTCCGGCATTTTTACATTGTATCCGTTCGGTTCTTATTTCGGGCTGTACTCCGACAGAGCCAGCGCGTCTGGCGAATTGTAGAACTGCGGAGAGAGAAGCTGACGCAGCGACGTATCGGGATAACGGTCGAGATATGCGCGCACGATTCGGTATCCCGTATATCGGCCTATCCGGCCGGGCCACATAGTCGGAAGCAGGCGCACCGTCGGAGCAGGAGCCGTAAAGCGGTCGCTCACCTGAGCCGAGGTGTCATAGAGAAGTCTCGACTCTACGAGTTCCTGCCACAAGCGCGCCTCGTTGTCGTCAATCCACTTCATGTCCTCTTCGTTGTACCCCAGCGCTCCGGCCACGGTAGCTCCCGGGACTGTCCGCATGCGGGCCTCGGCCATGGCGCCTTCGTAGAGCATCCGCGAAAGCAGTGTGGCGTCGTCGCCCTCAGCCTGATATGGATATGCCGTGCCGATGAGAGCCTCCGCCACGGCATATGGAAGATTCTCGGGCGTCTTGGTGTTGCGGACGTAGACCGGCCAGTGCGAATATCCCTCGAACTCACGGCCGAGGAAGTGGTTGAGCGCCACCAGCATGACCGAGTCGACGAAGAGGATTGCCTCCTGGCGCCCGTAGACCACCGCGGCATAGCGGCGGTGCGGCAGTTCAAGGCTGTCAGCCCGGGCTGCCGCGAGTATGTGGCCGAGGTCTCTGCGGAAGCCGTCGATATCGGGAAAGACCGAGTCCACAGGAGGTGTAAATGCCGCCACTGCGCGCGAGCCGGCCCAGCGGACGAGAGCCTCGTCGGTGACACTGTCGCAGTGGACGGTCTTCATGAATGCCTCAACCTCGGGACGGTAGCGCTCCACCGAATCCTGCCGGGCGGTGCTGTCAAGGTCGCGGTAGTTCCACACCAGTCTCGCTATGTCGGCCGCGTCGGCCGGAGGCGCGTAGGACAGTCCGCCGTGATTATGGGCGCAGGCGCCGAGAAGCGGAGCCGCCAGCAGCATGATATAGCCAAAATAATTCATAGTCTTCCAGTTATAATCTCTTGCACAAAGGTAGTTATAAAAAACTTTAAAACCGAGTTGCGTTAAAGGAAAAAAAGATAAAATTAACATTCGATAAACCTATGTTAATTGTTATATCTGTAATTTTGTAGTGAAATAATGCGAAAGCATCTGAACATTCATCGCAAATCGAACATTTAAAGAATAAACAAAGAACTGACATATAATCTCAAAAAACTATGAGCGAAAGCGTTAACATTCGCCAACTTAATGAGTTGGTTGCAAGCAAAAGCGACTTCATCTCCATGATCACGCACGGAATGGATCAGACCATCGTCGGCCAGAAGCACCTCGTAGAGAGCCTTCTCGTAGCCCTTCTGGCCAACGGACACGTACTGCTCGAAGGTGTCCCCGGTCTTGCCAAGACGCTTGCCATCAAGACGCTGGCACAGCTTATCGATGCCAAATACAGCCGTATACAGTTCACGCCTGACCTTCTCCCTGCCGACGTTCTCGGTACCATGATTTACAGCGTGAAGAACGAGACGTTCCAGGTCAAGAAAGGCCCGATTTTCGCCAACTTCGTGCTTGCGGACGAAATCAACCGCGCTCCCGCCAAGGTGCAGTCAGCCCTCCTCGAAGCCATGCAGGAACGTCAGGTGACCATCGGTGAGAACACCTTCCCTCTGGACAAGCCTTTCCTCGTCATGGCCACTCAGAACCCCGTGGAGCAGGAAGGCACATATCCTCTGCCCGAGGCTCAGGTCGACCGATTCCTCATGAAGGTTGTCATCGGCTATCCCTCCAAGGACGAGGAGCGCCGCATCATCCGCATGAACATCAGCGGCGAACAGCAGCCCGTACGCCCGATACTCCGCCCTGAGGAAGTGACCGAGGCTCAGAAGGTAGTCGAGCAGATATACATCGACGAGAAGATTGAACGCTATATAGTCGACATCGTCTTTGCCACACGTACACCGCAGGAATACGGCCTCGACGACCTCGCCGCATACATCTCCTTCGGCGCATCGCCACGTGCGTCCATCTCGCTCGCACGCGCCGCACGCGCATATGCCTTCCTGCATCAGCGCGGCTATGTCATCCCCGAAGACGTCATCTCGGTGGCCCACGACGTACTCCGTCACCGTATCGGCCTGACTTACGAGGCCGAGGCCAACAACTTCACCACCGACATGATCATTACCGACATCCTCGACAAGGTACAGGTGCCCTGATAAAATTCCCTCTTTATGGATTCAAATGAACTTATCAAAAAGGTTCGCAAGATAGAGATCAAGACCCGCGGACTATCGCAGAACATCTTCGCCGGCGAGTACCACTCAGCCTTCAAGGGACGCGGCATGATGTTCGCCGAAGTGCGCGAGTACCAGTATGGCGACGATATCCGCGACATCGACTGGAACGTCACAGCCCGTCACAACCACCCCTACGTGAAAGTCTATGAGGAGGAACGCGAGCTGACGGTGATGCTTCTGGTGGATGTCTCGGCCAGCCGCAACTTCGGTGCTGTCGGTCCGGAAAAACGTGAGATGATAGCCGAAATCGCTGCCACAATCGCTTTCTCGGCAATTCAGAACAACGATAAAATCGGTGCGATTTTCTTCTCTGACCGCGTTGAGAAGTTCATTACGCCCAAGAAAGGACGCAAGCACATCCTGTATCTCATCCGCGAACTGCTTGACTTCACGCCCGAGAATCCCGGCACAGACATCGCGCAGGCAGTACGATACTTCAGCGACGCCCTCAAGCGCCGCTGCACGATGTTCCTCATATCGGACTTCATCGACACCTCAGACTACCGCACTCCGCTCAACGTGGCCGTATCGCGCCACGACGTGATGGCCATTCAGGTCTACGACAAGCGCGACGGCGAGATGCCCAACGTCGGACTCATGCGTGTGGCAGACCTCGAGACGGGACAGACGATGTGGCTCGACACTTCGTCGAAACGCACTCGCCGCGCCTATAACAAGTGGTGGTACGACCGCCAGCAGCAGATGGCATCGACCCTGCGCAGCACCCGCGTCGACTTCGTGTCAGTAGCCACCGACGAAGACTATGTGAAAGCTCTGATGGGACTGTTCAAAAATCGCTCAGCAGTATGAAAATACGTCATTCAAATATACCTGTACGCACACGCCGGGGACTCCTCGCCCTCGCGGCGGCCATGTCGGCGGCTCTCGCCGCTCAGGCAGCTCCGGCGGTCAAAGTCAGCGCCGAGGTCGACAGCGCCGTGATGGTCATGGGCAGCGTCAGTTCGCTGAAAGTGACCGTCGATATGCCTCAGGGCAGTCAGGTCGAGCTCATCGACTTCCCTATCCTCACCTCCGGACAGGACTATGTGGAGTACAACGGCGTTGACGTAGTCGCCTCCGACAGCACCTCCGCCGTCGAAAACGGCCGCAAGAAGCTGAAATTTGACTTCCGTATCCAGGCTTTCGACCCCGGCACAGTCACCCTTCCGCCCTTCGCCGTCCTTCCGGCTCCCGGAAGCGACACTGCCTTCAGCAATGTGGTGGCGTTCAAGGTGCTTCCTGTCGACGTTGATTCGCTTCAGACCATCAATCCGATGGCCTCCGTCGTCGCACCGGCCACACGCTGGTACGACTACATACCTGCGTGGCTGCTGTGGCTTCTCGGAGCGGCCGCTGTCATCGGCGGCGGTATCTATGCTTTCTTCGCCCTGCGCAAGCACAAGGAAGAGGTGCTTCTCCACCGCGAGCCCCCCGTACCTCCCTACGAGCTGGCCGTGTCGCGTCTGACGGCACTCCGTCAGCGCAATCTGCCCGAGCAGGGTCAGGAGAAGGAGTACTACACCGAACTGGTCGACATCCTCCGCGACTATCTGCACGGCCGCTTCGGCATCAACGCCATGGAGATGACCTCCACACAGATTGTCAAGGCGCTCCGCTCCAATCCCGACACCCGCATGACAGCCGACGAGATGCGCTCGGTGCTCTCGATAGCCGACTTCGTGAAGTTCGCCAAGGTGCGGCCTCTGCCCGACGACAATATCAAGGCTTTCAACCGCGCCCAGACTTTCGTCGAAGAGACCAAGCCGGCACCCGAGCCTGAACCGGAAGCTCAGCCTGAAGCCAAAACAACCACCAAGTCCTCAACCCCCAAAACCAAGAAATAACGATGCATTTCGCCCATCCTCATTTTCTCTGGACGCTCACCATACTGATTCCTATAATAGTATGGTACGTGCTCAAGCAGCGCGACAGCTACGCGACGATGTCGATATCCTCGTCGCACGCTTTCGCGCACATGCCGCGCACGTGGAAGCACTACCTGAGGCATCTCCTCTTCGCTCTCCGTCTTGCCACTATAGCATGCCTGATTGTGGTCATGGCCCGTCCGCAGCAGCGCGACAGCTGGCGTACGACTTCCACCGAAGGCACCGACATCGTGCTGGCCCTCGACGTGTCGTCGTCTATGCTCGCGCGCGACTTCGAGCCTGACCGCTTCGAAGCCGCCAAGGAAGTGGCCACCAAGTTCATCGCCGGTCGCGAGAGCGACAACATCGGCATCGTCGTATTCGCCGGAGAGAGCCTCACGGGCGTGCCCATGACTGTCGACATCCCGCAGCTGCTGCAGTATCTCCAGAGTCTCCAGATGGGAGTTCTCGAAGACGGCACGGCCATAGGCGACGGCATCGCCACATCCCTCAACCGCCTCAAGGAAGGCAAAGCAAAGAGCAAGAGCATCATACTCCTGACCGACGGCTCGAACAACACCGGTGTCGTCGCTCCCGTCACAGCATCGGAAGTAGCCAAAGAACTCGGCGTGAAGATCTACACCATCGGTGTCGGTACAAACGGAACCGCTCCCTATCCCACACGCACGCTCACGGGCCGCATCGAGTTCACTCCGCAGCCTGTGGTCATCGACGAGGCGACCCTCAAGGCAGTGGCCGAAGCCACCGGAGGCAAGTACTTCCGCGCCACCAACAAGCGCGTGCTTGAGGAAGTATTCGCCGAAATCGACGCGCTCGAGAAGACCCAGATGGACGTGCGCCACTTCTCGCACACCGAGGACAACTACATGCTCTGGGCGTGGCTCGCCCTGGGATTCTTCCTCCTTGAAGTGATACTGCGCTACACCGTCATGCGTTCCATTCCGTAAACACCTCTCATCCTGCTACCGACTATGTTTGATTTCGCATATCCGTCATATCTCTACCTGCTGGCCCTCGTGCCCCTGCTGGCGCTGCTCTACCTGGCAGCCCGTGCGTCGCGACGCGCCAAGCTGCGTCGCTTCGGACGCGCCGATGTGGTGGCTCATCTCATGCCGGATGCCTCGCGCTATACTCCGGCCATCAAATTCACGTTAGCCATGCTCGCGCTGATAGCCATGATTATCATGGTGGCTCGTCCGCGTGCCGGAGCCAAGGAGCAGACTGAGATGAGTTCGGGCATCGAAGTGATGATAGCCTTCGACGTGTCGAACTCCATGCTGGCCTCGTCCACCGACCGTCCTGACGGCATCAGCCGCCTCGACCGCGCCCGTCTGCTGCTCGAGAAGCTCATTGACCGCCTCGACAACGACAAGGTAGGTCTGGTCATATTCGCCGGACAGGCCAAGATGCAGTTGCCGCTGACCTCCGACTTCTATACGGCCAAGATGTACCTCAACGAGCTCAATCCATCGCTCATCACCTATCAGGGCACCGACATGTCAGGAGCCATCAAGATGGCGATGAACGGATTCTCGCCTGCCGAGGACATGCACAAGGCCATCATCCTCATCACCGATGCCGAAGACCATGAAGGCGCAGCCATAGACGCCGCAAAACTCGCAGCCGAGAACGGCATACAGATTGACGTAATCGGCCTCGGCACGCCCAACGGCACCGTCCTCCCCGGATTCTCGACGCCCGAAGGCGGTCCGGTCATCACCAAGCTCAACGTGGCGCTGGCAGAGGACATCGCCAAGGCAGGCGACGGCATCTACGTCAATGGAGCCTCCTCGTCGGCCCTGGGCGATGTCGAGAATCAGCTCGACAAGCTCCAGAAGTCGGAATTCGCTTCCGTGACATACTCGGCAGGTGCCGAGCAGTTCCCGACGTTCGCATTCTTCGCGTTCGTCCTCCTCATCATCGACATCTTCATCGTTAACCGTAAAATCAGCTGGCTCCGCGGCATCAACTTCTTCACCAAGGAGGGAACCGCTGCGGCCGGAAAGGAGGATAAGAAATGAAGACTTACCACATACTCGCCCTCGCGCTGCTGGCCGCACTTCCCGTGCGCGCCCAGCTGTCGATGCCCGACCCTCAGGATGCCGCCGCGCAGAGCGCCGACGCCGCGGAGGCTCAGGCCGAAGCGCCGCAGGAAGCACCCGTGCAGGCGAAATACAATACTCCGTCAGAGTCCTACAAGACCGAGCGTAACGACATCCGCCGCGGCAACCGACTCTTCGAACAGAAGAAATATCACGAAGCTCTTGAAGCCTACAATGAGGCCCTGCAGTACAATTCCGGCTCCATCCGTGCCAAGTACAACAAAGCCGTGGCACTGCTGCAGCTCGCCGGCGACGACAACAAAGGCACGGCCAACGATCCGCGCGTGCAGGCCGGAGCGCTCTTCGAGAGTCTTATCCCTGACGCACGTCAGTACGACCCCGAGATTGCCGAAAAAGCGTGGTACAATCTCGGCAACATGGCTTTCAACGACGAGCAGTACGACCGCAGCATAGCCGCCTACGAAAGCGCGCTGCGTCTGCAGCCCGACAATATGCAGGCACGCGAGAACCTGCGTCTGGCTCAGCTCAAGAAACAGGAGCAGGAACAGAATCAGGACCAGCAGAATCAGGATCAGGACAAAAAAGACCAGGAACAGCAGCAACAGCAGCAACAACAGGACCAGCAACAGCAGCAGGACCAGAACCAGCAGCAACAGCAGCAGCCTCAGCCCAAACAGCAACAGCCCATGACCCAGTCGGCCCAGCAGATACTCCAGACCATGCAGAACAAGGAGAATCAGACCCGTAAGAAAGTCAAGGAGGAAGAGCAGCCGGCCGGGCGTCCGCAGACCGACAAACCCTGGTGACGCCGGAGCTGCCGGAGAGATATTCATCTTAAACAGTCAACTCACACCAAGATAATGACTACATCACTGAAACGTTTCACACTTCTGATGCTGCTGATGCTGGGAGTCATAGCGCTCGCAGCGGCCCAGCAGCCGTCATTCTCTCTGATACAGCCGCGTAATGTGGTGCAGGGCCGGAATTTCGCTCTGACATTCCGCCTCTCCGACGGCGATGCCAATCCGCCTGCCGCTCCGCAGCTCAAAGGATGCACACTGCTCTTCGGCCCCGCCGTATCGACCATGTCGAGCACTCAGATAGTCAACGGACGCATCACATCGTCGTCGTCGGTCGACTTCTCGTTCACATACCGTGCAGACGAGCCCGGCACCGTGGATGTGCCTGAGCTGACTGTCAGCAGCGAAGGCAAGACTCTGAAATCGCGCCCTGCATCGTTCCAGATTCTTCCGTCGGACGAACCGCGTCAGTCCGGAGGCTCACAGAACGGCGGCCGTCCCTCGGCAAGTATTGACGACCCCTCTACGCAGACTCCCGGACGCATATCGTCTGATGACCTGCTTGTGCGCGTCAGCTTCTCGAAGTCGTCGGTCTACGAGCAGGAACCGGTCGTAGCCACCATCAAGGTCTACACCAAGTACGACATCTCATCGTTCATGCCCACCGCACAGCCGGCATTCGACGGCTTCCTGTGCGAGGAACTCCCCGTGAGCAACGAGACATCCATCGAACACTACAACGGCAGTAACTACCACACGGCCGTCCTGAAAAAACTTCTCCTCTATCCGCAGAAAGCCGGCCAGCTGAGCGTCAACTCCGGCAAGTACGACGTCTCCATCGTCCAGTACGAGACCGTCAACATGGGATTCTTCCGCACACAGCGGCCCGTCGAGAAGCAGGTGACGACATCGTCCAATGCCGCCACCCTCAGCGTCAAAGCTCTTCCCGAGCCCCGTCCAGCAGGATTCAACGGTGCGGTCGGACAGTTCTCTGTCTCCACGTCGCTCGAGCCTGAGCTGATGCGCACCAACGAGGCTTCGGTCTACTCGTACATCGTCAAGGGCACGGGCAACATCAAGTATCTCTCCGAGCCCTCCGTGCAGTTCCCCGTAGGCATCGACGCGTACACTCCCAAGACCGACATCAAGACCAACCTCGTAGGAGGCGGCACCAACATGAGCGGCATCTACCGCACCGACTACACCATCGTTCCGCAGGAAGTCGGAGCTTTCACCATCGAAGGTGTGCCCTTCATCTACTTCGACCCCTCGACGGGCAAGTATGAGACCGTCGACGTAGCGTCCACGCCCATCAAGGTGCTCCGCGGCACAGGTTCGGCGGCAGCCACCGAGCAGCGCGAGATAGAGGGAAGCATCAACGACATCCTTCACATACGCCCCTCTGACTCGCAGCCCCGCTCGCACAGCATGTCCTACGTGCTCCGCTCGGCCGTCTACCCCGTAGCTTATGCAGTGGTGATACTGGCGCTCCTCGTAGTTGTCGTCGTTTACCGCCGCCACATCAGGCTTCAGGCCGACGTGACAGGCCGGAAGCTGGCCAAGGCCGGACGCGTGGCCAACAAGCGTCTCCGCGACGCCCGTGCCGCCATGAATGCACATGAGAACGACCGCTTCTACGCATCGCTCGCCAAGGCTCTGTGGGGCTACCTGAGCGACAAACTCCAGATATCGGCGTCGCAGCTCGTCCGCGACAACGTGGCAGAGAAACTTCTGGCCTACGGTCTCACTCAGGAGCAGACCGACAATGTCCTCGAAGTGCTCGACCGCTGCGAAATGGCGCGCTTCACGCCTCAGACATCCGACGACGAAGTCGCCGAAATCTACCGTCGGGCCACTGCCGTCATAAAGAACATCGAGGACGTGCGCCGCAAGTAAACAACCATTCTCAAACCATGATGATGAAGAAATTTGCAACCATATTGCTGGCGGCGCTATCGCTGACTGTCAGTGCATCGGCGCTCTCCACTGCCCAGCTGGCCGACTCGGCCTACAACAAGCAGAACTACCGCGAGGCCATCGAACTGTATCAGCAGAGCATAGCCACTGAAGGCAAGAGCGCCGTGCTCTACACCAACCTTGGCAACGCATACTTCCGCAACGACAATCTCGGCCGCGCCGTCCTCAGCTACGAGCGGGCCCTAAAGCTCGACCCCTCCGACGGCGACGCGCGCCAGAATCTGGCATTCGTCCGCTCCCGCATACAGGACCGTCCCGAGGATGACTCCTCGTTCTTCTCCAATATGCACCGCAGCGTAGTGGCATCCGCAAGACCCGACACATGGGCATGGATAGCCTTCGGAGTATTTGTCCTCCTTGTAGGCGCAGCCGCACTGTACATATTCTCGCAGAACGTGGCACTCCGCAAGACCGGTTTCTTCGGCGGTCTGGTGCTTCTCTTCGTATTCGCCTATCTTCTCTTCGTGGCCTTCGACTCCGTAGACCGTGCCACAGGCACATCTTCGGCCATAGTCACGGCTCCATCGACCCAGCTCACATCGGCTCCGCGCGGTGCCGGCAGCGACTCCGACAAGGTCGTCACCATCCACGAAGGCACAAAGGTGGAGATTATCGACTCTGTAGCCACTCCCGACGATCCCGTCTCCCCCGTATGGTACAACGTCAACATCAACCACGGCACCAAAGCCTGGCTGCGCGCCACTGACGTCGAGCGCATCTGAACAGAACCCCGATGTAGAGCGATGATGTGTAACTGCTTATTGCACAAGCAAAAAAGCAAGTATATGTTTTAAAACATATAAACTTTCTTTTAAATTGTTTGTCTAATTAGAAAAATGTTTCTAATTTAGTACCAAAATCCAACCACAACACATATCACTCACTTAAATACGAATCGATATGACCAAGACAATAACCTTCAACGAACTCCGTCGGCTGAAAGACAGTCTTCCCGACGGCTCCATGCACAAGATTGCAGACAGGCTTAACACCACCGTTCAAACCGTACGCAACTACTTCGGCGGCAGTAACTACAACTTCGGCAAGAACTGTGGTGTACATATCGAACCGGGTCCCGACGGCGGCATCGTAGTTCTTGATGACAGCACAATCTACGATATGGCAGTAGAAATCCTCCAGTCGCAGGAAGCCGAGAAATAACCTTTTCAGATTCTTGGTTAAAAAACATACAGAAGGACGTCGGACTCTCTCGCCGCGTCCTTTTGCTTTTTCCACCTCTCTAAAATCAATCAGGTATGTCACGATTCATCACCCTGGCCATACACACCTACGAGAAAGCCCTTTCGCTCCGCACTCTTCTTGAGAACGAAGGCATCACTGTAGAGCTGCACAACGTCAATCTCGAGGACCCGCGGCTGTCGTCAGGCGTAAGAGTCCGTATACCCGAACACGACCTGCCGCTGGCTCTCCGGATAGTCGAGAACCGCGAGCTCTTCGCCGACAACGGTTCGCCTGACAGACCGGCCCACACCGTGCTCGTACCGGTCGACTTCAGCGAGCACTCCTACAATGCCGCCTGCGCGGCATGCGAGGTCGGACGCCGCCACAACGGGTCGATTACACTCCTCTACAGCTATCTCGACCCCTATCTGGCCGGAAAGGTGCAGCTGACCGACACCCTCTCATATGAGACGGGCGAACGCGGCGCACGTCAGCAGCTCGAAGGCGAGGCACGCAGACTGATGGACAACTTCGCCGAGCGTCTGCGCAGCCACATGAAGCGCGGCCACATACCTATCGTGAAAGTCAACCGCGAGGTGGCCGAAGGAGTCCCCGAGGACACCATAGTCGACTTCGCAAAAGCCTATACACCCAGGCTAATCGTGATGGGGACCCGCAGCGCCGAGCGAAAGCAGGCCGACATGATAGGCAGCGTCACCGCCGAAGTGCTCGACGAGGGCCGATTTACGGTTCTCACCGTGCCCGAGCCCCTCGACTGCGAGGCCGTGCTGAGTCCGCGACACATACTCTTCTTCAGCAATCTTGACCAGAATGACATACTGGCCATCGACACGCTCTACCGCCTCTTCGGCGACAACGAGAGCACTGTCACGCTGGCACAGATGCCGCGCAAGAACCGTTTCAGCGAGAGCGCTGCCGAAAAGGCGCTCAGCCGCCTTACTGAATACTGCGCCGAGAACTACAAGCAGTACCGCTTCGAGACAGCCCCCGTACGCATCACCGATGACGACGAATTCAGCCGTCTCCAGGACCGCTACGGGTTCGACCTTATAGTCCTGCCCAACCGCCGCCGCAACGCTTTGAGCCGCCTCATAAACCCCGGACTGGCTCACCGCATAATCTTCGGCAGCGACATACCGATGCTCGTCATACCCGTATAATCCGGAACAAACCGATGAAATCACTGTTACTCACATCACTGATGGCTCTCACAGCCATAGCCGCGCCGCTGACTTGCGCCGCACAGACTCAGGACATGAAAGACAACGAAACACTCGAAGTACTCAAGACCCGACGCTCCATACGCCGCTACACCACACAGATGCCTTCGCGCGAACTTCTCGACAAAGTGCTCGAAGCCGGCACATACGCTCCCACGGGCATGGGCAAGCAGTCGCCGATAATCGTGGCAGTCACTGACAAGGCCACTCGCGATAAACTGTCGGCCCTCAACGCCGCCGTGATGGGTGCCAAGAATGATCCCTTCTACGGCGCTCCGGTCGTGCTCGTCGTGTTGGCTGACCGCAATATAGGGACGTACGTCTACGATGGGTCGCTCGTAATGGGCAATCTGATGAATGCCGCCCACGCCGTAGGACTGGGTTCCTGCTGGATACACCGCGCCCGCGAGGTCTTCGACTCGCCCGAAGGGAAGGCTCTCCTCAAGGAATGGGGAATCGAAGGCGACTATGAAGGAATAGGCAACTGTATCATCGGTTACCCGGACCAGTCGCCTACTCCAAAACCGCGCAAAGCGGATTATATACGATATGTAGAATAATCAGAACCTGAGCGTCTCCGGCCGGCCGCCACGCAGCCTGACCGTACGGGATTCGCCATTGGCCGTCACTACCGTCTCGGTGTCAAAATCTGGGGTAAGGACGGCCTTTACTACGCGCCCGTTGTCCCAGAAGATGTCTACAGTGACGGCACCGCGTGCTCTCAGGCCTCGCACAGTGCCGCGCTTCCACGCCTGAGGCAGCGTCGGGAGCAGACGGATGACGTTGCCGTCGGACTGCAGGAGCATCTCTGCCACACCTGCCGTTCCGCCGAAATTGCCGTCAATCTGGAACGGCGAGTGGGCGTCCAGCAGATTGGGATAGGTACCGCCGCCGCGACGTGCGTCAGGTCCATTGTATCCGTCGGGACTGACATAGCGCAGCAGCCTGCGGTACATGCGGTAGGCACGGTCGCTGTCCAGCAGACGGGCGAATATGTTCACACGCCATCCCGCACTCCATCCGGTGGTCTCGAAGCCGCGCAGTTCAAGCGTGCGCGCACAGGCATCGGCAAGTTCGGGAGTCGTGAAGGGGGAGATGTGATGGCCGGGATACAGCCCGAAGAGATGCGACTGATGGCGGTGCGTCGGCTCGGCCTCCCCGAAGTCCTGCGCCCATTCCTGCAGCTGGCCTTTGGCTCCGATTTTATACGGAGCAAGTCGCGGCAGCACGACCTCTATCTCATCTGCAAACATCTTGTCGCCGACTATGCGCGACGCTTTGAGAGCATCTTCAAGGCACTCGCGTATCATGGCGATATCCGACGTCGGACCTGTCGAGGTGGCGACTTTTCCTCCGCCGGGGAGAAGGAATTCGTTTTCGGGCGACGTGCCGGGCGATGTGGTGAGCACACCGTCGCGCTCGACGAGCCAGTCCAGACAGAATTCGGCCGCGCCTTTGAGGTAGACATAGTTCCGCTCAAGGAAGCTGCGGTCGAGCGTGAACGCATAGTGCTCCCATATGTGTGTGGCCACCCATGCGCCGCCCATGGTCCAGTTGGCCCACAGCGGACCGCCTTCATTGAGCCCGACAGGATTCGTCATGGCCCATATGTCGGAATTCTGGCCGAGATTCCAGCCGCGGCGCACGCCATAGAATGCCTTGGCCGAGCGCGCACCCGTGACTGACAGTCCTTTGATGTAGTCCAGCAGCGGCGTGTGCAGCTCGCTGAGATTGGTCACCTCGACCGGCCAGTAGTTCTCCTGAAGATTTATATTTGTGGTATAGTTCGAGCTCCACGGCGGCAGTATCTTTTCGTTCCACAGTCCCTGCAGATTGGCCGGGACACCCGGCGTCCGCGAACACGAGATGAGCAGATAGCGCCCGTACTGGAAGTAGAGCGCTTCGAGTTCGGGATTCACGGCAGCCGAATCGGTGTAGAGTTTCAGCTGGCGGTCGGTTGTCAGAGCCTTCATCGCAGGAGCTGTGGCTCCGAGATCAAGGTCAACACGACCGAAAAGACGTCCATAGTCCGCCAAATGCGCGTCGCGGAGCGTCTGTGCGCTCTTGCCCACGGCTTTCGTTGCATTCCGCGAGGCTATGGCGCGGCAGTCCTTGCCCTGCCGCACAGGGTCGCGGTCAAAGCCGTTGAAACTTGTTTCAGCTCCGACGACAAGCAGTGCCTCCGGTGCGCCTGACACCTTTATCGAATTATCGGCGACAGTGACTGTTCCTTTTGGTGCCGACACGCGCACGTCGGTGCGGAAGCGCATGCCGTGGCCGTCGGCATAAGTATGTTTCAGCGAGTCGGGTACGGCTCCGTAGTAGCACGGCAGCGATGTGGCGGCGGCATTACCGTCAGCAAGCAGAGCCGCACTGCCCTCTCCGCTAACCTTGTGAGGCAGCTGTGACGAAAGAGATACACTGAAGTCAAGTCCAGCGGGATTGTCTGTCGACAGCACCATGACGATGACCGAATCGGGCGAGGACACAAAGTATTCGCGCCGATAGTCGTAGCCGCCCGAGCGGAACGATACCGTGGCTATGGCCGAGCGTAGGTCGAGCTGACGCTGGTAACCCGTGGGGGCGTCAGGAAGGCCGAAGTCAACCAGAAGGTCGCCAAGCGGCTGATAATTCTCGCTGTAATGGCCCTGCAACTGCTTCTGAGCCTCCTCGGCAGCCTTATAGTCGCCGCGGTCGAGGCAGCGGCGCACCTCGGCGAGCGCACGGCTGTGGTCAGGCACGGCAAGCGTGTCCGGACCGCCCGTCCACAGCGTAATATCGTTGAGCGAAAGATGCTCGTGTGAGGGATTGCCGTAGACTGTCGCCCCGATTTTACCGTTGCCTATCACCAGAGCCTCCTCAAAGAATTCGGCAGGACGGTCATACTTCAGCAGAAGCTCACGGCTCTGAGCTGAAACACCTGACACTGAAAGCGAAAGCGCCGACGCTACGAAAATAAATTTGCAGGATTGGATAATATTCACTAATTTTGCACGCGAATTCGGGGCGTAGCGCAGTCCGGTAGCGCGCCTGGTTTGGGACCAGGTGGTCGCAGGTTCGAATCCTGTCACCCCGACTCCATGTAATGCGTTGGAACTTAACCGATTAGAGTTAAATTCCAACGTCTTTTCTTTATCTATATACATAATCCATAGATTATTTAAGGTTCAAAATCATAATAAAAACTGCCGTTTCAGGCATATTTTAGCTCGATGTTTCAACTATGTTTCAACAGAATCGGCCAATTCTGACAACATAGTTTAACAGAAAAATACTATAATGATTATAGACGAGAACGCCTGATTCCGGCGACGAGGTCGCTGAACTCAGGCATTTTTACATTTGTCATCACAATTATTTCATTCAGTGTGTGTTTCTCATGGATTTGCAGGGAAGAAAAAGGATGACCTTCTATCTCTCCACAGGACGGTTGACGAAGTAATGAGCCGCTCCGACGAAGATGGCTCCGCCTACGATATTGCCTATGGTGGCAGGCAGGAGGTTGGTCACGAAGAGCTGCGACATCGTAATGTCCGCTCCCTGCATCATGGCCAGCGGTATGAAGAACATGTTCGCTATACAGTGCTCGAATCCGAGAGCGACGAAGGCCATGACGGGAATCTCGCAGGCAAGAAGTTTCTCGCCCAGACGACGGCCGCTAAGGGCGAGCCACACAGCCAGACAGACGCACCAGTTGGCGCCGATGCCCTTGAGGAATATCACCCCGAATGACGCGGACACCTTGCCGACGGCTATGCGCTCGACAGCGGCAGCGTAAGGCTCGGAGGCGGTGAGACCTGTGAGATAGACCAGGAAGTAGGCCACGGCGAGACATCCTGCGAAGTTGGCGAGCCACACTACAGTCCAGTTACCGATGACACGGCCCACACCGATGCGGCGTTCGGCCATCGGCGGAATCAGCAGTGCGTTGTTGCCGGTGAAGAGGTCGGCACCGAGTATCACCACGAGCATGAGGCCTATGGGAAAGACGAGACCGCTGAGGAAACGCTGCAGGCCGGGATTGGCTGCCGAAATCTCGGGAAAACCGAAGCCTATGATAATAGAAAGAACCCCGCCGAGAGCGATGTAGGCTCCGGCGAGGAATGCAGCCACAAGAAGACGTGGCAAAGGACGGGAGGCAGCTTTGGCATAGCCTGCTGCAGAGGCTGCCTGAAGAGTTTCTGGAGGTGTCTTTACAGACATGTCAATTTAGCTGATGAATTGGCGACTGATAAAGAAGATAGATGTTACTTACTGGTTGCGCGCGGCTTTGCGTCCGGCCTGCACACGGCGGTGATGACGCACGAGGCGCTGGGTGAACTCGCGCTCGGCCGATTTGAGCCTGAGCATCTGACGGGGCGTGAGCACTGCCTTGAATTTGTCGAAATACTCCATCTCGAGATTGCCTTCACGCTGCTTCTGAGAGAATACTGCGGCTGCAGCGGCCTCGAGTTCGGTTCCGGAGGCATCGGCATCAGCATTGACACGCCGTTCGAGCTCGCGGGTCTCTGCCCCTATCTGCATGAGGCTGTCGTCCATGGCATCGTAGATGGGGAAGAACTCACGCTGCTGCTCTTTGGTCAGACTGAGAGCCTTGGTGAGTATGTCGTGCTTGTAGGCACGCATCTCCGTGAGCACGCGGTCGCGCTCGTCGTCGTTGAGAGGCTGGGCCGACTGGGCGGACACGTACTGCGTCAGGGCTGCTGTGCCGAGGCAGATAATCAGTGCGCAATAGCGGAAAATTGATATGCTCATTCCGGTAAAAGGTAATCAGTTTGTTCGTCGGCCTCCATCACTCCGTCGGTAGAGAAGAACGCGTCGATAGCGGAATCGTTTTCGAAGGTACCGTCTTCAACCATCTCGTCGAACAGGTCCCACGAGTTGATATCGTCATAAATATAGTCATTCATGAACTGATCGTTGTCGAAGGCTTTGGCCAACACAGGGTTGGAGTCCATGGGTGACAGGCTCGTATGACGGCCGATAGACGCGAACATCTGCAGCATGCACCACACTCCGGCAAACATAGCGGCCATGTATACGTACGGCCGCACCTTCTGCCAGAAGGTGCGGGGCTGCATCGCACGGTCGACTTCCTGCGGGTTCTCGATTTCAGCACGATACGGCAGGAGAGAGTCCATCTGTAGGGCAAAATCGTCGAAGTATCCGGCGGGTACTTTCATACCCGCACTCGGGACGGCCAGACCGCTCCGACGGGCTTTTTCAAGTATATTTTCGCTGGATTGTGCCATATTTCATTAATGTTTGCTATTTTGACAGATTGCGGAAGCGTAGGTTTAATCGGCATCGTCAAAAAATTGCTCGATTTTCTTTGTCGCAAGGTGATAGGAGGCTTTCAGGGCGCCCACCGATGTGCCGAGAATCTCGGACATCTCCTCGTACTTCATGTCGTCGAAGTACTTCATGTTGAACATGAGGCGCTGCTTGTCTGGCAAGGTGGCGATAGCCTGCTGAAGACGTCGGGAAAGCTCGTCGCCGTCAAGGTCGCTGTCGGCAGTGGCTGTGCGTGCGGCCGATGCCTCCTCGTCGTCGAACGAAAGTGTCGTGCGACGGCGCTCACGCTCAAGGAAGCTGAGACTCTCATTGACGGCTATCTTGTAGAGCCATGTCGAGAGACGCGCGTCGCCACGGAAATTCTCGAGGTTGTTCCACGCCTTGAGAAAGGTGTTCTGAAGGATGTCGTTGGCATCGTCGTGGCTCTGCACCATGCGCCGTATCTGCCAGTACAAAGGCTCGGAATACAGTCTGACCACTTTCGAGAAAGCCTGACGCACCGTGGCCGGATCGCGCAGTTGCGCGGTCAGCTCTTCGTTTTCTTCAGGTTTCACGGATGCCATACTTCTTAATTCAGATTTTCGTCAAAGTTACGGTTTTTTCGTCAGACGGGCAAATCCCGTTCACATATTTTTATATCCGAGCGAGCGGAAAAGTTCACGGTTCATGCGCCGGCGTTCGCTGTCGAAGAAGAATCCCCACTTTCGGAAATACCTCAACATATTCACGATGTGTATCTTACGCATACGCCGCGATGTCTTCGACTCGGCGCGGTGTGCGTGAACGATGGTAGCACCGGGATAATAGACCGTACGGTAGCAGCGGTGTATCCGCCGCGTCAGGTCGATATCCTCGGGATACATGAAGAATCGCGGGTCAAAGAGACCCGTCTCGGCCAGAGCCGTGGTGCGGAGCAGCATGAAGCATCCGTGGTGATACGGCGCGTCGACGGTAGCCGCAGGGTCGCGGTCTGCGAGAATATATCTGCGCCGCCGAGCCGCGAACCATTTCTCGGGCAGGAATCCGCGCAGCACCATGTCGAAGGGCGTGGGCAAGGGATGGATGACGTACTGCTCGCGGCCGTCGGGATAGACCGTATGAGGGATGAGCTGGGCCACATCAGCGTGTCGGTCCATGTAAAGCACACAGGCATCAAGCACTCCGGAGTCGAAGTAAACGTCGCTGTTGATGACAAGGTGATAGTCTGCATCTGAATCGAGCGAGCGGCGCAGAGCGACATTATGCGCGTCGCCGTAGCCCGTATTGAGATGCGGCGTGTACGTGATTCTGTCGCCGTAGCCGCTGCAGATGGCGGCGATGTACGGCACCGAACTGTTGTCGACCACATGGACCGTCCTGACCGATGTCTCGCCGAGAAGCGCGTCAAGGCACTTACGCAGTTCGGACTCTTCGGTGCGGTATGTGACTATGGATACATCTACGATACTCATGATGCGGAGGAGGTTTTCACGACTTTCATGCCGCAGACGGCGCAGTCGAAGTCGAGCCTGTATGTGCCCGACTGGTTGCGCAGATACAGACGCGCCGGCAGTTTCCGCCCGTCGGGAGTGCGGAGACATGCTCCGAGCTCGCGGCGTATGCAGTAGCGAGTGTTCATGACCTCGATGTCAGCGCCGCGCGGCGACGGTTCTGTCTCGATGGCCTGACGCGCGATGACGGCTCCGTGGCTCTCGTAGAACTGCCGGGCGAGCCTGTTGGCCACGTTGTCGTGATATGTCAGCGGCGGCAGGGCGGCAAATGCGTCGGCCGCGAGAGCCTGCCTGCGTCGACGGTCGTACACGTAGCGCGCGGCAGCATCCGCGTCAAGCATGACCAGCGCGCGTCGACGCGCATCGGCAAGGACCGACAGCGGCACGAAGCGGTCGCCGAGGCGGTCATCGACCTGGCCGCATGTATATATGGTGCCCCCGAGTTTGGCCAGTGTCGCGCGCCGCGCATCGGCCTGAGGCTTCGCAGCCTGCGCTCCGGGCGACTCGGTCACGACCGTAGCTGATGCGCCGCGGCAGTCCGAGGCAGTGATGGCAAAGCCGGTGTCGCCGACGGCATCAAGCCGGAAGTTGACCGCTATCGTACGGCGGCACGAGGCATCCGGACGGTCGAGGACGTCAAAGAACTGCTTGTCGCTGTTCCTGTATATGGTCATGCCCGGCTTGAGGCCTTCGGGGACCGAAGCCGGAAAGAGTTCCTGCCCTTCCGAGCGGTTGAGACGGAATCCGCAGAAACGTCCGCGCGCGTCGAAGAAGCCGAGGCCGTCGCCATTGGCGAGCGGTGCCGACGTTCGAGCGCGGAAACTGCGGCGTTGGGGATCGTACGCCGTGACAGCCTCCGCCACGGGCATACCGGCCCACTTAGGAGTGTCAATCGAGGCCATGCGCACCGATGCCTGCGGACGGCCGCCGATGAAGTACGACGTATAGCCGCGGTTGAACGTGCGGTTGACATCAGGCGTGAATCCGCAAGTGCTTGACCCGGCCGACGAGCGCGCGAAGCCTTCATTGGCGGCGATAAATCGGTCGAGCGCCTGCGAATATGCCGCAGTGACATTCGCCACATAGCGCGCATCCTTCAGGCGTCCTTCGATTTTAAATGACGAGGCTCCGGCTTCGATGAGGGCCGGGAGACGGTCGAGCTGGCAGAGGTCGCGGAGCGAGAGATAGTGCTTCTCGGGGCCTACGGGGCGGCCTTCGCCGTCAATGAGTTCGTAACTCAGACGGCACATCTGCGGACACACACCGCGGTTGGCACTCCGGTCCATAGCCACGGCTCCGGCCTGACAGTCGCCGCTGTAGCTCACGCACAGGGCGCCGTGGACAAATACTTCGACAGGCACGCCTGCGGCCTCGGCGGCCTCACGGATCTGGTCGGTCGAAAATTCGCGCGGGAGCACGAGCTGCGAGAATCCCGCCTGTGCGAGGCGGCGCGCCTTGTCGAGCGTGCGGATGTCGCACTGAGTGCTGGCATGGAGAGCTATCGGCGGCAGGTCCATCTCGAGATATGCCATATCCTGGACTATCAGGGCATCGACTCCGGCGGCATAGAGCTGCCACACGAGCCGACGGGCTTCATCGAGCTCGGCGTCAAAAAGAATCGTATTGAGCGTCACATAGATGCGCGCACGGTACTGATGGGCGAACGCGCACAGGTCGCGGATGTCGGCCACACTGTTGCCGGCGGCAGCGCGCGCGCCGAAAGCCGGGGCACCGATATACACAGCATCGGCTCCGGCAAGTATGGCCGTACGGCCCACGGCGGCGTCGCGCGCCGGAGCGAGCAGTTCAAGCGTACGCATGGCGCAGACGGTCTATGAGTGACATCGCTTCGTCACGCGATGCGTCGATTCGGTCGGGATGATGGGCGTCGCTGTTGACCACGATAGTCAGTCCTGCATCGGTCAGACGCGGAAGGTAGCGCTCGCCGGGGAAGAAGCGGCCATGCTCCTGACGGGCCTTCGTATTCATCTCTACCACCGGACGGCGCTCGATGATGAGGTCGATGAGCCGGTCCACACATTCGCGGTAGTGGCTGCCGTCCTCAATGCCGGGAGCGAAATAGGCGGCATTCTGCCCTACTTTGTCGAAGTGCCCGAGGATGTCGAAGCCTCCGGCCATGATCATATCGGTGCTCTGACGGTAGAATGTATCGACCACATAGTCGATGTCTCCGCGGAAATGCTTCGCCATAGTCTCGCGGAAGCGGTCGAAGTGACCGTCGATGTCGAAATACTCACCCTCCTGATTGGGGATGAAATGCACGGAACCTATGATGTAGTCGAGCGGCAGACGGCGGAAATAGTCGCACGCCGGCCCCCACTCCGCGCCGAGATAATCCACTTCCATAGCGGCGTAGAACCGGCATGACGCCAGCTCGGGCATGGCCTTGATGCGGTCGACTTCATCAAGATAGCGCCCGACAGAGTCCATGCTCATGTTGCAGGGCGACGGTATGATGACAGGACTGTGAGGCGAGAAGCCGTAGTGCTTCATCCCTGCGGCGACGGCGGCGCGAGCCATGGTCTCCATGTCGGCGCGGCCGTCGCAGAACTGTGTGTGACTGTGAAAGTTATAGTGAGGAGTTGATGTAATTATCGAATTAAAATCCATAATCAGTATGCAACATCGTGAATAAGTGCTCCCCGACGGCGGAGTACTTCATAGCGGACAAAGAAGCCTGCGCACAGGAGGTCGACGACGGCGGCTGCCGCGACGGCCACGGGCATGTCGAGGCCGAAGCCTTCAGGCGACGGAGCCACCAGTATGTAGCTCACCACAACGAGGGTCATGAAGAGCGCGGGCACAAGGGTGATGACATATAGCTTGCCGTGGCGCGCCAGATAGACCGTGCACGCCCACAGCGTAAATGCAGCCAGTGTCTGATTGGTCCAGGCGAAGTAGCGCCACAGCACGTTGAAATCTATCAGCATGAGGCCGAATGCCGCAGCGAAGATAGGCAGCGACACCAGCAGACGCTTCACAAGGCGAGACTGCCCTATGCCGAGCATATCGGCAGCAATGAGACGGGCCGAACGCAGGGCCGTGTCGCCCGTGGTGACAGGAGCGGCTATGACGCCGAGAAGCGCCAGGAATCCGCCCACGGCTCCGAGCCATGATACGGAGATGTCCGTGACCAGAGCACCGGCTCCCTCATGCGACTTCATATAGTCGGCCAGTTCGGGATAGCCGCCAGTGAACGATATAGCGGCGGCAGCCCATATGAGAGCTACGATTCCTTCGGCCACCATAGCTCCGTAGAACACCGGGCGCGCAAGCCGTTCGTTTTTGAGGCATCGGGCCATCATAGGCGACTGCGTGGCATGGAAGCCGGAGATGGCTCCGCAGGCGATGCTGACGAACATCATCGGGAAGAGAGGATGCGTGTCGGCCTCCGGATGACGGTTCCACAGTCCGTCGCTGATGCCGTCGGGCAGCGGATGCCCCCCGGTGAAGAGCACCACCAGCAGACTGACTGCCATGAAAAGCAGCGCGAACCCGAAGATGGGATAGAAGCGGCCTATGAGTTTGTCGACCGGCAGAAGTGTGGCAAGGATATAATAGAGGAATATCGCCCCGATCCAGAATACCGGTGTCATCCACTCGGGAGTCATGCCTGCGAGCAGACTTGCCGGAGTGACCACAAAGACGGCTCCGACGAGTATCAGCAGGACGAGCGACACCACACGGAGCAACTGCCTGATGACCGGTCCGAGCTCGCGGCCCACGAGTTCAGGCAGGGAGTCGCCTCCGCTGCGCACCGACATCATGGCCGAGATAAAGTCGTGGACAGCGCCCCCGAATATAGTTCCGGCCACTATCCATATGAAGCATGCCGGGCCGAACATGGCGCCCATGATGGCGCCGAAGATTGGACCGAGTCCGGCTATGTTGAGGAACTGCACTAGGAACACCTTCCACGTGGGCATCTCTATGAAATCGATGCCGTCGGCACGGGTGCGCGCAGGCATGTCGCGCGACGGGTCGACGCCGAATATCTTCTCGGCAATCAGCCCGTAGACGAAGTAGCCGCCGATGAGAACGGCCAGCGAGATGAGGAGGAGTGTCATTTTATTTCAGGTAATGACGACGAACCGCCCGTCAGGCTCTGACGCATGCTCGTGTCGGCCTCCATATTCTTCATGCGGTAATAGTCCATCACGCCGAGGTTGCCGTTGAGGAAGGCCTGAGCCATGGCACGTGGAAGCTCGCATTCTGCCTCGATGACCTTGGCACGCGCTTCCTGTGCGAGGGCTTTCATCTCCTGCTCGCGGGCGATGGCCATGGCACGGCGCTCTTCGGCCTTGGCCTGAGCGATGTTCTTGTCGGCCTGAGCCTGGTCAATCTGCAGCGCGGCGCCGATATTGCGGCCTATGTCGATATCAGCGATGTCGATGGAAAGAATCTCGAATGCCGTTCCGGAGTCGAGTCCCTTCCGGAGCACGAGTTTCGATATGGAATCAGGATTCTCAAGGACGCTCTTGTGCGACTCCGCCGAGCCTATTGACGATACGATGCCCTCACCGACACGGGCGAGCACGGTGTCCTCGCCGGCGCCGCCGACGAGCTGACGTATGTTGGCACGTACGGTCACACGGGCCTTGGCTATGAGCTGGATGCCGTCCTTAGCCACGGCCGTGACCGGAGGTGTGTCGATGACTTTGGGATTGACACTCATCTGCACGGCCTGGAACACATCGCGGCCGGCCAGGTCGATGGCCGTGGCCATCTTGAAGCCGAGGTCGATATTGGCCTTGGACGCCGACACGAGGGCATGCACGACGCGTGTCACATTGCCGCCGGCGAGGTAGTGGGCCTCGAGGTCATCGCGCGTCACTTCTCTGAGCCCGGCTTTGTGGGCCTCGATCATGGCACGCACGATGACACTTGCAGGGACCTGACGGATTCGCATCAGGACAAGCTGAATCAGCGATATGCGCACGCCGCTCACACGGGCCGATATCCAGAGAAAGAACGGACAGTAGTAGAAGAACACTATCAGGAGCACCACTCCGAGTGCACACAGAAGAATTACCGTTAGAGTCATTGTGCTGGTTTGATTATTTTAAGGTATTGTTTATTCAAGAATCAACGATGAGTCAGCGGCCTGTCTCGAGTCTGACGGCCGTATTCCGCAGCGTCATCACACGCTGACGCATCCGTCCGGTCTCGGCTTCGGAGTCAAGAATCTGCTGCGCCACACCGTGATTGCCGTTGCGGTACTGCTCGCGGAGCGCGTCTTCCTGCTCGAGATGACGGCGCAGTGCGGCACGTGCGGCAAGCGCGTCGAGCATGGCAGCGCGGGCATCATCGTTGCGGAAGTCTGCGAGTTTGTCGTACACGCGGCCGTTGCCCATATCTATAGTGAAACTCGACGCATCCATGCCCGAACTGCCCGAGCCGCCCTTGCGCTCTGTGTGGCAGAACGCTATGAGTTTCGAATAGTCGGCGCCCGGTTTCTGTGTCAGCGAGATATCACTGACGCGTGCGAGAGCCTGCACATCGTCCTCGTCCGGGTCTGCGTTTACACGGACCTGCGAGGGGATGAACACATATATGGTCACCTTGCCCGGCTCGGCGTTGCGGTCGGTGGCCCACCAGCCGAGGCCGGAAGTCTCGTCGATGGCCATCAGATAGTCGTTGTACGGCGAGTTGTAGGGCATGCCCATGTTCTGGGGCGCATAGAAGTCCTTGTCGTCGTCCGACGCATCGTTGCGGCGCGTCATGAAGATGTCATATCCGCCCAGCGAGCCATCGCCGTCCGAGGAGAAGTAGAGTGTCGTGCCGTCGGTCATCAGGAAGGGGAATAGAGCATTTCCGCCGTCACCGAGATTGCCTTTCAGAGCCGATGAGTGGTCGAGCGTGCCGTCATCGAGGATGTCGGCACCGTAGAGGCTGAATATGCCCGACGAATCGGCGGCGGCCCACAGCACCTCTGTGCGGCTCTGCGGCATGAATCCGGCCGAAAGTTCGCGGCTTCCGGAGCCGGCTCCGAGACGGGTCACAGCATCGGGCGGCAGAATATTGCCGGCCTGCTTCGACAGCTTGTAGAAATTGAAAAACGCGCTTTCGTCGACAGCCATTGAGTCGATGACTTCGATTTTCTCGACACGGTCAAGCATATTGCGCATCATGACGAGCTTCGAGGCAAGCTGCGAGTATTCCTCCGGTTCATCCTTCTTTGCTTTCTTCAGAGCTGCGCTCCACTTGGACATATGCTTCTGGGCGCCATCGACATCATATCGGTCGAACGCTATACGGGCAAGTTTCGCAGAAGCGTCGGCCACTCCCCTGCCCTCGGCCACCGTCAGAGGCTGCACGGCCTCGTCGACTTCACCGAGATTGTAGAGCGACGCGCCGAGGAAGTACGTGGCATTGCCGTCGCGCGGCGAGCGTTTCACCACGGGACGCATAAGTTTCACCACCGCCTCGTACTGGCCCTGATGATAGAGCTTGCGGGCCTCGTCAATCGGACCCGCGGCGGCCGAAGCCACCGCAGCGGCGGCACATAATGCTATAAAGTATCTTTTTATTCTCATTTTTGCATAGTCTACGGGTACAAAGTTAACAAAAAAATTTTGCCTGTACAGGTTCGTGAATCAAAAATTCCGTAACTTTGCCCAGAAATCATCACATTACACTCAATCGAATATATGACCCTGACAAAAACACTTGCATCAATCGCCGTCGTTGCTCTCGGCGCTCTGTCCGCACAGGCAGAAATGTACATATCAGACACCGGGTACGACTGGAGCGGACTTGCACAAGGCATCACTTCGAGCTCGAAACCCGCGATGGAGCAGGCTCACGACATCTACCGCTGGCTGACCGAGAACATCAGCTATGACACCACATACTCCATCCGCACCGCGGACGCCACTTACGAGAACAGGCGAGGCGTCTGTCAGGGCTATGCCGAACTCTACTACCGCATAGCCGAAGCCATCGGGCTCAGGTCGCACATCATATTCGGTCAGTCGAAAGACAAGGACGGCCGCATAGCTCCCGAAGGACACGCATGGCTCTTCGTCTACACATCGGGGAACAGCGGCATCCTTGTTGACCCCACGTGGGGTGCCGGAACGGTCGACGACGGTGTATTCACTCGCCGCCCCAACGAAGAATGGTTTCACGCCGACCCGCGCTGGATGATATTCAGCCACTTCCCCGAGGAGGAAGCATATCAGCTGCTCGACGAGAAAGTGAGCTACGACGAGTTCGCGCGCATAGGCCGCTACACTCCGTCGATGGGCCTGTACGGCTACGACCCGGCAGTGCTGCTTGCCGACGAACGCGCAGGGCGCCGCCGTGAGCTGCCCAACTTCTACTCAACTCAGATTGACGAGTACACCACTGCCATTCAGGTACCCACGGAGCGCACCCTGCGTGTGGGACAGAAATATACATTCTACTTCAAGGGACGCGACGGAGTGCGCTTCGCCGCAACCGACGACGACCGCTTCGAGAAAAGCACGGCTATGACCACCAACGGATTCTCCGTGGTTGAGTTCATCCCCTCACAGGCCGGAGAGGTGTCGCTCTGCGCCACCACAAATACTGATCAGAAAGCCGAATGGACCAATCTTGTGGAGTATGTCGTGGCTCAGCCCACGGCGTCGGAGACGGCCGCGCTCGAGCGTGAGCATCCCATGCTGTCGCCGGCTCTCCGCTCCATGCCCAACTTCCACCGGAGCGGCATGGAGCACTACAAGGTAGACGCCGCCGAGATTCTGCGGCAGATACGGGCCGGGGGCATCCGTGAGCTGCCGAAATTCTACGGCAGCGTCGACTGCCGCATCGGTCAGGTGCCGTGGTCAGGCGTGCTGAAGTCCGGCGAGAGCTACGACTTCGAGCTGTTCGTGCCTGCCGGAGTGGAGATAGCCGTGGTCAACGGAGAGGACTGGCACAAGGACTTCCGGAACAATCCGCAGACAGGAGGCACGGTCGTGAACATTCCCAAAGCCAACCGCGGAACTATAGAACTGATGGTGCAGACCGACGGACGGCGTTTCACCACCGTACTCCAGTACCGCGTGGAGTAATCAGTCCACGAAAAGGTCGCGGATAACGCTGTCGCACAGCAGCCACCGGGACTCGGGCACCACGAGGTGCGTACCTGTCTCGACGAGATTGCCTGAAAGCACGTGGGGTCGTGCGGCTTGAGCTATGTGTGCTGCCGCATCAGCCTCAAGGGCGGAGAGATCAAGTCCGCGTGCTGTGCGCAGCGATATGAGTATCCGGTCATTGGTGCGGTCTGTGGCAGTTTCCTCATCGCGCTCGGCTGCATTTTCAGGGTCGGCAAGCCAGCGGTTGAGATTCGACGGCACGAACCGCCGCACTCCGTCAGCGCCGAGGCTGTGCGCGCCCGGGCCGAGCCCGAGATATGGAGCGCCGGTCCAGTAGGATGAATTGTGACGCGACTCCATGCCGGGACGGGCAAAATTTGAGATTTCATAGTGATTCATCCCTGCGCGGCGCGCTTGGTCGCACAGCACGCCGTACATCCGCTCGATGACCTCGTCGTCCTGCTCGGCGACTTCGCCTTTCTCGCGCATGCGGTACAGCCTTGTGCCTTGCTCAAAACTGAGGCAGTAGGCCGACAGATGCGTGATGCCCGACCCGAGGAGCGTCCGCAGGCTTTCGCGCCACGATTCGACGGTCTGTCCCGGAAGACCGTATATGAGGTCACCGCTGATATTGCCGATGCCTGCCCGGCGCAGAGTCCTGACGGCTTCAAGGGCCTGCGCGGCTGTATGACGGCGTCCGACTGCACGGAGCTCGGCATCGTCGAGCGACTGCACACCCATGCTTACGCGGTTCACTCCGGCCTTCAGCCATGCCTCGGCCGCCGCCTCGCTGACGTCCTCGGGATTGACTTCTATGGTGAACTCATCAACCTTCTGCAGAGGGAAAAGCGCCGCGAGGCGCGAGAACACATCAGGCCTGAGTATAGATGGCGTGCCTCCTCCGAAGTAGAGCGTGGTGACGGATTCTCCGCCAAGCTCACCCTTACGCGCGGCCCACTCGCGTGCAAGCGCGTCGGCATAGGCGTCAACGCGCGCAGTGCTTGCCAGCGAATAGAAGTCGCAGTAGAAGCACTTCGAATGACAGAACGGGACGTGGACGTAGATGCCTGCCATAGCTGTCAGTCGTCACGGGGTATACGGCCACAGAGCGACTGAAAGTTGCAGAACTTGCAGCTGTCTATGCGCTCGCACTGCCTTATCGGCACATTCTCGTCGAAAATCTCCGACACCAGAGCGACGAGCAGCGGCCTGAATTCGTCGCGGAAGTCGTCATAGTCCTCGACATCGGTCTTCTTCACTTTGAGCAGCCGCAGTCCGTAGCCAGCCGACAGCTGCCGCATGGGATGCAGCACGGGGACTATGTGAGCCTCGGGCTCGACCATGCACTTGTACGCCTCGGCATATGTGAAGAGCTGGAATATGCCGTCCTTATCCATATTGTTGCGGTTGAACAGTCCCGACACATCGGCTGCCGTGGTGTCATCGTCGCCTGTCTTGAAGTCAACGAAGCGGTACGAGTCCGGAGCTGTCTTGTCGAAGCGGTCAATCGACATATAGAAATTCACCGCCAGCGACGGCGTGAGCTGCCACGGACCATTGACCTTGTACTCATTGTCGATGAATACGAACGACTTGCCGCCGGCGCAGTACAGGTCGCGCTCGCTCTCAAGATTGGCACGGGCTATACGCGCCACAAGGTCGATGGCGAGCCGGGCCTCGGCCGACGGGTCGACGGCCGAAATATCGTCGGCGCGCGGATAGCGCTGCTCGATGACCAGCCGACGGGCGACATCGTCCACTTCGTGATTGGCCGGATCGAGCCAGCGGTCGAACGTCGCGGCCGTAATCACCTCGTTGCGATAGCCCTCGAAGAGTGCCTGAATGACGTTGTGGACGAGCGTTCCGAATTCGGGCGACGCGATGTAGTCGACCATTTCCTCCGATCCGCGCATACGCCGGGCATACTCGAGGTAGAACTTCATCGGGCACTGCTTGTAGGTCTTCAGTGCCGACGCCGAGAGCCGCAGTGTGCCCCCGGCCTTGAATTCGTTGAGATACCGCATCACATCGTCGGTCTTCTGCAGCTCGGCTGAGAAGCGTCCCTGACTGTCGGCCTGATAGCTGAGTGAACGCATCTCAAGCGGGAGTTCAGGTATGAGATAACGCACCTGGGAGATATATCTTGAAATCTCGCCGTTGCCGAGTCCGTCGGTGCGCGAGTCATAGAAGAGCGACACGCGGCGCGCACGGGCTATCAGGCGGTAGAAGCAGTATGCGTAGGTCCACTCCAGATTCTCGAAGTCAGGCAGTCCGAAGCCCTCGCGCAGCACTCCAGGTATCATGGTCTTGCTGTACTGGCGGCGCGGAAAGACGCGCTCGTTCATCGACAGGATGACGACGTTGTCGAAGTCGAGGGCGCGGGTCTCGAGCACGCCGAGCACCTGGAGTCCGGCCAGCGGCGTGCCGTTCACAGTCAGTCCGCGCGTGCTGAATATACGCTCGAACATATGCAGGAAGGTGCGCTCCGACATGGTCACTCCATATGTCTCCACGAGCGATGCGAGCGCACGCACTTCCTCACTGAAATACTCTATGGCGGCAATCTCGAATCCGTTCTTCACCTCGTCGGTGCCGTGCTCGCGCAGCTTGTCGCCGAGCCAGCCGAAGAGTCCCAGCAGATATGCCGCCACATCGGCGGCCGAGGTGAGGTCGCGCACGGGAGAGAACACGCTGATTAGCCCCGGCGCCGATGTCATGATGTCAGAGGCTGAGATATTGTACTTCTTCTCCTGCGCTATCACGGCGGAGAGGCGGTCGGCCTCGGCCGACGCAATCAGCCTTATATGCGGATGCGCCAGCACGGCATTGACATCCTCGAAGTAGAACTGCGTGACGCCCTTTATCTCGCGCGCCCTGAGCTGCATGCTGATGATGGAGTGAAAGAGCGTGGCGAAAGTCGTCGAGCGGTACGACAGGCCCATCGATATGTTGACCTTGTTGATTTCCGACGGTATCGACAGCAGAGCCGGCATGAGCAGCCCCTGGTCAGGGAGCACCACGGCGGTATTGAGCGGATTGTCAGTGTCGGTCAGTCCGGCCGCCACCCATGAGTCAAGCAGGGGATGCAGGGCCTTGGCTTGTCCGATGTTCGACGGACAGGCTGTGACGGTTATTTCCGGAAGCGACTCCGGCACAGGCACGGTGTAGCCTTCGGGCATAGGGAAATTACGGACGAGCTCGCGCAGGCGCCGCAGCGGCTTGGCTATGGCATTCTCCTCGCGTCCTCCGGCGAAGCGCAGCGGAGCCGTGTCCCAGAAGAACGACGCCACGCCGAGTTCGCGGAGACGGTTGAACATGAGCATCTCTGTCACCGACAGGTCGTTGAAGCCGACGAACACATAGTGCTCGCCGTGGAAGTCGTCAGCCGACAGCGCATTGATGCGCTCGAGCGCCGCACGGTAGCGACCTCCGGGCGACGCCACGCCGCGTTCGCGCAGCAGGACGTGATATTCGTGATAGACGTCGGCCATCACTTCCCACAGATACACAAAGCGCGACGCCACGGCATCTCCCGAGCTCTCGGGAGCATGAAGCCAGAAGTCGCTGACGGCAGCCGTCAGACGGCTTTCGCCCCATACACGGCGTATGATGTCTTTCTGCTCCTCGTCGAGATAGTTGGCGCTTATAGTCTTGATGTCGCGCAGATTGCGGAAGAGGTCGTCGGCGTTGACCTTCGAACGGTCGATTTCGTCAAAGTCGCTCAGCATCATGTCGCCCCAGAAGACGAAGGAGTCGAACTCGCGCACGCCGTCCTCGCGGCCGCGCTTGCGCATGGCGCGTCTGTAAGCCGTGTAAAGGATGAAGAGAAGCTCACGCGCCGGAGCCTCCGGACGGTCGGCGAACAGCCCCGTAAAGCGAGGCATGGTGAGAAAGCGCGGCATGAACGCCACACCCTCAACCGTCTCGCGCACGTACATCTTCATGAACATGGCGCTGCGTTTGTTCGGCAGCACATATATTATGTCGGCAGGGTCATACTCTTTCTGCGAAGTGCAGAAGAGTGCGACCGACCGCAGGAAGTCAGGTTCTTTCACTTGCGTCGTATAAGCATGATGACCTTGACGGCAAGGTCGAAGAAAACTATTTTGCCGTTGGCATTGCCGGCGATGTCGCGGCGTGCGGCGTCGAAGAGCGCTATCATGTCGAGCACGTTCTTCTCGTTGATGAAAGGGAAGAACTTGACTGCAAATGCCATCTCGGTACTGTTCACCGTCAGCAGACGCGGATCTGACAGGTGCATGATGAAACTCTCGCGGACAAGGCGCTCGCAGTAGTCGATGAACTGCATGGCAGGCTCGCGGCCCAGTCCGGCCACGGTGACGCTCCACTCGCGCAGTTCCTTCACCTTGCGCGCATATGCCTGGCGCATGAGGCTGACGAAGAGGTCGAAGTACTGCAGGCGCTCCTTCGACACTCCGGCGAGCTTGAGGGCCTCGTTGACATTGCCCGAGGCTATGCGCGCCGCATCGGCCGAGGTCTCCTCGTCAAAGCCTGAGGCGCGGAGTATGGCGGCAACCTCTCCGTCGTCGTAGCGGCGCACGGCTATGCGCTGTGTGCGCGAGTATATCGTAGGGAGGATGGCGCGCGAATTGTTGCTCACCATCACGAATATGGTGTCTGCGAAAGGTTCCTCGACCAGTTTGAGCAGTTTGTTGGCGGTCTCTTCCTTGAACCGCTCGGGGAGCCACAGGAGCACCACCTTGAACTTCGAGCCGCGGGTCATAAACGACAGGCGCCTCAGGAGTTCATTGCCCTCCTCGACGTATATCTGCGGCTGTGCGTTGATGTTGTCAAGCGCCACCAGCCACCGGTCGAAGTCCATGTACGGCGATTCGGCCATGAACTGCCGGAAGTCCTCGGCATAGTCGTCCGACAGAGCCGGCTTGCCGCTCCGCTTCACCACGGGAAAGGAGTATACCGTGTCGATATGGTTGAAAGTCTCATTCTGACGGCAGGCAGGGCACTGTCCGCACGAGTCTCCGTCGGCAGTCCGCGAAGTGCAGTGTACGTACTGTGCGAAGGCACGGGCCAGCGCGAACTTGCCCGACCCGGCAGGGCCTTCGAGAAGCAGTGCGTGCGGTATTCGGCCCGCATCAACCATCTCGCGGAGACGGGCCTTGACATCGTCATGCCCGGGAATGTCGGTGAATCTCATCTGTCAGCGCGTATATGGTCGGTTTATATCTTGCCGTGTTTGGCCACGTAGGCGCGCACATCCTGGAAGAGGCGTGTGGCGAACACGAAGTCGTTCAGGGCCTCGTTGGACGTGGTATATATCTGCGACATGTCGCCCACCCACTCGCGGTGGCCCTTGTTGATGAATATGATGTTCTCGCCGATGCCGAGCACACTGTTCATGTCGTGGGTGTTGATGACCGTGGTGATGCCGTACTCGTGGGTGATGTCGCTCAGCAGCTCGTCGATGACTATCGACGTCTTGGGGTCAAGACCCGAGTTGGGCTCGTCGCAGAAGAGGTACTTGGGATTGAGCGCTATGGCGCGGGCGATGGCCACACGCTTCTGCATGCCGCCCGATATCTCTGACGGATACTTGTTCTCGGCGCCCTTGAGGTTGACGCGCTCGATGCAGAACATGGCGCGGTCCAGCATCTCGGCACGGCTCATGGACGTGAACATGGTGAGGGGGAACATGACGTTGCCCAGCACGGTCTCGGAGTCGAAGAGCGCCGAACCCTGGAAGAGCATGCCTATCTCCTTGCGCAGCTCCTTGACTTCCTGCGACGTCATGGTGAGCAGGTTGCGGCCGTCGAAGAGAATCTCGCCCTTGTCAGGTCTGAGCAGTCCGACGAGCGACTTCACCAGCACGGTCTTGCCCGAGCCGCTCTGCCCTATTATCAGATTGGTCTTGCCCGTATAGAACGTGGCATCGATATCGTGCAGCACGGTGCGGCCGTCGAACGATTTGCGGAGTTTCTTTACCTCTATCATTGGAGCAGAAGTTTAGTGAGAATCACGTCGAACAGAAGTATGAAGATACTGCTCGACACGACGGCGTCCGTACTGGCCTTGCCTACCTGGAGGGCGCCGCCCTTGACGTAGTAGCCGCAGTACGACGATATGGATGCTATGAGGAAAGCGAAAACGAGCGACTTGATGAGGCCGTACCACACGTACCACTCGGTGAACATGGTCTGAAGACCGTAGACATAGCGCGATACGGGAATGATGTCGGTGAAGGCAGCCACGCACCAGCCGCCGATGAAAGCTGTGCCCATACAGAGAACGGACAGCACTGGCATGAAGAATACGAAGGCCACAATTTTCGGCAGCGTCAGGTAGTTGGCCGAGTTCACACCCATTATCTCAAGGGCGTCAATCTGCTCGGTGACGCGCATGGTGCCTATCTCCGAAGCGATGTTCGACCCGACCTTGCCGGCAAGGATAAGGCAGAGGATGGAGTTGGAGAACTCAAGAAGGATAATCTCGCGTGTGGCGAGGCCCACGGAGTACGACGGTATCAGCGGCGACGACACGTTCAGCTGCATCTGTATGGTGCAGACGGCGCCGATGAACAGTGAGATGATGATGACCAGAGGGATGGAATCGATGCCGAGCTTCGACACCTCCTGTATCGTGCGTTTGCCGAACACCGACCACCGGTCGGGTATGGAGAACGTACGCGTCAGGAACATACAGTACCGGCCGAAATTGGCCAAAGAGTTGGTGAGTATCATTACTTTACGTTATTTCTCTACGTTTAGCGCGCCTCTGCCGGAGGCGCATCAGATGCAAATTTAATCATTTTTTTCCATCCGACGGCCATTACGCGCCAATATTGCAAATTTTTTGGCACAAGCCGACCAACGCACTCACGCCCTTAAGAAATTTTTTGACAATAGCGGAAAAATCCGTAACTTCGTGCCTTGAATGTGTCTCCGCATGTCGGAGGTACGACCTAACAGTAAGAACTAAAGTACGCGCAGAGTATGTTAATCATAGGCATAGCCGGTGGCACCGGATCGGGAAAGACCACCGTTGTAAATAAAATCATCAACAGTCTGCCCGCCGGCGAGGTGGCTGTAATGCCGCAGGACTCCTACTACAAGGATTCGAGCCACATCCCGCCTGAAGACCGGTCGAAAATCAACTTCGACGAGCCCAATGCCATCGAGTGGACTCTCCTCGTGGACCATCTCAAGCAGCTACGCGAAGGCCGTACCATACAGATGCCTACGTATTCCTACCTCACCTGCACCCGTCAGGAGGAGACTGTGGAGGTCAAGCCGGCCGACGTGGTCATCGTCGAAGGCATCCTTGTACTCACCGACCCCGTACTGCGCGACATGCTCGACATCAAGGTATTCGTTGACGCCGACCCTGATGACCGCCTTATCCGCGTCATCGCCCGCGACTGCATCGAGCGCGGACGCACTCCCGAGATAGTCATCAACCGCTATCAGGACGTGCTCAAGCCCATGCACATGCAGTACATCGAGCCCAGCAAGCGGTATGCCGACCTGATAGTGCCGCAGGGCGGCAGCAACATCGTCGCCATCAACCTGCTCACTGACTACATCGAAAGCCGCCTCCATCAGGGCAAGCTCCGCGGACTTGCCGCAACTCACCTCGCCTGATTCTATGGGACTGCTGTCGAAATTCAAATCTCAGGAAGAACAGGGCCGCGACCTCCCCAATCCCTTCGAAAAGGTGGAAGAAGAAGTCACGGAGACTATAGCCGATGAGGAAATAGTGCCGGCGAACAGCCGTCTGAGCACGGACAACCTCGTCAAGAAGTACGGCAAGCGCACCGTGGTCAACCATGTGTCCATCGAGCTCACACAGGGCGAGATAGTGGGACTGCTCGGCCCCAACGGCGCCGGCAAGACCACGACATTCTACATGACCGTAGGACTTATCGAGCCTAACGAGGGACGCATCTTCCTCGACGACAAGGACATCACGGACTACCCGGTGTACAAGCGCGCGCAGAACGGCATCGGCTATCTGGCGCAGGAGGCGTCGGTATTCCGCAAGATGAGCGTCGAGGACAACATCCGCTCCGTCCTCCAGATGACCGGCATGAGCAAGGAAGAACAGCGCGACAAGCTCGAAAGCCTCATAGCCGAGTTCCGACTCCAGAAAGTGCGCAAGAATCCCGGCGACGCCCTCTCCGGCGGCGAACGCCGACGCACGGAGATAGCGCGATGCCTGGCCATCAATCCGCGCTTCATCATGCTCGACGAACCCTTCGCAGGCGTCGACCCCATAGCCGTGGAGGACATACAGTCGGTCGTGTACAAGCTCAAGGACAAGAACATCGGCATCCTCATCACCGACCACAACGCTCAGGAAACACTGCGCATCACCGACCGCGCCTACCTCCTCTTCGAAGGCCGCATACTCTTCCACGGCACCTCCGAGGAGCTGGCATCGAACCCTGTCGTGCGCGAGAAGTATCTCGGCCGTGACTTCGTATTCTACCGCAAGCGGCTCGGTGAGGACTGAGAAATAACAAACGGAATCATAAACTAAACAACATACATCACATACCACAATGGCAGAAGCAAAAGAAGGCATCGAAGGCGTAGCAGCCGACGAGCCCAAGGGACTCAACTTCGTAGAAGAAGAAGTGCTTGCCGACCTCAAGGCAGGCAAAAACGGCGGACGGTTATCAACCCGTTTTCCGCCCGAACCCAACGGCTACCTGCATATAGGCCATGCCAAGGCCATATGTATGGACTTCGGTGTGGCCGAGAAGTTCGGCGGCACCTGCAATCTCCGTTTTGACGATACAAACCCCGTCAAGGAAGACGTCGAATACGTCGACTCGATACGCGAGGACATCCACTGGCTCGGATTCGACTGGGGCAACCGCGAATATTATGCGTCGGACTACTTCCCCCAGCTGTTCGACCTGGCAGTGCGCCTCATCAAGGAAGGCAAGGCATACGTCGACGACCAGAGCAGTGAGGAGATAGCCCGTCAGAAAGGCACTCCCCAGACTCCCGGCGAGGAAAGCCCCTACCGCAACCGCACGCCCGAAGAGAATCTTGACCTCTTCATGCGCATGAACGCCGGCGAGTTCGACGAAGGCTCGCGCGTGCTCCGTGCCAAAATCGACATGGCATCGCCGAACATGCACTTCCGCGACCCCATCATGTACCGCATCATCAAGACGCCCCACCACCGCACCGGCACCACGTGGAAGGTCTACCCCATGTATGACTTCGCACACGGCCAGAGCGACTACTTCGAAGGCGTCACCCACTCGATATGCACGCTCGAGTTCGTCGTGCACCGTCCTCTCTACGAGTACTTCGTCAAGGAGCTCGCCGACGAATCGTACTGCCCCCGTCAGATTGAGTTCAACCGTCTGAACCTCACCTACACCGTGATGAGCAAGCGCAAGCTCCTCCAGCTCGTCAAGGAAGGTCTCGTGGCAGGATGGGACGACCCCCGCATGCCGACCATCTCGGGCATGCGCCGCCGCGGCTACACTCCGGCGTCAATCCGCAACTTCATCGACACCATCGGCTACACCAAGTACGAGGCGCTCAACAGCGTCAGCCTCCTCGAGCACGCCGTACGCGACGACCTCAACCGCATTGCCACCCGTGTGATGGCCGTCATCAATCCTCTCAAGGTGGTCATCACCAACTATCCCGAGGACAAGACGGAGACCGTCACGATGGAGAACAACCCCGAGGATCCCGAAGCGGGCGTACACGAGATGCCCTTCTCGCGCGAGATATACATCGAGCGCGACGACTTCATGGAGAATCCCCCCAAGAAGTTCTTCCGTCTCGCTCCCGGTGCCGAAGTACGCCTCAAGGGCGCATACATCATCAAGTGCGACGAAGTGGTGAAGGATGCCGACGGCAACATCACCGAGCTCCGCTGCTCATACGACCCCGACACCCTCAGCGGCATGCCGGGCGCCAACCGCAAGGTCAAGGGCACGCTCCACTGGGTGTCCGCACGCCACGCCGTCGACGCCGAGGTGCGTCTGTACGACCGTCTCTTCGACGTGGAGAATCCTGCCGCCGAGACCGAGCGCGACTTCCGCGAGATGCTCAACCCCGAGTCGCTCCGCACCATTCAGGGCGCCAAGCTCGAGCCTTTCGCCATCGCACAGGCCGCACAGGGCACCAAATTCCAGTTCCAGCGTGTAGGCTACTTCACGCCTGACTACGACTCAACTCCCGAACATCCGGTGTTCAACCGCACCATCGCCCTGAAGGACACCTGGGAAAAAGTTCAGAAGAAAGCATGAGTGACGATTTCAATCCCCGCGACGAACTCTACCGCCGTTTCCGCCTGGCGCTGAAACGGCCGGTAGGCGAGCGCTTCTTCGATGAAGACGAACTCGTCGAGATCTACGACTATGCCGGAGACCTCAACGACGACTATGTGCAGAGCGAAGTTCTCTTCTGCGGAGCCCGGCTCTATCCCGAGAGCCAGGCTCTGGCGGAGCGCCGTGCCCTGTACTACCTCGACACGACCATCGACGACAGCGACCGTCCGTCACCGGCGACAGCATCGTTCCTCGAAGACAATCCCGACACCACATCGCCCATATTCGACATCATCAGACTCGACCTGAACCGGCCAGACGACGCCGAGGGCGCGCTCGAATACCTGCTGACGCAGTATGAGCAGTTCTCCGACGAGGAGATGATACGCTTCGTCCAGCTCGCCATGGACCTGGACTGCTATGACTGGATGAAGACCAACTTCGACCGTCTCCGCAAGATGAACGACAACGAAGCCGTGCTGCTCTACGAAGCCATACACTACGCCGACGAGCGCATGGACGACGTCTTCGTGGAGAAACTCGCCGAAGAACTCATCGAGGTCGACGCATTCGTGGTCCTCTACTGGCAGATGCTCTTCCGCGCACAGGCACGGCAGCAGAAGGAGGAAGAGGCACGCGCCACCTTCGACTCGGCGCGGTCGCTGGCCGCAGACGAGCCCATGATGCAGCTCTCGCTGGCCGGAGACGTGTACAACATAGCCCCCTACCTCTTCGACGAGGCCATCGACATGGTGCGCACGCTCGCTCAGGAAAGCCCTTCGGAGTTCGCGTTCACCGACTGTCTGTGCGCGCTTCTGGTGCGCTCCGGACGGACAGGAGAGGCCGTGTCGGTGCTTAAGAAGTTCATCGACAGCAATCCGGCCAACGAGGTGGCCATGCGCCAGCTCATGACCTGCGACCTCTCGGATACGGACAAGTATCTGAAGCGCTTCTCCGAGGCCACCGGCGGCGAAGGCTTTCCGGACAACGTGTACTACGACCTCATCAACAAGCTCACGCTCAACTCGATACACAATTCGCTGATAGCTCTGGTCGAGCAGTTCGGCAATTTCGAGGACATGGACGCCAACGAGATGGCCGCTTACATCGAGGCTCTCTTCGCCAAAGGACGGTACGAGAAAGTGACGGCGGTCATCGACGGATACAAATACGCCGACGCGCTGTTCATGCTGCCACTCAAGGGAACTGCCGCGAGCTTCGCCTACATGGTGTCGCTGGTGAAGACCGGCCGTCACGACGACGCGCTGGCCCACTACGACAAGCAGCGCGAACTGCTCGAAAACATGCTCAACGAAGGTCCTATGCCCATACGCATGGCCGTGCGGTGTCTGCTCAACCTCGTCGACCGCATACATCAGCATCCGGCCGAGGACAAGATGTTCTGGGACTACTTCGACGTACTCAATTACGGCAAATTCTGAAAACAACACCATGAAAAAACTCCTGCTTCGAGGCGCCACAGGCGCAGTATATGTGGCGCTGATTGTCGGCGCCATCCTGGGCGGTCTGCCGTGGTTCACGGCTCTTATGTCGCTCTTCACCGTTCTGGCGGTTCTCGAATTCACCAAGGTCGTAAACGGCGGTCTTCAGACACACGGCACGGCGCCGCTCTCCACCGCCGTCGACGTGCTGGCGGCTCTCGCTATAGTCAACCTGGTGAATCTCTTCAATTTTCCCTCCTGGCTCAGCATGACAGTTGTGGCCGCAGCCGCAGTCTATCTGCCCCTGCGCTTCACCATAGCCCTCTACGACAAGCGCCCCGAAGCCTTCCGCTGCGCCGCCTGGTCGGTGCTCGCGCTGGCCTACATAGCAGTGCCGCTGTGCATGGTGTGCATGCTCTACGCCGACCGTCCCTCGGCGCCTATGCTCGTGCTGGCCATGTTCGTCATGATCTGGCTCAATGACACCGGCGCATACCTCGTCGGCTCGGCCATCGGACGTAACAAGCTCTTCGAGCGTCTTTCGCCCAAGAAGTCGTGGGAAGGGTTCTTCGGCGGACTGGTATTCGACATCGCCGCCGGAGCGGCATGCCACTGGCTCATTCCCGGCGTTCCCTTCGGACTTGCCGGATGGATAGGTTTCGGCATCATGGTGTGTCTGCTCTCCACATGGGGCGACCTCTTCGAGTCGCTTATGAAGCGCAGCATGCACATCAAGGATTCGGGCAACATCATACCGGGCCACGGCGGTATCCTCGACCGCATCGACTCGCTCCTCTTCGTAGCCATAGGCTCGTTCGTCTATTATAATTTCTTCTTTTAAGAGTTACTTCAGAAAATGGCAGTAAAAGTAGGAGATACAGTACGTTTTCTCAACACTACCGGCGGCGGCCGCGTCACGCGCATAGCCGACGGCCTGGCATACGTCGACGACGACGGCTTCGAGACTCCTGTCCTCATACACGACTGTGTCGTGGTGGGCGACGCTCCCGTATTCGGCAATCCGTCGGCTCCGGCCAAGAGCAAGGAAGCCGCATCGCCCAAGAGTGCTCCGGCAGCTCCTGCGCCCAAAGTCCGCATATCCGAACCGACACAGCTCCCCGTGGTCGAAACCGCGGGCGGCGACGTGCTGAACATCGTCGTCGGCTTCGAGCCGCTTGACATCAAGTCGCTGTCGCAGTCGGACTTCGACGCATACGTGGTCAACGATTCGAACTACTATCTGTTCGTCAGCATAGCCACACGCTCGCGCGACTCCCGCGAGTGGCAGCACCGCTACGACGGTGTGATCGAGCCTAACATCCAGGAGTACGCGTTCACGCTCGGACAGGCCGACCTGCCGTCGTTCGACCGTCTGTCGGTGCAGTACACAGCCTTCAAGCGCGACCGCGACTATGAGGCCAAAGCGCCGGGCGACGTCGACATCAGGGTCGATGCCACCAAGTTCGCCAAGCTGCACTGCTTCAGGCCGAACCCGTACTTCGACGGACCGGTGATAGCCTTCGACATCAGCGTCGACGACCGCGTGCAGACCGACACGATGCCTGCCATCGACGCCCGTGCCCTCGAACAGGGCATGAAGGAGAAGCGCCGCGACCTCTCCTCGCAGCAGCATGCCGCACCGCGACAGTCGAAGCCGTCGCACCGCGACGACAGTCCGATAGTGGTCGACCTTCACGCTTCCGAGCTCCTCGACACCACCGCCGGACTCTCCCCGGCCGACATCCTCAATATGCAGATTGACCGTTTCTCCGAAGTGATGAACGCGCACCTCCGCGCTCCCGGCACAAAGATTGTGTTCATCCACGGCAAAGGCGAGGGAGTGCTGCGTCAGGCTCTGATGAAGGAGCTGAACCACCGCTACAAGGGACACGACGTGCAGGACGCCTCCTTCCGTGAGTACGGATTCGGAGCCACGCAGGTCACCATACGTCCTGTGCTGCCGACTGACACACCCGCGCCTGTTCAGCCGAAGAAACGTAAGCAACGCCGATGATACTCTACTTCACCGGTACGGGAAACACGCGCCGGGCAGCCCTCCGGCTGGGACGGCTGCTCGGCGATGACTGTATAAGGGTGCTTACCGCAGCCGAGCTTCGAGAGCCCGACCGTGCGGTCATCGAAGTTCCCGAAGGGCACAAGCGTCTCGTATGGGCGTTCCCTACCTATTCGTGGGGCATACCGCCTGTAGTGGCAGAAGTTATGAAGCGCGCACGGATAGGCAGACGCGCCTCGGCGGCCACACACATCATGCTCACCACCTGCGGCGATGACATGGCCTACACCGACAGGCAGTGGCGCCGCATCATGCACGGCCGCGGACTCGCCGCGGCCGGGGCCTACGCCGTGGTCATGCCCAACACGTATGTGCTGATGAAAGGCTTCGACGTCGACGCCCCCGAAGTGGCGCAGGCCAAACTCGACGCTTCCGACGATGCCATAGGCCGTATAGCCGCGCAGATACTCGCAGAGACACCGGGCGACATCACCGTCCGTCTGGGATGGTCGCGCGTGAAGTCGGGCATCATCTACCCGTGGTTCATCCGCTACGCCATGTCGCCGCGCCCCTTCCACAGCACCGAAGGCTGCATCTCATGCGGACTGTGCGCACGCTCGTGTCCGATGGACAATATCGTGATGAACTCCGGAGGACGCCCCGAGTGGCACGACAGCTGCGCGCTGTGTCTCCGCTGCTACCACGTCTGTCCGCGCCATGCCGTAGCTTACGGGAAAGCAACCTCCGGAAAAGGTCAGTATCTCGAATCCTCAGACAGGAACCGCCCATAGACCAGCTTCGAGATATCGGCTATCACAGCCGACGCCTCGTCCTCTGTTCCGCGGAAGTCGCGGATAAACACCGCCAGCGCATAGTCCCTGCCGTCAGGCAGCCTGAAATATCCCACGTCATTGTGAGCTACCAGTTCTCCGGCATCGTTGCGGTAGCCGCTTCCGGTCTTGTGCCCGAAGAGAACGCCCTGAGCATCCGCTACGGCGGCACCGAGGCGGTCATGTCCGGTGGTGACGGTCAGCAGCGCGCTCCTGATGGAATCCTGTGTCGCAGAACCGATGATGTCAGAAGTGAAGACCTGACGTATCAGCAAGGCGGCCGAGAGCGGCGATGTATAGTTGAGATAGCTCAGACTGTGCTCGCGCTTCATCTCAGCCTCCGAATATAATATCTGAAAACTCGTATCGGCCGCGACTGACTTCACGAAACGGTATGTATCGGCCGGAGAGGATATGTGCGAGAAGAGAAGATTGCTGGCGTTGTTGTCGCTCGATGTCACGGCATATCTGATGAGTTCGCCGACACTCACATCGAAGTCACCGTTTCCGTAGACTTTCAGCATCGGGCTCCACGTGTGTGGGTCGAGTTCGTCGGCGCGGACAGACAGAACGCTGTCCAATGACGCTCCGGCGCGTTCGACGGCAGAGCCGGCGGCGAGGGCCTGATGGAGCTTGAACACACTCATCATGGGATAGGCCACACCATTATTGACGGTCACTGTGTCGAGGTCGCTGACGAATGCTATGCCGACCATGCCCGGCACAGAGTCAGCGATGGCATACAGACTGTTCTCAAGGCGCTCATGGCTGATATTCGGGCAGTCTCGGCAAGCGGCAAGAAGGAGGGAGGACGCAAGGAAGCTACAAGGCAGCAGGTTCTTCATACTTCGGTCATTCATTGAGTTTAACGGCCGCAAAATTACTAATAATCCTCAATAACGCAAAAACAGGCAGCATGCCTGAAGTCGCGGAGACTTCGGGCGCGCTGCCTGTTTTATATTAAGAGTCAAACTTAGGTCTACTGGTTGAGGCTCGCCTTCACCGAGAAAGCGGCTTCGCCTGCATCGGGCATATCGGTCTCGGATTCGACTACTTCGACACGGAATCCGACGACTGCCGTAGCGAGTTCCTTGTCGACAGCCGCTACAGGGCACTGTACGTCGAGGCTGTGCTGGCCGGCGGGAGTCTGCGGAACGATGTAGAGATTGAACGGGAACGGAGGTACGAGCGAAACGCCCACGGGATAACCGTCCCAGTAGAATCCGGCAGAGGTGATGATGGCGGCCTTGCCTTCCTCGCGGTTGGTCACTGTTATCGATGTAATCTTCAGCGTATCTCCGGCCACGACGTACAGCTTGCCGTCGTCGCCGCGTACGGCATTCTCGAACTGGAAGCCGAAGTCAACGTCAGGTAGATCTTTGTCATCGCAGCAGGAAGCCACCGTGATGAGCGCGAGCAGCGGAAGGAGGAGAGAGAATAACTTTTTCATCGTTGTGTTCTAAATTGTCATTTTGATTAAACGGGTGTTTGTCAGTTGCGGAATATCAGTCCGTCGCCTTCGACATCTATCTCTATCGGCTTGGTGCGGTCGACTTTCTGTGCGAGGATGTCCTTGGACAGCTGGTTGAGCACAAGTCTGTGGATGGCACGCTTGACGGGTCGGGCGCCGAACTCGGGGTCGTATCCCTCGTCAGCCAGGAAGCTCAGAGCCTTCGGGGTGATGCGGAGTTCTATACCCGAATTCTGCTGGAGCATGCGCTGGATGCCGCGTATCTGCAGACCTACGATTTCCTCGATTTCGGTGCGGTTGAGCGGCGTGAACATTATAATCTCGTCGATACGGTTGAGGAACTCGGGGCGTATGGTCTCCTTGAGCATCTCGAGCACCTGCGTCTTGGTCTTCTCCACGGTCTCGTCCTTGTTCTCGGGAGTCATCGCGGCGAAATTCTCACGGATGAGCGACGAGCCCATGTTCGAGGTCATGATGATGATGGTGTTCTTGAAGTTGACGTTTCGGCCCTTGTTGTCGGTCAGTCGTCCGTCGTCAAGCACCTGAAGCAGGATGTTGAACACATCGGGATGCGCCTTCTCTATTTCATCGAAGAGCACTACCTGATAGGGCTTGCGGCGTACGGACTCCGTGAGCTGTCCGCCTTCCTCGTATCCGACATATCCCGGAGGCGCTCCGACCAGACGCGATACGGAGTGCTTCTCCTGATACTCGCTCATGTCGATACGCGTCATCATGTTCTCGTCGTCAAAGAGGTATTCGGCCAGCGCCTTGGCGAGTTCTGTCTTGCCGACACCAGTGGTGCCCAGGAAGATGAACGAGCCGATAGGACGCTTGGGGTCGTTGAGGCCGGCACGGCTGCGGCGCACTGCGTCGGCGATGGCTGCGATGGCTTCGTTCTGACCCACGACGCGGCTGTGGAGCTCTTCTTCGAGGTGGAGCAGTTTCTCCTTCTCGCTCTGCACCATCTTGTTGACGGGGATTCCGGTCCAGCGCGACACTACGTCGGCTATGTCCTCGGCATCCACTTCTTCCTTGATGAGGGCCTTCTCGCCCTGCATGGCGCGGAGCTGCTCCTGAATCTCGGCGATTTCCTTGCGTTTCTGCTCGATGCTCGAATAGCGGATTTCGGCCACACGGCCATAGTCGCCTTCGCGCTCGGCCTTGTCGGCCTCGAAGTTGAGCTGCTCTATGTCAATCTTGTTCTGCTGTATGCGGGCTATGAGCTCGCGCTCGGCCTTCCACTTGGCGGTGTAGGAGTTCTCTTCCTCGCGCAGTTCGGCTATCTCGCGCTCAATCTGCTCTACCCTTTCCTTCTCGCCCTCGCGCTTCATGGCCTCGCGCTCGATTTCCTTCTGCGCTATGCGGCGCGTGATGTCGTCGAGAGCCTGAGGCACGGAGTCAATCTCAAGTTTGAGTTTGGCGGCAGCCTCGTCGACAAGGTCGATGGCCTTGTCAGGCAGGAAGCGGTCAGTGATGTAGCGCTCCGAGAGCTGTACGGCGGCGACAATCGCCTCGTCGCGGATACGTACCTTGTGGTGGTTCTCGTAGCGCTCCTTCAGTCCGCGGAGGATGGCGATGGCGGCGTTCTCGTCGGGCTCGTCGACCATCACTTTCTGGAATCGGCGTTCGAGCGCCTTGTCTTTCTCGAAGTATTTCTGATACTCGTCGAGCGTGGTGGCGCCGATGCTGCGGAGTTCGCCGCGCGCCAGTGCCGGCTTGAGGATGTTGGCGGCGTCCATGGCGCCTTCGCCCTTGCCTGCTCCGACGAGAGTGTGGATTTCGTCGATGAAGAGGATAATCTCGCCTTCGGCCGAGGTCACTTCGTTGACGATGGCCTTCAGACGTTCCTCGAATTCGCCCTTGTACTTGGCACCGGCCACGAGGGCGCCCATATCGAGCGAGTATATCTGCTTGCTGCGCAGGTTCTCGGGCACGTCACCGCGGACGATACGCTGCGCGAGTCCTTCGGCGATGGCCGTCTTGCCCGTACCGGGTTCGCCGATAAGCATGGGATTGTTCTTCGTGCGTCGGCTAAGTATCTGGAGCACGCGGCGAATCTCCTCGTCACGTCCGATGACAGGGTCGAGCTTGCCCGACCGCGCACGTTCGTTGAGGTTCACGGCGTACTTCGACAGCGCGTTGTATGTATCTTCGGCACTCTGGTCGGTCGCGGTCTTGCCCTTGCGGAGCTCCTCGATGGCGGCAAGCATCTCCTTGCGGTTGAGGCCGGCATCCTTGAGGATGGTCGATGCGGGCGAACTGATTTCGAATATGGCCAGAAGTATGGCCTCGAGTGTCACGTACTGGTCGCCGAGTTTCTTCGACTCGTCGATTGAGCGCTGAAGCACATCATTCGACGTGCGGCTCAGATAAGGTTCGGCGCCCGATACCTTGGGAAGAGCATCGATGTCCGCATCTACCTGACGAGTGACCATGGCGGGGTTGGCGCCGATTTTCTGGAAGATGAACTTCACAACCGACTCTCCCTCGTCTATCACACCTTTGAGCAGGCACACCGGCTCTATCGACTGTGCGCCCGCGCCGCGGGTCACTTCGACAGCCTTCTGGATGGCTTCCTGCGATTTGATGGTGAAATTATTGAAATTCATATAGTGTAGTTGATGAATTATTTCTGTTGACTTATAATTTACATTTTAAACAACCACAACTGTGCAATTGTTGTGCCATATCTTGTGATTCTGCCAAAATAGCAGTACCTTTGTGTCGGGAATAAATCACATAAGATGCGAATCGTACACACTTCAGACTGGCATATAGGCCATCGGCTCAACGACTTCGACCGCACGGACGAATCCGCCGCCATGCTTGACAGCATCATCGGCCACGTGGAATCCGCACACGCCGACGCGCTGCTCGTGTCAGGCGACGTTTTCGACACGCCTCAGCCTTCGGCACAGGCTCAGAAACTCTTCGCATCGAAGATGATGGAGCTTCGGAGGCGCTGCCCCCGTCTGCGCATCATAGTGACGGCAGGCAACCACGACAGCGCCACACGCCACGAAGCCGTCAATCCGCTGTGGGACGCCGTAGGCATCGACATGATAGGCACCGTATCGACCGACGACCTGCGCCACAACATCGTGGTCATCCCCGGCAAGGGCGTCATAGCCGCCGTACCCTACGTCAATCCGCGCTTTCTGCCCGACGACTACTTCCGCCGCCTCATCGGTGAGGCCATGTCGATGAAGGAATCCGATACGCTTCCGCTCGTGCTGATGGCACATCTGCCCGTGACAGGCTGCGACAGCACCGGACACGATGCCGACGACGTCATCATAGGCGGTGTAGAAGCCGCCGTGCTCGCCGACCTCGGTGAAGGCTACGACTACCTCGCCCTCGGCCACATCCACAAGGAGCAGACACTCAGCCCCAAGGCGCGCTACTGCGGATCGCCTCTGCCGATGGGATTCGACGAGAATTTCGAGCATTTCATATCCGTCGTCGAGATTGACTCCGCAGGTGCCGCTCCGGCCGTGGAGCGATGCCGCATGGAGACTCCTGTTCCGCTTGTCACCCTTCCGTACGACGGACCGGGCTCGTGGGACGACGCCATAGCGGCCATCGGCGCCCTCGACCCGCTCAGCCCGGCCTACATCCGCCTGCAGGTGACTGACGACGGCTCGATTCCGCCCGACGCGCGCAGCCGTGCGGCCGCTCTCTGCGAAGGCACGCAGCTCCGCATATGCACCATAAAGGCCGTGCGTCCCGAGCTACGCGGTAATGACGGGGAAGAAGACAGCGGCACTATGGACTTCGACCGCATACGCACCATAGCGCCGTCAGAGATAGCACGCATGTACGCCGCGTCCGAGGGCCGTGAGTTCGATGCCGAACTTGCGGATATGTTCGCCCTGGCCGCCGCCAATGTCGAATCAGAAAACCGTCAGCGATGAGACTCCGCCGACTTGTCATACATAATATAGCATCGATAGCCGATGCCGAAATCAACTTCGACGCCGCTCCGCTCGACAGCTCCGACGTATTCCTGATATGCGGAGAGACGGGCGCCGGCAAGTCAACCATCCTCGACGCCATATGCCTGGCGCTCTTCGGCACGGTGCCGCGCCTCGGCACGGGACGCACCGACGACTACGATGCCATACGCGCCAACGACCAGCGTCAGCTGCTCCGTGCAGGATGCGGCGAGGGATTCGTCACGCTCGACTTTCTGGGCAACGACGGACATGACTACACCGCCGAATGGCGTGTGCGCAAGGCGCGCAACAAGGCGTCGGGCAAATTTCAGGACATCGAGCGCAGCCTCATATGCGACGGCAACCGCACGGGGGCCATCACGAAACTGCGTCAGGTCGACGCGGCCGTGCAGGCGGCTCTCGGCATCGACTACGAGCAGTTCGTGCGCACGTCGATGCTCGCACAGGGCGAGTTCACGCGCTTCCTCAAGGCCGACGACACCGAGAAGTCCGCCATACTCGAGAAGCTCACAGGCACGAGCGTCTATACGCGGATAGGTGCTGAGATATACCGCCTGACCGACGAGCGCCGCAAGGCTTACGAAGCAGTCAGTGCGCACATCGACAGTTCGGCACTGATGCCGGACGACGAAATCAAGGCAGTGCGTCAGCGCATAGCCGACATCATAGCCGAGTCAGACGGAAGGAACGCCACGCTCCGCGATCTCTCCGCCAGACTAACACGCGTGGAGCGCGAGGCCGAGCTGCGACGTCTGCTCGCCGCAGCCGAACAGCTCCTTGCGGAGAAAACACAGCGCCGTGACTCCGCCGATACAGCCGCACTCCGCCGGATGGCCGAACGCTGGCGCATGCTGGAACCGCAGCGCACCATCATCAACAATATACGGGCCGCACGCCTCGATGCCGACGATGCCCGTGAGGCACTCGCCCTTCAGAGACCGCGTCTGGCCGAAGCCCTCGGATGCCTCGGCAGGCTCAAGGACAGTCTTGACAGGCACATCGGCCGGCGCGGCGAACTTCAGGAGCGGCTGAAAGCACACGAAGGACGCATGACGGTCTACGCCCATTGGCCCGAAATAGTGTCGACGCTCGACGCTATCATGGCATCGCGTACAGCCACAGCGACGTCGGAAAATACTGTCGCAGAGACCACCGGAGCCATAGAGAAAGCGACCGCCGCGCTCGCTAAGCTCAAGGAGAAAGAGGCTGGGGCCAACGCACGCTGCACCGCCATCGCCGAAACCGTAGCTGACACAGAGCGACGCATAGCCGCGCTCAAGGCGCCTGACGCCGTCAGCGCACGGCAGACGGCGGTCGAACGGCGGTCGGCCGCTCAGAATCTGATGCAGCGCCGGCAGGCTCTTGCCCGCAGTGCTGCGCGCCTCGCCGACGAACGCGCAGCACTCGCCGGGGCCGTGAAGATTCTAAAGGAGAAGCAGGCCGTCGTTCCGGCATCGGAGCGTGCCCTGACCGAAGCGCGTGTCCGCGCCGAATCGAGCCGTAAGCTCTTCGAGGTCGTCGACTTCAGCCGGCAGTCATGGGCCGCCACGGCGCGCGCCGCACTGACCGAGGGATGCACTTGTCCCGTCTGCCGTCAGCGTGTAGCCGTGTTGCCTCCTGCCGAGGAGGTGCTTGTGGAGCAGTGGAAGGCCGTCAGAGCCAAAGCCGATGAAGACGCACGCGAGGCAGAACGACAGAACTCGGCTCACAGCGCGCTTCTTGCCGCCCTCGACTCCGAGACGAAACGTATTCAGACCGAAACACAGCGCATCGACAATGCCGAAGCTGATATCCGCGCCGAATCCGAGGACTGCTCCGCAGCTGCCCTGCGTCTTGGCGTGGCAGCTGATGAGGCGGACACAGACCGCGCGCTGGCAGACATCATAGCCCGCTGCGAGGCCGACATCACGCGCTGCGACAAGACCATAGCCGACGAAAGCGTCCTGCGGCGTCAGGCTGACGAAGCGCGCAAGACCCTCGCCGACGCTCAGAAAGAGCGTGACGAGGCCGTGGCACACCGAGCCGAGGCCGAGAAGAATCTGCGCGGACTCGCCGTGCGGATTGAGGAAGCTGAGAAATCCATTGCCGCGAACCGTGAGAACGAAGCACGTCTCACGCACAAGCTCGGCGAAGTCGAGGGTTTCGGCAAGTACTGCGTACGGGCCTTGGCCGACCCGAAAACATTCAAGGAGCGCGTCGAGGCATGCCGCGCCGACTTCGACAGCATAACGAAACTCATCGAAGACAACGACCGCGAGTACCACAGGCTCACTGACCTCACCGACGCATGCGGCCGCATCCGCGACGCCATCGTGCTTGCAGTCCCGTCGTGGACCGACACCGAGCCGCTCCCGTCGCAGACGCAGGACGCCGACATTCAGGACCTCCTTACAGACATATCGGCCAAAGCGCGTTCGGCTGCCGACCGGCTGACCCGTGCATCGGCCGTAGCGGCGCGGCTCGAAGCCGAAATCTCGACATTCATCAACGACAATCCCGGGATGACCCGTGCCGACCTCGACAGCATCGCCGCCCGGCCTCAGTCCGAGATTCTCGAAGCCGAAGCGTCCGTAAAGGAAGCCGACGATGCCGTGGTCAGCGCACGCGCTGCCGTCGACACAAACGCGGCCCATCTGAAGACGCTTCTCGAAAGCGATGTGCGCCCTGCCGAAGGCGACACGCCTGCCTCGCTCCGCTCTGCCATCGATGCTGTCAGCGGCATACTCGACAGCCTGAACCGCGAACGCGGCGGACTCGAACGGCGTCTTGCCGAAGACGACGAGGCGCGCCGACGTCAGGCCGACCTCGTCCGTCAGGCCGACGAAGCGCGCAAGGAATGGCAGAAATGGCTGCGACTGAACAACCTGCTCGGCTCGGCGACGGGCGACAAATTCAACCGCATAGCCCAGAGTTTCGTTCTGGAGCGCCTTCTTAACAACGCCAACGTCTACCTGTCGAGGCTCACAGACCGCTACCGTCTCCGCGGTGTCCGCGGCCGCTATCTCATCCTGCTCGAAGACAGCTATAATGCCAACGCCTGCCGGCCCGTGGTGACGTCGTCGGGCGGCGAGAGCTTCATGGTGTCGCTCGCGCTGGCCCTGGCGCTTTCTGACGCCGGGACGTCATTCTCGTCCGACATCCTGTTCATCGACGAGGGCTTCGGCACACTCAGCGGCGAACCGCTGCGCCGCGCCGTCGCCATGCTGCGGTCGCTGCACCGCACATCGCGCAAACGCGTGGGCATCATCAGCCACGTGGCGCAGCTGCGTTCGGAGATACCCGTGCAGATACAAGTCACACGCTCACCCGGCTCGGGAGCCGGAGAAATCAGTGTGGTAACGATTCAAAACTGAATATGAAAATCCTGAGAAATACCCTCATCGCCGTCTGCGCCCTGACGGCATCGCTCTGTGCCACGGCTCAGAAACTGACATGGAATCTCGACTTCGAGACCGTATTCGACAACCGCGAGGGCGACCGCAAGTACATGCGCCCCGAGACATATTTCTTCACCAACCTCGCACCCGAAATCGGACTGCGCCTCAACGACGGCAACCGTATAGCAGGAGGTGTGGTGTGGAATCAGCCTATCGGACGCGAGTGGCACGGCTACCGCGTGTCCCCGACCCTTTACTACCGCCACACGTCGCGACTGTGGTCGCTGTCGATGGGTATGTTTCCGCGTGAGCAGCTCCGCGAAGAAATGCCGAAATTCATGTGGAACGATTCGCTGACCTATTTCCAGCACAACATCCGCGGCGCGCTGGTGCAGTATCACGGCGACCGCGCTTTCGTCGACTTCTATCTCGACTGGCGCCAGATGCAGACCGAGCGAAAGCGCGAGGCATTCAACGTCGTAGTGCACGGACAGTGGCGTCCGCGTCCTGACGGTCCGTTCTTCGCCGGAGCGCACGCCATGATGAACCACTTCGCCCTCACGCGCCATGCCGCCCCTGACGAGCATATCGTGGACAACTTCATGGTCCACCCCTACGTGGGCGTCGACCTGAGCCGCCGCACGGCTCTCGACAGTCTTCAGATACGTCTCGGAGCCCTTGTCACCGTCGAGCGCGACCGCGCCGTCGAGGGCTGGGCGTCGCCCGTAGGCGCCCAGCTCGAAGTCATGGCCCGCTGGCGCTGGCTCATGCTGAAAGAGAATCTGTACATCGGACAGAACCAGCTGCCCTCATATATGCGACACGGCCCGCTCCTGTATCAGGCCGAGCCGTTCTATCAGTCAAAAGTGTACAACCGCACCGACATCATCGCGCGGTTCTACTCTACGCGCTACGTCGACCTTGAAGCGTCGCTCGACTTCAACGTGACGCGCGAGAGTTTCATATTTTATCAGCGCCTGACGGCGCGTGTGTACATCGGCAGCAGATGACCGCACCGCCAAGGCGGATTACCAGCCCGTCAGCTCGATGTGCCGCCACAGGCATGCCGGCACGAGTCGCCACAGCGCCGTGACCACGGCCCAGCGTGAGTCGATGACGGCCACACGCCTTCCGGCAAGCATGGCGCGCTCCAGACGGGGCGCCACGTAGTCGAGACTCATCTCCAGCGGATAGGTGTGGCCGGCAATCAGAGCCGTGTCGACGAATCCGGGACGAATATCCGTTATGACCACATTGACATGCTGCTGGTGCGCGAGCTGGTCGAGCGCCTGCAGATAGGTCCACTGGTAGCGCTTCGACGCCGAGTAGGTTGCCGAGATGCCGATGCCTTTCGTTCCGGCCACGGAAGTGATGACGGCGATATGGCCCGGCGTGCGGTTGGCCGTATTCTTGTAGTACTTGTATGCGGCGTTGACTATCCGCGTGAAGCCGAGGACGTTGGTCATGACCGTGCGGTCGTCCACCGACGTGTCGAGTTCGGGATTGCGCCATCCGCATCCGGCGGCATAGAGCATATAGTCCATGCCGTCGATAAGCTCTATGAGCTGATAGAAGCGGTCGACGGCGTCAGGCGCCTCCACGTCGATGGTAAGGTACTCGATACGGTCGGGATACTTCTCCTTGAGTTCTTTGAGGGGTTCCTCGCGGCGTGCGGCGATGCCCACGCGCCAGCCCAGACGGGCGAAGTCGTCGGCTACCCGACGGCCCATGCCAGACGACGCTCCGATGATTACGATCTTTTTCATTCTGTGATACTTACGCTGTCAGTCACTGCCTCAGGAAGGATGACCCGTCCCTCGGGGACCGACGCAGGTTCTGAAACGTTTTCATTTAGAACGTCCTGAGCCTTGCGCTTGTTCAGACCGCCGAGGCCGAAAGTATATATCACCGACACACTGCCGGAGAAATTCGATTCACGCGACCCGTAGCCCGGTATGTACCACGGCTTGCCGTATTCGCTCCGGCTCTGGTGTATCAGAGCCTGGTAGCGGAGCATCCATCCTGCCGATATCGGCCCCCACAGCTTCACGCGCAGTCCGAAACTCACCTCAAGCCATCCTGCCGTGGCATGGGTCGACGGGATGCTGAATGTCGACGACTCGCCCCAGTAGCTGTCGTTGAGCGTGATGTCGCGCACGCTGAACGAGAACGGCGAGAAGGCGTAGCGCAGGCCGGCCACCACGTAGTAGTCGGGACTGGAGTTGTAGAGAAAGTTATAGTTGGCTCCTATCTTGAAGTAGGGGCTGACGGGCGACCGGTAGTTGAAGTTGCTTCCCGAGGGGGTATAGTCCGCCGTACCTAGGCCGAACTCGAATACTGGCAGATAGCGGTTGTGCAGCGACAGCTCGGCCCACACGTCAGCGATGCCGTAATGCTGTCCGAATGCCCTCATCAGCGGATCCCACAGATTCAGACCCACGTGCACGGCATGGAGAAGAGGATAATCCATCTTCGGAACGCGTCCGAGCGTGGTCGAATCGGTCCACTCCTGCCCCGTGATGGTGTCCACGTAGATGGTGCGGCCGTCCTCGTTGACGTAACTGATGGAGGAGGCGCGGCGCTTGGCGTTGATGCGCGCCGTGTCGTCGGCAGTCTCGTTGACTGACTGCGTCATCGTGGCGGAGTTGTTCACTGGAGTCATACGGCGTCTGGGCGCGGCAGAGAACACTGACACTGCGCCGGTGAGCACGAGCAGCATGACTATGATGATACGTGTCTTCTTCATCGGCGCCCGGGGTTTTCGTTGTCCGTACTGTCATCGCCGCCGGCGCTGCCGGTGCTGCCGGTGCGGAAGTATATGCGTATGCGCTCCACGTCGGTGTTGGTTATCACAGGGTCGGTCACCACCACCGAGTCTATCAGATGCGTGGTGACGGCCGTGCGGCCGATGGTGTACTCGTACATGGCTCCGCACTCCTCCGAGGCGAAGTAGGGCCGCGACGTGTAGTCGAACGTTATTGTGTCGTTATATGCCGGATCGGCAAGGTCGCCCTGCTCGTAGTGGAAGCACCACTGCACGGAGCTGTGTGTCGACCGCATCGGCAGATAGACCGACGACACAGCCGTGCCGGGCCGAAGCAGGATGCTGTCGCCCGGAGCGCCCACACCGTGCACCTGAAGTATGCCCAGCGAAATGCGCGCCGATGTTTCCGACGAGTAGAATCCGGCCAGCGGTATGGAGCTCTGGTTATCGAGGCATCCGTCGGTATTGCACGACGCCGCTGCCGCAAGCAATCCGGCGAGGACAGCGGCCGATATGACTGTGTGCCGTCTCACCTGCGGATGATTATGTCTTCTGAAGCCTTGCGCGTCTTGGCAGGCACTTTCGACCCTTCGGCCGGATAGCCCACGGGCAGGATGACAATCGGCACAAGTTCCGAGCCCAGACCGAGACCTCCGGAGAGGACTGCGGGGTCGAAGTTGCACACCCAGCATGTCGCCAGCCCTTCGGCAGTGGCTGCGAGGCACATATGCTCGGTGGCTATGGAGGCGTCGACATCGATGTGGCTGTGATTGTCGAAGGGACGCACCCAGCCTTCGGCAGGCACGCCGCACACCACGATGTAGTAAGGCGCCGAGGCAATCCACTCACGCGAATATGCCGCAGCCACGGCACGGCGTCCCTCGGCATCAGTGGGAGGAATGACGATGAAGCGCCACGGCTGACGGTTGCAGGCCGACGGAGCGAGCCGGGCGGCCTCGAGGATATAATCGATTTTTTCTTCAGCCGGCACTTCCGGCGAATATGCGCGGCACGAATAGCGCCCGCTTATGAGTCGTGAGAATATATCTTTCATTGTTCAGAAGATTTGGAGTCAGTCTTCACCGATGATTTCCTTGATTTCGTATTCATTGCGCTTGGGCGAGTTGCGCACCACAAGCTCGCCGACGAAGCCGGCCAGAAACAGCTGCGAGCCCAGCAGCATCAGCACGAGCGACAGATAGAAATACGGGGAATCGGTCACCAGTATGTAGGGATGGCCCGAGTGCATGTGGTAGAGTTTCATGGCGCCCACGATGATGACAGCTATGAATCCGAGGAAGAACATCAGGCTGCCCAGGAGGCCGAAGAAGTGCATCGGCTTCTTGCCGAAGCGTCCGGTGAACCACAGCGTGGCCAGGTCGAGATAGCCGTTGACGAAGCGGTCGAGGCCGAACTTGGTCTTGCCGTACTTGCGTGCCTGATGGTGCACTACCTTCTCGCCGATGCGGCTGAAGCCGGCCAGTTTGGCCAGATAAGGGATGTATCGGTGCATGTCGCCGTATACCTCGATGTGCTTGACCACGGCGTTGCGGTAAGCCTTCAGGCCGCAGTTGAAGTCATGCAGATTGTGGATGCCTGACACACGGCGAGCCGTAGCGTTGAAGAGCTTCGTAGGGATGGTCTTCGACAGGGGGTCGTAGCGTTTCTGCTTGTAGCCGCTCACCAGGTCGTAGCCGTCGGACACAATCATGCGGTATAGCTCGGGAATTTCGTCGGGGCTGTCCTGCAGGTCGGCGTCCATGGTGATGACTACATCGCCCTTGGCAAGGCGGAAGCCCGTGTTCAGTGCCGGCGACTTGCCGTAGTTCCGGCGGAAAGAGGCGCCCTTCACGTGCTCGGGGTCGTTCTTGCGGAGTTCGGTTATCACGTGCCACGACTCGTCGGTCGACCCGTCGTCGACGTATATTACTTCGTACGAGAATCCCTCACGTGCCATCACACGCGTAATCCACGCATTCAGCTCCGGGAGCGATTCGGCTTCATTATAGAGCGGTACTATTACTGAAATATCCATCAGATATGTTATTTACGGACCACCTTGGCCAGCAATTTGACAAACAGAGCCACGACAAGCGACATGCCGGTCCCTGCAATGATATTGAACGAAATGAGCTGCGCCGCCACATCGGCAGGCGACGGCAGTGCGCCGGGCTTCAGGAACGCGCCGAGCGTATCGGCGAAGTTCTGCGCCTCTGCAGTGCCCTGCTCCGACAGAACAGCGATGGCCGACCGCACGGTCTCTGCCATGAAATCGGGCATGATGAACCGCAGTCCCACATACGCTACCAGCGCAGGGATAAGCGTACCGAGAAAGAATGACGCGATTCCTTCGGCCCACAGTTCGGCGAACGAAAGGCCGCCTGCCACGCGGTTGCTGCGGCTCAGTATCCGGTACAGGAAGAACGGCAGACCGAGAGAACCTATCCATATCAGCAATGCGGCCGGAGGGAACGAAAGGCTGAAGCCCATGGCCACGACGAGCATTGACAGATACAGGCTCACATAGAGTCCGTTGTGCGCCGCTCGCGTAGTGATTGGTTCGGGAGGTGATGTCAGGTTCTTATGTTCCATAAGGCGTCGTATTGCTTTTAGAGGACAAAAGTACAAAAAAATCGGATATGTGACGCTATTCGCCCTCCGATATTTGTTATAGAGTAAATGCCGGACTCATTCAACTTAATATAAATAGGTATATACTCTACTTATTCTTCCATTATGAAAGGACGCAATCTATTTCTTACAGGCATCATCGCCATAGTGGCGGGTTTGCTGATGTACTTCTTCCGCTACTCCCTCGAGAGTAGCCGCATAGTCGTTTTCGCCGGTGTGCTCTTCGTGGCCGCAGGCATCCTCAACATGACCGTATTCCTTGGCGCACGCGACCGCAAGGGGCGCGCCCGTCAGGGAGCGCTCGGCATAGCGTTCGGCTGGATAGCCAGCGCTGCCGCTGTGGTACTCGGACTGGCCATGCTCATATTCCGCGGAACATTCGTCCCTATCGTAGGATTCATGTTCGGTGTCCTCGTGTCGCTGACAGCCCTCTTTCAGTTCTTCCTTCTCATCTTCGGCTCGCGGCCGGCAGGACTGTCGAAGTGGTTCTTCCTCTTCCCCATCGCACTGGTCGGAGCGGCGGTCTACGTATTCTCCTGCGACTCCTCGACACCGCCGGCTTCTAACGAGCTCACCATGGTCACCGTATCGGCAATATCATTCGTCGTATTCGGCGCCGGCACCCTCATCGAAGGCCTCGTCATAGGCAACGCCAACCGTTGTCAGCGCCATGCCGGCACTGTTGCCGCACCCCGTCAGAACAGCGCTCCAGCCGCAGGAACGGCCGATTCCGCCCCCGGGAATCAGCCTTCCGACAGTCCCTCGCGCGACACCGCCACCGACGCGCAGAGGCCCGAAAGTTGAAAAAATTGGGCTCCGGCACCCCCGAAAAGGCCCGAAACGTAGTCTGAAAACGCCCAAAAAGCAAAAAAAACGCAATTTTGGGCGTTACTTTTATGCTTGAATGAAAAATAATTACGATATTTGCACCGCGAAAAGGCAAAGCCCCTGCCGCTCATCCCGGCAGGTTCCACGCGCCAACTATAAATTTTCAATCGTTAAATCACATAACAATGACTAAAGCCGACATCGTCAACGAAATCGCCAAGACTACCGGCATCGAAAAAGCCGCAGTCCTCGCCACCATCGAGAACTTCATGGAGATTGTTAAGGAATCGCTCGCCCAGGGTGAGAACGTTTACCTCCGTGGATTTGGCAGTTTCATCATCAAGACCCGTTGCGAAAAGACCGCCCGCAATATCTCCAAGAACACCACTATCGTAATTCCCGAGCATAAAATTCCTGCCTTCAAGCCCGCTCGCGTGTTCATGGACGAAGTCAAGGCACAGCAGTAAAAAATCCTCTTCCCTGTGGCTTCCTCAGGCCGCAGCAGGGAAGAAAACGAAATATAACCATAATATTAACAACTCCTAAAGCGTAATTCAAATGCCCAGCGGAAAGAAAAGAAAAGGCCACAAGATGGCAACTCACAAGCGCAAAAAACGTCTGAGAAAGAATCGTCACAAGAAGAAATAAGCCAACTGCTCCTCGCTTAGCTCTTCGCACGACTCCCAATGTGTCGTTGCTGAACGATTACATAAACGAGAACAAACTTCTGCGAGTCTTTCCGCCACAACCGGAACGGCCGGCGAAGTTTTGTTCTTCGTTTGTTTTCTACATTTTTCAACACCCACTCATCTTAATTAAATGAAAAGCGAACTTATTGTAGACGTACAGCCTGCCGAAGTTTCAAGCGCCCTTCTTGAGGACGGCCGTCTGGTCAGCCTTCAGAAAGAGGTGCGGAACATCGAGTACGCTGTCGGCGACATATACCTGGCCAAAGTAAAGAAACTGATGCCGGGCCTTAATGCCGCTTTCGTGAACGTGGGGTATGAAAAAGATGCATTCCTTCATTACCTGGACCTCGGCCCGCACTTCGCCACTTACGCCGAGTTCCTCAAACAACTCTTCGGCGACAGGCGCCACGCACCGCGCCTATCGCAAATCAGACTCCTGCCCGACATCGACAAACACGGCTCGATAAGCGGACTTCTCACTCCCGGGCAGGAACTCCTCGTGCAGATAGTCAAGGAGCCTATCTCCTCGAAAGGTCCGCGTCTCACCACAGAGATATCGCTCACCGGACGCTTCCTCGTGCTCACACCCTTTTCCGACAAAATCTCCATATCGCAGAAAATCAAGTCGTCGGAGGAGAAAGTGCGTCTCCGCCAGCTCGTCGAAAGCATCAAGCCGCGCAATTTCGGCGTCATAGTGCGCACATCGGCAGAAGGCAAGAAAGTGGCCGAACTCAACCACGAGCTCAAGACCCTCGTCACAGCATTCGAGGAAGCATGCGCCAAGGCACAGCGCTCGCAGGCTCCCTCGCTTGTTTTCGAAGAGCAGAACCGCGTGGTCGGCATGCTCCGCGACGTGTTCAGCCCCTCCTTCGAGAACATCTACATCAACGACGCCGACACGCACTCGCAGATTCTCAAGTACGTCAACCTCATCGCTCCCGAACGCCGCGACATAGTGAAGCTCTATCAGAAAGAGATTCCTATATTCGACCACTTCAGCGTCACCCGCCAGATCAAGTCGTCGTTCGGCAAGACAGTATCCTTTAAGTCCGGCGCATACATCATCATCGAGTCAACTGAAGCCCTGCACGTCATCGACGTCAACTCAGGCAACCGCTCCAAGGCCACCAACGACCAGGAGACCAACGCTCTCGAAGTGAATCTCCGCGCCGCCGACGAGATTGCCCGACAGCTCCGTCTGCGCGATATGGGCGGCATCATCGTGGTCGACTTCATCGATATGGCCAAAAGCGAACACCGCCAGCAGCTCTACGAGCACATGCGCGAAATCATGGCCAACGACCGTGCCCGACACAACATCCTGCCGCTGAGCAAATTCGGACTGATGCAGATCACACGCCAGCGTGTGCGTCCGGCTCTCGACATCGCCACAGCCGAAAAGTGTCCCTCCTGTCAGGGCAAAGGCGAGGTGCCCCCGTCGATACTCTTCACAGACACCCTGTTCGAGAAACTCGAGTATCTGGTCACCACCCTCGGAAAGCGCGACTTCATCATGTACATACATCCGTATGTCGACGCCTACATCAAGCAGGGCTTCATATGGAACATGTACCGCTCATGGCGCCGTAAACTCGGACGCTGCTTCAAGATTCTGCCCGACGAATCGCTCGCATACCTCCAGTATCGCGTAGTCGACAAGGACAACAACGAAATCAGCGTGCGCGAGGCCAAAGACGACGGCCACAGCTCAGAGACGAAAGTAGCCGAAAAACGCCGTCGCGGCGAGGAAACCCGCGAAACCGAGGAACCCCGCAAAGCCGAGAAGCAGCCGCAGGCTCCGGCAAAGGCGGAAAAAGCAAAACAGCCGCAACCCAAGACAGAGAAAGTCCGCCAGCCTCAGCAGCCCAAAGAAGCAAAAGAAAAAGAACGTCCGGCACGTCAGCCTGAAACAGAGAAACCCAAGCAGCAGCCCAAACCTCAGCAGCCCTCAGGCGACAAGCCCAAAAAAGAACCGGTGCGCCGTCAGCTGGAACTCCTGCCTCCGCCGCCAGCCGAAGAAGATGCCGCACCGGCTCCAATCGAAGAAGACAAGCTCCCGGCACCCGCTCCCGAACCCGCACCGCAACCTGAAGAGGCTACGCCGTCCGAAACGCCTGTGCTGCCTGTCGACCAGACACCGGCAGCCGATGTCACCGAACCCGAAAACGAGGCCGATGACGAAATTGACGCCGACGACGACAGCGAAGCCGATGATACGGAAGACGCCGGCGAAACGTCTGATGACGGAACCGTCCAACCGAAGAAACGGCGTCGTCGCCGCCGCAAATCGCGTCGCCCTGCAGGCGACAAACCGTCACAAAGCGACAACGAACCAAAGGAATGATCCATACCCCTCACTCACACAGAGGCTGCGCCGCACAGAGTCGGCGCAGCCTTTATTTTCGGCGACAGGAATTTTTTCGTACCTTTGCACATATTTTTTCCGCTCTGAAACTCAATACATAAACATATGGTCAAATCCTGGATAGAAGCCATGCGTCTGCGCACGCTCCCCGTATCGGTCGCCGGCGTCATCATGGCATGGGCCTACGCCATAGCCGACGGCACATTCAAGCCGATTCCGGCGCTGCTGTGCCTCATATTCGCCGTACTCTGTCAGATTGCATCCAACTTTGCCAACGAATACTATGACTACCGGGCCGGACGCGACCGAGCCGGACGCGAAGGTCCGCGCCGCGGCGTCACCGAAGGCGACATCACTCCCCGGGCCATGAAACTCGCCACCTACGGCACACTCATCGCCGCCGCCCTTATAGGGCTCGCCCTCACATACTGGGGCGGCCTGTGGCTCATCATCCCCGGCATAGCCATCGCCATAGGCGCCCTGGCCTACAGCACCGGGCCGTGGCCGCTGTCAACCCACTGTATGGGCGAAGCTGCCGTCATCATCTTCTTCGGCATCGTCCCGGTCAACCTCACCTACTACGTACAGTCCCTCGCGTGGTCGGCCGACGCGCTCACGGGTTCAGTAGTCATCGGTCTCCTCGCTGCCGACGTGCTCATCGTGAACAACACGCGCGACATTCCCGACGACCGCGCCGTCGGCAAGCACACCCTCGCCACCGCCCTCGGACGCCGCGCCATGACAGCGCTCTACATCATCTTCGGGCTCTCCGTCCTGACCATGCTTCCGCAGTGGTCGTCGCTCGGCGGTGAGCTCCTCGCCGCCGTCCCCTGCCTCTTTGCAGGCGCATTTCTCGGCATCGGTATCCTCATCAGCCGTCGCCACGGCTCAGCCCTCACCCCCTGCCTCGCCCTCACCTCCGTATTCATGCTGCTCTACTCCCTGTCATTCCTCACCGCCACGATATGCTCCGCCGACTGAAGTCTCCCTACGTAGCCGTCACGCTCATCTTCACCTGCCTGTACACTGCCATGTTCATGCTGATGCCGATGATGTTCGACGACGTATGGTTCAGATATTACCTTCAGCCATTCCTGCACGAGCCGTCGTGGGCCAATCTGTGGGAAGGACTTATTGAAAATCACCGGGTCTGCGCCGTAGAGGATAACGTGCGCATCCCGAACACCATCATGCCGCTGCTGGTCATCTTCACCAACCGGATTCCGGCCGTCCTCAACGGAGCATGTGTCGGACTCAGCCTGTGGCTCGGCGCCGAAGTGACCGGAGTATGGCGGAAATCGCCGCTCGGTTTCAGCCTCTGGATAGTCGGCTTCACCTTACTGCTGCCGTGGGCCGACCATATGTTCGGAGTGGCTTTTGCGACAAATTATGTGCCGCTGACGGCCCTGACGCTGACAGTCTGCCTACTCTTTCTGCGAGACCGTACTTCACCGTGGCTGCTGCTCTCCATCAGTTTCCTCACGGGGATGTGGCATGAAGCCGGCATCGCCACCCTTTTGGGATGTGTTACCGCCGTGGCTCTGTTCTTCAGGAAATACCGCAATAAGCAGGCAGCTGGTATAGCCGCAGGATGTATCGCGGCCCTGTCAGTGTACTTCCTGGCGCCTGCGACAGCAGCGAAGCTCGGCGAGTCAGCTCCGACACTGCGCAGTTTCTTCACGTTCTCGTTCAATATCATCTACGGCATATGGTACTTCGTCTACCTCCTTGCCATGGCGTTCTGTCTTGCTTTCAAGTCAGTGAGAGCGAGACTCTTAAATCCCACCACCATGCTGTGTGCCGGTGGAGCCACTGCAGGCTGGATATTGTTCCGGCTGTTTCCCTACACTGACCATACCGCATGGCCCATGCTCGTATTCGTCGCCTTGGGAGCGGCATGTATCGTCAAGGCCACGGTTCCTGCCAACCGCATCTCCATCGCCGTCGCCATCATCATCACGACAGCCTGCACAGTCCAGTCGGCCTTATGTCTGCCCTGGTTCGCCCGTCTGCGGCATGAACAGGAGTATGCAGTGGCACTGGCCGGAGCCAATCCCGGCAAGAGCGGACTTTTCGCGCCCCTGACCTTGCCGGCCGAGCAGCCGCTGTATCTATTCGGCCATCCCAACTTCAACTCTCTGATGAAATACGGCTATCCAGTCACACACGTCGTCCCCGAAAGGCTGAAAGATTTCAGCCCGGAAAAGGCAGAGTCTATCGGACTTGACGGCACGGAAGCCTACCTCTATAACGGACTGATAGTACTCCCTAATCAGCCACTCGAACAGGTTCACTGGAATTGTATGGTCGAATATAACGGTAAAGATATACTGCCGTCGTACTGCATCCGCTCATACTTCATGAACGAAGCCGGGACCTTCGTCCATGTACGTCCGTATCAGCCGCTGCGCAAGGCCGCCATGAGCACTGTGACTGGCTTCCGCCTCGACACTGACAATCTCAGGATTGACCCTTATGAATGTCTTTACGAAATTGATTATATACGAAACTGACTGTCTACGCATCATGCTCACCCGACTGAAATCGCCATATGTTGCCGTCACACTTGTGTTCACAGCACTGTTTATAGCCATGTTCAGGCTCATGCCTGTCATGCACGATGACATATGGTATAGATACTATCTTTATGACTATCTGCAGAACCCGACCTGGGACAATTTCCTGAAGGGGTTCTTGGATAACTTCGAATTCCGCAGCACGAAAGATAATATCCGGATTCCCAACCTGATAATGCCGGTGCTCATAGGATTCACCAACTGGATTCCGGCCATACTGAACGGATGCTGCCTCGGCCTGACTGTATGGCTTGGAGCAAAACTCACAGGCATATGGCGCAGGTCGGCGGCCGGATTCACCGTATGGCTTCTGGGTGTTCTGTACATGCTCCCGTGGGCGTGCTATATGTTCGGCACCGCATATGCCACCAACTATGTGCCGACCATGGTACTCGTGCTCCTCTGCACACTTCTGTATTTCCGACCCCGTACGTCCGTATGGACCCTTTTCGGCATAAGTCTGCTGTCGAGCATGTGGCATGAATCGGCCCTTGCGACTCTTGTCGGAGGGGTATGCGGTCTCATGATATTCGACCGCTCGTACCGCGACCGACGCAGCGCAGCCGTGCTCGCAGGGTGTCTCATAGCATTCGCAGTCTATTTTTTGGCTTCGGCGACAACGAATCGAATCGGTTGGGAATTCAATATGTGGGAGTTCAAGCACCTCACTTCAGGCATATTCTATTCCATATGGTTCTACATATACGTCATCGTCGTCGCAGTACTTCTCATGAAGAAATCCACGCGTACACGTATATGGACTCCGCTCCTGATATACATCACTGCTGGAGCCGTGGCCGGATGGTGCGTACATCGCGTGTTTTCATCGAACGAGCGCGCCTCGTGGATGATGCTCGTGTTCACAGCCCTCGGATTCGCCGTCATCGTCCGCACTTTCGTACGGTCATCAAGACTTGTCCGCCTGAGTTCTGCCGCACTTATACTGCTCTGCATGGCACAGCACGCAGCATGTCTCCCGTGGTTCCAGAGACTGCGTAACGAGCAGGAATATGCTGTGGCCCTGGCCAAAGCGAATCCCGGGAAGGAAGGTCTTTTCGCTCCCATGACCTTGCCCACCGAGCAGCCGCTCTATACACTCGGACGCCCCAATTTCAACTCATACAATCAGTTCGGGTTTCCGCTTTTTCAGGTTGTCCCTGACCGTCTGCGCGACTTCAGCCCGGAGAAAGCCACACCCATCGGCATGGACGGCTGCGAGGCATACCTGTACAAAGGCCTGATAGTGCTTCCCTATCAGCGCATCGACCAGACCAACCGGCTGTGCGACGTCAGATACGGGACGAGCTATCCGCGCCTCACATCATGCAGCATATCGTACTTCTCCAACGATGCCGGCAAGTTCGTGCTTATACGCGTTTCTCATCAGCTCAATCTCATCATCAACGAGGATATCACGGGCTTCTATCTCCGTGATTATTCCTATGACAACCAATTCGCTTACCTCTACGACGTAAAATATCTATGAAAGACTCGACGAAAGACATAATATGGTATTCGACGATTGTGCTGGTCATGATTGTCGCATATATGCTGTTCTGGTATACGCCGTACATGATTGATGATGTGTGGTACGGAGACATATTCATGCGTGATTACAATAGGACGGGAACTTTCGCCGACTGGTGGCGAAATGTATGTACAAATTTTATTTTCCGTATAACCGAAGACAACGGACGTATTCCCAATCTCTTCGGGTCTGCCTTGATAACACTTCCGAACCTCTTTATATCCCTGATGCTAAGTCTCTGTCTCGGAGCCACATTGTGGGCCGGCGGTCTGATTATCGGACGCCGCGCCTCCCTGCTGGCACTGGGCATTTGGACTGCCGGAACAATATTCCTCGAACCGTGGTACGACGGTATGTACACACGCATGTTCGCGCTCAACTATATCCCCACTACAGCACTGACACTGGCTTTGTTGTATTTCATATTGCATGATACCATCCGGAAGCCCTGGCTGATTGTAACAGCCGGCTTCCTTGGCAGCTTGTGGAATGAGAGTCTCATGTTCACACTTCTCGGAGGCATCATCGGCATCACTCTGTGCTTCAAGCAGTACCGCACACGCAACATCGTCCTTTGGACTGCCGGCCTCGTCCTGGCGTGCGTATATTATTTTAGTATCCCGTGCACGTATGTACGCATGGACCGACAGTTCCATTGGTACGGTCTTTACCAGTTCTGGCGTGGCGCCCTCATAAGCGTTCCGTTCTATATCCTGGTCATAAGCGTCGGTCTGGGTCTAATGTTCAAGGCCACACGCAAGCGGCTTTTCACACCCGAACTTGCTTTCATATTCGGAGGCGCATTAGCAGCCTGGGTTCTGTTCCGCTGCTATATGAACTGTTATCGCGTAACGTGGCAATACATCTGTCTTGTCTCATTAGGAATGGCATATATCGCCAATCAACTGATACGCCCCTCCCGACTGACATCCGCCGCAGGACTTGTGCTTCTCGCAGCTTCCATCATACAGCCGGCATTCTGTATGCCCTGGGTACTGAGGCTTCGTGAAGAAGAAGGTATTATGAGAAAATTAGGCGAAAATTACCCGGATTCGACCGGCATGTTCTCGCCGCAGACGACATCGCGCTATGTTTCTCTCTACACACTGAACCGAATCTGTTTTAATCTGGTCTACATACACGGCGATACTCAATACCGCAATTTTATTCCGGATTTCCTGCTCGATTTCAATCCGGAGAAGTGCCGCGATGTGGGCCGTGGACTCCCGGTCTATCACTACAAGGGCGAATTCATCATCCCGGGCGAATGTACTTCCGATATAGGAAAATATGATGTCACTCTGCATTATACTGACGGAGCTTCATATTATGAGAAGGCTTGCGTGTGCGGCTTCACGAATGATGCCGGGCATTTCCAGCGGATTCTCATACATGAACCGTTCTTCAGCGCCAAGTGCAGAACAATTGAAAACGTAGAAATACAGCCGGCATGCGAAGAATAGCCCCTCTGCCCTATCTCGTCCCCACGGTCATAATCTCTATAATATATGCGTGTCTCTTCGGGTTCGCGCCTGCAATCCTTGACGACCCTCAGTTCGGCATATACATGGCGGATTTTGAAGGCGACGGCAGTTTCGCATCCTGGTTCAAAGGGATGTCGGAGAATCTGATTTATCGCTTCAGCGTCGACAACGGACGACTCCCGAATCTCTTCGGAGCACCGCTGGTGATACTGCCCAAGTGGCTGCTCGCTCCGGTCTTCGGCATCCTGACGGGACTGTCAATCTACCTCGGGGCGCGTCTCGCCGACCTTTGGGGCAAGTCTTTCATCGGATTCGCCACGTGGGTGACAGGCTTCTCATTCCTCCCGGCATGGTACGAAGGCATGTACACCACCATGTATGCGCTCAACTACCTGCCTTCTACCGTACTCATCTTCGCATGCGGTCTGTTGATTCTTCGTCAGAAACGAATCGGCTTAACGGCAGTCCTGCTCATCGGCATACTCTCCACCATGTGGCACGAAATGGTCGGAGTGGTAACGGCAGGAGGTATGCTCGGCATACTGATCTGCTTCCGCCAATACCGAAACCGATACTCAATGCTCTGGCTGGCAGCCCTGCTGCTCGGCATGATATATTACTTCCTGACCCCGGCTACATGGGAGAGGATGGGCGCGTCCAACATCACCCACCAATTCTTTAACCTCCGCAAAGGGATGCTGAGTTCGATGTCGTTCTACCTATTCGCTGCGGCGGTGACTGTACTGCTGGCTCTCCGGCGCACACGGATAAAAGTGTACACGCCCGTCATGGCGTACTGCTTCGGCGCGGCTCTTGCAGGATTCGTCATATTCCGTTATTTCCTCGGCATCGGCAACCGCACGTCATGGGGACTGCAGATATTCGTCAGTCTCGGTGCCGGATATATCGTGGCGCAGCTTGTCGCCGACCGCCGTGTGGCACGCGTCATCGCCCTTGCGCTGCTCTCGGCGTGTGTCATACAGCCTGCGGCGTGCATCCCGTGGGCGTGGCGCGTCAACCGACAGTACTCCGACATCATGTCGCTCGACCCCGGCAGGACGTGGTTCGCGCCTGTGATCACCGAATCAGACATGCCGGCCTATACTCTTCACCGTGTCATGCCCGAGTCGTTCTGGGTGGAATACTATCCTCCGGTGAATATCATACCCGAGCAGCTCAAGGACTTCAATCCAGCCAGCGCCCGGCAGATAGGGGTCGGACAGGATGTGTGGCTTTATCTCGATAAGTA
>DLAL01000070.1:81058-93624 GCA_002493945.1 Porphyromonadaceae bacterium UBA7048
TAAGTACATCGTCTACATGGATGACGGCGCGCTCCGGGAGAAGCCGGATGTGAACTGCAACATCTACTTCGACGGCAAGCCGCTGTACACCGACGCATTCGAGAATCCGTTCAGCAACAAGTACGGGCACTGGATATACGCCCGTCCGGCTGCAGTGTATATCTATGTGCATCTACACTCCGTCACGGGCTTCGAGATTCTGCGCCGTGAGTGACGGCAGAGCAAATATTATCGGACAAACTGTTGTCAGGTCGGCGTCTTTTCCGTACTTTTGCATAGCTTAAACGTTATATCGTTCGTACGATAAATATTTCATAGATATGCTACAGGTAGTAATAACACCCAACGATAACTACAGCCTCGCCGAAATGGCTCAGATGGCTGTCGAAGGCGGCGCTCAGTGGCTTCAGCTGCGTGTGCCGGGTCTTCCAGACGATGAAGTGCGCGAAGCCGCGCCCGACGTAGTCGCGCTCTGCCGCGAAGCAGGTATCATGCTCACCATTGAGAACGATGTGGCCCTTGCGCGCGAACTCGAGCTTCACGGCGTATTCGTGCACCGGGGCGCCGAGGACCCCGTGAAGCTGCGCGAGACTCTCGGAGCCGAGGCTATCATAGGAGCCGAGGTGACCGACGCCGGCCGGGCATGCGCGCTGGCTGACGCCGACATTGACTACGTGGCTCTCGGTGACAGCGTCAAAGATGCGAAATCAGTCATAGACGCCATCCGTGCCGCAGGATGCCACATCCCCGTGGTGGCCTACCGTCCGCTCTCGGCGTTCAGCGACGAAGAGATTGCCTTGCTGTCGGCCGACGGTTTCTCAGGTCTGTGCGGAGGTGCTGAAATATTCAGCGAAGCCGACCCTACAGGCCGCATCCGTGCCATCATAGCTGAACTCAAGCCTAATCTCTGACATACCGGTGGCCGGAGAACTGTCGAAAACACTGTGGCGCACCATCCTCCCCGTCGGGCTGGGGGTGGGCGTGGCAGTGTATATGTATCATCGCGACGTCACTCCCGGCACGCTCGACTCGGTGGTGTTCGACACGCGCACGGTGCTCTTCCTTGTGCTTGCCGCACTCTTCGTGCTCGGACGCGACTTCGGGCTGGCATGGCGCTTTCACACCCTCGGAGGAGGCGACATATCATGGCTCAGTGCCATCCGCACCGACATCATGTGCGCCTTCACCTCGGCCATAACGCCGTCGGTGGTCGGAGGCAGCGCACTGGCCGTCTTCTATCTCAACCGCGAGGGTATCTCCGTGGGCCGCGCCACCACGCTGACCCTGACCACTCTCTTTCTTGACGAGCTGTTTTTCGTCGTATTCTGTCCGGTGATAATGCTAACAGTGCCGTTCGACGACCTCTTCGGCTCGATGGCGACAACTGCAGCGGCTTCGTCCGAGAAACTCTTCATCGGCGGTGTGCGCACAGTATTCTGGATTGTGTATGCAGGCATCTGCATCTGGACGGCCATCCTCTACTTCGCCATCCTCGCCCGGCCCGTCTATGTCCGCAATCTGCTCGTCCGCATGTCATCCATGAGATGGCTGCGCCGCTGGAGCCGCAAGATCAACGACACCGCCACCAACATCGAGACCACCTCGGCGTGGGTCAAAGGCCGTTCGCGCCGCTGGTGGACCGAACTCTTCGGCGGCACAGTGCTGTCGTGGTTCTCGCGCTACTTCATCGTGAACGCCATCTTCCTTGCTTTCGTGCCTTCGGCGTCGGGCTTACTAGTGTTCGCACGACAGTTCGTGGTATGGGTGGTGCTCATGGTCAGCCCCACTCCGGGCGGCAGCGGTATCAGCGAGTGGCTTTTCGCCAATTATTACGGCGACCTGATCGGCAACATCGGCATCGCTGCCGTCATAGCGCTCGTGTGGCGACTCTTCAGCTACTATATCTATCTGGCCGCAGGGTGCATGATGCTGCCCTCCTACTTCGGCAAAAAATCCAAATCGTGAATATGAAACGACTGTCACCATCCGCCTTACTGCTCATCATCTGCATGGCTGTCATTCTGTCGCTCGCGCCCTCAGCGGCGGCATCCTCGACAGAAGGGCCCGTATTCGTCATCCCCGTGGAGACTGAAATCAACAACAGCGCCCTGCACCACTTCCGCAAAGCCGTGAGCGAGGCGCGGCAGGACGACGCCTCGCTCATTGTCCTCCGGATAAACACCTACGGCGGAGCCCTCGACGCGGCCGACTCCATCCGCACGGCGCTGATGCGCCTTGACATCCCCACGGTGGCATTCGTGGATGTGAACGCGGCATCGGCCGGAGCGCTCATCGCCCTGGCCTGCGACTCAGTCTATATGGCGCCGGGAGCGAGCATGGGCTCGGCCACAGTGGTGAACGGGGCCGGCGAACCTATGCCCGAGAAATATCAGTCGTACATGGCCACCATCATGCGCGCCACCGCCGAGCACCACGGCAAGAAGGCCGTCCGCGACACTCTGCTATGGCGCCGCGACCCTGCCATAGCCGCCTCGATGGTCAATCCCGAAGAGTCGGTCTCGCTCACAGGCAACCAGGCCGTCGACTGCGGATATGCCGACGGAGTAGCGCCCGACCTCAGGACCGTCCTGGAGGACCTCGGCCGTCCTGATGCCGACGTACACTACTATTCGGCCAACCTGTCCGACACTCTTATAGGCTTCCTCGCCAATGCCGCGGTCCGCGCCGTCCTGATCATGCTCATCCTCGGCGGTATCTACATGGAGATGCACACTCCGGGCCTCGGCGTGGCAGCCGCAGTCGCTACCGTAGCCGCCGTGCTCTACTTCCTGCCTATGCTCGTCACAGGCACGCTTCCGGCCTGGGTGCTGCTGACACTCATCTGCGGAGTGGTGCTCATAGCCCTGGAGATATTCATCATCCCGGGCTTCGGCATCTGCGGCATCCTCGGCATCATCGCCGTGGTGGCGTCGCTTGTCGGGGCATATATCAGCAACGATGCCGTGACGGGATTCGACCTCTCATCCGTAGGCCGCGCCCTCGTCATAGTCGGCATAGGATGTGCGGCCGCGCTGGCGCTTGTGTGGTATCTCACATCGTCGCACGGCCCGATGATGTTCCGCCGTCACTCCGAACTGATGACCGAGCTCCGCGTCGACGACGGATTCATAGGCGTGGACATGTCGCCTGCACGCTACATCGGCCACAAGGCCGATACCGTGACCGTCCTGCGTCCTGCCGGAAAGATAGAAATCGGCGGCACGGTCTACGACGCCGTCTCCGACGGTGAGTTCATCCCGGCCGGACGCCGCGTGAAAGTCCTCCGCTACGAGAACGCCCAGCTCTACGTGGCAGAAATCAAAGAACCGAAAACCAATCACGAAGACAATCATAACAATGGATAAGAAGACATTCATAGGAATAATACCGGCACGCTACGCCTCCACCCGTTTCCCGGGCAAACCGCTCGCCATGATAGGCGGCAAGCCGATGATACAGCGCGTCTACGAGCGCGTGGCCGCCGTTCTGCCCGAAGTGGCCGTGGCTACCGACGACAGCCGCATCGCCGAGGCTGTCGAGGCCTTCGGCGGACGTGCCGTCATGACTTCCGAGGCTCACCGCAGCGGCACCGACCGCTGTCTGGAGGCATACCGCAAGCTCGGGAGCGGAGCCGACGTCATCATCAACATCCAGGGCGACGAGCCCTTCATAGCGCAGTCGCAGCTCCAGTCGGTCATGGACAGCTTCGACGACCCGCAGGTGACCATCGCGTCGCTTGCCCGTCCCTTTGACCCTGCACGCGGCTTCGAAGCGCTCTTCGACCCCAATCTGGTGAAAGTGGTCATGGACGACAATATGAACGCTCTCTACTTCTCGCGCTCCATCATCCCCTACGTGCGCGGCGCTGAATGGCAGCAGTGGCTCGACAAAGCGCGCTTCTTCACCCACGTCGGGCTCTACGCATATACAGCGGAGACACTGGAACGCATCTGCGCGCTGCCGCAGAGCACCCTCGAGCTGGCCGAGTCGCTCGAGCAGCTCCGCTGGCTTCAGGGAGGTTTCCGCATACGCATGTCCCTCACCGACGAACCCAACTTCGGCATCGACACACCGGCCGACCTCGAGGCCGCCAACGAGTTCATCAATACACTCCGATGAACCGCTCAGAAGTACCTCCCGTACGGCCCTTCGGCCATCTCGAGCTCCCTCGGCAGGTCGTCGAGACACTGCCCGGCGGCATAACCTTCCACCGCGTCAGCGGCGGCGAGCAGCCTGTCTGCCGTCTGACCCTATACTTCACCGGCGGCGCGGCAGAGACCGGCAATCAGGTGTACACGCGCCTTACGGCCACGGCCATGACCGAGGCCACGGCATCCTTCGGACAGTCGGAACTCGCTGACATCCTTGACTTCAACGGGGCGCGCATAGCTGCCGCCGAGCACTCGCACTACACCACCTTATCCCTGTCAATGCTCAACAGCAAAGCCCCGGCCCTGCTGCCCGTACTGGCAGATATGGTGATGAACCCTACCTTCCCGGCCGACCGAATCGACACAGCCAGACTGAGCCTCCGCACGCGCATCGAGACCATGAGGCACACGGTCGATTTCAGAGCAGGTGAAACTTTCGACATTCTCATGAACGGCGAGGGGCACCCTCTTTCACATCCGTTAACAGTAAGTGACGCCGAGAGTTTCAATGCCGACATCGCGCGCGACGTGCACCGCCGTCTCACGGCCCCGGCAAAGATGCACGCCATGCTCTCGGGGGCACTCGACGACAGCCTCGTCGGCCGCGTGCGGGATATGCTCGTCACGCTCTCACCGCTCGGCGAAGGCTACTCCCTCGAGGTCGTGCCATTCGCCCCTCCGGCAGAGCCTCAGCATATACGGCTGGAACATCCCGACACCTTCCAGAGCGCCATCGTGGCAGGACTTCCGGCCATAGGCCGACAGCATCCCGACTACATTCCGCTGCGCTACACGGTGATGGCCCTCGGGGGATACTTCGGTAGCCGCCTGATGCGCAATATCCGTGAAGACAAGGGACTTACATATGGTATATCCGCCTATCTGACAGGCTCGCAGGAAGGCGCCAACGTCAAGATATCGGCGCAGGCCGACAAGTCGTACACCGACCGCGTGCTCGACGAGATACGTGCCGAAATGCGCCGGCTGGCAGAGAATCCGCCCTGCGGCGACGAGCTCGAGCGCCTGCGTCTCTACGCCATGAGCACGCTCGCCGAAGTGCTGGACACCCCCGATTCGGTGATGGCGCACTACGCCACCTCGCTGCTCGTGGGCACTCCGCCCGACTACTTCGAGCGCCAGCAGACCATCATCCGCACGCTCACTCCCGACATCATCGCCGGGATGGCCAGGCGCTATCTCGACCCCTCCAGGCTGTCGACGGTCGTCGTCGGCATATAGCGGCGGCGTCCAAGCCCTCTAAACATTTATTGACACTTCGCAGGGTACTATTTTCGGATTTTTTTGCTTACTTTGCAGTCTGAAAATGAATCTTTAACCGACATTCTCACACAATGAAGAAAAGCGCTTTACAGAAAGCCCGTGCAGCATATCAGCCCAAGCTGCCGATAGCCCTCACCGGTCCGGTGAAAGTTGTAGAAGGCCAGCCCACTCAGTCGGTGGCCGATCAGGAAGCAATCGAACGAATATTCCCCAATACCTACGGACTTCCCGAAATCCGCTTCGAGAAGAATACCAACCCCACCCCCGGCAAGCCCGTCAATGTAGGCGTAATCCTCTCCGGCGGCCAGGCTCCCGGCGGACACAACGTCATCTGCGGTATCTTCGACGGTATCAAGAGAATCCACCGCGACAGCCGCCTCTTCGGCTTCCTCATGGGCCCCGGCGGTCTCGTTGACCACAAATACATCGAGCTCACCGCTCCCATCATCGACGAATACCGCAACACCGGCGGTTTCGACATCATCGGCTCAGGCCGCACCAAGCTCGAGAAAGTAGACCAGTTCGAAAAGGGTCTCGTCATCCTCCGCGAACTCGGCATCACCGCTCTCGTCATCATCGGCGGCGACGACTCGAACACCAACGCAGCCATCCTTGCCGAGTACTACAAGGCCCACAACACCGGCATCCAGGTCATCGGCTGCCCCAAGACCATCGACGGCGACCTCAAGAACGACGTCATCGAGACATCGTTCGGCTTCGACACCGCTACCAAAGTATACTCCGAAGTCATCGGCAACATCCAGCGTGACTGCAACTCGGCCAAGAAATACTGGCACTTCATCAAACTGATGGGCCGCTCGGCAAGCCACATCGCCCTTGAGTGCGCTCTTCAGACCCAGCCCAACATCTGCCTCATCTCCGAGGAAATCGAAGCACGCAACATGAGCCTCGCCGACGTTGTCGACTACATCGCTGGCATCGTGGCAGCCCGTGCAGCCGAAGGCAACAACTTCGGTACGGTCCTCATCCCCGAAGGCCTCATCGAATTCATCCCCGAAATCAAGCGCCTCATCGCCGAGCTCAACGAACTCCTCGGCAGCCACAAGAACGAAGTGGCCGCTATGGACGCCGAGCAGCTCACCGCATTCATCCTCGGCAACCTCAGCCCCGAGAATGTGGCAACCCTCAAGAGCCTGCCCGAAGACGTGGCCCGTCAGCTCATGCTCGACCGCGACCCCCACGGCAACGTTCAGGTATCGCTCATCGAGACCGAGAAACTTCTCAGCGGCCTCGTGGCAAAGAAACTCAAAGAGAATCCTTCGTTCGCTGCCAACGGCGGCAAGTTCTCGCCCCTCCACCACTTCTTCGGATATGAAGGCCGCTGCGCCGACCCGTCGAACTTCGACGCCGACTACTGCTACTCGCTCGGCTTCAACGCCGCCGCCCTCATCAACGCAGGCGTCACCGGCTACATGTCGGCTATCCGCAACCTCGTCAAGCCCGCAGTGCAGTGGATTCCCGGCGGTATCCCCGTGACCATGATGATGAACATCGAGCGCCGCAACGCAGAGGACAAGCCCGTAATCCAGAAAGCTCTCGTCCGCCTTGACGGCGCACCCTTCCGCAAGTTCTCCGAAAACCGCGAACAGTGGGCTCAGAACACCTGCTACATCTATCCCGGTCCCATCCAGTACTTCGGTCCCGCAGAAGTATGCGACCAGCCCTCGATGACTCTCAAATACGAGCACCAGAGCAAATAAACGGAAACTACAATCCTTCTAATATTCAGCTTGCAGCAGGCATCCGCCGTTCACTCGGCGGGTGCTTGCTTTTTTTGTGCGCATCATGCCCACACACACTCCCCCTGACCGACGAAGATACCGTCAATCACCGTAAGAGCCGAGTTGAATATCTTGCGCCGATAAGGGTCGGAAAGAAAAGGGCGAGGAACAGCGGACCAATCTTGCCGTTCGCAAAGTCGAGCTTATCCCGGTCAAGATTTCTGACTTCTGTCATAATTATGCACGTTTCCGGATATTCGGGCGGAAGTCATGGCCGCCATGTGGCGTGGAAAATATTTGCCCGTAAGCCATACCCACACCACTGAAAGCACCACGACCGACACTGTCAGCACAGCGCTGGGACTGAACTCAGGCACGCACAGGCACGCCGAGATAACAAGCTGGGCGGAAGCATACGCCGCCGATACTGCCACATGGCCGGCGCCCCCTTCATTAGCCAGAAGCTGGTACACATGGCGGCGGTGCGCACGTGCCGGATTCTCTCCGAGCAGCATACGGTGAATGATGGTGAGCACACCGTCCACTCCGTAGACAGCCATGAAACCGGCATACCACCACTGCCCGGTCTGCAATATAAGCGACAATATGGCATAGACCAGCACGAATGCCATCGAAACGGCTCCGACATCACCTGCGAAGCAGAGCGCACGGCGCCGCACGTTGAAGTAGCCGAACACTACCACCGCTGTCAGAAGCAGATAGAGCACCGGCGGATCGATAAATCCGTAGGAGGCATTGACGCATATCAGCGGCACAATCACCGACACCGAGTACAGAGCTGTCATGCCATTGATACCGTCCATGAAGTTATAGACATTCAGAACACCTGTCATCATGACAGCCACGAGCGGAAGCGACCACAGCGGAAGCATGCATCCGTCTCGCTCCAGTTGCCACAGAGCAAGCCCCGTGGCGAGAATCTGCACCACAAGCCGCACACTGACGCGCAGCGGCCTGATGTCATCCACAAAACTCACGGCGGCGACAGCCGTCAATCCCGTCAGAAAGAGATAGCTGCCGAAACCGCAGACAAGGGCCGCCAGCCATACTGCCAAAACGAACACCACACCCCCTCCGCTGACGGCGGCATGGCGGTGTGACGCGCGGACGCCGGGACAGTCGATGATGCGCCTCCGCAGCGCTATTCCTATATAAAGAGCCTCCGCGACCGCCAGCAGCAGAGCGCAGACAAGATAACGGGCCGAAAGGTCGAACATGACGATGATACTGCTCTATCAGTTCGACAATCAGTCCTCCACCCACTCTGCACGGTCGCGCTTCGACGGGCCGTAAGGCACCGTGGCGGGCGGACAGATGCAGTAGCGGCAGAACGGCACGGGACGGTCGCGCAGACGCCGTATGTCGTCGGCGTTTCTGACATCCTTCACGGCGATGAAGTCACCGTCGCGATGCTCGAAGGACGTGCCGTGCGCACGGTTGAGATGTCCTACGCAGGCACTGATGGAGCAAGGATATACACGGTCGCCCGTGACGGAAACACAGCCGCGGTTGTAGCACTTGAAGTGCGACATCCGGGCGTTCTGACGTCCGCTCGGGTCAAGGGCGAAGCGGAAAAACGAGCCGTCGTCCGAACGGTCGCCGAATACTTCGCAGCGCACGCCCCGCGACTCGCACAGAGCCTCGGCTGCGTCATAGTCGAACTTTATCGGATAGCGCGTGAGCGCAACGACTGTGTCAGTGTCGCGGCAGGCAGTCCAGAATTCTTCTGACATCCGCGGGAGGGCGAGGCCGTTGGTGAATACGTACAGCCGGGCATCGCGGAAATAACGCCGCTGGAGACGCATCGCTTCCGCAAGGTCGGGATACAGAAGCGTCTCGCCCCCGATGAGGTAGGCCGATTCGATCTGATTGCCGCAGGCGCGGCTCAGCGCCGACATATTCCGCTCGAGCACATCGAGAGGCTCGAACTCTTTGGGAGCCAGAGGAGAATAGTGCGTGCAGCCGCGGCAGTTGAGATTGCACCAGTCCGTGACGACAAACTCAAGCCGCAGCGGCATGACTTTCAGGCTACGATAGCGCCTGAAAGCCGTGACAAGGCTATTCAGTGGATTCATCATTATACTATTTTAAGTCAAAGTTACTGCATAAATCTCAAGGAAACGGTGAGTAATAGCTATTTTAACATATTTAAGCAACTGCAGCGGCTCTGACACCCGTATGACACTTTGTCAGTCTCAACTTTTTTGGCATACGATTTGTTTTATAGTCAGCAAAACGAAAAAAATATAACAATATAAAAAACATATAAGGAACTATGGGAAAAATCATAGGTATCGACTTAGGTACAACCAACTCATGCGTTGCCGTTCTTGAAGGCAACAACCCCGTTGTCATCCCCAACAGCGAAGGTCGCAACACCACTCCTTCTGTAGTAGCATTCGTCGATGGCGGCGAACGCAAAGTGGGCGACCCCGCAAAACGTCAGGCCATCACCAACCCCGAACGCACCATCTACTCGATCAAGCGTTTCATGGGCGAACAATACGACAAAGTCATCAACGAAATCGAACGCGTACCTTATAAGGTAATCCGCGGCAAGAACGACACCATCCGTGTCGCTGTCGACGGTCGCGAATACACTCCTCAGGAAATCTCGGCAATGATTCTCCAGAAGATGAAGAAGACCGCCGAAGACTACCTCGGACAGGAAGTGACCGAAGCCGTCATCACCGTCCCCGCATACTTCAACGACGCCCAGCGTCAGGCCACCAAGGAAGCAGGCGAAATCGCCGGCCTCACCGTTCGCCGTATCGTCAACGAACCTACGGCAGCCGCTCTTGCCTACGGCCTTGACAAGACCAACAAAGACCAGAAAATCGCTGTATTCGACCTCGGCGGCGGTACATTCGATATCTCCATCCTCGAACTCGGCGACGGCGTATTCGAAGTGAAGTCGACCAACGGCGACACCCACCTCGGCGGTGATGACTTCGACCACGTCATCATCGACTGGCTTGCCGACGGCTTCCTCAAGGACGAAGGCATTGACCTCCGCAAGGACCCGATGGCACTCCAGCGCCTCAAAGAAGCAGCCGAAAAAGCTAAAATCGAACTTTCGAGCGCCACATCCACCGAAATCAACCTCCCCTACATCACCGCATCGGCATCGGGTCCCAAGCACCTCGTGAAGACCCTCACCCGCGCTCAGTTCGAGCAGCTCGCCGACCGTCTCATCAACGCCACCATCGCACCTTGCGAAGCAGCGCTCCGCGACGCAGGCCTGAAGGCATCCGAAATCGACGAAGTCATCCTCGTCGGCGGTTCGACCCGTATCCCTGCCATCCAGCAGGTAGTTGAGAAATTCTTCGGCAAGGCTCCCAGCAAGGGTGTCAACCCCGATGAAGTAGTAGCCGTAGGCGCTGCCATCCAGGGCGGTATCCTCTCGGGTGATGTCAAAGAGAACATCGTCCTCCTCGACGTAGTGCCTCTGTCGGTAGGTATCGAGACCCTCGGCGGCGTCATGACCAAGCTCATCGAAGCCAACACCACTATCCCGACCCGCAAGAGCGAGACATTCTCGACCGCTCAGGACAACCAGCCTTCGGTAGAAATCAACGTCCTCCAGGGCGAACGTCCCATGGCAAAGGACGACAAACTCCTCGGCAAGTTCCACCTCGACGGCATCGCTCCCGCACCCCGCGGCATACCTCAGATCGAAGTTACCTTCGAAATCGACGCCAACGGTATCCTCAACGTATCGGCCAAAGACAAAGCCACCGGAAAGGAACAGAGCATCCGCATCGAAGCATCCAGCGGCCTGACCGAAGAAGAAATCAAGCGTATGAAGGACGAAGCCGCAGCAAACGCTGACGCCGACGCACGCGAGAAGATGCGCATCGACAAGCTCAACGAAGCCGACGCCATCATCTTCCAGACCGAAAAGCAGCTCAAGGAACTCGGCGACAAGATTCCTGCCGACAAGCGTTCAGCCATCGAAACCGCTCTCCAGCAGCTCCGCGAAGCCCACAAGGGCGGCGACATCCAGTCGATTGACGGCGCCATCGACGCAGTCAAGAATGCCTTCGGCGCAGCCCAGCAGGACATCCTCAATGCTCAGGCACAGGCCCAGCAGGCAGGTGCTCAGCCCGGAGCAGGCGCACAGCCCGGCAACGGCGGCGCCGACGACCACGTCACTGACGTAGACTTCGAGGAAGTGAAGTAAACCACATAACCAACGATAATAAAATGGAGTGTAGCCCAGCAGGTTACGCTCCATTTTTATTTGCACTTTTCGCATAGGACACTTGTTTTCTATGGATTTTTAGCGTACATTTGTACCGAGACTTATTCTGACATCGATTTAATATGGCTAAGAAATTCGAGATACGAAACAGTACGGCGGAGTTCCTGATCTTTCAGATTGAAGGGAAAGAATCGGGCGTGCAGGTAGTGTACCATGATGAAACGGTGTGGTGCACGCAGAAGGCTATGGCAGAACTTTTCGATGTGGGAATACCTGCCATAAGCAAACATCTGAAGAATATATTTGAGAGCGGTGAACTTTCAGAGAATTCAGTTATTTCCAAAATGGAAACAACTGCATCCGACGGTAAATTGTATAAGACTGCTTTCTACAATCTCGATGCCATTATCAGTGTCGGCTATCGCGTGAACAGCACCCGTGCCACGCAGTTCAGGCAGTGGTGTACATTCATTTTGCGTCAGTTCGCTATACGTGGATATGTGATTGACAAGAAACGGATGGAGAACGGAACGTTCCTCAATATCGACTATTTCGAGCATCTGTTAGCCGAAATACGAGAGATACGACTCAGTGAACGGCGTTTCTATCAAAAGTTGACGGATATTTATGCCACGGCTATCGACTATAACCGAGACGCGCCCACTACCCGACTGTTCTTTAAGAAGATTCAGAACAAGATGCACTATGCTACGCATGGTCATACTGCCGCCGAGCTGATTGTTGAGCGAGCTGATGCCGAGAAGGAACACATGGGACTGACAACGTGGGAGAACGCGCCCGAAGGAAAGATTGTGAAGACAGATGTCAGTGTCGCCAAAAACTATCTCAAAGGCAACGAACTTGAAATCATGGGACGCCTCGTCAACGCCGTCCTCGACATGGCGGAAGTTATGGCGAAACGGCATATCCCGATGACGATGGGGGATTGGGCAAAACGTATCGACATGATTCTTCAGGCGACCGACAACGCTGTCCTGCAGGATGCCGGAAATATTACTGCCGAATTTGCCAAGGCCTTTGCCGAATCCGAGTTTGAGAAATATCGTGTCATACAAGACCGACTATTCTGGTCAGACTTCGACCGCTTCAACGGTGACAATCTCATTCCGCTTGACATCGAGTAGTGTCTCGTTCTGAAAAAAGTTG
>DLAL01000019.1 GCA_002493945.1 Porphyromonadaceae bacterium UBA7048
AGGTTTGAATCCTGTATCAGTCACAAGGAGAGCATCGGCGTGCGTCCGATGCTCTTTTTGTCTTTTCTCCACTGCGCCACGCCACGGAGAGAACCTTACGCACGCGCGATACGTTAGATTTCTATCGACATTCATCACTCCGTCAGAATGAAGCACATCCTCCTCATACTCGCCATTCTTCTGGCACAGCTTCCGGCAGCCGCACGCAAGGAAAGCGATGCGGACAAGGTGGCCCGTGCGCGTGCCGAAGCGGAGCAGACCCAGTCCGTGCGCCGCGACCCCTACCGCGGATATTCCTGGCGCGTGGACGAGGAGGGCGACACCGTCATGGTGGTGCACCTGCAGGAGCTGACAGTATTCCCCAAGATGACGTTCAAGAACAAGAAGGACGAGGAGTTCTTCTGGCGCACCGTGCGCGACGTGAAGCTGACCCTGCCCTACGCCAAGCTCATAGCCGAAACGCTCGTCGAGACCTACGAGTACATCGAGACCTTCCCCACCCAGAAGGAGCGCGAGGAGTATCTGAAGCAGATGGAGAAGTCGCTGTTCGAGCAGTACAAGCCCGTGCTGAAGAAATTCTCGCGGCGTCAGGCGCGCGTGCTCATCAAACTGATACAGCGCGAGACTCACCAGAGCAGCTACGACATCGTGAAGGCATTCTTAGGCTCGTTCCGCGCCACGTTCTGGCAGGGATTCGGCAAACTGTTCGGCGTGAGTCTGAAGAGTTCGTACAACCCGAAGAAAAACAAGGACGACAGCACGCTCGACCGCATAGCGCGCTGCGTGGAACAAGGCACAATATGATGACTGCGACCGCATCCCTGCCGGCATACGCGGCCACACGGCCGCACTACGAGGCCTTCATGATGCTCGAACGGGGACTGAGCGCAAACACGCGCACGGCCTATCTGGGCGACCTCGACAGGCTCTCGGCATGGCTGGCCGACACAGGCACCGACACCGTGGCGGCATCGACCGACGACCTCCGCGGCTATGTGCAGGCCCTCCACGACAGCGGAATAGCCCTGACCACGCAGGCACGGGCCGTAGCGGCCATACGCTCGTTCTTCAGATACCTCATCATTGAAGGCATCCTCAGACATGACCCGGCCGAGCTGCTCGAAGCGCCGCACACCGGACGCCATCTTCCCGAAGTGCTGACCATCGACGAAATCAACGACATGATAGACGCCGTCGACATCAACCATCCGCAGGGCCAGCGCAACCGCGCCATCATCGAGATGCTCTACGGCTCGGGGCTGCGCGTGAGCGAACTGTGCGGACTCCAGCTCAGGCGCGTATTCTTCGACGAAGGGTATCTGTCGGTGACGGGCAAGGGCTCGAAGGAGCGCCTTGTGCCCATGAGCGAGGCCGCCATTGACGAGACGCGCGCCTACCTCGACCAGCGCCGGCGATGCGGCGACCCCGTCAAGCGCGGCGAGGAAGACTACGTGTTCCTCAACCGCCGGGGAGCGCATCTGACGCGCACGATGGTGTTCTACATAGTCCGCGACCTGGCCGAGGCAGCCGGAATCCGCAAGGTCATATCGCCCCACACCCTCCGCCACTCCTTCGCCACACACCTGCTCGAAGGAGGCGCCAACCTCCGCGCCATCCAGGCCATGCTCGGACACGAGTCCATAGCCACCACAGAGATATACCTGCACCTCGACAATCTGAGGCTGCGGGAAGAGATACTACTGCATCACCCACGTAATATGCGCCGCTCAAGCCCATGAAAACATTAGCCTCCCTCCTCCTCATGACGGCACTGACCGCCACGGGCATACTGCCCTGCTCCGCCGCCGGCCATCCGCTTTCGTCAAAATTCGACGGTCCGTCGCGACAGCACATCCTCTTCGGGCAAGAGCCCGGAGCCCGCTCGTCGGCCCTGCACTCGGGCTTCGTCTCATTCGGTCCCGGCTACGAAGCAGAGCTGCCCGAAGAACTCTACTCCGGCTTCCGCCGCATGAACGACGGCATAGCCATCGTCCGCGGCACCCTCGCCCAGTTCGAGGCCATCGCGGCACTGCCGCAGGTGAGCGCCATACGGCTGTCGCGCCCCGGCACCGCGACCAACGACATATCCGCACGCGAGACCGGCGCCGCCGCGGCGAACAGCGCCCCCGGCATCGACGGCGAGGTGTACACGGGCAAAGGCGTCATTGCCGGAATATTTGACAATGGATTCGACTTTCAGAATCCGTCATTCAGGCGCAGCGACGGCCACAGCCGCGTGCTGCGGTACTTCAGCACAGGCCCCGATGCCACCGAGTACAGCCAGCAGGCGGTCATCGACGCCCTGACCACCGACAACAGCGAGGAGATGCACGGCAGCCACGTGCTCGGCACCATGGCAGGATACTATCCCGGCGGACAGTACAACGGCATGGCCACCGGCGCCGACATCGTGGTAAGTTCCGGCGAACTCATTGACGACTACATCGCCGAAGGGGTGTCGAAAATCGCCGCATTCGCACGCGACGAGGGCAAGCCCTGCGTCATCAACCTGTCCATCTCCGACTTCCTCGGGCCGCGCGACGGCACCGACCTCTTCGCGCGAAGCCTTCAGGCAGCCACCTACGACAGCGGCGACGCCATCCTGTGCATAGCGGCCGGCAACGACGGCGAGACAGGCCACTCGGTGACCGCCACCCTCACCGAAGAACAGACCGAGGCCTGCACGCTGATATACCACTGGGACCCGGAGAAGGTCTTCGAAGGAGGCATGGCCGTGTGGAGCGGCGACTCGCGCGACATCAGCATGTCGCTGGCGCTGTACGACACAAAGAAAACCGAACCGCTGGTGACCTTCCCCGTCGAAGCAAATCCCGACGAAACATTCCTCATCAACAGCTACGACTACTCCGAGGAGATTCCCGAAGGACTCGAGGCACTGTCGCACGAGATATTCGACAAGGCTTTCACCAACTCCACACTCTCGGCCCACTACGACACCAACGCCTCGACCAACGGACGCCCGAGTTTCTACGTCTACTACAGCCTGCACATCAACCCCGAGACGAACTCCGACATAGGCATAATGCCGGCCGTCATAATCAAGGGTGCGGCCGGCCAGCGCATCGACATCAACATGGCCGGAGAGAACTGTATCCTGCGCGGCTTCGCACGCGACGGATGGCACAACGGCAGTCAGAACATGTCCATATCCTCGATGGCCTGCACAGTCGGCGCAGTGTCGGCCGGAGCGTACGTCACACGGCCGGCTTTCGACAACATCGACGGCAAAACCATCTCGACAGGTGACTTCGAGGAGGGCCAGTACGCCCCCTGGTCGTCGCTCGGCACGACGGTCGACGGACGTCAGCTGCCCGTGACGGCGGCCCCCGGATGCATGATTATCTCGGTGGCGTCGACGCCCTACGTGGAGTCGCACCCCAACTATGAGCACGTGACGGGCAGCAAGGCCGGAACGGACCGCACCGACTACTGGGCGCTCGAATACGGCACGTCGATGGCTACACCGGCCGTGGCCGGAGGCATAGCCCTGTGGCTCGAGGCCGACCCGTCGCTGACGGCCGACGACGTGCACGACATAATATACGCCACAGCACGTAAGGACCGCTTCACCGCCACGCGCCCCCTGCGCTTCGGCGCCGGGAAATTCGACGCCGAGGCAGGACTCCGAGAGGTGCTCAGGCGCAAGGCATCGCTCATAGGGCCGAGCGCCGTCGTGCCCGGCGACATGACCGTGCGCCGGCAGGGTGATATGCTGACAGTCACCATACCGGGCCTCGACACATTCCGGGCCGAGCTGACCGACATGCAGGGCCGCACCGTAGCATGCGCCGCAGCGGACGCCGACGGCACAGCCACGCTCCGCACGGGCGCCGTCAGCAGAGGCGTCTACGTGGTGAGCGCCGCCGGACGGTCGAGGAAAATCATCGTCGAATAAAGATTTTTCGGAAAAGCGTGTAACAAACGGGCAGGTCGCGAGTCTACTGAGTGTAATGACCACACAAGAGTTCGAAATACTTGCCTGCTCCCTGCGTCCCCGGCTGCTCAAAGTAGCCGGACAGATAAGCGGCTCGTCAGACGAAGCACAGGACATAGTCCAGGATACGATGCTGCGCCTGTGGTCGATGCGCGACGACCTCGGCGAGTACCGCTCGGTGGAGGCGCTGGCAGTGCTGATAGCCAAGCGGCTGGCACTGACGGCAGTGCGCGACTCGCACCACACCGACCGCTGCTGCCTGTCCGAGGCCGACGCCGCCGGTGAGGAGCAGCCCGACGACGCCCTCATCAGCCGTCAGCGCACACAGTACATCGACTCGGTGATGGCGTCGCTGCCCGACACCCAGCAGATACTCCTGCGGCTGAGGCACATCGAAGGCTATGACAACGCCACGATAGCACGGCTGCTCAACACATCCGAGGGAGCCGTGCGCACGGCACTGTCGAGGGCGCGCCGGCGTGTGGCCCAAGTCTTCAACATCAACATCCTCTACAAATGACACAAATGACCGAATCCGAAGTAAAAATACTGATAGAAAAATTCCTCGACGGCTCCACCACCCCTGCCGAGGAACGGTCGGTCTACGGATGGTTCGCGCACAACGCCGACGCCGGAGACCTGGAGGAATACCGTCAGATGTTCAGCTGGTACGCGGCCCTGGAGGCATCGGCCCCTGCCGCCGGGAAGGAACAGCGCCGGCGACGCCGCAGCATATGGCTGGCAGCGGCAAGCATAGCTGCAGCCGTGGCACTCATGGCAGGCATCATCGTGCCCTTCGCCGTCAGCCCGGCCACGGACTACGACTCCGAGCTCTACGCCTCGCTGCAGGGCAGCTACATATCGCGCGGAGGCAAGACCGTGACCGACATAAGCCTCATTTACGACGACCTCATACGCGCCGAGCAGTTCGCCGACAGCCTGCAGGCGGCGCTCGCCGGCCGCGACATCGACGCCGAGCTCCAGGAGCAGATACTCGCAAGCGTCACACGCGACATATCTGACCCCACCGTGGCAGAATCAGTCCGCCGCGACATCCTCGAAAGTTTCTAACACCATTATACTCCATATACACGCATGAAGAATATCATCATACTGCTTATCCTCTCGGCCTGCAGCATCGTCGCCGCGGCACAGGACCGCATAAACCGCGTCATCAAGTCCATAGAGCACAACCAGGACGTCGAGATGACCTACACCGAGCGCCGCACGCCCAAGAATCACAAGGTATGCCGCATCACCAAAGTGCTGAATTTCTACTCTCCGAAGTACTACGAAAAACTCGTGAAGGCCTTCGAGGACGAACGCGAGAACACCGTCTCGGCCATGCGCACCAAGGACAGCTTCATCTACCACTTCGAGGACAACCGGACCGAGTCGAAGTACACCCTCCAGTCCACCCCCGGCCGCAAAGGTTCGTCGACCACCTACACCTTCGTCATGACCTGGCGCAACAAGTCGCTCGACAAGAACGGCGACACCAGCGGATTCATCGACCGCTACGGAGTGATGCACCCCGACGGAGAGCAGTCGCTCACATCGCTCGACGGGCTGCAGTCTCTCGAGTCGCTCCGGTCGCTCGAATCGCTCAGGTCCCTGGAGTCGCTTGAAGAGCTGAAGGAACTGCGCCGCTGGGGCGACGAGGTCAGACGTGTGTGCCGCCATCAGACCGACGCGCGCTCGGCACGGTCGGCACGTCGCGACGACCGCACCCGCTGCCGCACCATCACCACCACCGACGACGAGGGCAACACCACCACCTTCCGCTACTACGGAGCAATCTGAAAAAATTTTTCGCACGGCGATGTCACCTTTGGCCGCGGGGTTGCGTCTTATAGTCGAGATATCTCGAAAGACATAGATTTATAAACCCCGTTTTTAACCGATATACATCATGGAAGAAATCTTAGCATTGCTGATACCCATCGCCATCTGCGTAGTGCTCCCCGTACTTATCGTGTGGATATTCTACCGCCACGCCACCAACAAGGACAACAAGAACGCCGAAATCATCATCAAGGCCATCGAGAACAATTCGTCCATCGACGCCGACAGCCTCGTCGAAGCCCTCGGCAAGAAGCAGAAGACGCCCCGCGAAGTCCTTCAGCTGCGTCTGCTCAGGGGCTGCATATTCACCTTCATCGGCATCGCTGCCTGCATCTATTCAGCCATCGCCGCCAACACCGCAGCCTACTTCGACATCAACGATCAGCCGTCGTTCATAGTGGCCGGACTCGGTCTCGCCATAGGCATAGCCTATCTGGTGGTGTACTTCATCACCCGGAAAAACATTGCTGACAACGACGACAAGTGCGCGAAATAATCCCGGGTGATGGACCGCGGACGATTCATACAATACGTAGAGAGCAATCAGAGAGAGCTCAGGCGCTTTCTGACCGCTCTCTGCTGCGGTGACAGCGCCCTTGCCGACGACCTGGCCCAGGAGACACTCGTCAAGGCATATCTGGCCTGCGACAGCTTCCGCGAGGAGTGCCGCTTCACATCGTGGATCTACCGCATAGCCTGCAACACATTCATCAGCAACCGCCGGAGCCGCACCCTCTCCGAGCCGCTGTCCGAAGCCGCCTGCATGGCCTCGGGCGAGCGCGCCGACAGCACATTCGAATACGACCATCTCTACAAAGCCCTCGACCTGCTCTCGCCCAAAGAACGGACGGCCATACTGCTGCACTACATGCAGGGCTACTCCGTGGCCGAGATAGCCGGCATCACCGGCAGCTCCGAGGAAGCCGTCAAGCAACAGCTGTCGCGAGGCCGGCAGCATCTCAAAGGATTTTTAACCGAACAGCCATATGGAGGAAGATAGACTGAAAGCCATTCTGCAGGACTTCAGTCCGGTCATGGCGCCGGACGACACATTCATGTCGCGACTGGAAGAAAAGCTCCGCTCGGTCGAACTGGTGAAGCAGCAGCTCGAGCAGCAGCGCCGCCGCAACCGTCTGGCCATAGTGCTGGCCGCCCTCGCAGGCTTCGTCTGCGGCATAGTCTCGGCACTCTGCTACCCCCGGCTTCTCGCAGCCATCACCGATGCCGTCACAGCAGGCACGGCAGCCGCACGATTCATCACGACCTACGGCAGCGAGGTGGCACTCAGCATCCTCTGCATGGCCGCCGCCACGGTGACCTACACCGTCTACGACATCACCCTCCTGCTCTCGCGGAGAGCTGTACAATTTAGCGCGAAATAATACAAAAGAGTGCGTTTCGCCTCAGTATATTTGAATAATCTATTTCCATATCAAAAATAGTTTTTAATTTTGCATTGAATTCAAAGCCAAGTTCCTATACTGATAAATATTAAATTGGGATCGGCTATATTTTCTACCCATAAATGCAAATATTAAAACTTCCGGAAGTGTTATGGAACAAGACTACATAAAAGAAAGTCTGAAAATCAAAGGATTTTTAGATGAAATGCTCCAAAACAAAGAGAGCCGCGAGGTTGAGTTCAAATCAGCCAAAGGAGGCTTCCCGGGATCTTTTTGGGAAACATATTCATCCTTTGCCAATACTGATGGAGGAGTTGTGATTTTTGGTGTCCGCGAAAAAAATGACATCTTCTCGGTTGATCCGCTTAGCGAACACACAGTTGCTGACTTCAGAAAAAAGTTTTCCGACCTTCAGCATGACAAGGAAAAAGTAAGTATCCCGCTTCTCCGCGAAGATGATATTGTAGCTGAAAAATATGGAGAGGGCTATATACTTGCATTTTTCATTCCAAGAGCTACAAGAGAACAACGGCCTGTATATTTAGGGAAAGACCCGATGACCGGTACTTTTCGGCGTGACAATGAGGGGGACTACCGATGCGAAGCGTCCACAGTTTCCCAAATGTTCGCAGACAGAAGAAATTCCGAGGTTCTTCAGGAGGCCATTATTCTACCCAACTATAGTTGGGAGGATATAGATTCCATTTCCTTTCAACAATATAAAACTCTATTCACCAATCTATCTCCAGCACATCCATGGACTGTCTTGGAGGATATTGAACTGATGAAAAAACTTGGCGGATATCGGAAAGACAGAGTAACAGGTGAGGAAGGCTTTACTTTAGCTGGTATTCTCATGTTCGGAAAAACCGAATCCATAACAGATGTTGCGTGTTTGCCAGACTTTATGCTTGATTACAGAGAGATACCTGCAGATACAGAGAAGCTCCGCTGGATAGACCGCTTATACCCTGACGGGACATGGGAGTGCAACTTATTCCAATTTTACCGTAGAGTACTGCCAAAGTTGCATGCAGTACTGCCCAAACCCTTTATACTTAAGGGTGATGAACGTCAAGAAGAAACTCCGGCCCATGAAGCCATCCGTGAAGCTTTTATAAACTTATGCGTGCATTCCTGCTATAGTCGTTCTCCAAGACTTGTCATCGAAAAACGACCGACAAGTATCATTATGCGAAACCCTGGTACCTTATTGATTTCTATTTCTCAGTATTATGAAGGTGGCCATAGTGAATGCAGGAATCCATCGCTTCAGAAGATGTTCGCTCTTATAGGCCGTTCGGATAAAGCTGGAAGCGGAGTAGATAAGATTATTGAAGGCTGGAAATTCGCGAAATGGCGTCGTCCATATATTTGTGAAAAGAGTCATCCTGATACTGTTGAACTGTTTCTTCCGTTAGAATCATTGTTCTCTGAAGATACAATTTCAGAATTGAAACATATCTTCGGAGAAAGTATCATCAGTATTCCTCATAATGAACTTATAATACTTGCGACAGCTTTAACTGAAGGAACGGTTTCAAATTCAAGTCTGCAGAATGCAATCGAGCTTCATCCAAGTGATTTAACAAAACTTCTCAAGAGAATGTGCAAAGATGGAGTCTTGGTAAACTATGGATTTGGTCGGGGGACCATTTATCAGTTGAATCGTAATTATGATGTTGCAAGCTCCGATGTTGC